>CAKQNT010000006.1 GCA_934255405.1 uncultured Alphaproteobacteria bacterium
TTGGCATTGCAAACCAGACAACAGCTGGCGATTAACTCTCTCTCACTGGCGTCACAAGCGGCACAGGCGGTGATGAAACTTTTTTAAAATTTAATGCCATATAAGTCTTCCCCCTCGACGGGGGAAGATTTAGATGGGGGTGAGACAGGAGCTAAATATTTGCTATTGTGTCACCCCTGCCAAACCTCCCCCGTCAAGGGGGAGGACTTGTTTTGCTATTTTGTCACCCCTGCCAAACCTCCCCCGTCAAGGAGGAGGACTTGTAAGGAATTGTTTTTTTATATTATTTTCGCGCCTGTCGAGGGGGAGGATTTGTAAGGAATTGTTTTCTTTAATATTATCCTCGCGCCACATCAGGCGGGAGGATTTATAAGAAAATTATTTTTTATAAAAATAATTTTTAAAAGCGGCATTATAAAGCACCTTCCCCTTGACAGAAAAGCTCAGGTTGTTAAAGTAGCAAAAAACGAATTTGGCCGAGAGATAATGTCAACAAGCGATTTACAAAGATTTTGCGATGAATTGCGCGCAAAGATTTCTATTGCCGATGTGGTGGGGCAAAAAGTAAAGCTCACTCGCAAAGGCAGGGAATATACAGGCTTGTGCCCGTTTCATAATGAAAAAACTCCATCTTTTACGGTTAATGAAGCCAAGGGGTTTTATCATTGCTTTGGGTGCGGCGCGCATGGCGATATTATCAAGTTTGAGATGGATGCCAATGGTTTGAGTTTTATAGACGCGGTAGAAAAGCTCGGACATAAGGTTGGTATGAGCCTGCCTCAGTTGACGCATGAAAATAAAGAGCAGGTGGAAAAGCGCAATTCTGCTTATGATATTATGGAGCTGGCGTGCAAGTTTTTTGAAAAAAATTTGCGTTTGACGGCAGGGCAGGAGGCTCTCAATTACCTTTATGGTCGTGGCTTTGATAATGATATAATTGCTAAATTTCGCATGGGCTATGCCCCCAATAACAACGGACTTAAGGCGCAGCTGGCCTCTAAAGGTGTGACTGAGCCGGAGATGGCGGAGCTTGGATTGCTGACAATTCCCGAAGGGCGGCGTTCGCATGATTTTTTTCGCAATCGGGTGATGATTCCGATTATAGATAAACGCGGCAAAGTGATTGCTTTTGGCGGTCGGGTTATGGACGGTAGTCAACCTAAATATCTTAATTCGCCGGAAACTCCGATATTCAACAAACGCAAAGTACTGTATAACCTGAACAATGCCCGCGATGCCGGATATGAGGCTAAACGGATGATTATCTGTGAGGGATATATGGATGTAATAGCCATGGATAAATATGGCATTCATTATGCGGTGGCGCCGCTGGGAACAGCCTTGACCGAAGACCAAATTGCCGAGGCTTGGAAAGTGGTGCCGGAGCCGACTTGCTGTTTTGACGGCGATAGCGCCGGCGTGCGGGCGGCAATCCGCTCAGTAGACAGAGTTTTGCCGATACTAAAGCCGGGGTTTTCGCTTCAATATGCTTTTTTGCCGGATAAGCTTGATCCTGATGAGTTTTTAAAAGCCCGTGGGCAAGATGAATTTCTTAAGGTAGTCTCCGATACTATGCCTCTTAAGGATTTGTTGTGGCGTAAAAATGTTGAGGGACAGTCGCTTGAAACGCCGGAACAAAAGGCATTGTTGGAAAAAAATATCAGAGAAGAAGTTGCTAAAATTGCCGATGAATCTGTACGCGGCTATTATGCGCAGGATATGAAAAATAAGATATATCGGGAAATCGGCCGCGGCTCTTGGCAGCCTCGCAACGAGTATATTAAGCGCAAAGAACAAAAGGCAACGGTGTCTTTGGCCTCAACCGTGCGGACGGATTTAGATGATTTGGTGGCGGAATATGTAATTTCGGCACTGGTCTGTTACCCGCAGCTGATTGAAGAGTATGAGGAAAAATTGTTGGATTTTATCATAAAGTCTGACAAATTGCGCACGCTGTACGAGGCGATGCTAGAACTGGTGCACAATGGCGCTGAGATTGCCAATAGCGAAGAATTGCAACGTATTTTGGTTGAGAAAGGTTTTGCCGATACGCTAAAAAGCCGGATAGAAATAAAAATGCTGCGCCGACAGTGTCCGGATATCATCAAAATGCGCCACAATCTTAATCAGCGGATTGTGGAAGTGCAATTGCGCCAGTTGGATACCGATATCAGAGAATGCGTTCGCCGGATCGAAACCGGAGACTCGTTTGCGGAAGAAGATTATAAGCGCTATGAGTCGCTTAAAAAAGAACGCGATGCTTTGTTGGCCGCGCAAGGTGAAGACTAATTGAGCGAATCGGCAGAAAATTTGCAAAGAATCTCTGTTTAATACTTGACAATTGCCCTAAAAATTATTACAAAGTGCACTAGCTATAAATTTATGCAAAAACCGGTTTTGTAATAAGGAAGATTTATGTCAGATATTGAGAATCCTGATCTGTATGAC
Source organism: uncultured Alphaproteobacteria bacterium (assembly GCA_934255405.1). GTDB lineage: Bacteria > Pseudomonadota > Alphaproteobacteria > RF32 > CAG-239 > CAZU01. The sequence continues at coordinate 2,449 of CAKQNT010000006.1, forward strand.
GGTCAGTCTGCAGATGCGCCGCTGATTGATTCATTGGGCAGCGCGGTTAAGCGTTTGATTGAAAAAGGAAAAACACGCGGCTACATTACCGTTGAAGAATTAAATAAAGCTCTTCCGCCAGAGCGTGAGTCTTCTGAGAATATTGAAGATATTATGACTGATATTTCTGATATGGGTATCAGTATTATTGCCGAGTCTGAAGTTGATAATTTTGAATCTGATGTGGTTGAAGAAGATGAGGATTATGACGAGGACGAAGACGAGGGCGGAAATTTTGACGAGAAAGACCTCGGACGCAATGATGATCCGGTTCGAATGTACCTTAAGGAAATGGGCTCGGTAGAGCTGTTGTCCCGTGAGGGCGAAATTGCTATTGCAAAGCGTATTGAGGCCGGCAAAACCGTTATGATTGATGGTTTGTGCGAAAGCCCGATGACTATTAAGGCGATTGCTGATTGGCGCGACGAACTTCTGAACGGCACTATGCAACTGCGCGATATCGTTGATTTGGAGATGATGTATGGCGCTGATGTTGATGGTATGGAATTTGAAGAGGACGAAGCTGCCGCTGCCAGCGAGGATTTGGATAAGGTTGCTGAAGAGCTGGCTGAAAAAGAAGATATGGAAGACATTGACGATGATCTGCCCGATGATGATATGGAACTGGACAGCGCTGTTGATGATGAGGCGGAAGAAGACGATGCCGCTGATGATATGCAAGATGGTGAAGAGGGCGAAGAACACGGCGGCGACGATGACGATATGGATGGCAACGGCGGTCGTGCTTCGGCTTCGGTTTCGGCTATGGAAGAAGCCTTAAAAGAGCCGGTTCTGGATATTTTAAATAAGATTTCCAGCTACTACGATGATTTGAAAAAAATTCAAAATCAGCGCGTGGCCGCGATTATTGCCGGCAAAAATATCACTCCGGCAGTGGAAAAGCATTATCTGCAGGTTAAGAAAGATTTGGTTGAGTTAATGAGCTCAATCCATCTGAATGCAAACCGGATTGAGCAGTTGGTTGAACAGCTGAACGGGCTTAATAAGAGATTGATGGGATTTGAAGGAAAATTAATGCGTTATGCCTTGTCTTGCAAGATAAAACGTGAAGATTTTCTGGAGTCTTATCAAAAATCTGAACTCTCTCCAAATTGGATTGAAGAAATTTCTGTAATCCATAAGAAAGATAAGCACTGGCAGGCATTTGTTGAAAAATATGGTTCAGAAATTGCCGAACTTAGAGATTCAGTTGCTCAAATGGCGCAAGAATGCGGGCTGCCGATTAATGAATATCGCCGTATGGTTGATACTATCAAGAAGGGCGAACGTGAGGCTGAACGCGCCAAAAAGGAAATGATAGAGGCTAACCTGCGTTTGGTTATCTCGATTGCCAAAAAGTATACTAACCGTGGTTTGCAGTTCTTGGATCTGATTCAAGAGGGTAATATCGGTTTGATGAAGGCAGTTGATAAGTTTGAATATCGACGCGGCTATAAATTCTCGACTTATGCAACATGGTGGATACGTCAGGCAATTACTCGCTCAATTGCCGATCAGGCTCGTACTATCCGTATTCCGGTGCATATGATTGAGACAATAAACAAATTGGTTCGGACTTCTCGCCAGATGTTGGCAGAAATGGGGCGTGAGCCGGTGCCGGAAGAATTGGCAAAACGCTTGTCTATGCCTTTGGAAAAAGTTCGCAAGGTTATGAAAATTGCCAAGGAGCCGGTTTCTTTGGAGGCTCCGGTCGGTGATGAGGAAGATTCTTCTTTGGGCGACTTTATTGCTGATGACAGCGCTTTGCAGCCGTTGGATTCCGCTATTCATTCCAACCTGAAAGAAACCTGCACGCGCATATTATCATCGCTTACGCCTAGAGAAGAGCGTGTCTTGCGTATGCGTTTTGGTATTGGTATGAACACTGATCACACTTTGGAAGAGGTTGGACAGCAGTTTAATGTTACTCGTGAGCGCATTCGTCAGATTGAGGCTAAGGCTCTGCGCAAGTTGAAACATCCGAGTCGTTCACGCAAGCTCAGAAGCTTTTTGGATCAATAGCAGCTATCTTGAGCGGCGGTATTGTAGCGCGGCTTTGATATATATGATTTCTTAGGGAAATTGTAAAAACAGAGGGGAAAGATAGATTTTCACCCTCTGTTTTTTTGTGTCTGGTTAAAAAATGCTAATCACCGCGGTATTTGGCCTGTTTCCATGCTAAAAGAAGTTGCGGAGCCGAGGCATATTTTTCTTTTGCTTTGCGTTCAATCAACTCGCGACGTTTTTCAGCTAGGTGTTTTTGGTAGGAATTTTGTCGAATAAGAAGATCTTCTCGCGCGCTAAGTTGTTCGTTTTCGGATGAAGAGTGCAAGTCGTACATTACCGCCATGTTGGCCATGCTGACTTCAAGGGTTCGGTCTTTGTTATGATTTTTCATTTTCCGAAAGGTATCAAGAATCAGCGGATCTAGTTTTTGGCGCAGATGATCTTGATATTGTTGCATACGGCGATTGGGCATTTTTTCGTATTGGAGAAGAATATTGCCATGGCCAAAATCGGTTAGAATAATGCCGGATTCAAGCTTTTGAACATTGGGATTGATAAGTCTTCTCATTTGCAGCAACCCATCATGTGTCAGGCAGTTTTCCGGTCGCATAGATCCGGCAGGGTATATGTCTACAAAGATTTTTTCGGGATAAAGATTTTGATTTTCTGAGCAGATGACGCGATATTTATCAGGCATGGTTGGAGCTTTCAAAAATGTTGTTTTGACAAAATATAGCACTATTTCTCTGTTTTGTCTATAAAATATTTATTGAAAAAAGCCCTTGACTAAGCTTAGGTTTTAGCATATTTTCAGCGTGTCGCCTGTAGAAGAGCAAACAGTGATAGTCGGGTTGTGTGTAGAGATCTCAGGTCTGCTCTTATTATGGATTGAAAATTTGGATACTATCCAAAGAAAACGTATAAATTACGGGCCCATAGCTCAGTTGGTTAGAGCAGGCCGCTCATAACGGTCTGGTCGTTGGTTCGAGTCCATCTGGGCCCACCATAACAAAAAGCCTCCCTTGCGGAGGCTTTTTGTTATGATTAGTATAAGGACAGCTCGAACCAACGAGAAGTTGGTTTGACTACAAGTGAAAGGCGGGCGAAAGAACGCCGGTCGGCAAAGCCGATGAACGCAGTGAACGAAGCGCAAGCGGAGTAGTCCATCTGGGCCCACCAATAAAAAGGAATGATAGAGATCATTCCTTTTTTTGTTTTAAAATCAAAATTAATTACCATAACAAAAGCCTCTTTTTGGTGGAGAGGCTTTGTGTGGCAAAACTCTTTGCGGCGGCGGTAATGTTGGGCTGTAGAAAAGAAATTTATTTATTTTTTAACTAAAGTCGCGTATTCTGCGGGCAGAGGAAAGTATGTCTGAACCTGATGTTAAATTTTATAATATGCTGCTGCATCTCATAAAAAATAACAAAATTTATGAGGAGAATGTTGCGGTTAAAAATGTGTGGGAAAAAGACGGTAATACGTTTTTGGATATATATTTTTATCGGCGGAGGAAGTCTTATATATTTGATTCGGTATTTGTGCATGATATTTATGACCGCACTACTGAAAAATACTACAAAAATATTAAAGATTTTGCCAAAGATTTTATGGAACAAATCGGAATGGCAGAAAAAACGCCCGAACAAGGAGATGTTTGGGAAATGGTGGATCAAAAGATTTTTGAGCCGATTGATGTTGATTTGTTGTTGCTGGCATATATGGCCAGAGCCGGACAAAACTATACTCCGCTCAAGCAACACATAATTTTGGATTATATTTTGGATAATGTGCCGCAAACCCGCAGTCTGAGCCAGCAATATCTTAATACTTATATTGAGAGCCTTAAACCTGATGAAAAAGGGTTTTATGAGGCGATTGCTTATATTGATTATCGGCGGCCGGACAAGGTTAAAAACCTTTGTCAGGAAATCTTAAAGGTATGCCTTTCTGACGGGCGGCTTCATTATCGGGAGAAACTGGGGCTGGCAGAAATTTTACAATCTTGTCGCGAGGCCGGTATAAATATTGATTTGGGCGTATAACTTGCAATATCAGCCGAATTTATACTGAATTGTCAACTGATTGACTGAAAATGACAAAACACTTGACTTTGATCTGAAGTGTAAATAAAGTCGAGGCATTGAGGAGTGTGAAAAATGCAACTTTATGACCTTATGCCTTCGGTAACAAGTCTGATATCTTATGATTACAGCAAGATAAAATGCGCGGAGTATGAGCAAATTATAGATGCTTTGCTGGCTAAGTTTGCGCATAATAAAGGTTTGCAGATGTTGCAAGTGAGTGGGTGCCCCGGAGCCGGAAAAACTACTTATTGCCGAAAAATTGCCGGCGATGGAGCTTTTTTGAGTTTTGATGCGATTATGGAAAGTTTGCCTTCTTATCAGAAAGATTTGCAGTCTTTGGGAGATGAAGCGGCCTTTGCCAGATGGGAGATGGTGGCAAGAGTTATCGGCTATGAGGTGCTGCGCCGCGCGGTTGAGCGCAAATTGGGAATTGTGCTGGAGCACAGCGGAGTTAATCCGGCGCATTTGGAGCTGTTTGCCAATTTGAAAAAACTTGGATATGAAACCTGCGTGCGGGTAATTAAGTGCGATTTGGCAATGGCAGAAAGACGAGCGGAAGAACGAGAAAAGATTACGCATCGGCATACGCCTAAAAAGATGATTGAGCAACGCTTTGCATTGGTGAATAATTATATTGCCAAATATCAAAAGATTGCCGATAAGGTTTTGATAACTGACTAAAAATGCAAAAAATATTTGTGGGAAGAATTTTTGGGCTCTGGTTTGGGGCTGAAAATAACTGCAAAAGATTCTGGACAAAATAAAAAATCAAGATATATTGAGAGCGTTTTTTATATAATTAGTTCTCTATAAATAATTTTAAAAATTTATTTTTATGAAAAAACAGAAAGTTGTATGTTTTGGCGAAATTATGCTGAAACTTTCTCCCAACGGGGATAATTTGTTTGCGCAAAGTGATAATTATTTGGCCGAGTTTGGCGGAAGTGAGGCGAATGTTGCCGTTGCTTTGGCATCTTATGGCTTAGATGTTTCGTTTGTAACCAAATTGCCGGATAATTTGATTGCTCAGAAAGCGGTTTCGGTTCTGATGTCGCACGGAGTTGATACTTCGCACATTGTCAAAGGCGGAAAGCGGATTGGTATATATTATCAGGAAAAAGGTATAATCCCTTATATCGGCACTTGTATATATGACCGAGAAGACAGCGCGATTGCCATGGCAGAACCGGAAGATTTTGACTGGGAAAGCATCTTGGAAGGGGCAGACTGGTTTCATTTTTCGGGGATTGCGCCGGCATTGTCTGGCAATATGGCTCTGATATGCGAACAGGCCTGTCAAACAGCCCAAAAGATGGGAATTCCAGTCAGCTGTGATATCAACTATCGGAAAAAATTATGGCCGATGGAAAAGGCGCAAGAGGTTATGCAACAATTGCTGAAATATGTTGCTTTGGTGATTGTTAATGAAGACGAGGCAAAAGTTGTCGGCTATGACAAACCGGTGGCCTCTTTTATGAATTATGAGGATTATATGAATTTTGCACGATTTATGACGGAAAGATTTTCGTGCAGCCAAATTGCCAGTGTTGTTCGTTGCAAGACCGGCACATTGCGTAATGTTCGTGGTATTATGTGGAGCAGGGAAGACGGAATTAATTTATCCGGAAAGTACTCAATTGATAATGCTGTGGAGCTGAGCGGAGCCGGAGATGCCTTTGCTGCAGCTTTAATCTATGGAGTGATGCAAAACTACTTTATGGCAATCAACTTAAATGTAGCCGTGGCAGCTTGCGCGCTTAAGCATTATGTTAAAGGAGACTTCAATCTTACTCCGTTTGAAACCATCCGGACATGCGTTCGCAACAAACTTGATGCCGGCGGTGTAGAACGCTGATGTCAAAAAAAAGTGTGAGCTTTAGGGCTCACATTTTTTTTGGATTAAAATAAAAAGGAAAATAGGTATAATTCAATAAACATTGATATTGACAATTGAATAAAAAAGTATGAACTTGTATCTGAAACAGCTAATGACGGCTGGTTCGATGTGGATTTAACCTGACTTGTCCCGCAATAGAGGACTAAATAAGGAGAGGTACTTATGCAAAAAACTGCAGAAGCGGTGTCTTTGGGGCACCCTGATAAAACTTCCGATTATATTTCAAGCTATATTTTAGACCGTATGATTGAGCAAGATGCGGCGGTTAAGTATGCCGTTGAGGTTATGCTCAAGGGCAATACGGTGGTGCTGGGTGGTGAGATTAAAGGCGATGTGTCGCTGCGTAATCTTAAGGATTATGTTTTGGCGGCGTTGGCGGATATCGGATACGATGAGGAATATGCCAAAGTTTGGGGCGAGTGTGCGCTTGAGCCCGATAAATTACAACTGATTAATCTGATTGGGCAGCAATCGGCAGAAATTAATCAGGGAGTTGAACAAAACGGCTGGGGAGATCAGGGCGTGTTTGTTGGTTATGCTTGTCAGGGAGAAGGGCTGATTAATCGCGAACTGTGGCTGGCGCGTAAATTGAACAAAGCTTTGTATGACAGGGCTAGAGACTCAAAGACGTTGGGGCTTGATATTAAAACTCAAATCACGCTTGATAAAGATGGCAAAATAGCTACGGTAATTGCGGCAGTTCCGATGCTGGAAGAAACGGATTTGTCTGGTTTTGTGGCAGAAGTTTTGGGAGAAAAACCGCGAGAACTGATTATTAACGGCACCGGTCGTTATACCTGCCATTCGGCAGTGGCAGACTGCGGGGTTACGGGGCGCAAACTGGCTTGTGATTTTTATTCAACCGCGTGTCCAATTGGTGGAGGTAGTCCATGGACTAAAGACGGAAGTAAGGCGGATTTAACCTTAAATCTATATGCTCGCAAATTGGCGGTGGAAAATCTGGCGGATAATGATGAATGTTTTGTATATATGTCGTCTTGTATCGGAAAATCAAAATTACCGAGTTGCGAGATTAAAACCATCAAAAATGGCGAGATAAAAATAAAAGAACGGCAATGTGACTTGAAACCAAGTGTGTTGATAGATAAATTGGGGCTTAATAAACCGGTGTTTGCCAAACTTTGCGCCGAAGGATTAATTGCATAAAAATATTGACGATGCTTGATTATGTGCTTAAATAAAACTACATAAATCTAAGGAGGCTGAAAATGATTAGGGATAAAAAACAAATTTGCAAGATGTTCGGTGCAGTTGCCGGAGTGTTGGTTCTGGGTGGATTGGTCGGTTGGGCCGTAAAGCCCTGTTGTCCAAAAGTGGCGCTGATTAATGTTGAACAGGTGGTGGCGGTTTCGCCGGAAGTTGTTGCGCTGCGTGAGGAACGCCAGTCTCAGGTGAATGAATTGCAGAAGTTTATGAAAACTGCCGAGAGCAAAATCAATGCCGCTAAGGGTAAAGAAAAAGCTGAGCTGCAGAAAATTTATGGTGATGAATTTGTTCAAAAACAGCAGGAAATGCAAAAACGGTATGCCGAAAAACTGCAGGCTTTTGATGACTATATGACCGGCGTGATTGAGAAAATTGCCGCTAAAGGCGGATATAAGCTTGTGCTGAACAAAACGGCGGTTGTTGCAGGCGGAACCGATATTACCGAAGATGTGGTTAAAGCGGTTACGGCTGAGAAGAAATAATATTTTTGGTTAATAAAAAATCCCCCGAGGTTCTAAAACCAAGGGGGATAATTTTATACTTCAACAAAGAGCGAGCAATCGCGCCCGAAGCACTCCAGCACTACTTCTGCCTCTGCATCAGATAACTCTGCGGCAGTCTCATCGATAAGCGCGGCAATGAGCTTGGACTTGATGCTTGCGCTTAGCTGCGCCGGATCCAGATTGAGAAATAATTTGTTATACTTCTGACATATCTCAATCACATGCGCCAGGTTAAAATCGTTGAGGCCGAAAACGTGGTTGAAAGAGCCTTCTTCATCCTCATTGATTCCTGTTACTACCTTCCAGAGTTTATTCTGGTGGAGAGCATTCCGATCTTCAGGGGATACCTCTTCATCGGGGGTAACTTTGTATAGCGTCCCCTCCATGTATACTGCCATCTGTAGGTATTGCTCGTAGTATACCGCAAGGAATCCCTCGTAAGATTCGCCCTCCTGCAACTTGTTGTCCCAGCCGTATTTGTTGGCCATGGAGGTAAAGTTTTTGAAATCGCTTTTGAATTCATATGCTTCGCTAGCTGAAATCTTGATTGCATACAGCTTGTGACCGAGCTGCAGAGATGCGGGGTGAGTGAGAAATGCATCAGCAATTGGCATAAATTTTTTCATATTTTTTTTGGGTTTTTGAGAGGTAGCTTGGCAGAGTATTACCGTTTGAGCCTTCTCTCGGGTTAATAATTAAAATTAATTGTATTTGTTTGTGGATGAAATTAGCATAATTTTGTCTAATTTGCAATATAAAATTTTATTTATATCAAGATTGAGCTGTCTTATCGCTGAGCTATCATGAATACCGCAACTTATTCTGGATATCTGGAGGTTTGCGGTTTTGTTTTGAGATAATTTATAATATGCTTAAGGCATTGAGATTATTTAAGGAGAGATCAGATGAGATTAATGGTAGTCAAAGATCGCAATGTAAACAGCCGTTTTGTTTGGGATTTTTGCAATATGTTGGCAAAACGCGGACATGAGGTTAACTTTGTGTTTGATAGCTTTAAGCAACAGACGGGGCCTTCAAATCTGTTGCCTCAGGTCAAAGTACGGAATCTGAGCGCCAGATGCGGCAATTTGTTGAAAGATATTTGGGTGGGGCTTAAAAGCGCCCTGCAGCCGGCATCATTCCGTTTTGCTAAAGCAATTGCAGAAATCAAACCGGAAGTTATTGTATGTTATTTTTTGAAAGATGTTTACAATATCTGCTTTTTGCATAATCCGAATGTGCCGATAGTGTTGATGGTGCATAATCATCCACCGGTGTTCTTTGCGCCGTTGCGTCATAAACCGATACGCTATAGAGTTTATAAGAAACAGTTGGAAAAAATTGTTGCTTATGATTTGTTGTTGGATAGTTTTAAGGGCACTATCGGCGATGATTATCCTAAGCATGAGGAGCGGGTTATCGGTAATATTATCGGGCAAATTCCTCAGGCAGAACGCGCGGATTTGAGCAAAGAGAAAAAGAAAATAATCTATGTTTGCCGCGTCGATGAAGTGCAAAAACGGCAACATTTGTTGTTTGAGGCATTTGGTAAAATTGCCAAAGATTTTCCGGATTGGAAGATTGAACTCTACGGCAGTATTAAACATCCTGATTATCACAAACGTTTGCTGGAGCAGATGAAAAAATTGGGGATTGAGAAACAGGTGGAGTTTATGGGATATGCCAACGATGTTAAGGCGGTGTATCGCGGTGCTGATTTTATGGCGTGGCCGGCGGCGTATGAAGGGCTAAGCATTGCTTTGGCCGATGGGCAGGCGCATGGTTTGCCGGCAATAGGGTTTGTTGATGCACCCTCGGTAAATGAGGTGATTGTTGATGGTGTAAACGGCTTCTTGGCTAAAGATGTCGATGAATTTGCCGAAAAGATGGCAAAATTAATGAGCGACAAGAGCCTGCGTATCAAGATGGGCGCAGAAGCCGCCAAAGGAGTAGAGCAATATGCCGAGCAGCATATTGCCGATAAATGGGAGCAACTGCTTGATGATTGTAAAAATCATCGCGTTAAATAGCCGATTGGATAATGTAAAAAACTCCGCAGTTTGAAGCTGCGGAGTTTTTGTTTGCCGAAGATTTTTATTCTTCGTCTGACGGCGGCTCGTTGTCGCCGATAAGCTCGCCAGCCAAGTGTCCGGCATCGGCTTTGATTTTGTTTTCAATTTCATGCGCAATATCCGGATGATCACGCAAGAATAGTTTGGCGTTTTCTCTTCCTTGACCAAGTTTATCGCCATTGTAGGCAAACCAAGCGCCTGATTTTTCAATGATATCAGCTTTGACACCGAGGTCAATAATCTCGCCGGTTTTAGAGATGCCTTCGCCATACATAATGTCAAAATCAATAACTTTGAACGGAGGAGCAACTTTGTTTTTGACAATCTTGACTCGGGTTTGGCTGCCGATAATATCTTCTTTATCTTTGATTTTACCAATGCTGCGGATATCAATACGGACAGAGGCATAGAACTTGAGCGCATTGCCGCCGGTGGTGGTTTCAGGGTTGCCAAACATAACGCCAATCTTCATACGAATTTGGTTGATGAAAATCACCAGAGTGTTGGAGCGGGCAATGGTTGAAGTGAGTTTGCGCAGAGCCTGACTCATTAAACGAGCCTGCAAGCCCATGTGAGAATCGCCCATCTCACCTTCAAGTTCGGCTTTGGGAACAAGCGCCGCAACAGAGTCTACTACCAAAACATCGATAGCGCCGGAGCGAACCAGAGTATCGGCGATTTCAAGCGCCTGCTCACCGGCATCAGGCTGAGAAATGAGTAAGTTTTCAATATCAACGCCGATTTTTTTGGCATAAGACGGATCTAAAGCATGTTCGGCATCAATAAAGGCACAAGTGCCGCCGGTTTTTTGTGCTTGAGCAATGACACTCAAAGCTAAAGTGGTTTTACCGGAACTTTCGGGACCATATATCTCAACAATACGTCCGCGGGGCAGACCGCCGATACCCAAGGCCATATCCAACCCGAGCGATCCGGTGGGAACAGCCTCAATATCAACATGGGCGTTATCTTGCCCGAGTCTCATAATTGAGCCTTTGCCAAAAGCTTTTTCAATTTGGCTCAATGCCGCATCAAGAGCTTTATCTTTATCCATAAGTTTTTTACTCCTATTAGTTTTTTGATAGTCACACTATGTTCTATTTTTGTTCTTTTGGCAAGAACTTTTTTACATAATGCCGATTTTTTTTGTTTGAACGTTGATGACTATAGTCAAATACACGCAATTCTTTGTTTTGCGGATGTTCTGCAAAATCATCTAGAGCGGCGGTTATGACCGCGCCGAAAATTACCACCGCCCAAATTAAATACAGCCAAACCAGCATAATTGGAATAATTGCCAGAGCGCCGTACAATACGTTGTAGGTATTGGTGGAGGCAAGGAATAGGCCAAAAGATTTGCGCAAAATATAAAACAGAACCATAGCGGTGAAGGCGCCAAAGAAAGCATGAATAATGCCAACTTTTTTGTTGGGCACCAGCACATAGAGCAGCATTAGAGCCAGTGTGGTGAAGAGACTTGGCAAAACTGCGCTGAAAAATACTTCGGTGTTAACCAAAGTTTCGGGCATAAATTTTTGCAAGGCATATACGTAGCCGCGCATGGAAAATCCGGTGCCGAGCAATAGGGGACCCAAGGTGATGACTGTCCAATAAAGAGTGATTTTGGTTTTGATGCTGCGGGCTTTGTATACCTTAAAGATAAAGTTAAGGCTGTTTTCTATGGTGGAGAGCAACAAAATCGCGGTTACGGCAATACCTACCACACCAACGGTGGTGAGTTTGGCAGTGGCAGAAACAAAATCGCTGAAGTATTGGCTGACTTCTTCTTCCAAATCGGGCACAACATTTTGCAACAGCAAAGACTGTAGCTGCTCGCGCACTTCAGAAAATACCGGAAAAGCCGAAAAAATTGCCAGACCGATGGCAATCAGCGGAACAAGCGCAATCAGAGAAGTATAGCTGAGCGAGGAGGCAACGCGCAAAATGGTGTCGGCTTTGGCGCGCTGAGCCAGAAAAATAATAAACTCTTTGCAAGTATTTGCCTTGGCTTTCAAAGAGTTACAGAAGGAGTTATTCATAAACATAGGGTACCTGTTAAAAAAATGTATTTACAAACTGTTTGAAATTTTATAGAAATCTAGCTAATAATTCAAGCGATTTAATTGAATTGTTAATTGTGTGAAAAACAAAAAAGGACATTATGATGACTGAAAATACAGCTCTTATGGCTGGAAAAAAAGGCCTGATTATGGGTCTGGCAAACGATAAGTCTATTGCTTGGGGTATTGCTCAGGCTTTGAATGCTCATGGCGCGCAGCTTGCAATTTCTTATCAGAACGAAAATTTGGAAAAAAGAGTACAGCCGTTGGCAGCTCAATTGGATAAAGAGCCGTTGCTGATTAAGTGCGATGTATCTGACTCGGCAAGTGTAGAAGCTTGCTTTAAGGAGCTGGGCGAAAAATGGGGCAAAATTGACTTTTTGGTTCATGCTATTGCTTTTTCAGATAAAAATCAGCTTAAGGGACGTACAATTGACACAACCAGAGATAACTTTGCGATGACAATGGAAATCTCCTGCTTTTCTTTCTTGGAAGCCTGCAAATACGCAGCTCCGATTATGAATGAAGGTGGTTCAGTTGTTACCTTGACCTATATGGGCAGCGAGAGAGTTTTGCCCAACTACAATATTATGGGTGTTGCCAAAGCCGCTTTGGAGGCATCTGTGCGTTACGCCGCTATGGATTTGGGCGTGCAGGGCGTAAGAGTAAACGCTATTTCTGCCGGTCCGATTAAAACTTTGGCGGCTTCGGGTATTGGCGATTTCCGCAAGATTTTGCACTGGAATGAGTTTAATGCTCCGTTGCAGCGCAATGTTACTCAAGATGAAGTCGGTATGGCTGCTTTGGGACTTTTGTCTGCTTGCGGAGCCGGCATTACCGGTGAAGTTGTCCATGTAGACAGCGGATATCATACCGTTGGTATGATGAATATTCATCGCACCGAAGAAATTGCCGAGCTGTTCAAAGAAATATAAAAATTCTTTACAACTCTGATTTTGTAGTTGTGGAAACAGTGGCATTAAGCTACTATGGAGGCTATTGAAAAATAGCCTCCATTTTGTTTGTTCAGGAAGTTTTGATATGCCAGATTTGAAGTCTCCGTTTCCGCGCAATTCGGTTAACCGGCGCAAAAAAATTGCGAGCAAGGTTCTGATTAAATCGGTGATTTATGCGTTTGCAATTTTTGGCGTGCTGTTTATCTTGCTGTTGTTGGCGGTGCTGGGAGTGATTAAGAACTCGGCGCCGGCGGTTAAGATGCCTAAAAATGCAATTTTGACAGTTGATTTGGATCTTTCGTTTCCAGAAATTCGACAAGACAGTCTGTTGACCGAGATGGTGCCGACCGGAGCGGTTTCATTCAGAGAATTGCGGTGGGCGATTATCTATGCCGCCAAAGATAAACGTGTTAAGGCATTGGCGGCAAGAATAAATGTGTCTTCTTTGGGAATGGCACAGTTGCAGGAATTGCACAAATCTATACAATTGTTCCTAGACAGCGGAAAACCGGCCTATATATATTCCCCCGGGTTTGGCAGTTTTGGCGGCGGAACCGGCGAATATTATTTGGCGACCGCTTTTTCGGAAATAACCATGCAGCCTAATACCGACGTTGGGTTGACCGGAGTGGGAGCTGAGATTCCGTTTTTTAAGGCAGGTTTGGATAAAGTGGGAATTTCTCCGGAGTTCTACGGGCGTTATGAATATAAGAACGCCATGGCCTCTTTTACGGATAAAAAAATCTCTTCGGCGTTTGAAAGCAATATGAATATGATGTTGGCGCGGCTGAATGTGGTTTTGGTAAAAGGCGCGCTGAATACCAGATTCTCTAAGCCGACAAAAGAAGACTTCTTTAATCTGACGGATAAAGCCCCGTTTTCTGCGGAATATGCGCAAAGCATCGGGTTGATTGATAAGCTGGCGTTTGAAGGTGAGTGGCGCAATGAAATTCGCCGCGAGCATAATGCCGAATTTGTATCGGTGGCAGATTATGCCGCAGGGATTCGTTTGAATCGGAGCGGACCGAAACTGGCAATTATTACGTTGGAGGGGACAATCGGTGATGCTTATAGCCTGAATCCGACTGCTGATAATGAGATAAATTCGCGCGAGGTGTTGGATATAGCAGATGAAATCAAAAAAGACAAACATGTTGTCGGGGCTCTGGTAAGAGTAAATTCTCCAGGGGGCAGTTATAGCGCCTCGGCAGAGATTTGGAATGCTTTGAATAATCTGAAAAAAGAAAAAAATATACCGCTGGTGGTTTCTATGGGAGATTATGCGGCGTCGGGCGGATATTTTATATCTTTGGCCGGCGATAAAATTTTTGCCGATGAGACAACTTTGACCGGTTCAATCGGGGTGGTTGGCGGAAAATTTGCTCTGGAAGGTTTGTGGAAAAAGCTTGATGTTAACTGGAGCACTCTGTATTTTGCGCCGAATGGTGGAATTTTGAGCCCGAATTTTAAATTTTCAAAAAGCCAGAAAAAAGCCTTAGATGAATCACTTGACCGCGTTTATAAAGATTTTACTTTAAAAGTTTCGCAAGCACGCAATATTCCGGAGACCAAATTGGATAAATTGGCTAGAGGGCGTGTTTGGTCGGGAGAAGATGCCAAAGCCGGCGGATTGATTGATGAATTGGGCGGACTTGATGATGCTCTGCAATATTTGAAAGAGCAGGCGGGGATTAAACCGGAAGATAAGTTTGCTATGGAGGTTTATCCCAAACCCAGGCCCTTACAAGAGAAAATTGCTGAGTTGCTTAGCTCGTCGCCGTTGGCTTCAATAAAACTCACCGCGCAAAAATTAGGTCTTGATGTTAAGGCTGTGAATATGCTACAACGATTACAATATGATGCAGTTATGCCGTTGATGTCAGTGAGTTATTGATACGGCGGAAAGATATCAGATTTTGATTTGCCAGAGATAGAAATGGAGTAGGTATATGGCTATAGATACACAAACAGTAAAGCGGATTGCTTTTTTGTCGCGTTTGCGGGTAGAAGACGATAAAATAGCGGCAACCGAAGATGAATTTAACAAAATACTGGGGTGGGTAGACCAACTCAAAGAGGTTAATACTGATGATGTTGAGCCGCTGGTTTCGGTAAATGAAAATCATTTGCAAATGCGTAAAGATGAGGTGACCGACGGCAATATTGCCGAGCAAATTCTTGCTAATGCGCCAATGAA
Source organism: uncultured Alphaproteobacteria bacterium (assembly GCA_934255405.1). GTDB lineage: Bacteria > Pseudomonadota > Alphaproteobacteria > RF32 > CAG-239 > CAZU01. The sequence goes on from CAKQNT010000006.1 coordinate 17,494, forward strand.
AGAGTATGGGTATTTTGCGGTGCCAAAAGTAGTGGAATAAGCGTGATGAGAGCTCGTCTAGCTGGTGACCAATACAGATTTGTCGGGCTGTCGAAATGCTCATGTACTGTTATGTACACTCCGCTTTCGCCACCCTAAAATCTTATTATTCACGCACGCTATCCAACCTCTCTGCCGCAGCCGGCAGTGGCATTAGTTGCCACTCATGGCGTTCGGAGCTTGAAATTGTACAGGTTGGCGTAAGAAATAGATAAAAACAATTTAAAAATTGGAAAAGATAATGACAGAATTAACGGAATTAACCATTGCAGAGGCCAGAGAAGGTCTTAGAAACAAAAGATTTACCGCGCCGGAGCTTACAGAAGCTTATATTGCCAAAATGGAAGAAGGGCGCAAATATAATGCCTATGTTTGCGAGAGCACTGAGCAGGCTTTGGAGCGTGCTAAGGCTAGCCAGAGCAAGATAGAACACGGCGAGGGCGGGGATTTGGAAGGTATTCCGTTGGGTATTAAGGATTTGTTCTGCACCAAAGGAATTGCTACAACCGCGTGCTCCAATATCTTAAAAGGTTTTGTTCCGCAATACGAGTCTACGGTGACATCTAAACTTTTGGCGGCAGGCGCGAACTTTTTGGGCAAGCTCAATCTTGATGAATTTGCTATGGGCGGTAGTAATGAGACTTCGGCCTTTGGTCCGGTTGTTAACCCGTGGAGCAAAGATGTTCCGTTGGTTTCGGGCGGTTCTTCCGGCGGTTCGGCGGCGGCAGTGGCGGCTCAGATGTGTGCGGCGGCAACCGGTACTGATACCGGTGGTTCTATCCGCCAGCCATCGGCTTATTGCGGCGTGACCGGAATCAAGCCGACTTATGGGCGCTGCTCTCGTTGGGGAATTGTTGCCTTTGCCTCTTCTTTAGATCAGGCGGGACCGATTGCCAAAGATGTGCGCGATTGTGCTATAATGCTCAAAAATATGGCAGGCTATGACGCCAAGGATTCTACTTCTGCCAAAGTTGAAGTGCCGGATTTTGAAAAGTTTTTGGGAGCAGATATTAAAGGTATGCGTATCGGTATTCCGAAAGAATATCGGGTAGATGGTTTGGATAAAGAAGTTGCCGCTTATTGGGACAAGGCCGCTGAGATACTTAAATCCCGCGGGGCAGAGGTGGTTGAAGTTTCTCTGCCGCATACCAAATATGCTTTGGCTACATATTATATTATTGCTCCGGCGGAGGCGTCTTCAAATCTGGCTCGTTATGATGGTTTGCGTTATGGTAATCGCGTAGATGGCGCGCATTTGGATGATATGTATATCAATTCTCGTTCGGCTGGTTTTGGCAAGGAAGTAAAACGCCGAATTATGATTGGAACATACGTACTTTCGGCCGGCTATTATGACGCCTATTATCTCAAGGCGCAAAAAGTACGCCGTCTGATTCGTGAAGATTTTATCAAGGCGTTTGAAAAGTGCGATTTGATTTTGACGCCGACAGCTCCGACGGCGGCTTTTCCGATTGGTGATAAGTCTATGCAGGAGAACCCGATTACTATGTGGTTGAATGATATTTTTACGGTTTCGGTTTCTTTGGCAGGACTGCCGGCGATGAGTCTGCCTATCGGTTTGAACTCGCAAGGTTTGCCTTTGGGTATGCAGATTGTAGGAAAGGCTTTTGATGAAGAGAGCGTTTTCAAAGCGGCTTCGGCTTTGGAAAAAGATGTGAACTTTAAGGGAGTGAAATAAGATGAGCGGAATGATTATTAGCGGAAAAACCGGAGATTGGGAGGTTATCTGCGGTTTGGAAATTCATTGCCAGATTATTTCTAAGTCCAAAATGTTTTCGGGAGCGTCAACTCATTATGGTTCTGATGTTAATGAAAATGTCTCTTTTATTGATGCCGGAATGCCGGGGATGTTGCCGGTTTTGAACGAGCAGTGCGTGCGTCAGGCCATAAAAACCGGTTTGGGGCTGAATGCGCAAATTAACAAATATTCGGAATTTTCGCGTAAAAACTATTTTTATGCCGATTTGCCGCAGGGATATCAGATTACTCAGTTCAAATATCCACTGGTGGGCGAGGGATTTGTAAAGATTGACCTCGAAGACGGCAGCAGCAAAAATATCGGAATCGAGCGTATTCATATAGAACAGGATGCCGGAAAGTCTATCCATGATATTTCGCCGACCAAGACCTTTATAGATCTTAACCGAGCCGGTGTGGGTTTGATGGAGATTGTTACCAAACCGGATTTTCGTTCGCCGGAGGAAGCCGGAGCGTTTTTGCGCAAACTGCGTTCTATTGTGCGCTATTTGGGAACCTGCGATGGCAATATGGATGAAGGTTCTATGCGTTGCGATGTAAATGTATCGGTTCGCAAAGTCGGAGAAGAGGGATTCCGTACTCGTAACGAGATGAAAAACGTAAACTCGGTAAAATTTGTGATGCAGGCGATTGAATATGAGGCGAATCGTCATGTTGAAACTTATGAAAACGGGGGCACAATTGAACAGGAAACCCGTCAGTTTGATCCTCTCAAGGGGATTACAAAAGTTATGCGTAAGAAGGAATTTGCGCATGATTATCGCTATTTTCCGGAGCCGGATTTATTGCCGTTGGTGATTGATGATAATTTCATTGATGAAATTAAGTCTGAAATGGTGGAATTGCCAGATGCAAAAAAAGAGCGCTTTGTTAAAGAATTGGGGCTGACGCCGTATGATGCTTCGGTTTTGTGCGAGGCAAGAGAAACAGCCGAATGGTTTGAACGGGCAGCCAATGGACACGATGCCAAAAAGGTTGCTAACTGGATGATGGGTGACTTTTTTGCAATGCTCAATGAAAAGAAGATCGGCTTGGAAGAAAGCCCGATTACACCGGAAAATCTGGGCAAACTGGTTGATTTGATAACCTTAGGTGTTATTAATGGCAAAACCGCCAAAGATGTGTTTGTCATGATGGCAGAAACCGGCGATGCTCCGGATAAAATCGTTGAGGAAAAAGGGCTCAAGCAGGTTACCGATACCGCGGCGATTGAAAAAGTAATCGATGAAGTAATAGCCGCAAATCCAGACAATGTTGCTGCGTATCGAGCCGGCAAAACCGCTTTGATGGGGTGGTTTGTCGGGCAGGTTATGAAAGCCAGTCAGGGAAAAGCTAATCCGGGAGCGGTTAATAAGATACTTCAACAGAAGTTATAAGAGAGGGGCGAGGTTACCTAGCGGTTTTCTAGAGCAATTTGCGCAGGACGGCGACATCCTCATTTACCCTTTTGTAAACTCCGGTGTCGCCGCCTTTCAAATCACTCTATAAAATCCACTATCCAACCTCGCGATAGGCAAGCATGTCTAGCTGGATAGGCAAGCTCGCAAGAGCACTGCCTAATCGTAAAAATAGGAAAAAGCTGAAAATTCATGTACTACTATGTACACTAGGATTTTCAGCTTTTTCATTTTTACTTCTATTCAGCGGCTCTATCAAGCTTGCTAGAGATTGTGCAGGGTTGTTGAAATTCATGTACTATTGTGTACACTAAAATTTTCCTCGCCTTCTAAATGCCTCTATCTGTACCACTATCCAACCTCGCTAAAGATAGTGCCTTGTGGGCCTTTCCCCATGAAAAAAGTGATAGTGTAAAAAAATCCCCGTTCTTATAGTAAAAAACGGGGATGTTGATTGGTGCTGCAAATTATAAGCTCGGAACCGGTACCGGCAATTTGGGAGCCGGTGCTGCGGCTTGCGGCGCAGACGGTGACACAACCGGAATATTGGGCTGAGCAGCAGCTGCCGCAACCGCTGGTTCTTGAGCCGGAGTTTGCGGAGCGTTAGCAGCCGGAGCTTTAGGTTCAATGTTTATGCTGGGTACCGGAATATCTGCTTTGGAAGCCGTTGGTTGTGTAGGTTGGGCGGTAATTTCAGCTTCCGGTCCAGGGGTCTTAACATCAACCATATTATTGAGCAACATGTGATTGATATGATCTCCGACTTTGATTCCGTGGCGTTTTACTTGTCCGGCGTTGAGCTCAATAACGGCGCGTACCGGATCTCGGGAGATGATGAGCTCTTCGCTCATCGGTTCGGCGTTTTCTTTAATCATGCTGACGGTGGCGTCAGGAGCAACAAAAATCATATCCAAGGGAATTTTGGTGTTTTTCATCCACATAGCAGTGGGGCGCACCGGATAAATATTGAAAATCATACCGCTGTTAAAACCAAGATTGGTGCGGTGCATCAGGCCGGTTTTGAGAGCTTCCGGCGTGTTGGCAACTTCTACCATAAAGCGGATATCGCCGTTGACGGTTTTGATAACCAACGGAGTGGTGGGTTTGACTTCCGGCTCATTAGAACAAGATGCCAACACCAAAGCAATTAAAAATAATTTGGCAAATTTAAGCATGTTTGGTCTCCTTTTTTTGCGAATCCAATTTACGAGGCTGCCAGGCTGATACCATAACAGGCCCGTTTTGCGAGATGAGAATCTTACGTTGAGTGGTGGTGCCAGCTCGAGAAAATGAGCGCTGACTCAGACTGGTCTTGAATTTTTGCGCCATTTCTTCCAGCGGAACAATGTTTCTTTTGCCGGTAAGGTAGTTGTCGGCAAAAGAATCGGAATTTTTGATGAATTCGGTCAGTTCGGTGCTGCTCATGGGAGAATATTTTTGCCATATTAGCTCCAAAAACGAATTTATTTTGTCCGAAAATTTGGGGGCTTCCATCAAAGGCAGTCCGTGCTGCAGAATCTGAATCAGCGTCGGTTCTGAAAAGCCACGCTCATCACACACAAAAAGACTGGGAATCAGGTATTCCATATTGTTGTTGAGGGCAAAATGAACTTGCGCCAAAAACAAAAGGTGATGCAGTTTGTCATTTTCCAAAAAGGCGTCGTCGCGGTCGGCGCGTCTGAAAAACCAATTGGCTGCATCCAGTGCAGAATTTATGGCAGGCATGGACATCGGCATTTCCTCTGTTGATGAATATTGCTATGAGTATAAAGGCAAGAGCGGTTAATTACAAACAAATATTAAAAGATAACCACGATAAAATTAATTTGCTGAAAAAGTCTTTTTGCTCTTGTGTTATGAGGATTAATACGTTAATTTGTGTACAGTTTGTAATGTTTTTATTCAAGGACGCGCCAAATGTTGAGTTTGAACAAATTTGTTTGCGGATTGACTGCAGTTCTGATGCTTTCGGCTTGTGCCAGCGCAGTTTTTCCGGATTTTGACGATAATGAAGATGATGTTGAAGTATCTGAGGGCGGCCGCGTGGTTCAGGATATGCCTAAAGAAGAATCTTCTCTGAAGGCAGATACTAAGAATGCGGCTTATGAGGGGGAAGAAGATGCCGATAAAAACGACTCTGAGCCTGCAGAAAAAGTAGAAGCGGCAGAGACAAAGCCGGTTGAGGCAAAAGAGTTGGACGAGCAGTCGGTTGATGAGCCGGCAGCTGAAGAAAAAGTTGCTATGGAGCAAGTTGAAGATTCTACCCCGAATCTGAGTTATCGGGTTGAAACTATTTATTTTGATAACGGCAGTTCAGCGGTTGACAGCAAATATAATGCCAATTTGCGCAATGTTGTAAAAATGGCTAAAGAACATAATGCTGAAGTTATGGTGTATGGTTATGCCTCCAGTCGTACTCGCAATACCGATCCGGCTACCCATAAGCTGGCAAACTTTAAGGTTTCTATGGAAAGAGCGCAAAATGTGGCTGATGCGCTGAAACGCGCCGGTGTTCCGGCAAACAAAATCTCGGTTCAGGCATTATCAGATTCTGCTCCGGCTTATCTGGAGGTTATGCCAGAGGGAGAAAGATTGAATCGCCGTGCGGAGATTTATATCTCTTATTAGATACAAGGAGAGCGTGATTGAAACAATCTGCCGAAGAAAAATCATTGGGTGGGAATCTGTGGAGGATTCCCACTGTTGATGATCGCTTGGCGGAATTGTTAGTTCAAAAATGTAATATTCCTTTAGTAATGGCTCGGATACTTGCGTTGCGTGGAATTGCGCCGACAGAAGTTCCGAGCTTTTTAGATCCGAAAATTCAAGATTTAATGCCGGATCCGGCCGTGTTGAAAGATGTGTCTAAGGCGGCAGGTCGAATCGCCGACGCGGTGATGAAAAAGCAAAAAGTTGCTATAATCGGTGATTATGATGTTGATGGAGCTACATCTTCGGCTGTGTTGCGTTTGTTTTTGGAGGCGGTTGGCGTTGAACCAGATGTGCATATTCCCGAACGAGAAGAAGGATATGGACCGAGCATCGCCGCGGTAGATGCTTTTAGGGCTAAAGGGGCGGAGCTTTTGATCACTACCGACTGCGGCACAACGGCGTTTGAACCGCTGGAATATGCGGTTGCGCAGGGAATGGATGTGATTGTAATTGACCACCACGAGGCGGAAGCCAAATTACCAAAAGTATATGCCGTGGTGAACCCTAAGCGTCTGGATGAAAGCAATGACTGTCCGTATTTGAAATATATGGCGGCAGTCGGAGTGGTGTTTATGGTGGTGGTGGCGGTTAATCGCGAACTGCGCCAACGCGGTTTTTATGCTGAAAATACAGAGCCAAAACTTATGCAGTGGTTAGATTTGGTGGCTTTGGGTACCGTATGTGATGTTGTTCCGCTCAAAGGTTTGAATCGGGCGTATGTGCGGCAAGGGTTGAAAATTATGTCAACCACTCGAAACATCGGGCTGAAGACATTATTGGAAAAATCCGGCTTGACCGAACCGCCAACAGCATTTCATTTGGGATTTTGTTTGGGACCGAGAATTAATGCCGGAGGCAGAGTCGGAACATCTGATATCAGTCATCGATTGCTATGCAATACCAAAGAATATGAAGCGCAGTTATTGGCAGATAAGCTTAATGAATATAACAATTTGCGCAAAGATATTGAGAACTATGTGCTTTTGCAGGCGATAGAGATATTAGAGGGAACACCTCAAGAATACCCGATTGCTTTTGTGGCCGGACATGATTGGCATCAGGGGGTTGTCGGAATTGTGGCGGGCAAACTCAAAGAACGCTATAATCTGCCGGCATTTGTAATGTCTATTGAAGCTGATGAGGTTAAAGGATCGGCGCGTTCTATACCAGAGATAGATTTAGGCGCGTTGGTGATAGCGGCCAAGGAAAAAGGTATTTTGACCAAAGGCGGTGGACATAATATGGCCGCAGGATTTTCACTGGAAGAAAGCAAAATTGAGGAATTTAAGAAATTTGTAGGTGAATATGTGTTGCAGCATATCGGGGCGGACGGAATTACACCGGTGGTGGAAATAGATGCGGCTTTGAGTGTTGCCGGCGCAAACAAGGAATTGGCTGCTCAGATGGAAATGCTTGAGCCCTACGGAGCCGGAAATCCCGAACCTAAGTTGATGCTCAAAAATGTGCAAATTATAAAACCGGCGCTGGTTGGAATCGGACACGTGCGGTGTATCTTAACATCTGATAACGGCGGCAGTCTAAAGGGTATGGCTTTTAGAGTTGGGGACAATGACATCGGGCAGGCAATGCTCAACAACAAAGGCGAACGCTTTGATGTTGTCGGAGTGTTGCGGCGAGATCGGTGGCAAGGCAGAGATGACGTGCAATTTATTATAGATGATATCAAGAGGTGTTAATATGGTAAAATCAGAGGTGAAAAAGAGGGCAAAGCGCATTAAAAAAATTCGTTTGGGGCGAGAAAAAGCGGTGTTTATGAAACTGGGCGGAAAGCTTCGGGCGTATTTATTTACCGGTATTTTGGTTACAGCACCGGTTGCTATTACACTTTATTTGGCAATGAAGTTTGTCTTGTGGATAGATTTGTTGGTTAATCGTCTTTTGCCTCCTCAATATAAGCTGGACAATATGCCCTATACAATTCCGGGGCTTGGACTAATTGTGGCGGTGGTGGCGCTGACTATAGTCGGAATGTTTGCGGCCGGATTCTTGGGGCGTTTCTTTCTGAAACTTGGTGAGTGGATAGTATACAAAGTTCCTTTGGTGTCAAGCGTGTATTCTGTTCTAAAACAAGTGTTTGAAACATTTTTTTCAAGTAAAACACAAGCTTTTAGCAAGGTGGTGATGCTGGAGTATCCGCGCAAAGGGATTTGGATTTTAGGTTTTGTCAGCACTGAGCTTAAGGGAGAAATTAAAAAACATTGTCCGGAAAAGATGCTCAATGTGTTTATTCCTACCACTCCAAACCCAACTTCCGGATTTTTGATTTTTGTTCCCAAAGAAGATTGCATAGAGCTTGATATGAGCGTTGAAGAGGGATTGAAGTTTGTGATATCTGGGGGGCTGGTGGAGCCTAAATAAGGCGTAATCAAGCTCGTCTAGCGGCGCATCTAGAGGCATTTAGTTCGGTCTCGGAAAATTCATGTACTACTTTGTACACTAAAATTTTCCTCGCCTTCTAAATACCTCTATCTGCACCACTATCTGAGCTTGCTAGAGATTGTGCAGGGGTGTCGAAATGCTCACGTACTAATCGTGTACGCTCCGCTTTTCTGCACCTAGAAATTACTCTATCTGGACTATTCTCCGCCTTCGCTGGAAATAGTGCAGAGTGAGATTGTGCAATATTTATTATTCCGTTTCTAGGAGCGATAGGTGCGAACAGTGTCGTCTTTTTCAAAGAGATAAAGCAAGGTGCGAAGAGCTTGTCCGCGCGGAGTGTTTAGGTTGGGATCCAGTTCTAAAATAAGTTTGGCATCTTGATTGGCAATATTAAGAAGGTTTTTGTGGACAGACATATCTGCGATTTTAAATTCACTGAAGCCGCTTTGACGGTTGCCAAGGATTTCTCCGCCGCCGCGCAGCTCAAGATCTTTTTCTGCAATCAGAAAGCCGTCTTCGCTTTCTTTCATAATGTTCAGACGATCGTGCGCCGTGGCAGAAAGCGGCGGATTATAGAGCAATAAGCAGGTGGAAGCTTCAAAGCCGCGTTTGATACGGCCGCGTAGTTGATGAAGTTGTGCCAAACCAAAGCGCTCGGCGTGTTCAATAATCATCAACGTTGCTTCGGGGACGTTTACTCCGACTTCTATCACTGTTGTAGCAACTAATAGTTTGAGTTGTCCGGATTTGAATCTTTCCATAACCTCATCTTTGTCTTTTTCTTTCATTTTGCCGTGAACAAGCCCGACATCATTGCCAAAAATTTTTTGCATGGCGGCAAAACGCTCTTCGGCGGCGGCAAGATCAGATTTCTCGGATTCTTCAACCAATGGGCATACCCAATAAGCACGGACGCCGGAATCCAGTTTGCGTTTGAGGGCTGACACTACTTCCGGCAATTTATCCAGCGGCAAAACGCGAGTATCAACCGGTTTGCGGCCGGAAGGGACTTCATCAATTTTGGAATATTCCATGTCTCCATAAGCGGTGAGTACAAGCGTACGGGGAATCGGGGTGGCGGTCATCACCAAAACATCGGCAAGATTCCCTTTTTGCGAAAGAAGCAGGCGTTGTTGTACTCCAAAACGGTGTTGCTCATCAATAACGGCGAATCCTAAATCCTTGAAAGCGACTTCTTCTTGAAAAAGAGTATGGGTGCCGATAAGAATGTTTATATTCCCCAGTGCCAAATCTGCCAAAATTTGTTTGCGCTCTTTGGTTTTGGTCTTGCCGGTGAGCAGAGCCGCGGAAACGCCGATTTTTTCGCACAGAGGGGCGATGGTTTCCAGATGCTGCTTGGCCAAAATTTCAGTCGGAGCCATAATTGCCGCTTGAGCTCCGCATTCCACCGCATTGAGCATGGCAAGCAAAGCAACAATAGTCTTTCCGCTGCCGACGTCTCCCTGCAACAATCGGAGCATGCGAAAAGGAGCGGATTGGTCGGCATATATTTCAGCGAGCACACGCCGCTGGGCGGAGGTGAGGCTGAAAGAAAGGCTGTCTAAGACTTTTTGTCTGAGCTGCCCATTGCCTTTGAGAGAACGTCCGGCTTGTTTTTTTACACGTTGGCGGACAATCGCCAGAGCCAGTTGGTTGGCCAGCAGCTCGTCATAAGCCAGACGGCAGCGTTCTTTGGCAAAAGGTTCTAATTCTGTCTGATTTTTGGGGTGGTGAGCGGCGAATAACGAAGTTTTGAAATTGCTCCAGCCTTGTTGGTGTAAAAAATTTTGATCTTGCCATTCGGGCAAGTCGGGCAGGCGAGCAAGCGCCTGAGCCATAAATTTGCCAAGCATTTTGTTGCTGATGCCGGCGGTAAGAGGGTATACGGTTTCCATTCCAAGGATATTGGAAAGTTCTTCAGGTGAGGCAATGTAATCCGGATGAGCCATTTGTAACTGTCCGTTAAAACTTTCCAGTTTGCCGCTGATAACGCGCAAAGCTCCAACCGGCAGGGCTTTTTGGATAGAACTGACGTAAGCTTTGAAAAAAATAAGCGTAAGCTGTTCGGAGCCATCGTCCACAATTACTTTATATGGTTGTTTGGCGGTTCGGGGAGAAATATGTTCAATTACTTTTGCGGTTATGGTGCAAATTCGTCCGGGGACAGCATCAATCAGACGCGGAGAATAGGTGCGGTCGATAATACCTGATGGCAGGTGCCATAAGAGATTGACAATTTTATTTCCGGCAATGAGGTTGGAGAGCAATTTGTACGCGCGTTCGCCAACGCCTTTAAGCGAAGATATATCTGCAAATAACGGGTATAAGATTTCCGGACGCATTTGTTTCAAACTTAAAATTAAATGTTGCTATTCAAAACGTATCGTATATATTCTACACCATAATGTAAAGCCGGAAAACAAAATGAAGTACGATATTAACAAATTAGAGGGCTTTACGCTCTCTTCAGTCGCCGAAGGTTATGATGCCTTTTTGGTGGATTACTTTACCCAAAATTCAGCAGATATATTATATATTGCAAGCGATGGCGTGGAGCTGGCGCGTGTAGCCGATTTGTTGGAATACATCAATCCAAAGCTCAAGGTTTTGCGCTTTCCGGCGTGGGATACCGTGCCTTATGATAGAGTTTCGCCTAATGTTCAGATTATGGCAGAGCGGATTGAGGTGCTTTCTGAGTTGGCACAAAATCCAAACGCTAAGACTCCAAGAGTGGTTGTTACAAGTGTGGGCGCGGTGTTGCAAAAACTTCCGCCAAAGAAGATTTTTATTAATTCTTCGCGTGAACTTGTCGTTGGCAACAAATTGATTTTTGAGGATTTTTTACATTATCTTGTTGTTAACGGATACAGTAAGGTGGAACAAGTTTTTGAGCCTGGTGAATATGCTGTGCGCGGGGATATTATTGATATTTTTCCGGTTGGCACGGATAATCCGCTGCGTATAGATTTGTTTGATGACGAGATTGAACGTATTCGCACTTTTGATGCAATGAGCCAACGTACCACCGGAGAAATAAAAAACTATGTTTTTCGGGTTATGAATGAGGTGGTGCTTGATGCCAATACCATCAAGAGTTTTCGCGGCAAATATCGTGAAGCTTTTGGCGCCGCTTTTAATGATGATGAGATTTATGAGGCAATCTCAAACGGCAAAAAATATATTGGTATGGAAAACTGGCTGCCTTTTTTCTATGAAGACGGGCTGCCGAGCTTGTTTGACTATTTGCCGGCGGCAAAAATCGTATTGGGGAAAGATGTTGGCGAGGCGGCTAAGTCAAAATCAGAGAGTATTGCTGACTATTATCAGGCCAGATTAGAGGCGTTGGCGGTGAAATCGGCTGCGGATATTGATACTTATCGACCAATAAAACCGGAACTTTTGTATTTGGACGCGCCGGAGTTGCGCCGGATATGCGATAAGCGTAAGGCTTTGGAGTTTACTCAATTGAGTATTCCGGATGGCGAGAGGATAATAAACTGCAATGTGGTACCGGGACGCAATTTTTCCAGTGCAAAAAATGTGGCGGCGGGGCAGGTATATACCGAGCTGAAAAATTATTTGTCTTCAAATAATCAGCTTAGGCGGATTATCGCTTGCTATACAGAAGGATCCAGAGAACGCATAGTAACGCTTCTGAATGAGTATGATGCTGCAAATCTGACTTTGGCGGATAGTTGGGCTGACGCACTCAAAAAGTCTGCCTCCAAAACGGTGTTGGCGCTAATGCCGTTGCCGCATGGTTTTAAGGGCGATGGGTTGCTGCTGATTTCTGAGCAAGATATTTTGGGTGAGAGGCAAAATCGCCGACATAGCAAAAAAGTGACATCTAAGGATTTTATTGCTGATGTTTCGGCCTTGAGTGTTGGCGATTTGGTAGTGCATGTCGATCATGGAATCGGTCGGTTTATGGGGCTGGAGAATATTATGGCGGGCGGCGCGCCGCACGATTGCCTCAAAATAATATATGCCAATGACGCAAAATTGTTTGTGCCGGTTGAAAATATTGAGGTGTTGTCGCGCTATGGCATAGAAGATGATAATATTCAGCTGGATACGCTGGGCGGAACTGCGTGGGCGGCCAAAAAAGCCAAAGTAAAAGATAAAATTCGCGATATTGCCGAAAAATTAATTAAAATCGCTGCCGAGCGTCAACTGAAAAAAGCAGATTGTTTTGTGCCGCCGCAGGGTATGTTTGAAGATTTTTGCTCGCGCTTTCCGTATAATGAGACAGATGATCAGCTCAACGCAATACATGATGTTTTGGCGGATTTGAACGGTGGCGTGCCGATGGATAGATTGGTGTGCGGCGATGTCGGTTTTGGCAAAACAGAGGTTGCTTTGCGTGCGGCGTTTGCGGTGGCAGCCAGCGGAGCGCAGGTGGCGCTGATTGTGCCTACCACTTTGTTGGCCAGACAGCATTATCTTAACTTTAAGCAGCGTCTGGAGGGGTTTCCGGTAAGAGTGCGGATGCTTTCTCGTTTGATTAGTCCTAAAGAAGCCGCCGAGACCAAAAAGGGATTGGAAGAAGGTTCGGTAGAAATTGTAATCGGTACTCATGCGTTGTTGGCAAAAGATGTAAAATTTTGCAATTTGGGATTGCTGATTATTGATGAGGAACAGCATTTTGGGGTGGTGCACAAAGAAAAACTCAAGCAGCTTAAATCAGATGTGCATGTTTTGACGATGACGGCAACGCCAATCCCCAGAACTTTGCAGCTTTCGCTTACCGGAGTTAAACAACTTTCAATTATTGCCACGCCTCCGGTTGATAGGTTGGCGGCTCGCACTTTTGTGATGCCGTTTGACAAGGTGATGATAAAAGAGGCGATATATCGTGAAAAATTCCGCGGCGGACAAGTGTTTTTTGTTTGTCCGCGTGTTTCTGATATTCCGTCGGTGGAGAATGAATTGCGAGCACTGGCTCCGGATATTAAGATGTTGGTGGCACATGGGCAAATGCCGGTGCGCCAGTTGGAAGAAGTGATGAATGAGTTTGCCGACGGCAAAGCGGATTTGTTGCTTTCTACCACGATTATCGAATCCGGTATTGATATGCCGAGCGTGAATACCATGATTGTGTATCGGGCGGATATGTTTGGTCTGGCGCAATTGTATCAGCTAAAAGGACGTATCGGGCGCGGCAAAAAACGCGGATATGCTTATTTTACGGTGCCGCCCAAGCGAAAATTGACAACGGTAGCCGAGCGAAGATTGAGTATCTTGCAGGCGCTGGATACGTTAGGCGCCGGATTTTCTTTGGCCAGCCACGATATGGATATCAGAGGCTCAGGCAATGTATTGGGCGAGGAGCAATCCGGACATATTAAAGAAGTGGGAATTTCTCTTTATCAACATATGCTGGAAGAAGAAATCTTGCGTCTGAGAACAGGAGCTTTGGCCGATGAGCAAAAACGCCAGATTCAGGATTGGGCTCCGCAGATTACCACGGGTATTCCAATTATGATTCCCGAAACCTATGTAAGAGATTTGGGCGTGCGTTTGGGGCTTTATAAAAGAATTGGCGAAATAGAAAATGCCGAAGGAATTGCCGATATGCGAGAAGAATTGGTGGATCGATTTGGTAAGATGCCGGTTGAGGTTGATAATCTGCTCAAGACCGTGGAGATAAAAATCATGTGTCGACAAGCCGGAATAGACAAGATTGACGCCGGCGCCAAAGGAATATTGATAGCTTTGCGCGGCAACACATTTGCCAAACCGGAAAAACTGATGAACTGGGTGTTCTCATCTTTTGGCGCGGTCAAAATTCGTCCGGATCAGAAACTATTTATAGAAAAAGATCTTTCTGAATATGCCGTGCGGGTAGACACAATTAAAAAATATGTAAAGCAGATTTGCGATTTGTGACAAGCAGAGGCAAAAATATTTTTGCACAGTGCAAAAAAGACTTGATTTATTTTAATTTGTGTTCTATTTGTATGCACAGCTTTATTGGCAATATGCGGCCATGGCGAAATTGGTAGACGCGCAACCTTGAGGTGGTTGTGGGAGATCTCCCGTGAAGGTTCAAGTCCTTTTGGCCGCACCACTTATCATGCTGAATAAAGCTTTTTTTGTTTTTATGGATTAACCACAGTGTCGGAGATATTCCGGCTGACGCTCAGGCGTGTAAAGACAAGGGAGGTTTTGGTATATGAGCAAACGTTTCAAACGAGATATTCTTCCCAAGTCTAAACTTCTTAAGAAAAAAAAGAAAAATGAGGATAGAAAGCAAACTTTGGGTTTGGGACCTAAGTTTGTGGAATCTGTTATTGCCGCTCTGCACGAAGACGATATAATCCATGTGCGCAAATTGGCAGAAGGATTATCGGAATATGGTTTGGCCAATTTGATTGAGGCTCTGAGCCATTCTGACCGAACCAAGTTGGTGCAAATTCTGGGCGATAAAATTAATCCGGAAGTGTTTCCTGAATTAAACGAGGTGGTTCAGGAGCAGGTAATTGACAGCTTGCAAGAAAAGCAAATTGTCAAAATTGCCAATGAATTGGATTCTGATGAAGTTGTCGAGATATTGGAGCATATGGATGAGGATGAACAAGAAAGCATCATCCAAAAGCTTGATCCGGAATTGCAGTATCAGGTTCAGTCGTCTTTGGCGTATCCGGAAGATTCGGCCGGACGTATAATGTCGCGCGAATTTGTGAGTATACCTGACTGGTGGACAGTTAAGGAAGCTAAAGAATTTTTGCTCAAAAATGAGGAACTGCCCGAAGATTTTTATGATATATTTTTGACTGATGAAAAATTTCATCCGACCGGACAAATTGCGTTGGATAAATTGTTGCGCGCTAAACCTGCAGAAACATTGTTTGATGTGATGGACGGTGAGATTGTGCCGATTGATGTCTTGACTGATCAGGAGGAAGTCGCCCATATGTTTCGAGAATATGGTTGGCGTTCGGCAATGGTGGTGGATAAGAAGAATCACCTTATCGGGGTTATTACGATTAATGATGTGGTGGACGTTATCCACGAAGAAGTTTCTGAAGATATTATGCATTTGTCGGGAACCGAAGAAGGCGATGTATATCGTTCGGTGTTTTCAATATTTAAGTCACGAGTGATGTGGCTGATTACCAATCTGTTTGCAACAATTATTGCGGCGTCGGTAGTAAAGGGGTTTCAGGACGTAATTGCACAAATTTCGGTTTTGGCAGTATTGATGCCGATTGTTGCCTCAATGGGAGGAACCACCGGACAGCAAACGTTGGCGGTGGTAGTGCGGGCGATTGCGACCAAGGAGCTGACTTCTTCCAATACGGCGCGAACAATTATGAAAGAGTTTTTGGTCGGGGTTTCTAACGGATTGCTGTTTGCTTGTCTGATTGGGATTATTACTCATTTTTGGTTTCCGGATTATAATGTTATCAGTTTGGTTATAGCGGTGGCGATGTTGGTTAATTTGAGCATTGCAAGTTTGGCCGGAATATTAATTCCGCTGATTATGACGCGATTAAAAGCAGATCCGGCGGTTTCTTCGGGAATTTTTTTGATTGCAATTACTGATTCCGGCGGATTTTTTGTCTTTTTGGGTTTGGCTAAAATGTTTTTGCTGTAGGTGGTGTTTATATCTTGCAGTTAACGCTTGGGATTTGGTGATTTTATCAGTATAATCCGTGTTGTTTTAAGAGAGTTGGAGATAATCTGGTGTTGTTTGGTTTAAGCGTGGCGATAATTGCAATAGTGGCAGACCAATTGAGCAAGTATTATATTTTGCACGAGGTATTGGGTTCTTGGGCGGTGATTAATATCTCACCGGTGTTTAATTTGGTTAGAGCGTGGAATACCGGTGTGAGCTTTTCAATGTTTAATAATTATGGTAGTCTGGGAGCGTGGTTGCTTTCGGGGATGGCATTGTTGATTGTGTCTTTTTTGCTTTTTTGGCTGAAAAGTGAAAAAAATCGGCTTGCTCAGGCAGCATTGGGACTGATTATCGGCGGAGCACTGGGTAATGTGATAGATCGGATACGCTTGGGTGCGGTGTTTGACTTTTTGGACTTTCATATCGGCGAGAGCCATTGGCCGGCATTTAATGCGGCGGACAGCTTTATCTGTATCGGCGCCGGTATCTTGATTTTGCAAAGTATTTTCAACCATTTTAACAAGAAGGAAATTTAAATGAAAAAATTTATTTTGAGTTTGATGGCAGTGGCTGCGCTGAGCGCCTGCGGATCTTTGACCAAAGAGAAATTAGGACTGGGCAGAGATGTTCCAAATGAGGCTTTGGTTGCACCGCGCAAACCATTGTCTTTGCCGCCGGAGTATGATTTGCGTCCGGTGAACGAGGTTCAAGAGGCTGAGACAGAGGAAAATATCTAAGCGCAAATGTTGAAAAGACGGAAATACGCTGTATTGGGGCTCGGGTTGGCTTTGCTGTTAGGGAGCAAAGCTAACGCCGGGCTTTTTGACGCTCAGGAGTTTTATTTGGATAACGGACTGCGAGTGATTGTGGCAGAAAATCATCGGGTTCCGATTATTAAACATATGGTTTGGTATAAATCCGGTGCGGCAGATGAAAATGTCGGCAAGGGCGGTTCTGCTCACCTGTTGGAGCATCTGATGTTTAGAGGAACCGAAAAAGTCAGGGGGCAGGAGTTTAATCGTCTGATGGAAGCTAATGGAGCGGAGAGTAATGCTTTTACCGGACAAGATATGACCGCTTATCATCAGTTGTTGGATATCAGCCGCTTGGAACTGGCGATGTTTTTGGAAGCTGATCGGATGAGCGGACTGGAGATTAGTGGTGCAGATTTTGCTGCCGAGCGTGATATTGTGTTTCAGGAGCGTAAAGAGCGAGTGGATAATAATCCGGCCGGCAGATTCCGCGAGGCCGTGAGCCGCGCATTGTGGCAAGAGCATCCTTATGGGCGGCCGGTGAGCGGAACTGACGCGGAAATTATGAATTTGCAAAAATCAGATATTGAGGAATATTATCGGCGTTATTATGCGCCCAATAATGCGGTTTTGGTGTTGGCAGGAGATATTGATGTGCCGACGGCTAAAAAACTGGCACAGAAGTACTATGGTAAGCTCAAAGCAGCTCAAACCATGCCTGAGGATAATTTTGCCAAACTCAAGTCTGATTTTAAGGCAATGGTGGATATGAGCGAGCCGGAGATTCAAGGCTACAGAGTTTTGCGATTGTATGCCGCGTCTTCTTATGCGGTGGACGCCGAAGATGTATATAATTTGCAAGCGTTGGCAGAATATATGGGAGGCGGAGAGACCGCAAAGTTATATAAAAAGCTGGTTTTGCAAAAGAAAAAGGCTCTGGCGGTAAGCGCAGATTACAATCCGGTATCCCGCAGTTATGGGCAGTTTTCTGTCTCCGCTGTTCCGGCGAGCGGTGTTTCTCCGGAAGAACTACTGGCAGAAATAGACGCCGGATGGAAAGAGGCTCTGGCGGAGCTGAATATTGACGAGCTGGAGCAAGTTAAGCAGAAAATGCTGAGCGGGCTGGTCTATTTGCGAGATAATCCCGAGGACGCGGCTTATATCGCCGGTTCTATGGCGGTTATCGGCGCAGATTTGTCGGAGATTGAAGATATTGAGCAGAAAATAAAATCCGTGCAGTATGTCGATATTCGCAAAGCTGCGGAAAAAATGACGGTTCATGCCCCGCAAGTAACGGGAATTTTGCGACCAAAAGGAGAGCACGATGCATAGAGCGCCCCGATATCGTCGCCATGGTTGGCGCAAATGGTTGGCAGCGGTCGCAGTGGCTGCCGCGGCAGGGTTGGCGTATGTTAATTGGCCGTTGTGGAAGAGTTTTTCACCGCAGGATTTAATCACAAATTCAGAACTGAAGGAAAAATCTTTGGCGTTGCCGGTGCGAGAGATAACTGCTCCGGTGAGCAAGCTGAAAGCCTATTTGCTGGAAGACAAGACTAATCCTATTGTTAGCTTGAGTTTTATTTTTAAGAATGCCGGATATGCCAGCGATAATGAGTATGAGCAAGGAATTGCTCAGATGGCGGCGGCTTTGTTGACAGAGGGAGCTGGTCAATATTCAGGGCAGAAACTTAAAGAAGAGTTGGAGAGTCGTGCCATAAATGTTTCTTTTGCCGCGCAAAAAGATGATTTTGTCGGTTCTATGCTGACAACATCGGCCAATTTGGGTAAGGCGGCGGAGTTTTTGCGGCTGATGCTGGAGGCTCCGAGGTTTGATGAGGCAGATATGGCCAGAGTGCGGGCGCAAATGACAGAGGCTCTGCGGCGGCAAAGCGAAAATCCGTCACGGGTTTTGGAATTGAAATTTGCCGAAGAAATGTACGGAAAGCACCCGTATTCGCGCAATCCTTTGGGAAGAGCGGAAGATATCAACAAAATAACGGCGACGGATTTGCGCAAATTTGCTATGGATAATTTTAGCCGCAATAATTTGATAATCGGTATTGCCGGCGATGTTTCTGCCAGTGACGCAGAGAATCTGGTTGATAAAATTTTTGCCGGTCTGCCACAGAGCGGACAGATGAATTTTGTGCGCAATGCAGAGATTAAGTTTGACGGGCGCACTAAAAAAATCAGCAAAAACAGCGGTCAAAATATGTTTATGGGAGCAATGCGCGGGGTGGGGCGCAATGATGAAGATTTTTATCCGCTGTATGTAGCTAATTATATTTGGGGCGGGGCAGGGTTAACCTCAAGATTGTCTCAGCAAATACGTGAAAAAGAAGCGCTAACTTATGGAATTTATTCGTATTTGGGGGTTGATGATAAGTCGCCGTTGTTGGTGGCGGCATTTGCTTCTACGGCAGATAAATTTGCCAAAGCAGAAAAATTGTTGGCAGAAGAGACAGAGCGAATGCAGCGCAAAGGTATTTCAACAGAAGAGTTGCTTGCCGCCAAAAATTATCTGACAGCTTCTTACAATTTGCGGTTTGCTTCAATTGAAAATATCTCTGAGATATTGACAGCGATGCAAAAATACAATTTAGGGCTGGATTTTTTGCAAAAAAGAAATGATTATGTTTCTAACGTAAGTTTGGAGCAAGTGAACGCCGCTGCTAAGAGGTATTTTGACAAGGACTATATGGTTAAAATTGAACTTGGTCAGTTTTAATCGGAATTTTGGGAGTAAAGAATAATGTTCGGAATTTCATCAGAAGTTAATAAGAGCAAAGCATGGAAAAAATTGGAAAAACATTATAAGAAAATGCGCAATGTGGAAATGCGCGGTTTGTTTCGCAAAGATCCACAGCGTGCCGAGCGCTATAATATTAATCTTGAAGCGATGATGTTCGATTATTCTAAGAATCGTATTACCGATCGGACTCTGGTTCATTTGATAAATCTGGCCAAAGAATCCGGATTGTCTGAAAAAATTGAGGCAATGTTTAAAGGTGAAAAGATTAACAATACCGAGAATCGCGCGGTGTTGCATGTGGCTTTGCGCAATCGGGAAAACACCCCCATTTATGTAGATGGCAAAAATGTTATGCCGGAAGTTAATGCGGTTTTGGCAAAAATGCGGCAGTTTTCTGAGGCGGTGCGTTTGGGTAAATTTACCGGACAAACCGGTAAAAAGTTAACCAATATTGTTAATATCGGTATCGGAGGCTCTGATTTGGGGCCAAAAATGGCGGCTGAAGCCTTGCGCAAATATTGGGCAAAAGATATTAACTGCTACTTTATTTCTAATATTGACGGAACGGCTTGCGCCGAGGTTTTGAATAAAATAAATCCGGAAGAAACGCTGTTTATTATCTGCTCTAAAACTTTTACCACTATTGAAACTCTGACAAACGCACGCACGTGTCGCAAATGGTTGGTCGATGCTTTGGGGGAACACGCGGTTTCCAAGCATTTTGTGGCGGTTTCTACCAACGCCAAAGAAGTTGCAAAATTTGGCATTGATACGGAAAATATGTTTGAATTTTGGGATTTTGTAGGCGGCAGATATTCTATGTGGTCGGCTATCGGACTTTCAATCGCTATTGCTGTCGGTATGGATAATTTTGAAAAAATGCTCGATGGCGCACATGAAATGGATATGCATTTTAAATATACCGCGTTTTCTAAAAATATTCCGGTTATTATGGCGTTGTTGAGTATTTGGTATAGTGACTTTTTCCACTGGAATACTATGGCGGTTATTCCATACGATCAGTATTTGTGCTATGTGCCTTCTTATTTGCAACAGCTGGTGATGGAAAGTAACGGCAAATTTATTACTAAAGACGACCAAAAAATCAAATATACCACTTCTCCGGTTTTGTTTGGCGGGGCGGGAACAGATGTTCAGCATTCGTTTTTCCAGATGATTCATCAGGGAACGTCTATTGTGCCGGTTGATTTTATAATTCCGGCGATTTCTCATAATGAGATTGGAGATCATCACGAGATTTTGGTGGCTAATGTTTTGGCGCAAGGTGAAGCCCTGATGAAAGGCAAAACCGAAAAAGAAGCTTATGATGAGATGCGTCGTGCCGGTAAAACCAAGGAAGAGGCTAAGCGTCTTAAAAAATACAAGAGTTTTCCGGGGAACCGCCCGTCTAATACAATCGTATTCAAAAAAATTGATCCCTATACTTTGGGTATGTTGATTGCCGCTTATGAACACAAAACTTTTGTAGAAGGCGTGATTTGGAATATTGATTCCTTTGACCAGATGGGGGTTGAGCTTGGAAAACAGATGGCGCTGAGTATTTTGCCGGAACTACAGAGCAATGCCTCCAGCATAAGCCATGATTCTTCAACCGAAAAATTGATTGCCACAATTAAACGTTTGAGAAAATAAATGTCAATCAGAATTCTGCCATCAAATTTGGTTAATCAAATTGCCGCCGGTGAGGTGGTCGAAAGACCTGCCTCAGTGGTTAAGGAGTTGGTGGAAAATGCCATAGACGCGGGAGCAACTTCTGTGGAGGTGCGTTTGAGCGAGGGTGGCAAAACCCTGATTGCGATAACCGATAACGGCAAAGGCATGGCGCCTGATGAGCTGAGATTGGCGGTTGAGCGCCATGCAACCTCAAAATTGCCGGATGATAATCTGTTTAATATCAATTTCTTAGGTTTCCGCGGAGAGGCGCTGCCGTCTATTGCTTCGGTGGCCAGATTATCAATATTCAGCCGAACAGCTGATGAAGACAGCGGTTGGAAAATAGAGGTTAACGGCGGAGCGAAAAGTGAGGTGTCTCCGGCGGCGCAAGCCAAAGGCACCAGAATTGAAGTGCGTGATTTGTTTTATGCTACTCCGGCACGGCTCAAGTTCTTGAAAACCGCCGCCGCTGAGGCTGCTCAGTGTTCGGATATATTGCAAAGGATTGCTCTGGCGAACCCGAACGTGGCTTTCAGTCTCTATGAAAATGATAAAAAGAAATTTGCTTTGCCTATATGTAATGGTGATTTGTTTGATGCCAGATTGGAGCGAATTTCAGCCGTTTTGGGGCGTGAGTTTGGTGATAATTCTATTTTAATCTCGGCAGAAAGAGAAAGCGTTAAAATAAGCGGTTATACCTCTTTGCCAACGCTGAACAAGGCTAATTCATTGTCGCAATTTTTGTTTGTGAATAATCGACCGGTGCGCGATAAGTTGTTGCTTGGGGCTATCCGCGGAGCATATCAAGATGTATTGGCGCAGGGGCGTTATCCAATGTGCGCGCTGTTTTTTGATGTAGATCCTCGCTATGTTGATGTAAATGTGCATCCGGCCAAGGCAGAAGTGCGTTTTTATGACAATGCGCTGGTGCGGGGGCTGTTGGTCAGCTCAATTCGGAACGCGCTTAATCTGCATTCTAACCGCACATCCTCAAATGTGTTGAACTTAGAACAATTGGTGCATGATAAAATACCAGATTTCAGTGCCTCAACGCCGGAGGACGGTTGTTTGAGGGAGGCGGAAATTCCTAATCGCAGTTATCAGCCGTTTTCATACGCATATCGTCCGCAGCCGGCAAAACAGGCGGCTTTACCTGAATTGGAGCGCAAGTTTTCGGTGCGGGTTGAAGAAGTTGAAGATGTGGTGGATCGCAGCGATATCGGACCTTTGGGATTAGCTAAAGCCCAATTTCATGACACATATATCATTTCTCAGACCGAAGACAGTCTGATTATTACCGATCAGCACGCTGCGCATGAGCGAATTGTAATGGAAAAACTCAAAGCCGGACTTCGCGAGGGAAGAGTAGCAACCCAGATTTTGCTGATTCCTGAGGTGGTGGATTTGCCATCAGCAGAAAAAACAAGAATTTTGGCGGCGGCAGAAGATTTAGCAAAGCTTGGTTTGGTGATAGAAGAGTTTGGCACTACCGCGGTTTTGGTGCGTGAGACACCGGCGCTCTTAGGTGAAATTGATGTCAAACAACTAGTAGAAGATTTGGCAGAACAAATGGCCGAGTGGGGCAGTGGTTTTGAGTTAACCGAAAAGCTTCATTTGGTTTGTGCCACCATCGCTTGCCATGGTTCCGTTCGTGCCGGTCGTCGCCTAAATATAGACGAGATGAATCGCCTGCTGCGAGATATGGAGAAAACTCCCCATTCCGGACAATGCAATCATGGACGCCCTACTTATGTGGAGTTGAAGATTGTGGATATAGGGCATTTGTTCGACCGATGCTAAACAAGCTCGTCCAGCAGCGCATCTAGAGGTATTTAGTTCGGTCTCGGAAAATTCATGTACTACTATGTACACTAAAATTTTCCTCGCCTTCTAAATACCTCTATTTACACTACCAGCCGAGCTTGTTGGAAATCGTGCAAAGAGGGCGAGGTTGTCTAGAGGTTTTCTAGAGCGATTTGCGCAGGACGGCGACATCCTCATTTACTAGTATGTAAACTCCGGTGTCGCCGCCTTTCAAATCACTCTATAAAATTCACTATCCAACCTCGCTTAAGATAGTGCAATCTAAGTCTTCCCTCTTGATGGGGGAAGATTTAGATGGGGGTGAAAGGGGAAGTTTATGTAACTCTTCGCCTTCGCTTAAGATGGTGCTGCGTGGAATCTTAAATGCTAATTTAAAGGACAAGATAAAATGTTGAATGAAGTATATTTGCAAGGATTTTTAGCAGCGTTGGCAGCTGGTTTGGTGACCGGTGTCGGCGGGTTTTGCATATTTTTCAAAAAGCATTATCTAAAACCGGAGATTAATCAGCTTTTGAATTTGGCGGCAGGGATTATGCTGGCAGCCTCTTTCTTCTCGCTGTTGGTGCCGGCTATGGAAGAGATTATGCTGGAGCCGCAAAATATTTATACCTCGGCATTGGGGTTTGTGGCGGCGGTGTTTGGCGGGGTATTGCTGGTATGGATTCTTAATTTGGCAATTCCGCATGAGCATAATGCGATGGGGCGCCACGGGCCGCATTTTGATATTAAAAAGGCTTGGTTGTTCATTATTGCCATTACACTTCACAAGCTGCCAGAAGGTTTGGCTGTCGGGGTAGCATACGGAGCGGAGAATATTGTGAATCCGCTTTCTTTGGTGTTGGGAATTGCCGGACACAATATTCCTGAGGGATTGACTATTGCCATATCTTTGGTAGCCGCAGGTAACAGCCGCCTGCGAGCCGCCGTGACCGCTTGCGTTATCGGATTAGTGCAGCCGTTGGGAGCAATTATCGGGCTGTTTATGATGGGTATCAGTTTTAATATTGTGCCATACGGCATGGCTTTGGCCGGCGGCACGTTGCTGTTTGTGGTGATTAATGAAATATTGCCGGAAACTTATGGCGCCAAAGAAACCAATAAGTCTGCGGCGGCTGTGTTTATCGGCTTTATTGTCATGACTTATCTGACAATGATTTTGGACTAAAAATCATATTTTCCCAAGTGCAGAGAGCAAAATTAGCAATAAGGATTATTTATTTGCAATTTTGCAAAAAAAAGATTGACGTAGTGCCAAACATAAGTTAAATATAACCCCGACACCACGAGTGGAGAGTTGGCAGAGTGGTAATGCAGCGGATTGCTAATCCGTCATCGTGAATAACGATGCACAGGTTCGAGTCCTGTACTCTCCGCCATTGAGGGCCGCCTTATTCAAATAAGGCGGCCTTTGATATCTTTTACCAGCAAAATAATAAAATTTAATCCGCCACGGCATTTTATCGGCGGAATAATTCTTTGTATGCGGTAAAAAGGTAATGAGTAAAAAAGGTATTTCTTATAAAAATTTTAGAGCAACCGGCGGCGGTATCATATATGCAAACAGGCTGGCGCGCCGTATAATTCTGGCGGCAAAAGTTGCGGCACATTTTCGTGATGAATGGGAGTATGTATTGTGGTTGGCTCCGGCAATCTTTTTGCAGATGCCGGATTATCGCTATAAGGTAAAAAAGGCTTTGGGGCTTGATGATTCCCAAATCAAATTTGCAGCTCATGAGCAGTTGTCTATAAATGATAAGGTCTATTTGGAATGTCATAATGTTGCGGAGAAATATCAGGTGTTTTGCATTTTTGACGAGAGTCTGAATATTAAAAACTCTTCATCCAGCCGCACCAAGCGCTTGTTGGAGCTGCGAAACAAATTAAAATTTAGGTTGTTGTTGTCAGAATCTCCGGTCAGTTGTGGTCTGCTCGATATATATTCGCAGATGCGTTTCTTGGACACAAATATGATAGATATTACCGAAACACAGTTCAGAAATTTATTTATGCCGCAATATGTCAGTGATTTTAATGTGCTCAAGCGTTGGTCGGAGCCTTTGTCTGAAAAGAAAATCGCATTGATGCTGAAACCATATATCATATTTAAGGAGTGGAAACAAAAAATGAATGTCAGCCATTATGATGTGTGGGTTGAATTAGATGAAGATGAGAAAGAGGTATATCGTCAGGATAAAGAAAACTTTTTGCGAGGACGCTTTAGTATTGTATATATGCAGGTGTTACATAGTTTTCAGTATTATTATACCATCTGTCGGCAAAAGGTAAAAAAACTGCAGGAATTGTTGGCGGAAATTGCTGCCCGTAAAGAAAAGGTGATTATTTATACCAAATATTTAAGCGAGGTAAAATTTTTGGAAGAATCGGGAATTTTGCGCGGTCGCAAATTTGTCAGAATGTTTGCCGGAACCAATAAATTAAAGGCGGCAACTCTGTTTGATATGGATTATGACATAATGATTTGCACATATAAGGTGGAAATTCCAATATTAGCTTTGCATGGCTGTTCAAATCTGATATATTTGAGCCAGACGTTTGATTATAAAGATAAAGCTTATCCGCTGACAAGGTTTTGGAGTGAAAAAGTGTGTCAGCTCAACATATATGATTTTTGGGTGAATACGGAACTTGAACTGTTAATGAAAAAAAGTCTGTTGCAAAAGAAAAATCTTTTGAGTAATGTATGTAAAAGTATAGCTTATGGCAGGATTGAAAATTTATGAAAGTCTATCTTGAACAAAATGTTTATGATGCCACGCAAGAGCGTTTGAAATTTATTTTTGATAATTTCGATAATATCTATGTATCTTTTTCCGGCGGTAAGGACAGCGGTCTGCTGTTGAATCTGGTGCTTGATTATAAGCGTAGGCATAATATTAAAAAGAAAATCGGCATTTTTCATCAGGATTTTGAGGCGCAGTATCAGTTGACAACTGATTATGTGACGAAGATGTTTGATGATAATATAGATGATATTGAGCCTTATTGGGTATGTCTGCCGATGGGCTCGCGCTGCGCAGTCAGCAATTTTCAGATGTATTGGTATCCGTGGGATGACGAGAAAAAAGATTTGTGGGTAAGGCCGATGCCTGACCGCCCGTATATTATCAATCAGCAGAACAATCCGCTGGAGTTTTATCGCTACAAAATGGCGCAGGAGGATTTGTATGCCGAGTTTGGACAATGGTATGCCAAACATCACAAAGGGTCTTGTATCTGTCTGGTGGGAATCCGCACTGATGAGTCTATTAACCGATATCGGGCTTATGCCAATGTGCGCAAGACACTGATGAATGATTCGCAGTGGACTACCAAAATGGGCGAGAATTTTTATAACGCATATCCGTTGTATGACTGGACAGTTAAAGATGTGTGGATTGCCAATGCCAAGCAAGGTTTTGAATATAACAAAATCTACGATTTGTTTTATCGGGCGGGGGTGCCGATTACTCAGATGAGAGTTTCCAGCCCGTATCACGAGTCTGCCAAAGACAGCTTGAATTTATATCGGGTGTTGGAGCCGACTACGTGGGTTAAGGTTGTTTCGCGGGTGAACGGAGCTAACTTTGCAGCAATGTATGGTAATACTAAGCTGATGGGAGTGGGTAAAATAACGCTTCCTCCCGGACATACCTGGCGCAGCTATGTGAAGTTTTTGTTGGCAACACTGCCGGATAATATCAGAGAAAATTATATCAGTAAGTTTAAGACCTCTATTAAATTTTGGTGGCGAACCGGCGGAGTTGTCAGTCCCGAGGCAATTGAAGAGTTGGAGAAGTGCAATTATAACATCCGTAATAACGGCAAAAGCGGGTATAAATCGGAAAAAGACCGAATTCGCTTTTTGGGAACGCCGGATAATACCGATGATATTAAGTCTACCATTGATATTCCATCTTGGAAGCGTATGGCAGTTTGCATTTTGAAGAATGACCATCTGTGCAAATATATGGGGTTTTCTCAGACCAAAAAACAGACCATGAGGGAAAAAGAGCTAATTAATAAATATAGGCATTTGTGAAGGAAAAATAATGAAGGAATATACCAGCCCTGTTTATAATGTAATTGGCGTGCCTGTGGAAAAAGTGCGTGCCAATGATTATAATCCTAATCGAGTTGCTCCGCCGGAGATGAAATTGTTGGAACTTTCTATTTGGGAAGATGGTTTTACTCAACCGGTGGTTTGCTATTATGACAAAGCTGCTGATGAATATATTGTGGTTGACGGCTTTCACCGTTATACAATCATGAAAACCAGCGAGAGAATATTTGCCCGTGAGCATGGTAAATTGCCGGTAGTGGTGATTAATAAAGATTTGGGCGAACGTATGGCCTCCACCATCAGGCACAATCGGGCGCGTGGCAGTCACAGTGTGGATCTAATGAGCAATATTGTGGCAGAACTGCTGGAAATGGGCAAAAGCGATAGTTGGATTTGCAAAAACATCGGTATGTCTGCCGATGAGTTGCTGCGCCTGAAACAGGTTACCGGTTTGGCTGCTTTGTTTATGAACGAAAAATATTCCCGCAGTTGGGAAGTCAAGAAAAATAAATAAATTCCTCCGGAGCTTAAGCCAGAATAAAATTGGCAAGCTCCGAGGGATTTTCCCATTCAATGGCGATTTCCAGTACCTTAAATTTGCTCTGCAAGCGCGGGGGAATTTTTACAAAGTCTTTAGCAGTGGTATAAATCGGCGCTTTGTGCTGTTTGCCAAGAGCAATCAGCTGATTAAGCTCGTCTTCGGTATAAAAATGATGATCCGGAAAGTCTCTGGTTTCAACAATATTAAAACCGCAACCGGACAATGATTGATAGAATTTTTCGGGGCGTCCGATACCGGCAAAAGCCACAACATCATAAGTAAGCGGAGAGGGCGATACCGGTTTGATTCTGCCCTTGAAGACCGGAAGTTTGCCAAAAGAGGCAGCTAAATCGTGCGTATCTTCGCCAATGAGCATAATGGCGCTGGCGCGGTGGAGACCCAAGTCCTTAAACTCGCGCAATGGACCGGCCGGAATACAAAAACCGTTGCCTAAGCCGATGTTGCCGTCAATTACTACAAAAGAAATATCTTTATATAAAGACGGATTTTGGAAACCATCATCCATAATTATGTAGTTGGCACCTTCTTGTTCGGCCATCAGGGCGCCGGCGTAGCGGTCAGGATTAATAATTACCGGCGCTTGTCTGGCTAACAGCAAGGGTTCATCGCCGACATCTGCCGCATTGTGAATATCAGGCATAACCTGAAGCCCTTTGAGTTTGCCGCCGTAGCCACGGCTGACAAAATAAGGGTTTTGACCATTTTGTTGAAGGATCTTGGCCAGCGATATAGAAACCGGTGTCTTTCCGGTGCCTCCGGCAGTCAGGTTGCCGACGCAAATCACTTTGGCGTCCACCTTATGCGGAGTTTTGAGCAAAAGTCTGGTTGCTGTAGCCAGGCCATAAAGACAGCCGAACGGCCATAGCAGCAAAGAGATGATATTCTTGTTTTTCCAATATGTTGGCGTCTTCACTTAAATATATCCTTTAACTTTATCCATTATTCCATCAAGAACTTTTGATTCGCTGTTAGCCCAATTGTAGGCCAGAGAGCATTTGGCATCCAGCAGCTCTTTGTTATCCAACAATTGAGAAACTGTTTCTTCCAACTCTGTGGTGTCAGTAATCTGCATAACGGCGTCAGCGCGTTTGGCGCGATTCATGGCATCGGTAAAGTTGTGCATGTGCGGGCCGACAATTACGGCATCTCTCATACGGGACGGCTCAATAAAGTTTTGTCCGCCATGGGGAATCAGCGAGCCGCCGATGAAGATGATTTTGGCAATGTCATACCAAATACCCATTTCCCCAATGGTGTTGGCAATGTAAATATCTGTATCCGGTTTAATTTTTTCATTTTCTGAACGAAGCGCCGCTTTGAGCTCAAGTTTTTCGATGCCTTCTTTAATCTCTTGTCCGCGCTGCGGGTGGCGGGGAGCAATCAGCGTAAGCAAGTCGGGAAACTTTTCTTTAAGACGTTTATGAACCTTGGCGATGCGGATTTCTTCATCATCGTGGGTGGAACTGGCAAGCCAGAAGGGGCGGCTGCCAATCTGAGCCAGAATGTCGTTCTTTTTGTCTTCATCAATCGGCAACGGAAGTCCGGCATATTTCAGATTGCCGAGGCACATGGTGTTGGGAGCGCCTAATATCTGCAGACGATAGGCATCTTCTTCTGATTGCCCCAGACAAAGGTTAAAGCAAGAAAGCAATTCTTTGCTAATAAAGTCAAACTGCTGCCAGCGCTTGAAAGATTTGTTGGAAATACGACCATTAATCAAAATCAACGGAATATTGCGGCGTTTAAGACTGGAAAGAATCGCCGGCCAAAACTCAGATTCAAACCAAAGGGCAACGTCAGGGTGCCAATATTTGACAAATCTGGTGGTGAAGATCGGATTATCAATTGGAATAAACTGATGAAAAGCCCGATCCGGCAAGCGGCGGTTCATTACGTCGGCGGAGGTGACTGTGCCGGTGGTAACCATGACATGGGCATCAGGATATGTGTCAAGAATCTTTTGGATTAACGGCAACATAGAAACAGACTCGCCAACAGAAGCTCCGTGCAGCCACACCAATTTGCCTTCGGGGCGTTTCATTTTTGGGCGTCCGATGCGTTCATTAAAGCGTTCTTTATCTTCTTTGCCGTTGGCCAGACGTTTTTTGATGTATCTCTTAATGACCAAAGGATAAAGAATTGTAACCAGAGTATTGTAAATTTTAATGAACATATTTATTTCCTTAGGTTTCTTTTGGTGTTGATAGCTTTGGGATCGGGCAAAACCGGAGCCAATCCCATTTCTTTATCACATTCAATGTTGATTTTGTTTAGGCGGTTTTCCATCTCCTGACGATATTGCTCAAGTTCGGCTTCGGTTGCGGTTGCCGGAACATACAGCGGTTCAGAAATTTTGCAAACTCCGTGAGAAAAAGGCAGCGGAATCATGGTTTTGTCCCAAGCTTTGTCAACAATAATCGAGTTTTGAATGCTGTAAGCGCCGCCGATAATAGGTTTGCCGGTTTTTTGAGCATAATAGATGGGTGAGCGTCCCATTTTCATACGGGGACCGCGCGGTCCATCTGGAATAATGCAGATGGAAGTGTTTTTTTTGAGGGCGCGCATAAGATCTATGGCACTGCCGGCAGCGTTTTCGTTAGAAGAGCCGTCAACAACGCCAATGCCAAAACGGCGAAGCAGGCCGGCAATCATTTGCCCGTCACGGTGCGGAGAAACCAGTGCGTTGAGCGGTAAATCTTTTTCTTTGAAGTATGGCAACATGGTTGCTCTTCCGTGCCAGATTACCAAAATAACTCCGTTGTTTTCTTTGGCCAGCTTGTGAAAGGTGTCTATCCCTTCGGTATGCCAGCGGGTGGTGTGCCCGACAAATTTGGCATAGCTATACAAAAATCCGGATATCAAATTCATGGCGAATTTGGTGTTGGCAAGTTTTTTGAGTGGTTTTTTGATTAGTTTTTTATATAGACTCATGGCTAAACCATTTAGTTTCCGGAGACCATATCGGTAACACTGATGCCGATGGTTTCATTGTCGGTGACAACCACCTCGCCATGGCCGATTAAAACATCGTTGGCATAGATATCGACATTGTCGTTAATGTCTCTGTCCAACTCCACCACAGCGCCGCGACCGAGTTTGAGTAGTTGGTGCACACGCAAGTCCGCCGTACCGAGAGTGACGGAAATGTTAACGGTTATATCTTTGTTGGACAATATATTCTTGTTAATCGGCATTGCATACTCCATAAATTATTCTGCTTTATTATATATAATTTTTTTTAACTTGAAATCCTTTATTGCACTTATTACCAGTAAATTTTCTTTCCTGTGGATTAGTGAAATTGGGTTTGCTTAAAGAATGCGGATGTGTCAAAAAAGTTTAGAGTGAATCTTGCAGAGCCGAGCAGGCTCTCTTATATAGATTGTATGCAAAATTTTTATATAGGTGTGAAATGACTGTAAAAAAACAAAAATATCCGGTTTTGCCGCTTCGTGATATTGTGGTTTATCCCAAAATGATTGTGCCATTGTTTGTCGGAAGAGAAAAATCTATTCGCGCTTTGCAAGATGTGGTTGATCATGATCAGAACATTGTTTTGGTTACTCAAAAAGACGCAGCAACCGAAGATCCGCAAGACGCAGATATTTTTCGTGTCGGTACTTTGGGCACGGTTTTGCAGTTGTTACGCCTGCCGGACGGTACTGTAAAAGTGCTGATTGAAGGCTTGGAGCGCGTTAAACTCAACAAGATTTATAATGATGAAAATTTTTTGGCAGCTAATATTACAATTATGCCGGACGCTGATGAACACGGGCAAGAGCTGGAAGGAATCGTGCGAGCGGTTCTGTCGCAGTTTGAAGAATATGTAAAGCTCTCTAAAAAGACGGCACCGGAAGTTTTGGTGGCAGTCAATCAAATTGAAGATTATGGCAAATTGGCAGATACAATTGCCTCTCATTTAGCACTGAAAATTGCCGATAAACAGGCTTTGCTGGAGGGTAGCACTCTAAACGAGCGGTTTGAAAAGATTTTGGGCTTTATGGATGCCGAGATTGCAATGTTGGAAGTGGAAAACCGAATCCGCAACCGTGTCAAAAAGCAGATGGAAAAAAGTCAGAAAGAATATTATCTGAACGAGCAGATGAAAGCGATTCAGAAAGAGCTTGGCGACGGCGAAGAAGATTCGGAAATTGCTGACTATATGAAACGGATAGAAAAGACAAAACTCTCCAAAGAGGCCAAAGACAAGGCCTTGGCCGAAGTGAGAAAACTCAAAAATATGAGTGTGATGTCGGCAGAGGCTACGGTGGTGCGCAATTATTTGGATTGGTTGTTGGATATTCCGTGGCAAAAGCGCTCCAAGGTAAACAAGGATTTGAATAAAGCGATGGATATTTTGGAGGCGGATCACTATGGGCTGGATAAGGTTAAAGAGCGCATAGTGGAGTTTTTGGCGGTGCAAGCCAGAGCAGACAAAGTAAAAGGTCCGATTTTGTGTTTGGTAGGTCCTCCGGGGGTGGGCAAAACATCTCTCGGTAAATCTATAGCCAAGGCCACAGGGCGCGCATTTGTCAGAGCATCGCTGGGCGGTATGCGTGACGAGGCGGAAATTCGCGGACACCGCCGCACTTATATTGGCTCTATGCCGGGGAAAATTATTAAAGGTATGAAAAAAGCCGGCACGTCTAATCCGTTGTTCTTGCTTGATGAAATTGATAAGATGGGCAATGATTATCGCGGAGATCCGGCTTCGGCGTTGTTGGAGGTGTTGGATCCGGAGCAAAATTCGGCTTTTAATGATCATTATCTGGAGGTCGATTATGATTTATCAGATGTGATGTTTGTGACCACGGCCAATTCTTTGGATATGCCGCGTCCGCTGTTGGATCGTATGGAAATTATCAGACTTTCGGGCTATACGGAAGATGAGAAAATAGAGATTGCCAAACGTCATCTGATTCCCAAGATATTTGTGGAAAATGCCGTCAGTCCGAGTGAGCTTGCAATCAGCGATGATGCGGTGCGCTCTATAATCAGGTATTATACTCGCGAAGCCGGTGTGCGTAACCTTGAGCGTGAGCTGTCAACAATTGCTCGTAAGGCGGTTAAGGATATTTTGCTGGCTAAGAAAAAGAAAAAAATCGAGGTTACCGCAAAGAATATTGATAAGTATCTCGGGGTTATCAAATATCGTTACGGCGAGGCAGAAGAAGAGGATCATATCGGCGTTACCACCGGTTTGGCATGGACAGAAGTCGGCGGAGATATCCTCTTTATAGAAGCTGTGGATATGCCGGGGAAAGGTGTGGTTAAACAGACCGGAAAACTGGGTGAGGTGATGAAGGAATCGATTGAAACCGCGTATTCGGTGGTTCGTTCACACTCCAGAGAGCTTGGCATTGATCCGAAGGTGTTTGAAAAGACCGATATTCATGTCCACGTGCCGGAGGGCGCTACTCCCAAAGACGGTCCGTCGGCAGGTATTGCTATGTATACAACGTTGGTTTCGGTGTTGACCAAAATTCCGGTGCGCAAAGACGTGGCAATGACCGGAGAAATTACGCTGCAGGGTAGGGTGTTGCCTATCGGAGGGCTTAAGGAAAAGTTGCTTTCGGCTCTGCGTGGCGGAATTAAAACGGTGATTATCCCCAAAGAAAATGAAAAAGATTTGGCGGAGATACCGGATAACGTTAAGACGGGAATGAAAATTATTCCGGTTTCTGATGCTAAGGAGGTGCTGAAAATAGCGCTCAATGGCAAGCTAAAACCACTGAAAAGTAAAAAATAATTCAAAGACGGGGCGCAAATCCCCGTCTTTTTTTGTTTTGAGCGAATCTTACAGAATCGGGAAAGGTTGGAAAAATTTGTTGAATTATTATGCGCATTTGTCGTTTAAACTTGTGGAAAACCTTGTGTTTTGGCGTTTTTAAGGCAAAAAATGCAAAAAATGTTGAAAGAATACAAATTTTTATTTGACTCAAGTTTTTTTTAGTGTTCAAATTTTCGCGTAAGCAGGAGAAATCCTTGTTTGCATTGGTTTATAACTTATATTAGAGGGAGTCCTCACCGTGAATAAGAATGAATTGATTTCCAGCATTGCTGGCGAGACCGGCCTTACCAAAACTGATTCTGCTAAGGCTTTGGATGCATTTGTATCTTCTATTACCAAAGCTTTGAAGAAAGGTGATGAAGTTCGTTTGGTTGGTTTTGGTACTTTTGCAGTATCTAAACGCGCTGCTACTACCGGCCGCAATCCGCGCACCGGCGCTGCTATCAAAATTCCTGCTCGCAAACAGGCTAAGTTCAAAGCTGGTAAAGCTTTGCAGGATTCTGTAAACTAATATATTCTAAGGGCTGGCTCATTTGGTCGGCCCTTGATTTTTATTAGCTAAAAGCTCTTCGTGTTGGAGTGTTCGTTATTAGAATGAGCCACAAACAGAAGAGCTTTTTTTTGCACTTAAACAAGGAGGTAGAAAAAAAGATAATTTTTTTGAAAAAAAGTGCATTTTTTACTTGATTAATTATTTTTGTGAGTGTATAAACACTCTCGTAAACAAGATGGGCGCTTAGCTCAGCTGGAAGAGCATCTCGTTTACACCGAGAGGGTCGGGAGTTCGAACCTCTCAGCGCCCACCAATTAGAGCCACCCAATCGGGTGGCTTTTTCGTTATCTGGAAATATAAAGGGCGCTGGGTTCGAACTCCCTCGAGAGTTCATCTGGCTCATAAGCATTGCGTATAATCGCAATGCTAACTCGCTGCGGTCACTCGTTTTGTAAATTCGCTTTGCGGCACTCTCGTTTGCTCGCTCATTAACAAAACTTCGCCTGTCGTTAATAATTGCTCTCTGCAGAGCAATTATTCGCCTCCAGCCTCTCAGCGCCCACCAATTTTTGGAAAGTCGGTGATTTAGTCACCGACTTTTTTTGTTATCCAGAGATAAAGGCGGCGCCGGGTTCGAACTCCCTCGGGAGTTCATCTGGCTCGTTTGCTAAAATTTATCTTTTTAGCTACATAGAGGCTATTGTCTGTTATGGCTTTTCTTTACAAAATCTCAATATTATGATATAAAGATAGCGGTTTGAGGTTTTCTAAAGGTAAAAAAACGATGGGGATGTATGATACATTCGAAAAATATTTACCGGAAATGAAAGATGTTCTGGCTCAGTATAATTTGTATCTTCAAGAAAACAATCTAAGTAAAACGGCGGAAGAAAAATTATTTGATTATTTGGCATTGATATCCGAAGCTTATAGCTTTAATAGAGTTAAAATGATGACGGAATTTTCTATGCCGAATATTGCTAATACATTACAAAAAGATAATATTCAGTGTATGTATGGCGTTATTTCACCTATAGCCGAAAGAATGAGATTTCATCAGATGCAAGATAAAGCAGAGTTTTCTTTACTTGTGAAAAACGAAATATATGAAGAGAAAGCCAATATACAAATTTCTTCGGAAAATGCGTGGACGTATAAACGATTTCCGGCGCATAATACACTGTATAAAGAGGAAAAGAATAAAATTGTTAGATTTGGGTTAAATGTTAAGCCTAATATTGGACTGTTTAAGAAACTTGACGATTTATGTCTTAAATATGATGCTTTTGACTATAAAATTATTGATGAGCGACTTTATAACCATAGGGGCGACCCAATTGTTATATATGCTAAAAAAGAAACTCAAAAAGAAATGCAAGATGAATTAGAAAAGGTTGTTAGACCATATCGGCGCCGAGATGAATATGATATGGTAGGATATTCAAATTTGGGAACTGGGGTTTTTGTGGCAGATGAAGTGAAAAAAGAGGATGTGCTGCAGTTAAAATATGATATCTTAACAGAAAAAGAAAAAAATGTTTTTACGCACCCGTTGGAAGATGAGTTTGAGCAGGATGATCGTGAGTATGATGTTATAAAAAATATATATTCCAATGGAAAGAAATGTCCGACTAAATGCGCTCTTATAAACTGGCTTGGAAATTATGAGTATGATTATTCTCTTTCGAGTGCACAGTTTCAGGCAGCAAAAATAGTTGTTAATGCATATAAGAATTTAGAAAATGGCTTAAGCAAAAATTACATAAAACAGGATATGCGCCAAAGATGACTGCATCTTTGTTCATAAAGCAACTGCAGGAGTTTAATAAATGCGCGTGAGGGGAGCTCTGCGGCGTTTATTAGATGGAGTGCTATTGCTGGTGTTGAACTATGACTAAATAGAAGATGATACAAATCTGACATGTTAGAAAATAAGCATAAAAAAAAGCGCCCAAAGGGCGCTTGAGGTTAAATACTAGCCAACACAAGGTCAGCGAAAATTAACTCTAATTTTTTTTCTTTATAACGGCCTGTCTCTTATCATTTCGAATCCCACTTATATATTTTAACGGTATGCAAAATAAATTATAAGAGAGGGGGGGCCTCGAGTTTTTAACTGGTTCATAAATCAAGTTTTATAAAACGCTAAAATACCATGTTATTAATCTGGGCTTTTGTTTTTAGTGTCCATACTTTTATGACTTCAGTTGATTAATTCATAATTTTATACTAATTGGTTTATGGGAAGAATATATATTAAATTTGATGCGCTGTCAATACAAAAATGTACAAAATACAAAAATTTTGTACATTTTTTTGAGGGCGAAGCTGTTTTTACGTCGTTTGTTTATATATGATTGTGATTAATCAGGAATAATTATTTGCAAATAATACTTGACGAGAAGAAAAGTTTAATATAAATATCACTCTGAGCCGTGGAGAGGTGGCAGAGCGGTTTAATGCAGCGGTCTTGAAAACCGTCGTGGGGGCGACCCCACCCAGAGTTCGAATCTCTGCCTCTCCGCCATTTGTGAAAGCACCCTTTGGGGTGCTTTTTTGCACTATTGAGAGTGGCAGAGATTCGAACTCTGGAGGAAGAGTTCGACTACCAGCGAAAGGCAGACGTAAGTATGCCGGTTGGCGTAGCCAATGAGCGCCAGTGCAACTCAAGCGCAGCGCAATGTAATCTCTGCCTCTCCGCCATTTAGGAAAGAAACGCCCTGAAAGGGGCGTTTTTTTGTACGCGCTGAGTAGAGCAGAGTTCGAACTCTGGGAAAGAAGAAATATTGTTTCAGCTAAAATATTTTTGTAAAAATAAATGCTCTTAATTATTTCTAAAACAAAATCTGCTATCCTGCACGCAAATTGAATCTTTGAGGGAGTGAATCGGTGTTGCAAAAACCGCTGTTGGCTTTGTGTTTGGGGTTATCTTTAGGAGTGGCGGCGTGCTCGACTTCGGCGAATGTAACGTCTTTTGCACCGCCGGAATATCTGCAGTGGCTGGAGGGGCTTAAGGCAGAAATGCGCCAAAAAGGCATATCGCAGGCAACGCTTGATACGGTTTATGCTCAGGATTATTATCACCCCGCGCCGGAGGTGGTTAAAATTGATCGCCGGCAGGCTGAATTTGTGTTGGCTTCTACCGACTATATTAATCGTATTGTAAATAAGCGCCGAGTTGATGAGGGGCGCAAACGTTATGCCGAGTTGAAACCTTTGCTGGCGCAGATTGAAGAAAAAT
Source organism: uncultured Alphaproteobacteria bacterium (assembly GCA_934255405.1). Taxonomy (GTDB): domain Bacteria; phylum Pseudomonadota; class Alphaproteobacteria; order RF32; family CAG-239; genus CAZU01. The sequence continues at coordinate 54,594 of CAKQNT010000006.1, forward strand.
ATGGCGTGCAAGGTAGTTATCTGATTGCATTTTGGGGCGTAGAAACCAATTTTGGCAGTAATTTCGGCGGTTTTAATACCATTGCTGCGCTCACGAATCTCAGCTATGATACCAGACGTCCCAAGTTTTTCCGCGCGCAGCTATATGAAGCGCTCAAAATTGTTGATAACTGGAATGTTGACTATACCCGAATGCAGGGCTCTTGGGCCGGCGCAATGGGGCATTTTCAGTTTATGCCCTCGACCTTTAATGCCTATGCCGTGGATTTTAATCAAGACGGGCAAATAGATATTTGGCACTCTTTTGAAGATGCCGCGGCTTCTGCCGCTAATTACTTATCGTCTATTGGCTGGCGTAAAGACGAGCCATGGGGAATTGAGGTAAGTTTGCCGTGGAATTTTGATTTTTCACAAACCGGCAGAAACAAAACCAAAACTATCAAAGAATGGCGCAAGCTGGGAGTGAAAACCAAGGACAATAAAGAAATTAAGCTTAGCGGAAAACTTAGCGGCGCGGTTATTGTGCCGGAGGGTAAAAAAGGCTCGGCTTATTTGGTGCTGAATAATTTTAATAAAATTATGCAGTGGAATCGTTCGGAGAACTACGCTTTGGCAGTAGGGCAGTTGGCGGATTATATCACCTCTGACAAGCCATGGAAAGCGGCTTATCAAAATCCGGCTACCCGACTTAGAACCGATGATATAATCCTGATTCAGAGCTTTATTAACAAGCTGGGGTGGGGTAGGCTGGAAGAAGACGGACAGCTGGGCAGCCAAACTCGCGAGGCGGTAAAACAAGTGCAAAAAGCCGCCAAGCTGCCGGCGGACGGATATCCGGACTATACATTGTTGCAAAAAATCAACCGCTATAACCCCAAGATCGGCTTTGCAATTCCGGTGCCGGAAAGAAAATTACACAAGGAAAATTAATCCCTTTACGAAGGCTGAAAAACAGTATAACTTATCCGGTGATAAATTTGGACGATGAGAGATTATATGATAACTGCAAAATTCAAGTTGCCGGCTGTTTTGCTGGCTTTTGCCGTGTTGGGGCTGAGCGCTTGCACTTATGGGCGCATCGGCGCCGGTGGTTATACTCAGGCAGAGGCCATCAGAGGGCAGGGTGGAGTATATAAGGTCGGCAATCCATACAAAATTATGGGACAATGGTATTATCCCAAGGAAGATTACAGCTATTCTGAAGTCGGCACAGCCTCTTGGTATGGTGAGGATTTCCATGCCAAAAAAACGGCAAACGGCGAGCGTTATGATATGCATGCATTGACAGCCGCCCACCGTACGCTGCCATTGCCGAGTATTGTTAAGGTTACTAACTTGGAAAACGGTCGTTCCTTGGTGCTGCGAGTTAATGATCGCGGGCCATACGCCAAAAACCGAATTATTGATATATCTAAGCGTGGTGCTCAGTTGCTGGGATATCAAACTCAGGGTACGGCAAAAGTTCGAGTAGAAGTTATGGAAAAAGAGAGTCGCGAGCTTAAGGCCGCCCTATTGGGGCAGGCTGTGCCGACCTCAACTTCTTCGGCAAAGGCAGCTAAAACAGTAAAAACTGCCGCAACAACAGAGGCTAAACCATTGCATCTGATTGGCGCTGAATCCAAAGCTTCAGCGCCGACTATCGTCAACAAGACTTTTCCAAAGGGTAGTTGGTTTGTGCAGGCCGGATCTTATTCTAATGCTACAGCCGCTCGCAATTTGAGTAAACAGCTGGAGAAATATGGCTCAACCCATGTTAATCAGGCTGTTGTAAACGGGCAGAGATTTTACCGTGTCCGCATGGGACCATTTGGCTTTAAGCAAGAGGCGGAAGTTTCACTGGCCAAAGTCAAACATTTTGGTGTATATAACGCAAAAGTAATACAAGATTAAAAACAGAGGTAAAAGATATGTTTAGATCTAAATTGTTAATGTCTGCCGCCTTGGTTTGCGGTATGTTTTCTCAAATAGCCGCCGCCGGAGCGATTGAAACAAAGGCACGCAACCTGATATTGATGGATTATGACACCGGACAATATCTTTATACCAAAGATGCTCAAAAGATGATTCCGCCGGCCTCTATGAGTAAACTGATGACTGTATATATCTTGTTTAGCAAACTCAAAGACGGCAGTCTCTCTCTGGACGATACTTTTACCGTCAGCGAAAACGCGTGGCGGCGGGGCGGAGCGGCCAGCGGAGGCTCGACAATGTTTCTTAAGATTGGCGATAAGGTCAGAGTTGAAGATTTGCTGAAGGGAATTATTATTCAATCCGGCAACGATGCCTGCATTGTTGCGGCGGAGAATTTGGCCGGTAGTGAAGAAGACTTTGCGGTAGAAATGAACAAGATGGCGAAAAAAATCGGTTTGGAAAATTCGCATTTTGCCAATGCAACCGGTTTGCCGCATCCGGATCATCGGATGTCGGTGGAAGATTTGGCTAAATTGGCTCGTCATATAATTGCCGAATTTCCGCAATACTACCATCTGTTTTCGCAAAAAGAATTTGTTTATCAGAATATTCGTCAAGGCAATCGCAATCCGCTGCTCTACAGTATGCCTTATGCCGATGGTCTCAAGACCGGACATACTGATGAAGCCGGATATTGTCTGACCGCTTCGGCCAAAAAAGGCGACCGCCGTTTGATTGGTGTGTTTAGCGGGCTCAACTCCAACAAAGAACGCTCGGAGGAGGCTGATAAAATTATGAGTTGGGGTTTCCGTGAGTTTGATAACTATACCATTCTTAAAAAAGGCGCCAAAATTTATGATATGCCGGTGTGGTACGGAACTGCTAAGACAGTGCCGATGGTGGTTTCTCAAGATGTGGTGCGCACTCTGCAAAAGAGCCGCTCCGACGAGATTAAACTGGTTGCGGTTTATGACAAACCGGTCAAAGCTCCGGTCAAGGCCGGACAGCAGATTGGCGTGGTTAAGGCCGAGATTCCGGGGCAACCTGATTTGGAGATGCCATTGGTAGCTGCGGCAGATGTGCCGGAAGTGGGAATTTGGGGACGTATTCGCAAAAATATTTCTTATCTGTTGCTGGGAGCGGAATAATGAACGGGCGTTTTATCACTTTTGAGGGCGGAGAAGGTACCGGCAAATCTACTCAAATTAAATTGCTGGCAGAGTTTTTGCACTCTCGAGGGATAAATGCCGAAGTAACCAAAGAGCCTGGGGGAACCCCGCTAGGACAAGAGTTGCGCCATATTTTGGTTACCGGCGATAAAGACAAAATGGATGCGGTTACCGAAGCTTTGTTGTTCTTTGCCGACCGCCACAACCACCTTACCTCTAAGGTTTGGCCGGCTATGGGTGACGGCAAGTGGGTTTTGAGCGATAGATTTGCCGATTCTACCAAAGCTTATCAGTATTATGGGCACAATGGTCGAGTATCGGCAGAAATGCTTGATGAGCTGTATAAAATCTCGGTTGGTGATTTTAAGCCGGATTTGACTATTATATTGGATATTGCTCCGGAAATCGGAATCCGTCGTTCTTTGGAAAAGGCCGCCGGTGTATCTGAAAAAGAGATTCGTTTTGAGGGGATAGATATCGGTTTTCATAAGCGCCTGCGCCAGGGATTTTTGGAAATCGCCGCTGCAGAACCGGAGCGCTGTGTGGTGCTTAATGCAGATAAGAGTATTGAAGAACTGCATTCTGATATTGTAAAGGTGGTTACTGAAAGGTTGGGGATATAGTGGAGCCGGAATCGACAGAGCCGCAATATAACACCTATCTTCTCGGACACGCCGACGCCGAGCAATTGTTCTTGCGCTGTTGGCAAAACAAGTCATTGCATAATTCGTGGCTGATTTCCGGTATTAAGGGCATCGGCAAGGCGACATTGGCTTTTCGGTTGGCGCGGTTTATCTTGAGTGCTGATGAGGCTAATCGGCAAAAGTACACCAGTTTAGATGTTTCTCCGGATTCCTCGGCATACAAACTGATTGCAAATAATGCGCACCCAGATTTTAAGGTTTTGCAGCGAGACTATACTGATACCGACCGCAAAAAAATTCTCAAAGCCATTAAAGACGGAGATCGTTTGAGCCCCGAAGAGCTCAAAGAGCTCAAAAAATCTGCATTTATTCGTGTAGATGATGTACGCACGGTTAATGAATTTTTATCTCGGCGTTCTTCCGGCGATGGCTGGCGCGTGGTGCTGATAGACAGCGTTGATGATATGAACTCGGCGGCGGCTAATGCAGTGCTCAAAATCTTGGAGGAGCCGCCGTATAAGACTCTGATGTTGCTAATCAGCCACAACCCTAACAAACTGTTGCCGACTATTCGTTCCCGATGCTCTAAACTGGAATTGAAGCCGCTGCAGGATGCTGAGGTTGCCAGTCTTTTGCGCCGCTATCGTCCGAATCTTCCGGAGGCTCAGGTTAAAAAAATTACTGCGATTGCTTCAGGTAGTATCGGCAAGGCAATAAATTATGCCGATAATGATGCTGCCGGCAGGTACGATGATTTGTGCGCTTTGCTTTCTGCCGGAAGTCATTTTAAGACCGCAGATGTGCTGGATTTTTGCGCAGAAGCGGTTGCTTCTGAAGAAAGTTTTGATTTGACAGAGGAGTTGATTCTCAAGTTTTTGAGTGAGAAAGCCAAACATACCGACAAAGTTACGGAAACCGCCGATTGTTGGAGTGCCGCTATCAAGATATTTGCCGAAACCGATAGCTTAAACCTTGATAAAAAGCAGGCGTTGATAAATATTATTGTAAATATTTGCAAAAAAATTTAAGAGGAAGTTATGTTAGTAGATAGTCATTGCCATCTGGACTTTGATGATTTTGAAGATGATATGGACGAAATTATAGGCCGCGCGAGAGAAAACGGAGTCAATATGATTCTGAATGCCGGCAATAATTTGGACGAGTTGCCCAATCAGTTGGCGCTTTCTGAGCAGTATCCGTTTATATATGCCGCTGTAGGTGTGCATCCACACAATGCTGCCGAATACCCGAATCTGACAGCAGAAGATATTTTGCCGCATACCAAGCACAAAAAAGTTATCGGAATCGGAGAGACCGGCTTGGATTACTATTATGACTATGCGCCTAAAGATTTACAGATAAAATTGTTGCGCGAGCACATAAGAGCGGCGCAAGAAAGCAGTTTGCCGATTATTATTCATAACCGCGATTCTGATGATGATATGGCGGCAGTTTTGGGTGAAGAATATAAGAAAAAGCCGTTTGCCGGAGTAATTCATTGCTTTAATTCTTCGAAAGAATTTGCTGAATTTGCTCTTTCTATCGGTTTTTATATTTCTGCTTCGGGAATGATTACTTTTAACAAATGCGGTGAGTTGCGGGATATTTTTGCCACGCTGCCGCTGAATCGGTTGTTGGTGGAAACAGATTCGCCGTTTTTGGCGCCGATTCCCGAACGCGGACACCGTAACGAGCCGGCGTTTGTGCGCTATACGGCCGAAAAATTGTCGCAGATAAGAGATATGTCTTTTGATGAGATTGCGCAGGTTACGTCTGATAATTTTTGCAATTTGTTCCGCAAAGCCAGTGATAAGGGGCGGAGGGACTATAAATGAGTTATGTCATTTTTGCCGGCACGGGCGCTGCCCCCGGAGTTCCGTCTTTGAGCAATGGTTGGGGATTTTGCGATAAGGATAATCCGCGCAATGTGCGCCGCCGTATCGGCACATATTATAATTTTAACGGTACGGAAATTTTGGTGGATACATCGCCGGATTTGCGGATGCAACTGTTGGATAATCAAATCAGAAGACTTGATGCGGTGCTCTATACTCACTCACACGCTGATCATTTGCATGGTATAGATGATTTGCGGGAGATAAATCGTATCAACCATTGCAATCTGGATTTTTATGCGGTTGCAGATGTTCTTTCTACAATTAAAAAACGTTTTGGGTATCTTATATCTTCTCCTAAAAAGGTCAAAAATGTAATAAGTTCTCCGAGTTTGGTTGGTCACAAGGTTAAGTGTAATCATGAATTTTGGATCAAAGATGTAAAGATTACGCCGCTGAAACTATGCGGACACAATGTGCCGTCTAATGGCTATTTGTTTAATGACGGAGAGGTTGCCCACATTGCTGATTTTAAGAAGATGCCGTCTTCGACGATTAAACAGCTTACGCAGCACAAGGTAAAACTTTTGGTGTTGCCGCTGACGACTCCATACGGGCAAACCTACCACGCCGGTTGGAATGAAATTTTGGCTTATATAGAAAAAATTAATCCTGAGAAGGTTATTATTAACCACATGGCAACCGAATGTGATTATGATGCTTTGTTGAAAGCAGCTCCGGAAAACGTTATTCCGGCGTATGATAATATGAAGATAGAACTATAAAGGAATAAATAAAATGTTGTGTATATACCATATTGCGGATCATGACGGCAAGGGCTCTGCTGCCATTGTCAAACGCAAATTTCCCGAAGCAGAAGTTATGGGATTGAATCACGATATGGATATACCGTTTGAAGAAATTCGCAAACATGATAAAATTGTTATCTGCGATATTGCTTTGCCATTGGATTTTATGTTTGAATTAAACGAAACTAAAGATTTGACTTGGATTGATCATCATGCCTCGGTTATTTATATGTATGACAAGGCTATGGCTAAAGGCGGACAAAAAGAGATTAAAGGGTTGCGTCGGATTGGAACGGCGGCTATACGTTTGACCTGGGAATATTTTAATCCGCAGGTTCCGGCTCCGGAAGGCGTGGTGCTGCTGGGGCTGAACGATGTTTTTGATTTGCGCGATCAGCGGGTGCGGCCGTTTGAATATGCGTTCCAATCTTTGGGCGTAAATCGTCCAACCGATGACACGTGGGATTCTTTGCTCGACGGCACCTTAAATATTGAGGAAATGGTCGAAAAAGGAAATTGTATATTGTCATGGATAAAAATCCGCAATATCCGTTTGGTGCATAGTATGGCTTTTGACAGCAAATATATGGGGTATAAATGCATTTGCGCCAATATGCCGCAGGGGTATTCGGAGTTTTTTGATTCGGTGCCGAATATTAAGGATTATGATTTTATGTGTAACTTCTATATGAACCGAAATAATTTGTGGAATTTGTCATTCTATACAACCAAAGACAATGTTGATGTTTCTAAAATTGCCGCAACTTTCGGCGGCGGCGGGCATGTTAGAGCGGCCGGAGCGTCCAAACTCAAAAAACTGCCGGAGTTTTTATCAAAAATTTAAGCTTAAACAAAAGCCTGTTGATCAGGCTTTTTTGTTGGCAAAAATCCTGCAATTCCGGTTTTTTTATGCTTGAGATATTTGGAAAATGTTGTAAAATCGCTCCCGTAAAAACAAGAACAAATAAATTCGGAGATTTTATAAATGTCTAAAGTACTGATTACCTCGGCGTTGCCATATATTAACGGCGTTCCGCACCTTGGCCACATGGTTGGCTGTCTGCTGCCATCTGATATCTATGCGCGCTATATGCGAATGCAGGGTAATGATGTGCTTTATATTGCCGGTACCGATGAACACGGCACAACTTCTGAGGTTGGTGCCCTCAAAGAGGGAATGGACGTCCAGTCTTATTGCGATATGTATCATGCCCGCCATGCTCAGACTTATAAGGACTTTAATCTTTCGTTTGATTATTTTGGGCGCACTTCCAGCGAACAGAACAAAAAAGCGACATATCATATTTTTGAGCAGTTGGATAAAAACGGCTTTATAGAAGAGCGCACAATCAAACAAGTTTATTCGGTTGATGATAAAATGTTTTTGGCTGATCGCTACATTACCGGCACGTGCCCTTATTGCGGCTATGAAAAAGCCCGCGGCGACCAGTGTGAAAATTGCACCAAAGTATTGGAACCGACAGATTTGATTAATCCTAAAAGCTCAATTTCCGGTTCGACTAATCTGGAAGTTAGAGAGACCAAACACCTGTTTTTGAATCTGCCTAAAATTGAACAACGTCTGAGCGAATGGCTCAAGACCAAAGAGCCGTTCTGGCCTGATGTGGCATATACTATTGCTCAGAAATGGCTCAAAGAAGGACTGCAGCCGCGTTGTATTACCCGTGACCTTAAATGGGGTTTTCCGGTAAACAAAGAGGGATATGAAGACAAAGTATTTTATGTTTGGTTTGATGCGCCAATCGGCTATATCGGCATTACCATGGAATGGGCAGATCAGAATCCGGCAGAGCGGAATTGGAAAGATTGGTGGCTTGATGCCAAAGATGTCCGCTATGTGGAATTTATGGGCAAGGACAACGTTCCTTATCACTCAATTACATTTCCGGCGACCTTGCTCGGCACCGGCGAAAACTGGACGATGGTAGATTATCTTAAGGGTATGAGCTATCTGACTTATGAGGGTGGCAAATTCTCTAAGTCAGAAAAACGCGGAATCTTTGCGGAAGACGCAATCAAGGAATTTCCGGCAGATTATTGGCGCTATTGGTTGATGAGCAATGCTCCGGAGGGTTCGGATTCTTCGTTTAGCTTTGATTTGTTTGCGTCCGTAATCAACAAAGACCTTAATGGCGTGTTGGGTAACTTTGTTTCTCGCGTGCTGAAGATGACATCTTCTAAGCTGGGCGATACGGTTCCGGCTTGTGCCGAGTTGACCACGGCGGAAAAAGACCTGATTGCCAATTTACAAACCAGAGTTAATGACTATTTCAAATATATGGATGAGATGGAATTTCGCAAGGCGATGAACGAGTTGCGAGCAATTTGGGTTGAGGGCAACAACTATATTTCAACTACCGAGCCATGGACGGTTATTAAGACAGATGCCACTCGCGCGGCAGCTATTTTGAATATATGTATTAACCTGATTCGCATTTTTGCGATTTTGAGCGCGCCGGTTATGCCTGCTGTTTCTGCCGCTATGCTGGAACGTTTGGGCTTGAAGGCGGAGGATATGCCGTCGCTTAAAGGCTTTGATGTGGCTGAAGAAATTGCCGCCGTTAAAGCGGGCGCTCCGTTTACAATAGGCGATGCGCTGTTTGAGCGGATTACTCCGGAACGGGTTGAAGAACTTAAACAAAAATATGGGAGCCAAAAATAATGATAAAGCGCCGCAGAGAAAGAGATGATGACTATATCGGTCCGTTGAGAGGCTGGCCGAAGTTTTTTCATCGTCTGTTTTTGCTGGTAACATTTCCGCTACGTAAGCCGCTGTGGACTTTGTTGGTTTTGTTGGTGATGTTTTTGGCTCCGACTTTTCGCGGTATCAAACCGGCAGAAGTACATTTGTGGTATTGGCAGCAGCTTAAGAGCTCATCTGATGCCATCAGCACCACGGTTGCCGACAAGGCCAAAACTATTACTGACAGTCTGCCGATGGTTGCGGTTCCTGAATCTGAGAATCCGCCGGCAAAAGTTGTGGAAGTGCCAGTTAAAAAAAGTTCGCGCACTATGTTTGAACAGGCAAAATCAGCTCCGGTGATTGTGCCGGAGGCGTTGCAAAATATGGCTCCGGTAGTGGCAAAAGAGCCTGCGAGCGCAGTTTTGCCGGCTGCTGTTTCGCAGCAAACCGAACCGGTAAAAAAGAAACTTCCGCTCAAATATTTGGAAAAACCGCAAGCTGTTTCCGGCGCCGCAACGATTATCAGTGCAAATGAGCTCAAAATCGGCTCTATCGCAATGTTTATGCATGGTGTTTATGCTGATCCCAAGTCTGCAAACGGGGCGGCCGCTTTTGAATTTTTGTATAGCGAAACGTTGAACAAAAATGTATTTTGCCAAATTGTGGCCTATACCTATCAGGGAGTTGCTACAGCGCTCTGCAGTGTTGATGGTATAAACCTGAATCGCGAGTTGGTTAAACGCGGATTATCTAAAAACGTTGCTTTGGATTAGGAGATAGTTCCGATGTGGCAACCGGTATTAATGATAAGCGGATACTTTATCAGCGTATTGGGGCTGTCAATGTTGCTGCCGGCCGCTTTAGATATTTATTATACCGGAAGCAATTGGTCTTTGTTTGTTACCTCGGCGATTGTTTCTTTGTTTATCGGTTTGTCTTTATTTTTGGCAAACAACAATAAACTGCGGAATATTACTTTGCAGCAGGGCTATCTTTTAACGGTAACCAGCTGGTTTTCGGTGGCGTTGCTGGCAGCGCTGCCTTTTTTGCTATATGGCACCAATCTTGCTGATGCTGTTTTTGAGGCCGCTTCCGGAATCAGCACTACCGGTGCGACAATTTATCCTAATGTGGAAAAACTGCCCCATTCAATTTTGCTGTGGCGGGCATTGTTGCATGGATTGGGAGGGGTAGGAATTGTGATTTTTGCAATTGCCCTAATGCCGTTTTTGGGAATTGGCGGTATGCAGATTTTTCAACGCGAAAATTCTGATGTTAATGAGAAGTTTTTGCCTAAAATCAGCTATATAGCTAAAAGGATTATTATTGTCTATATAACGCTGATTGCGCTGTGTCTGTTGGCGCTTAAATTTGCCGGAATGGGGTGGTTTGATGCTTTGTGCCAAAGTGTTTCAACTATTGCTACCGGAGGATTTTCAACCAAAAATGCCTCTATTGGGGCTTTTCATAGTCCAACCATAGAATGGGTGCTGACTGTCTTTATGTTTTTGGGAGCAATTCCATTGACCTTGTATCACAGTTTATTGGCAACCAAGAATTTTCATTCCCTGCGCACATCGCAAGTTGCGGTTTTTGCAAAAGTTTTGGGACTGTATATTGCCGGAGTTGCTTTGTGGCTTTGGTGGAGCGGGATTTATGACTTTTCAACGGCGTTGCGGCAGGCGGCTTTTAATGTAACTTCGGTTGTTACGACCACCGGATTTGCCACCACCGATTATTTGAATTGGAGCATATTTGCCGGCACAGTGTTTATTATATTTTCTTTGACTGGCGGATGTACCGGTTCTACCTCTGGCTCAATCAAGATATTTCGTTGGCAGGTGGTGTTTGCCCAACTAAAGAGCTCCTTTATTGCCACTACCGAGCCTAACCGAGTGGCGCCGCTCAAAATCGGGGCAGGAGCTATCAGTCCGCAGGTTTCTTCTTCAATTTTTATATTTTTGGCGGTATATTGTTTCAGCGTTGCGATATTGACATTTATAGTGTCAATTTGCGGTTATGATTTTGTGACTGCTTTCAGCGCGGTAATTGCCTGTATCACCAACAGTGGTCCGGCAATAACTCAGGCTATTGGGCCAAGTGGAACCTATGCCGAAATGTCCGACACGGTAAAATATATATTGTCTTTTGCAATGATACTCGGTCGTTTGGAAGTTATGACGGTGCTGGTAATCTTTACCAAAAACTTTTGGCGCTGATTATTCGCCGGCCAGAGCCTCGGCACTCAATTCTGAATTATCTTCTTCATCTTCAAAACTGATAAAGCCATCTTCTTCGGGAGTTTCAGCAGCGGTTTCCGGTTTGGCTGCCGATTCTGTTGTTGTAATCGGTTCGGTTTCTGCTGTTGGCGCCGGCTCGGGTGCAGTCTCAGATGCAGGTTCAGTCTCTACTTGTTCAATTTGCAACAGAGCTTTGGGAGCGCCATCTTCTTCCACCGTATTTTCATCGGCACCGGTCACTACTACAGATACAACCTCTTGAGGCTGAGGTTTTTCAGCCGCGTTTTCGGGAGCTGCGGTTACGCTTTGTTCTGCCGTTGATGTTGCCGGAGCAGAGGTTTCAACCGTGACGTCTGCAGCAGTTTTGTTGTCTGCTTCCGGCAGAGCGCTTTCGGTTAATTGCATAGGTACATTATCTCGTTTTGCAAGCTCATCAGGAGTCAAAAGTTTTTTGCCTTTGGTATCTGTATTGTAGCATTTGAGCAACCACACATCATAAATCGGGTGTTCTACCGCGTTTAGGGCAGGGGTGGAAGACATCATCCATCCTTTGAATATATTTACCGGTTTTTCGGGATTATAGTTGTCTACAACATCTACAAAGGCTGTGTTTTCAGGGGTTTCTTCCGGCGAGCGGGTAACGCATTTGCGCACAACAATAGAAAAACTCCCGAATTGAACTTCACCATCGACCGGAACATCAATCTCACTGACCCGTCCGGTGATTTTATCCATAGCCTGCATACGCGCGGTGTTGGTATCTATATTAGCGGCTGCAGCCAACCCAGTTGACAGCAAGAGTGCTAAGGCCGTGTCGGCAAAGAGCTTATTTGTTTTCATCAGAGCCATTGTCAGTTACCATAAAGATAATTTCGCCGACCATATCTTCCAGAGTCTTGAAATCTTTGGTGTTTTTCATAATATCGCCGTCTTTCAAGAACTCTTTGTCGTGTCCGGGTTCAATCTTGATAAATTTATCGCCAACCAAACCATCACTGACAATTGCCGCTTCGCTGTCAACCGGCAGATGAATGTCTGAAGACAAACTCATTTTGACTTCGGCGGTATAATCTTCGTCATCAAGTGACTGCCCAATTACAGTTCCAACCTTAATACCGTTGATGCGCACATCGGAGCCGACCGTCAAACCGCCGACTTTGAGAAATTTTGCAGTTACGTTGTAGCCTTTTACCACCTGCAAATCAGATACATTATAGGCAAAATAGGCAAAGAACGCCGCTACTGCCAATACCACAATACCCATAATTGTTTCAACCGGTCTTTTGTTCATTATTTGTCTCCTAAATTTTTATTTGATTTGCGGTTAGCTTTGCCGATACCAATGATTCTATCCAGCAGCTCATCAATGACCATCGCGTCCTGCGTATAAGCAAATTCGCCGCCGGCAGGAATCATGTCTTCTGATCCGCCGGGTTCAATTTCAATGTATTTTGCGCCCATAATACCGGAGCTGACGATAGACGCGCTGCTGTCATCGGGTAATTTGACAGTGTCTTTGATTTCGAGTGTTAAAATAGCTTTAAAGTTGTCGTCCAATCGGGCGCTTACCACTTTGCCGACATTCATACCGGCCAAACGCACCAAATCGCCGACAAGCAGCCCGTCTGTGCGGTTGAAACGCGCTTCAATCGGGTAATAATTACCTTCTTCCAGATGGGTAACCCGACGGTTGGCCATAATCCAAAATGCCACAATTACCAAAATTCCGAGAGCCACTCCAAAACCGATTTTCAGGTATTTGGTTTCTTCGCGGCTGTAAGCCTCTTTTATCAGCATAATCAACAATCCTTTTGTTCAAATCTGATAATATTCATAATGCAAAATAAATATTTTGTCACCAATATTTTGAAAAATGAAAATAGTTGTTAAAGAAAACTGAAAATAACTGTTAATGTCATTATTTAACTAATATAATATTTTTGCCAAACAAAAAGCAAATATGGAAATAATACTATGTTGGTTGTGAAAAACTTATTAAAATCTTTTGCCGATATAAAAGCCGTAAACAAGGTCAATTTTTGTCTTGAAGATAATGGCGTAACGGCTTTGCTCGGGCCAAACGGAGCGGGAAAAACTACTTTGTTCCGCCTGATTTGCGGATATATTGCGGCAGACAGCGGGGAGATTTTGATAAATGGGCACAATATTGAAACGGAGCGGCTGGCGGCGCTCAGGTCTTTTGCCTATGTGCCGGAATCCGGCTCTTTGTATCCGGAAATGACAGTTGCCGAGTATCTTAATTTTATGGCTAAAATTCATAACTTGTCGGAACAAAATTTTGTGGATAATTTGGCTTCTTTGAGTTGGGAGCTCGGCTTGCGCGGGATTATGAGCCAAAAATGCGAAGTCTTGTCTAAAGGTTTTAAGCGGAGAGTGGCGTTGGCCGGAGCGCTAATCCATCGTCCGCAAACCTTGTTGCTGGATGAACCTACTGAGGGGCTTGATCCGAATCAGAAGTTTTTGGTCAGAGATTTTTTGCGCAATTACGGGCGGCGCCATACCGTATTTATTTCCACCCATATTATGGAAGAAGTTGAAGCCTATGCAGACAGAGTATTGTTGCTGCATCGCGGCAAGCTTATTTGTGATACTACCCCTGACGGGCTTAAGAGCCTCACGCCTTCCAATGATATAGAAACCGCGTTTAGATCCGTTACTTTTGAAAAATGAGTCGGCCGATGTTTATTCATACCATGCAAATATTCAAAAAAGAGTTTTGTTCATATTTTCAGAGCCGCATGGCAATGCTGGTTTTTGCAATATATGCGGCGATTACCGCTGGTATAACTTTTTTCCGCAGTCAGTTTTTGACAAATGCAGATCCGGCAATGCTCACATTTTTTCGCCTGCAGGCAGATATATTGGTTTTGATTATTCCGGCGATGACTATTAAACTTTGGGCTGATGAAAAGCGGCAGGGCACTTTTGAACTCACCGCAAGCCTGCCGGTTAGCAGCATGGCATTGGTTTTGGGCAAATTTTTGGCTGTATGGAGTTTGTGCGGACTGATGCTGGTGTCCACTGCCGGTTTGTGGGTATCTTCTGCAGTGTTGACTAATATTGATAATTGGGCAGTGCTGCAAAATTATGTTGTGTGTTTGTTGCTTTGCGGGGCTTTGTGCGCGCTAAGTATGTGCGCCACAGTATTTACGGCGAACCCCATAAGTGCTTTTGCTGTGGCGTTGGCCGTGTGTTTGGGGTTCTCACTGATTGACTTCAGCTGGATGGTGAGCTCACTGGGCTTTTCTTCTGAAGTATTGCTGCGGATTGCCGAAAGTCTTAATTTGGGTGGCAATTTTAGCTCTTTGATTGCCGGACAATTATCCGTTGGCGGAATTTTTTATTTTGTTTCGCTGACGTTTTTCGCGCTTTGGCTTAATGTTTTTGCACTGGAACGCCGGTTTGTTTCTAAAGCCGGAGCGGCCTTGTTGGGGATTAATCTGATAGTTTCGTTTGTAGCTTTGAATATTGCCATATCTTTGCTTGGAGGACAATTTATATATGACAGCAGCCGCGATAAACGTTTTACGCTTAGCGCAGAAACTCAAAATTGGCTGAACCGCAATTTCAATGATTTGTTTATCAGGTTGTATTTTTCGGAAAATCTTAAAGACAAAAATTATTTGGACGATGTAGTGCGCCTACTGGAGCAATATCAACAAAAATCGCACAATCGATTGAGCTTGCACACAGTAAAAGTCTCACCTTTGAGCAGAGAAGAGGTTGAGGCTCAAAAAGCCGGCATTACCAGACAGCCCGATGAAACGATGTTGGGGTTGGCAATTTCGGATTCACAAGGTAATTTTGCAACAATTCCGCATTTGCAATCCGGACGCAGAGCCTATTTGGAACATGATATCAGCCGCGTTTTGAGCCGGTTATCCGGTTATAGTCCGCCGGTTATCAGCATTATTTCTTCTTTGCCATCGATAAATGGCGGAACTTTTGGAGACAGCAACATTGACCAACCATTTGCCGCAATTCTCGGGCAGGCATATAAATTAAACCGCCTGATTGCCGGAATCGGAACTATTCCTGCGGGTACGGATTTGTTGTTGGTAATTAATCCGCGTAATCTTTCTGCCGCCGCTGTTTATGCCATTGATCAATATTTGATGCGCGGCGGTAGGTTGATGATTTTTATGGATCCGCTGTCGGAAGAACAGTTGTTGAAGCAAGGCAAAGGAAATGGACGCTCTAATCTGGAGGACTTTTTGCAAAATTTGGGGATTGCCTATAGTGATAATGTGGTAGCCGGTGATAATCTGCATAATCGCTCACTGGCGGTTGAAGGCAAAGCCGAGTCTTATCCGTTCTGGATTAACGCCGTGGCAGAGGAAAACTCTCATCCGTTAGTTAGGTGCTTGAAACCTTTTGCCTTTAATACCGCGGGATATTTTGAGCCAATGCCGACAGAGGGGCATAAAACAGATATTTTGCTGGCAACTTCGGCAGACAGCGGAGAATCATATACATCTTGGCTGGAGTATGGCTCTTTTGCTAAAACAATGGAAAATTATACTCCTCTCAATAAGCCGTTGCCTTTGATTGTTTTGCAAGAGGGTAAGTTTTCCTCGTTCTATGATCATCCGCTGATTCAAGAAAGCAAAATTCCGTTTTTGAGCGTATCGATTAAAGATGGCAAGGTTTTGCTGGTATCGGACAGTGATTTTCTTGATGCTAAATTATGGAACAACAATCTTGCCGCCGCAAGTGTTTATGACTTTGTTCCGGCCAGCGGAAATATGGACTTTGTCGAACGGGCTGCGGATTATTTGACCGGTAATGATAAAATTCTGAACATTGCTCCCAAAAAAGAAAGCATTAGAGGAATTTCTGTTATGGATATTTTGGCTTATCATGCACATTTTAAGTATGCCGCGGAAATTGCCGCAGTGGAGGAAACTTTAGAAAAAACAGGGCGAGAACTGACAGAGCTTAATAAATTGCAGGAGTTAAAAGGGCAGGCGCCATCGTGGCAAACAAGTCGCAATATTGATAATTTGGAGCTCAAACACTCAGAAATGCAACAACAGCTTCGCGGGTTGCGGGCAGCAGAAATCAATTGTGTAAAATTATTGTTGGGATTTTATACTTTGGGTAACTTCCTTCTCCAAATGCTTGTGTTTGCGCTGTGGATGCTTGTATTTGCATTGAGGCGTCGTCGTTTGCTCCGTCAAGTCGAAAGGATAGCCAATGCCTAAAATGATGATAAAAAGTTCTTTGTATGTTGCGACAGCATCGTTGCTGCTGATGTTTGCGGCGTTGTTGTTTATTGATTGGAAATTTCCGCAACAATCGGACGGGCAATTAGTGTTTGCCGAAACTTATTCTGCAATCGGCAAATTAGACCGTATTAAGCTGGTGACTCCGTTTGACACAATAACGTTGGAACAAAAAGACGGATTTTGGACCGTAAAAGAGCTTAACAATTATTTTGCCGATACCGGAACGGTTAATCGGTTGTTGTCTGATATAAACAATTCAACTTTTTACAGTCGGCAAAATTATTCAGCGGCTGATGCCGAAGCGGATTTGCTTAGTGAAAAAAATGGTGTATTGGTGCAAACATACGCCGGTGATAAGTTGTTGGATAGTGTAATCGTGGGCAAAGCTGTTGCTGATGATAGATATCATTTTGTAAGACGCGCCAAAAAACAAGAAATTTGGTTGGCCGACGGCATATTCAAACTGCCGATGGAAAAAACATCGTGGATATTGCAGCCAATAGCAGAATTTCCGGTAGATAGTGTCGAATCGGTGGATTTTAAAGGAATCAAACTCAGCCGCGATAATGTGCACCAAATGTTTGGCGCCTCTTCGCAGCAGGAAAATGCCGTTAAATCTCTGCTGAGCCTGACATCTGTGATAATGGCGGAAGATGTGATTAAAGAAGAAAGCTTTGTTGCAGATAATTATCCGCAGCGCCGCTTGATTAAACTGACGTCGTTTGAGGGGCTGATTGCCGAGTATGCGTTGTTTTCTGACGCTAATGAAGATTGGCTGAAAATAAATTTATCGACAGCGCCTCTAGCAAAAAGCCGGGTGAGTGATTATATCAGAGAGCACCGCATTTTTTATGATGGTTGGTATTTCAAAATACCGGCTGTTCAGGGAGAAATGCTGCTTTCGGCATCAATCAGCTCCACACAAGCTCAGAAATGACACAACTTTTTAATGTAGATAGCTTTTATAATCCAACCGAATGCCGCCGTCTGCTGGCTCAAGCCGGACATGATTTGCGGCAGCCAATGCAGGCTTTGAATTTGTTTATCAGCGCGTTGGCCGAAGAAAATTTGGACGCACCGCAGCGACAGTTGGTGCAAAGAATCTCGGCTTCTGCCGCTAACCTCAAAACATTGTTGGACAATATGCTGGATATCGGCAAGCTTGATGCCGGCGGTTTTATTCCGGAGCTGAAAAATTTTGATATCGGAGAATTAATTTGTCGGCTTTGCCGCGAATATCGCTACATTACGGCGGCGCAGAATATTAAAATATTGTGTCGGCTGCGGCATTTTTATGTTTTCAGCGATGAAGTTTTGCTGGAACGTATTATCCGCAACTTGATGGGAAATGCGCTGAAATATACCAAAAACAAAATTCTTTTGAGTTGTACCAAAGAGCATGGCTTGCTCAAAATCCGCATTGCCGATAACGGGATAGGTATTGCCAAAGCAGAGCGGCAAAAAATATTTGAGGAATTTTACCAAAACAAAGATATTGAAGGCAATCGCACGATGGGAGCCGGTTTGGGGCTCAATATCATTAAGCGGATTGCTGATTTACTTGGTGCCAATATAAAAATCCGTTCTCGGGTAGGGGAATATACAATATTTGAAGTTTCTCTGCCATTGTAATGGTTGTTACATTCACAATAAATATGATTTTAATAAATGCGCGTGAGGGGTTACTCTGCGCTACGCTTGAGTTGCACAGGCGCTCATCAGCCGCTGGCTGACCGCGATACTCCTGTATCGCTTTCGCTGGTAGTCGAACCCCAGTGTCTGGGCTTCTCACCCAACGCTTCTATACATAACAAAAAAGCCTGCGCAAGGCAGAGGTTTAATAAATGCGCGTGAGGGGTTACTCTACGCTACGCTTGAGTTGCACTGGCGCTCATCAGCCGTTGGCTGACCGCGATACTCCTGTATCGCTTTCGCTGGTAGTCGAACCCCAGTGTCTGGGCTTCTTACCCAACGTTTCTATACATAACAAAAAAGCCTGCGCAAGGCAGGCTTTTTTGTTATGGTAGGCGCGTGGGGGTTCGAACCCCAGACCCACTGATTAAGAGTCAGTTGCTCTACCAACTGAGCTACGCACCCATAATCTTAACAGTGGGGAATATAGACTCTATTTTTTTTATTTGCAACAACTTTTTTCATTAAAAATTGCCTTGCCAAAATATGCAAATAGTATAAAATTTGCAGCAGTATTAACTAAAGGAGATTGATAAATGAAAAAACGTATATTTTTCGGGCTGTTAGCCGTGGTTGTCGTGGCTTTGGCTATCGTGTGGTGTTCTCTTGAAACGATAGTGAAAAAGGCTGTCAATAAATATGGTTCTGAAATTACCGGCACTGAGGTGAGTTTGCAAGGTTTTAGTCTTTCTCCTTTGAGCGGCTCTGTTTCTATCAAAGGTTTGGCAGTTGCTAATCCGGCCAACTACAAAAGTGCGAATCTGTTGTCTTTGGGCGGTGTTTCGGTTAAAATTGATATGAAGAGCTTGTCCGGTAACACTATTGTGGTTGAAGATATTACTATTGAAAAACCGGTGATTACTTATGAGATGTTGTCTTTGACACAAAACAATATTAAACAACTGCAAGCCAATATTGCTAAAAACACAGTTTCCGGCTCTGATAATAAAGCGGAAGAACCTAAGAAAGAAGAAACAAAGGCTAAGTCTAAAGGCGCTTCCAAACAGGTTGTTATCCGCAAAGTTACGGTAAAAGAGGGCGAACTTAAGGCGGTTAGCAATATCCCCGGAGATAAGGGTTTGGTAGATGTTAAACTGCCGGAAATTATCTTGACCGATATCGGCGGGCAGAAAAAAGGCGAGAGTGTGGTTGCTTCGGTTACCAAGATTCTTAACAAAATTTTGACCACCGCTTCACAAACTGTGGTTAAGAGCGGTTTAAATGATTTGAAAAATGTAGCAAAAGAAAACCTTGATAATGTTGTCGGTGATGTTAAAAACAAGGTGAAATCTTTCGGTATATTTGGAAAATAATTTCATTACTACCAAATCATTAAAAAGCCGTCCGTTTTTTGGGGCGGCTTTTTGTTATGAGCAAAATGGCTTGAAAATGTATTCTTGCTGACTACATTGAACGCAAAGGAGGCAATAATGCGCAAATTTTGGGTGCTGATACTATTTTTAACCGCTTGCCATACCGGAAGTCAAAACTATGCCGATACGCTGCAACCATGGTTGGGACAATCAGAAGAGCGTTTGTTTCAGTCTTGGGGGTTGCCGCAAAACGTGTTTTATATTACTCCAAGCCAAAAAGTGCTGACTTATGTGCAATATTCGGCTAATTCGGCAGATGGTAATAATCCTTATTCGGCAGAAATTTACTATCCGGCAATTGACAACACAGAGTGGGGTGTTCCTACGGCACCGCAAAACGGTCCGTATTATTGCAAAACCCTGTTTACCATAACCGGCAACACCATAACAGATTATAGCTTTAACGGAGATAACTGTGTTGAGGATTGATGTTAATGCGTTAGTTTAAAACACAGCTGTAAAGCACTGCAAAGAAATGCATAATGGTTCCGACTAATACAAATAAATGCCAAATTGCATGGGTGTATTTTTTGCTTTTCCAGACATAAAATACAATTCCCAACGTATAGCATAATCCGCCCAAACCTAAAAATATCAATCCGATTTTCGGTAAGTCAGTTACCAACTCTTTGGAAGCAAATACAATCATCCAGCCCATCAGCAAATATAGCCCGATAGACCAGACCTTGGTGCCGCTGCCGGAGGTTAGAAGTTTGAGAAAAGTGCCAATCAGCGCCAAACCCCAGACAATACCAAACAAAGTCCAACCGACTGTGCCGCGCATATTGACCAGCAAAAAAGGCGTATAGGTACCGGCAATCAAATAATAAATTGAAATATGGTCAAATTTTTTAAGCTTCTTCTTCCATTTTTGATTGGGTACCGCATGATAAACAGTTGATGCGGTATATAGCACAATCATAGAGGCGCCGAATATTGCGGTTGATACCACCGCCCAAACATTTCCTTCTGCTGCCGAGAGCGCTACCAACATCACCAGTCCGGCGATGCTCAAGGCAATGCCAATTCCGTGGATAAGACAATTCCAGATTTCTTCTTTGATGGTATAAGGGCGCCAGTTCTTTAATGTGGAGGTGTTCATAGCCAATTGCCTTTCTGAAAAACCAGTTTTATTCATAGTATAGTTTGAGCTTCAAAAGTCAATCAGGTATGTGCAAAAAAATGCCGGAAGGCTAAAATCAGTTTGCTTTTGGCGGATACTGTGCTTTAATAAGTTTGTTTTTTAATCTTGGAGAACAAGTGATGAAAAAGTTAAAAAAGGCTAAGAATCCGCAAAAAATTTCGCCATTGCTGATATTGGGCGTTGCGGTGCTTGTCGGCGCAGTTCTCAAATTGACCTTGATGGCGAACTAGTTGATTTTAAGAGTTATCGCGATAATTAGAACGTCTTAACGGCAAACAAAAAGGCATGCATCATAAAGATACATGCCTTTTTTTGAAGTTGAAATGCGGCGCGAGGATTTTACGATTGATATTCGTCATTTTACTGACGTTTGAAGATTATCGTGACTACCTCTCTGCCGTCTGTTTCAAAGAGGTAAAAATCAGACGCGCTGAAAGCACCTCGCAGGCAGACAATCACATTCATCGCCTGCTCAGAGAGCACTTCGGTTTTGGCACAATCGATGTAGTGCTCCCACGCGATTTCATCTTTACCGCCGGCGGAGGTAAGTTTTTGCACAAACACGTCGCCATCAGAAGTAAAGAAAATCTCTTGGATCTCATCTGCGTATACAGAGCCCTTTGTATCATGCAACCGCTGTTTATCCAAAAGCAAATGCCCGTGCTCGTCGAGAGAAAAACGCGGATTCAGCTCAACAGACATTGTCTTTTGTAAATACTCTTTTTGAAGTCGGTTGTTGAAATAATACACCGACACAGTTGCAATCACAAACGCTAGAAAAATAAAAAATGCTACATTCATTTCTTTTAAAATTATAAGGGTAAATAATAGAGAATTTTCGCTATTTTATGTCTAAAGCTGATTTTTGTCAAGCGCGGGAATGAGATTCAAACACAAAAAATCCGGAACCATAAAGGAACCGGATTTCTATAGCCTCAAATGTCGAGCGTTACCGCTAGGTTTTGGCCGTTTTCATCAGTCTCATAGGCTATAGGAAAGCCAATTTGTTTCTGAGATTTTAGCGCTTTTACCTCAAGGTTGCTGACCATTCCGCAATCGTTGCCATCTGGATCAAAGTGTTCCC
Source organism: uncultured Alphaproteobacteria bacterium (assembly GCA_934255405.1). GTDB lineage: Bacteria > Pseudomonadota > Alphaproteobacteria > RF32 > CAG-239 > CAZU01. The sequence goes on from CAKQNT010000006.1 coordinate 76,447, forward strand.
AACCATGTTTGCCGGGCGCACTATTCTTGACATATACATCTCCGTCTAAAGAGATTAAAACGTTCCAGATAGTATCGTCGAACGTGTCGTCTTCACCGGTTGCCCAGTAATTGTTCCCAAGCAAGTGGTTGTTCCACAGTAAGTGGTTGTTGGGATTGAGTGAAAAAACTCTTGCCAAAACAATGCTGATTTCCTCATCTTCTTCATCATCGTCTTCGTCATCTTCGGTTTTTGCGTAAGTTGACAGCTTGTGCTGAGTATAGAACAAAATCACCAAAGAGACGATAAGCATGGCAATGCAGGCGCAACCTAACATAATAATTTTTGTCATATTGTTAAAATTTATAATAATTAATATTGTTTATACAATATAGTGCTTGTGGAAAATTTTGTCAAGCAAAGTGCGAAAAAAATCCGGAGCCTGAGAGGTTCCGGATTGAGAATCAGCTTTTGAGAAAGACTGTCAGATCATGTCCGTTCTCGGCATCTACCAGATAATGTACCGGAGCGCCGATTTTTCCACAATAGAGCAGATCGCTTATCTCATTGCTCTTTAACAATTCAACTTTTTTGCCATTAGGGGCAAAATGCACCCAGAAAACACTGCGTCCGAGCAGTGTGCGTTTGATATAGACATCGCCTTCTTTGGAAAAATAGCAATGCCAAATCTCGTCATCGTAGTCAATGTGCTCATTCAAGAGCAAGAGACCGTCCAAGAGCAAGTGCTCTTTGGGATTTAGAGAAAAACGCGGCGATAGTTTGACACTAATGGTGTTGGCGCAGCAATCGTCGTGCGGAAAACGTTTGCCGATCAAATAAGCTATTGCAGCAACTATAGTGCAAAGCAAAAATGTAATTAAGGTTATCATAATATAAATTTTTTATGGTTAATAATATATTTGTAATAAAATTTTCTTTATTTTGTGTCTAAATATCTGAAATGTCAATAGCAATAAGTTTGGCTGATAATAAAAAACGGCAGAAGTTTTAGACTTCTACCGTTTGGGAGTAATGTGATAATCCGCTAAAGAAAACGGAATACAAGATACAGACCGGCGCCAACGATTGCCAATGCGATCATCCAGCCTAATACTGAACCGGTGGCATCTACCTGTTCATCAAACATTGATTCGGGGGCAATCTTGTGGTGAATGTGAATGTAACAATTCTCCACTATAAACTCTATGACGATAAACGCATAGAAGCCTAAAATGAGTACACCCAGCCAATTTATTTGAGGAACAATAAAGCAAATTGCGGGAACGGCAATTATTAAGATGCCCAAAAGCAATACCCCAAGACAACTTTCTATTTTCATAATTATATAATTTTAAGTAAAACATAAAGATAATTAATTCAGCATAAGATAAGCACAAATTTATGGTTTTGTCAAATTTTATCTACGTCTATATTATGCCGTAACATCTACTTGTTTTTTGGGAGCGACTGTGTTAGAAGTATTGTGTTATGAACATAAAAGGAGAAGACCATGGATAGCAAGATTGCCATTATCGGAATTATTGTTGAAGATATTGGTTCGGTTGCCGAACTAAACGAAATACTGCATGAGTTCGCTCAATATATTATTGGGCGTATGGGAATTCCTTATAGAGCTAAAAATATGAATATTATCAGTGTGGCGATTGATGCTCCGCATGATGTAATCAGCGCGATGGCAGGAAAAATCGGCAATCTGAAAGGCGTTAGTGCAAAGACGGTATATTCCGGTTGCGATAAATAGTTTTTGTTTTAACTGACGGGGAAGAGAAATCTGACCCATAAGAAAGAGGTTTTGAAATGTATGATCCCAAATCGGCTAAAGCCGAAGAATTTATTTGCCATGAGGAAATCGTGGATAGTTTGGCGTATGCCGAGGCTAACAAAAACAATGTGGCTCTGATTGATGAAATTTTGGAAAAAGCAAAGTTGCGTAAGGGCTTGTCTCATCGTGAGGCGATGGTCTTGTTGGACTGCACGCTGGAAGATAAAAATCAGGAAATTTATGCTTTGGCAGAGCAGATAAAAAAAGATTTTTATGGCAATCGTATTGTGTTGTTCGCGCCGTTGTATCTCTCCAACTATTGTGTTAATGGTTGTGTATATTGCCCGTATCACGCGATTAATAAGCATATAACCCGCAAAAAAATGACTCAAGAAGAAATTCGTCGGGAAGTTATTGCTTTGCAGGATATGGGGCACAAGCGTTTGGCGATTGAGGCGGGAGAAGATCCGGTAAATAATCCGATTGAGTATATTTTGGAATCTATTAAAACAATATATTCCATCAAGCACAAAAACGGCGCAATTCGTCGTGTTAATGTGAATATTGCCGCTACCACGGTGGAAAACTATCGCAAACTTCATGAAGCGGGAATCGGCACTTATATCCTGTTTCAGGAAACTTATAATAAAGAATCTTATGAAAAACTGCATCCGACCGGACCTAAGCATAATTATGCATATCATACCGAAGCAATGGATCGCGCTATGGAAGGCGGAATCGACGATGTGGGGTTGGGCGTGCTTTATGGATTGGAGTCATACCGCTATGAATTTGTCGGGCAACTGATGCATGCTGAGCATTTGGAAGCGGTGCACGGAGTAGGACCGCACACTATCAGTGTGCCAAGAATCCGTCGCGCTGATGATATTGATCCGTCAACTTTTGACAATGGCATTGATGATGATACATTTGCCAAGATTGTTGCTTGCATTCGAATTGCCGTGCCTTATACCGGTATGATTGTTTCGACCCGTGAAAGCCAAAAATCTCGCGAACGCGTGTTGCATTTGGGAATCTCGCAAATCAGCGGCGGATCGCGCACCAGTGTTGGCGGATATGACAAGCCGGAGCCTGAAGATGAAAATTCAGCACAATTTGATGTGAGTGATAAGCGAACTTTGGACGAGATAATCTATTGGTTGATGAGCATGGGATATGTGCCGAGCTTTTGCACCGCGTGCTATAGAGAAGGGCGCACCGGAGATAGATTTATGGAGCTTTGCAAATCTAAACAAATTCAGAACTGTTGCCATCCTAATGCGTTGCTGACTCTTAAGGAATATCTAACTGATTATGCCTCGGACAAGACCAAAGAACTTGGAAACCTGATGATTCAGTCAGAGTTGGGCAAAATTCCAAAGGAAAAAGTCCGCGAACTTGTAGTTAAACATTTGAGTGAAATTGAAAATGGACAAAGAGACTTCCGCTTCTAAAGCCAGAACCGAATTGTTGGCGCCGGCCGGAGATATTGAGGCCGGTTATGCCGCATTGTATTATGGGGCAGACGCCATATATTTGGGGCTGCAACAGTTTTCGGCGCGAGCTACCGCGACTAATTTTGATGAGGAAAACCTTAATCGCTTTGTCGGCTATGCGCATTCTTTGAACCGCAAGGTATATGTGACGGTAAACACTGTGGTACAAGAGAGCGAGTTGCCGGATTTGCTGTCTACGCTGGATATTTGTTCTCGTTGCGGTGTCGATGGTTTGATTATTCAGGATTTGGGAGTGGCAAGAATCGTGCGTGAAAGCTATCCGGAGTTGGAAATGCACGCCAGCACGCAAATGGCGGTGCACAACAAGGAAGGCGCTTTGGCTTTGCAAAAGCTGGGATTCTCACGCGTGGTGGTAGCCAGAGAATTGACACTGCCGGAAATCAGGGAGATTGCGGCAATTCCTAATCTGGAAACCGAGGCTTTTGTTCATGGGGCGTTGTGTTATTCTTACAGCGGATTGTGTTTGTTTTCTTCAATGGAGAGCGGTCGCAGCGCCAATCGGGGTAAGTGCTTGTATCCTTGTCGGGCAGAATTTGATGGAGAGGCCGGAAAAGCACACTATTTTTCAATGAAAGATATGGCGTTGCAGACCGATGTGCTCAAGATGCCGGTGACTTCGCTGAAAATTGAAGGACGCAAGAAAACGGCGTTGTATGTGGCCGCGGTAACCGATTATTATCGGCGCCTTCTAGATGGTAAAGATGTGGGCAACGGAGCGGAAAATATTAAACAAATATTCTCTCGTCCGTGGTGCAAATTTCATTTTAATGGTCGCGATAAAGCGGTAATTGAACGCAATTTTGTCGGGCATCGAGGTTTGTCGGTGGGCAAAATCGAACGTTTGGGCAAAAGAAGCATTGTTTTTCATACCAAGCACAATATCGGGCGCTATGATGGCTTGCAAATTGAGATTCCCGGAATGGAGAAGCCGTTTGGTTTTTCGGTCCAGCAGCTGAAAGAAAACGGTAAAAATGTTTTTGAGGCAAAAACAGGGCAGGAGGTTGAAATCGGTTTGCCGCCACAGACACCGGAGTTGACAAAAGGAATGGAGCTTTATTTGGCGTCTTCTACCGCAGTGAAAGGCGCTTATGATTATACCAAACCCAAACCGAATGAATATCTGCAGAAGCCCGAAGTTAATGTAAAAGTTGAAGTTACTTCTAATAACATATTGGCAAAGTGCAATAATTTATCGGTTAAACTCAATGGCAATTTTGCTCCGGCAGAATATCCGGAAAAAGTTGCGGAAGCTGCGAAAAAATCTTTTGCTAAAGACGGAGATGCGGCGATAAAATTGGGAAGATTGGAGATAGAAAATCCGCAAAATTTGTTTGTGCCGGTTTCGGTGATGAATGAATTGCGGCGGCAATTATATTCGCAAATCGAGCCGGAGAATAAACACGGAAAACTGCCCGCGGCTGGTAATCCGGCTAAGGTTGATAAAACTCAATGGATTATCCGCACTGATGACATAACAAATTTGGCGGATATTGACTTGAACGAGGTTGCAGAAATAGAAGTTTTGCTGAATGAGAATTTTGATATCTCGGTTCTGCAACAATTGCCCAAAAACAAAATCCGTCTGGTGTTGCCGGCGGTTAATCGTCGAGTTGGGGTTTGGAAACCATTAATTGAAAAACTGTTGGCGCAAGGTTTTTGCAAATGGACAATTGGAAATTATTGGGGTAGAGAAGTCTTGCCGGAAAAAGGCATTGATTTGGCATTCGACGCTCCTTTGTATATGCTTAATACGCAAGCCGTTGTTATGGCGAAGCAAATGGGAGCAACCAGAGCTAATTTGGCGGCGGAAGACACCTTGGCTAATATGCAAGCTCTGACCCGACAAGCGCCACTGCCGATGGTTTTGGATATATATGCCGATATGCCGTTGTTTAGAAGCGCCGCTTGTATTCGCACCAATGAATGCAAGGTTTGTCCGCGGGGCATCCGTTGGCTCAATCTGCGTAAAGAGGGTAGAGAATATGAGGCGCTTTCCAAGGATTGTCAAATTATGCTGTTTGACAAGCGTCCTTATTGTTTGAGTGAATATGCTCAAGCAATTAATCCGGCATACTATAGGGTTAGTTTTGCATATAAGAAATACACTGCAAGCCAAGCCGCCGCAATCTGGAGCAAAATGCGCAAATTTGAGAGCTTGTCGGATTCATATTGCGGCAATTTGGCGCGCGGCGTAATATAGACTTATTCCGCCGGAGCGTTGCAAAGATAGTTTTCCGCATGCATGTAGGCTTTGAGCCGTCCACCGCTAAAATGGCGGACGGTCAGCCAATAGCCGATACTTACAACCAAACCCGCACCTAACCAGGCAATCGGACTGGCATAGAATAATCCGGTATAACCTATTTGTTGCGCCAGCCAAATGGCCGCAAGTGAGCGCATAACCAGTTCCACAAAGCCGGCAAGCAAGGGAATCCAAGAACGCCCGATACCTTGGAGGGTATTGCGGAAGACAAAAATCATACCTAAGAAGAAATAGAACAGGGTGCTGATATCCAAATATTGGCGACCGATATTAACAACCTCTTCATTGTTGCCGCGGATAAACATACCGATAATTTGCTCGCCGCCAAATCTGACAGATAGGGCAATTATGGTGCTAAAGCCCAACGACATCAGCGCGGAATAGCGAACTCCCTGACGGACTCTGGTGAATTTGCCGGCGCCCCAGTTTTGGGCAGAAAAAGTTGCCATTGCCAAACCAATCGCCAAAAGCGGTTGGGTTGCGAGTTGTTCTACTCTGAGAGCCGCAGTCATGCCGGCAATAACAGAGGGACCAAAGGAATTGCAAACAGCTTGCAGAATCAAAATGCCCAAAGACAATATTGCAAATTGCAACGCCATGGGAATGGCAACATATAAATGCTCTTTCATAAAATTCGGATTGTATTTCCAATCTTTTTTGGAGAGGTGAAGAATGGGAAATTTCTTTTCTATATATAATATACAGGCAATAACCGATAAGGTTACGGCAATGCAGGTTCCGGTAGCGGAGCCGGCAACTCCCATGCGGCAGACATAAATCAGAAAAAGATTAAGCGCAACATTGACGATTGAAGAAAACATTAAGAAATAAAGCGGAGTTTTGCTATCGCCAACCGCGCGGATAAAGCCTGAGAGTAAGTTGAAAAACACAATCATTACCAAACTTCCGGAGAGGATAAGCATGAATGTATAGGCATCTTCCATAATCTCTGAAGGGACATTCATAAGTCTTAGAAGCGGACGCAATGAAAGCATAAGTGAGAGCGCAATAAAGAGACTAAGCGCAACAGAGGCTATCAGACTGTGAGTGACAGATGAACGCAATCCTTTGTAGTCTTTGGCTCCAAAACGCTGTGCCGTTATTACGGTAAGTCCGCCGGTGAAGCCAAAGGCAATCAGCAGAAACACAAAAAACACCGGTGCGGTTGCGCCAACAGCGGCAAGAGCATTAATACCAAGCAACTTGCCAACAATAACAATATCTGAAAGATTATAAAGCTGCTGAAAAATATTGCCGATAAGCAACGGAATTGCAAATTTAACTATTAATTTAGTCGGGTTTCCGACTGTCATATCCTGAATCATCTATATACCTCATTTTACAAACCGAGACAATCTATATCTGTATGCCGCAAATGTAAAGAGCCTTATAACAATATTTTTCAGTTTTAATATAGTCAAAAATCCGCGTTTGTTTACTATTGTTTAAATATTTGGATTTTAGGATTATTTACAGTTTGGTTTTTAACTTTCGAAAGGTAAAAAAAATGGCTTATCGTTTTATTTTGAATGAAACCAGTTATCACGGGCATGGGGCAGTCAATGAGATTGTTACCGAAGTAAAATCAAGAGGTTTTAAGAAAGCGCTGATTGTTACCGACGCTGATTTGGTAAAGTTTAAGGTGGTTAAAAAAGTTACCGATTTGTTAGATAAAAACAAGATGGCTTATGAAGTGTTTGACAAAGTAAAAGCCAATCCGAGCGTTGAAGTGGTGCAGGAAGGCGTCAAAGCTTTTAAGAAAGCCAAGGCTGATTATATGATTGCTATCGGCGGCGGTTCTCCGCAAGATACGGCCAAAGGTATCGGTATTATCATCAATAATCCGGAGTTTGCCGATGTTGTATCTTTGGAAGGCGTTGCGCCGACCAAAAATAAGAGTGTGCCGGTGATTGCCGTTGCCACCACCGCCGGAACAGCAGCCGAAACCACCATTAACTATGTGATTACCGATGAGAAAAAACGTCGCAAGTTTGTTTGTGTGGATCCGCACGATATTCCGGTTGTGGCGGTTGTTGATCCGGATATGATGTCTTCTATGCCCAAAGGGTTGACTGCCGCTACCGGTATGGATGCTTTGACTCACGCAATTGAGGGATATACAACTTTGGCGGCTTGGGAGTTGGCGGATACTCTGAATTTGAAAGCAATTGAGTTGATTGCTAAAAATCTGCGCAAGGCGGTTGAAAATGATCCCGACGGACGCGAGGGCATGGCTTTGGGGCAGTATGTTACCGGTATGGCGTTTTCTAATGTCGGCTTGGGCGTGGTTCATGGTATGGCTCATCCGTTGTCAGCGTTTTATAATACTCCGCATGGCATAGCTAATGCGGTTTTGCTGCCGTATGTGATGGAATTTAATGCTCCATACACCGGAACCAAATTTCGCGAGATTGCCCGCGCAATGGGAGTGAAAAATGTTGATAAGATGAAACAAGCCGAATATCGCGAAGCGGCAATTAAAGCGGTTAAGAAACTGAAAAAAGACGTTAATATTCCTAAGACACTGAAAGAAATCGGTGTTAAAAAAGAAGACTTGGAAGCTTTGGCAGATGCGGCGATGGCTGATGTCTGCACCGGCGGAAATCCGCGTCCGTGCACCAAAGAATTGGTTTTGGAAGTTTATAAAAAAGCCTATAGCGGCAAATAATTGTTTCCGCTTTCTATTGCAGCCCTGCCGCTTGACAGGGCTGTTTTTTGTGGGTAACCTAAAGATAATAGTCGCTTTTGGGTAAATATAACCTACAATTTTTGTATCGGAGGTGGCAAAATGAGAGCAGACTTGAACAAATTTGCAATGCCCGAAAAGATTGTCGGGCAAATGGTGGTGTTGGTGCCGCGCAATCATCAGTATGACGCGAAAATCTGGGAACTGATTGATGGTTCCAGGGCGTTTTTGCGGCCGTATCTGTTTTGGGTAGACGACACAAAGTCTGTAGCTGATGTAAGTAAAATCAGCGAGATGTTTTTTGCCGCCTTTACAGAGAGCAAATATTTTGAATATGTGTTTTTGGACAAGCAAAGCGGTCGATTGGTCGGGGCAGGCGGCGCGCATACAATTGACTATGAGCGCAGAGTGGCAGAACTGGGGTATTATCGTGATGTTGAGTCTGGCGGACACGGCTATGTTTCAGAGGCTGTAGCTTTGTTGAGCCAAGAGCTGTTTGCTAAAGGAATCCACCGATTGGTGATAAGGTGCGATGTTGAAAATTTGGCCTCGGCAGAAGTGGCTAAACGCAGTGGATTTGTTTGTGAGGGAATTGCTAAAGACGGAATCTATGGGTATGGCGAATATCATGATGAATATGTTTTTGCCAGGATTAATAAGGAGGAATAAAATGCGCGAGTTTGTATTAGTTCTGTTGGTTGGAATATTCCTAAGCACCAGCGCCTTGGCATTGGTCGAGATTGAAGATGAAGACGGGCAAACCTGGGAATGCAATGGTAGAGATTGTTATCGTGAAAACAAAACTCAAGATGAATTTGACAGCTGGCTCAAAGATAGCAAGGGTTTGGAAGGAAACAAAATGACCGGTGATCCGTTGGCAATGCCTGCTAAAAAAGCCGGCAATGATTCGTTGTCAATGCCGGCAAAAAAGGCAAACAGCAAAGATCCGTTGGCTTTTTAGTCGCGGAAAAAGTCGCTAAGCTTGCGAACCTGTTGAATTAGATCTTTTTCTTTGGCAACTTTGCGGTTGCTCATAAGAATTTTGCCGTTGCAGATTACGCTGTCTATGCAGGAGCTATCAGCAGAATAAACCATATTGGAAATAAGGTTATAGTCAGGAACCAGAAAATGGTTGTCGAGATCAACCAAAATGCAATCGGCCAATTTGCCTTCGGCAATCTCACCGGCATCTAGCCCAAAAGCCAAGGCTCCGTTGCGGGTGGCAATTTTAAACACATCGGCAGCTGAGCCGGCAGTGGGGTCGTTGCTTTGAATTTTGGCAGAGAGAGCGCACAACTTCATCTCATCCAGCATGCTAAGATTGTTGTTGGAGGCCATACTATCAGTACCTAAGGTAATGCGGCAACCGCGGTTAAGCAGTTTTTGCAACATAAAGACACCGGAAGCAAGCTTGTAGTTGGAAGAAGGGTTGGAACAGAGCCATACGCCTTTTTGGGCTAGCAAATCAATGTCTTCTTCATCTAAAAATACCGAATGCGCCAATATGGTTTTGTCGGTAAGGGCGCCCAGTTTGTCCAGATATTTTATTGGAGAACAGCCGTGTTCGGCATAGCAGTCTTTTACTTCTTTTAGGGTTTCGCAAGCATGGATATGCAAGCGCAGATTATGTTTGGCGGCGGTTTCAACATTAAATTTAATGAGTTCGGCCGAGGCAGTATAGACCGCATGAATGGTTAAAACTTTGCTTATGAGTTCCGGCGCCGGATTTGGCAATGCCATATATTCTTCAATCTTGGCTTGTTCTGCCTCGCGGCGTTTGGCATCAAACAAATCGCAAGTGCTGAGAGAAACAGCGGCGCGTATGCCGGTTTCGGCAACGGCTTTGAGAATCATCTCCGGAGCAAAGTACATATCGGCAAAAAATACGGTGCCGGTTTTTATCATTTCCAAAATAGAAAATTTGGTGCCGGTGTAAATCATTTCCGGAGTGAGTTTGGCTTCTCTCGGCCAGATATCGTTATTGAGCCAGTCAAAAAGATTTTTGTCATCGCTGATGCCACGGAACAGGCTCATTCCGGCATGAGAATGATTGTTGTAAAAAGCCGGAAGGACTGCTTTGCCGATACAATCGACTATCTGCCAATCTGGTTGGGGCTGTTGGAGCGGAGAAATTTTGGCAAAATGATTGCCATCGATCAAAACATCTGTGAGCTGATGGTCGAAACTAACGTTTTGCAACAAAATTGGCATAGTTTTAATCTCCTTATCGGGTTTTGAGCAGTTCTTCAACAAATGCGGGCAGGGTGGTGCCGGCTTTGCCATAGATATGTTTATCAAAATAGTAATTATTGGAGGTCGGTTCCAAGTTGAACTCCTGAGTATGGGCGTGGTTGTATTTGGCAATCTGAACAAACGACGCCGCCGGAAAGACCACGCCGGAAGTGCCCACAGAAAGAAATAGATCGCAAGAGGAGAGCAGGTGGTCAACCTTATCCATACAAAGCAGGTTTTCGCCAAAGAACACAATGTTTGGTTTCATCATGCCGACAATATTGCAATGAGGACAAACGGTCTCGGTGTCAACATCGCCAAAGGTTTCTAAAATGTGTCCGCAATTCAGGCACACAGCTTGATTAATCTGCCCATGAATATGATAAATATTTTGGTTGCCGGCTTTTTCATGCAGAGTATCAACATTTTGCGTTACCACACTGATTTCAGCTGGATATTCTTTTTGTAATCTGGTAATAGCCAGATGAGCGGCATTGGGTTTGGCTTTTACTAATTCTTGTTTGAGCTCGTTATAAAACTCATGCACATAAGCCGGATTGCGTTCAAACCCTTCAATAGTAGCAACATCTTCTACCGGATGATTGTTCCACAGTCCGTTGGAAGCGCGAAAAGTCGCCAGTCCGGATTCTGCAGAAATTCCGGCACCGGTTAAAATTACTATATTTTTATATTGAACCATGTTTGCCTCGTTTGTTGAATGAAAATTATAAATATAGTTTGCTAATTTTTAATGAATCTTTATAATGAAAAGTTGAAAGGAATATGAAAATGAGTTTTTTGCTGCTTTCCTGCTGCGCACCTTGTTCTTGTGCCGTAATAAAAATTTTGGCGGAAGAAAAACAAGATTTTGCCGTGGTTTTTTATAATCCGAATATCAGGCCGGAAGCGGAATATCGCAAACGCGCAGATGAAAACAAACGGGTTTGCGAGCTCTATGGCGTGCCTTTTATTGAATTGGAATATGACAATCAGCGCTGGTGCAGCCTGACAAAGGGCTTGGAGAATGAACCGGAGCGCGGCAAAAGGTGTGATGTCTGCTTCTATATGCGGCTTAAAAGAGTGATGGAATATGCTCTGGCTAATGGTTTTGAGGCGGTTGCCTCAGTGCTGGGAGTGTCTCGTTATAAGGATTTGGCGCAGGTCAATCGGGCGGCGGCCAGGGCTGCGGCAGAGACGGGAATATCGTATCTGGAAATAGAAGGGCGGAAAGGCGGACGTCAGGAACTGCGCGCGCAACTGATTAAAGAACTGGGATTGTATAATCAAAATTATTGCGGCTGCAAGCCCCGCTAATCCGGAAGTTTGGGAAATAAATTAAATATTTTGAGCAAAATATTCTGAATGCCATGTGGCAAAGTGCCGGCAGCACGGAAGCATATCGCAATACGCTCAATGTTGTGTTCAACGCAAATTCCGATACGATGGTGTCCGTCATCAACACAATCTTTGACACCGCAACGGCGGCAGAGCATTATGGAAATTGGATATTTGTCATCGAACCCTTTGGTTTGTATAGATTCGACCAGCTGGTTGTATTTGTTAATGCGTTCTTGCGGCGAAATATGCCAACGCTTGGATATATCATAGGCATTTTCAGCATTGCGAAAACCTCGTTCGATGTGCAAATCTCTAAGGTGCTGAAGGGTGGTGTGGTAGATGCCCGAACTTTTAAATTTAAAATACTGGCGTAATCCTTTGAAAAATATCGGCAATATGTTCCACGGAGCAATATTGGAAACAAAAACAAAACGCACCGCAACATGCTGCACCTTGCGCTCAATTGCGTTTTGGACGGCACAGCGCCCGCAGACCAATGTATCCGGCGTGTTAGAATCAACATTGCCCAGCAATACGGTGATTTCATCAGAAGGGCGAATTTTAGCCGCTATGTCAGCCGGAGTATCTGCAAGTTTGAGAATATCTTGCGGTTCAATGAAATAAAGTTCTGAAGAAAATCCAATCGTGGTTGACATGTAGTAGTTCCATTATATTATTTTATAGAGACAATATATTGAATTGGTAAAAAAATTGCAAATTATTTGAGGCAACATGATGAGAAATTGGTGGAAAAATTTATTTGAGCCCAAACCATATAACACTGGTTATCTATCATCAAGAGACTGGCATAAGGTGTTTTTTATGGAGTTTGGCAATCCTGAAGGCAAGCCTATTTTGTTTTTTCATGGCGGACCGGGAGGAGGGTGCCGTCCTCATCAGGCAAAATTTGTTGATTTGCGCAAGTATAGAGTGATTATGTTTGATCAGCGCGGGTGCGGGAGTTCATTGCCGACCGGAAAGCTTGAAAACAACACTACCGAAAGTTTACTTAATGATGCAATGTATTTGATTACAGAATTGAAAATCAAAGATAAAATAGTGTTGCGCGGCGGTTCTTGGGGCTCGGCTTTAGCACTTTTGTTTGCGGAAAGGTATCCAGAAAAAGTCGAGAAATTGTTGCTGTCTCAAATATTTTTGGCTGATGAAAATGGTAATTATTGGGAATTTGATGGATGCCGTTGGTTTTATCCTGAATTTGTGGAAGAACTGGAATGTAAATCCAAAGGCGATATAAGAGAGTTTTTTGCAGCGGAAATAAAATCGAAAAGCCACAAAAAACAGCTTGATGCCGCCAATTATTATGGTTGGTACGAACGGATTTGCGGCAACCTAAATCCACATTGGAACAATCAGATTGAGCTTACGGAAAAAGAATTGGCGTCACATCGGGTATTTATGCATTACAGTGCAAATAATTTCTTTCTGCAACCGCGGCAAATTATGAATAATATCAATAAAATAAAAGAGATACCGGCGATAATTGTTCATAATCGTTTGGATTTTGTATGTCCACCGATTGGAGCATATCAACTGCACAAAGCGCTGCCAAAGTCAAAGCTAATTATGGTGCCAGAACGCGGGCATATCGGAAAATTATTGAGCAAGACTATAATGCGAGAATTTAGGAAAGAGCTTGCTGTTGATTAAAAACGGCATAAAAGGCAAAAATTGCATTAGCGAGCTTAGCATACAAAACACTAAATTTTATGGCGCACTGAGAATGAAGTGACGTATAAATTCAGCTTAAAATAAATTTTCCTCGTTGTGAGAGCGCAAATTATTTTTAGCGTTCGGTGTAATTCAAGATTAAATTTAATAAATATTTTCATTTTTAAACTCCTTATTTAAATTTTTGCTGTTTTACTATTCATAACATATATTATGCGACAAAAGTATGTGTGAGGAAGAGGAGCAGAATTGGCGTGCCCTATCATGCGATGCGGCGGAAAATAAGGCTTTGGCGACATCGAACTACGCTATTGACAAAATTCGTACTGTCAGAGTTAAGGTGGATTTGAGATAAAATATATTGTTCAGATTAGCGCGGTCAGAAAATTAAATGCTTATAATATCATTAGTGAATTAGCGTGTGCTACACTCTGAAATGAAAAATAAAATTTGCGGCTTTGGATTTTATGCCGCTGATAAAAGACTTAGGATTAGAATACAGGCAATAAAAAACGAAGGATTCAAAGCTAGAGAATCCTTCGTTTGCCTGTGTTAAATTGGCTTATTTATTAATCAATACTTTTATGAAATTCATTAAGAATACAATTGCAATGAATGCAATAGTTCGGGCGGCGATGGTGATTGCCCCTGCTCCATGACCGATAATTGCAAATTGGATAATAAAAGCGGCGGCGATGGCGCAACCTAGGATTATCAGCCAGTAGTTTTTGCTGCCCAAGAAGATGAAAGCGCAGACTGCCGCACTAACGGATAATATATTTTGTCCGGCAAAAGTCAGGCATTGGGAGGTGAAAGACTTGATGGCGGCAATATTCATAATGTAGCCGGCAGCAATAATGATTACGGCAATGGCCAGAATAGTAAAGTATGATTTTGTTTTGCTCATGTTAGTTCCTTTCTTTTACTAATTATAAAGCCGAAGCTTTGATTAAAAGTTTGGTGTATTCATGCCGGGGATTGTTAAAAATCTGTTGGCAATCTCCCTGCTCTATAATTTGTCCGTCTTTCATAACGGCAATTTCATCGGAGATAGCTTGAATTGCCTGCATATTGTGAGAAATAAACAGATAGGCAATTTGGCGCTGTTGTTGTATTCGGCGCAAAAGTTTGAGTATTTGCGCTTGAATAGTAACATCTAGGGCTGATGTTGGTTCGTCAAGGACCAAAACTTCCGGTTCTAGGATTAAGGCGCGGGCAATGGCAATCCGCTGTCTTTGGCCGCCAGAAAATTCATGAGGATAGCGCTCGAGTATTGCCGCAGTTAAACCAACTTCTTCCAATACGCGGCTAATTCTTTGTAATTTCTCTTCTTTGCTTAATTGAGGGAAATGGGTATTGAGCCCCTCGCCTACAATTTGCCTAATATTCATGCGCGGATTTAGTGAATTATAGGGATCTTGAAAAACTATTTGAATTTGTTTGTGCCATTGTTTAAACTTAGTTTGTTGAGAATTTTGCCCATGCAAAAAGATATTTCCTTCAAACGGAATCAATCGGCACAAGACTTGTCCTAAAGTGGTTTTTCCGGAACCGGATTCACCAACAATTCCCAAAGTTTGACCAGATTTGAGCTTGAGCGATACATTATTTACGGCATCAAGCCACTCAGTAACTTTGCCCCAAAAGTTTTTGCGCAATGGATATCTGACACTGATATTGCACATCTTAACGACTTCATCACTATTGATAATATTGTTTTTTATCAATTCGCTATGTGAGTTAATTAACTTTTTAGTGTAGCTTTCTTGCGGGTGCTCAAAAATATCTTTGCATAATCCGGATTCAATAATTTTACCGCTTTTCATAACGGCAACATGGTCGGCTATGCGATTGATTAAGCGTAAGTCATGACTGATAAATATTATTGACATACCGAGTTCCTGCCGCAATTTCAGCAATAAATCGATGATTTGTTTTTGAATTGTAACATCTAAGGCGGTTGTTGGTTCATCGGCAATTAATATATCCGGATGGTTGGCAATAGCCATAGCAATCATAACTCTTTGGCGCTGTCCGCCGGAAAGCTCGTGCGGATAAGCCTTCATTCTTTGGCGAGCGTTGGGAATTCCGGTTAATTTAAGCAAACGCAAAACTTCTTTAGCCGCTTGTTTTGCGGTCATATTTTGGTGAAGAATCAAAGTTTCGGCAATTTGATGTTCAATCGTGTGCAAGGGATTGAGCGAAGACATTGGTTCTTGAAAAACAAATCCGATTTTGCCGCCGCGATATTGTTCAAGATGTGGATTGTTAATTAGTTCCACTCCATTGAATTTGATGGAAGATTTGGCTGTATGGTAGGCTCTTGGATATGGTAGAAGCCCTAAAATTGATAAGGCCGTAAGAGATTTTCCGGATCCGGATTCTCCAACAAGTCCAAAGATTTCACCTTTTTCCAATTTTAAAGAAATTCCTTTAACAGCGCAAAAATCTGTATTATTTGGCTTGTGAAAACAAACAGTTAGGTTATTTATTTCAAGTAGCGGCATCAGCGGCTCCTACGAGAATCAAAAGCATCGCGAATGCCTTCGCCAATGAATATCAACATGGTTAAAAGGCTGGAAAGCACAAAAAATATAGACAAGCCAATCCATGGAGCCTGCAGATTGTCTTTGCCTTGACGCACCAAATCTCCCAATGACGGATATTCTTGCGGAAGGCCAAGTCCCAAAAAGTCAAGTGCGGTCAGAGACACAATCGCCTCCGACAAAATAAAAGGAATAAAGGTAATGCTGGCAACAACCGCATTGGGCAAAATATGGCGGAAGATTATGCGTAGGTTGCTTATACCTAGAGCTTTGGCTGCTTTAACAAACTCAAAATTGCGGGTGCGTAAAAACTCGGCGCGGACAACTCCAGTGAGGCTCATCCAAGTGAAAGCCAACATGATAATCAGCAAACTCCAAAAAGTGGGAACAAAAATACTGGCAATGATAATAAGAACAAACAACTGCGGCAGAGATTCCCATATCTCCAGCACTCGTTGGAAAATCAAATCTATTTTGCCGCCGAAGTAGCCTTGCAGAGCTCCGCTGACAATTCCCAAAAAAGAGCTGGCGGCGGTGAGCAAAAAGGCAAAAACTACCGAGAGCCTTAAACCATAGATAATTCGCACCAGAATATCCCTACCCTCATCGTCAGTACCAAGGATATGTGCGGCAGTCGGAGCAGACGGAGTTGGAGTTTGCAAATCATAATCGACAGTATTGAATGAATATGGCAACGGCGGAAATACAATATAGCCGTCGGCCATAATCTTTTGCTGAATATATTTATCTCGATAATCCGCCGGCGTGGGGAAATCGCCGCCGAAGTCCTGTTCACTGTAGGTCTGAAAAATCGGAAAATACAAATGTCCCTGATATTTAACCAACAAGGGTTGATCATTGGCAAACAGTTCGGCAAACAGCGTAAATATAAAAACACTTCCAAAAATCAACAGCGACCAATAAGCTCGGCGGTTTGAGCGAAAAGCATGCCAATGATAATACAGCGGAGAATGGTTATCTGTCTGCAAGTTTTTCACGCTTAAGCCTTTATTTGTCTGCGGAGTCAATCACTTTAACCGAAACATTTACAGAATTTGCGTTTGGAGCGGTCTTTGCGGCGGGTGTTGTTTTTGTCGCTGTTTTAGCTTTGAGCTGGTTTTTGAGTTGCTCCGGTTTGGGTAGCGGTTTTTCCTCTACCGGAGTTGGAGCGACCGCGGTTTCTTTGGCAACGGGCACGGCCTTTTGTTTGGCAGCTTCGCTGATAGTCTGAGGTGCAGTGGTTTCCGGCGCGCTTTCTTCTGCGGTTTTAGCTTCCGGAACCGCTTTAATTTCTTTTTCCGGTATAATCTCTGCTTCATCAGGAGCTTTTTGCAGCGGTATAACCTCTTCCGCCATCAAATTTTCTGTTTGGTTGTGAGCCGCCCAAGAGGAATACCAACTTCTAAAATTATTGCGAGATTTTTCAATTTGGCGGTTGCTGAGCTTTTGTTTTTCAGCGGTAGCGAGAATATCTTTGCGCAATTGGTCGGTGATATTGTAGCCCTCCAGCTCGCTGCAATCTTTTTTGTAGAGATAACTGCGCAAAATCGCCGGCGCAGTGCACAGCCGGTAGTCTATATCAGATTGGTCTTTAAGCGGGTCATAGATGGCAATTCCGCCCTGACGATTGTTTTGCAAAGATTTAAACAAATCCTTTTCCAAACCAAGCGGTGCTGAAAACGGCACACTGGTGCCCTGAATTACAACCACGGTATTATTCAGTTTATTGTTTTTTTGCAACTGCTGCATAAAGTTTTCTAATTGTCCATAGAGGCAGCTGGTTTGTTCGGCCGCCGCGGCGTAGCGCATCATCAGCGGGGTGCCTTGATCATCATCACTAATCCAGCGTGAGATTGGTTTCAGGTTGCAAAGCGCATCATATATAAATAGGTCTGACGGCAGATCAAGAGCGACAAAATAAGCGTTGTTGCCCTTGTCGGAAGCAATATCATCAGCCAGCATTTTCAGCTGTTTGAAGGAATTAAGCCCCGACAACTGAGAAGTCTGAAAATGTAGCGGAGCAACCTCGCGTTCAAACGAGGATATTATTCCCAATATCGGGCTTATGCTCGGGATTAACCCCGTGCTTTCCAGCCATTCGGAAGATAATACCGCAATTTTTTGCGGCAAAGACAAGCCCAAGCCATTAAAACTGATAGGCAATTCGACTTTTTCTATACAGCGGTTGGCAGAAAGACGGCTGTTGATGTTGCACAAGTCAATACGTCCGTTTTGATAGGCTCGGAGATTATAGTCATTTTTATGAAAAGTATTAAAAACGCGGTTTTCCTTAAGATAAAGACGTTCATTACCAAGGTGATTAAAGTCCCAATACCCGTCCAGCAAAACATCAGAAAGGAGGTAGTCGGTTGCGTTTTTGGTATTGGGATTGAGGGTCGCGGCCAGATTCATATATGGTTGATCGCCCTGCTCAATGTAGGAATACGGATAATAGGTGAAATTGTTTTGCATATAAAAGCCCAAAACATTGTCTGCGGCTTCTCTCAACTCATTGTTTTTGTTGTCCTTATTAAGATTTTGCAGCTTGTGATATGTCGGAGCGTTGGGCAAAGCAATATATACAAAATTGCGTCCATTCGGATGAGAACTCTCCTCCCCCAGAGCCGATTTGTTGTCAAAATGGCGAGACACCGGATTGAAATATGCCGCGCTCATCAATCCGCCGCAAATCAGCAGCAAAGTTCCAAGCAGATATACCTGAGTGCTACGGCGGGCAAATGTCAAAAATATAAAAACAGCAAACAGCAAAATTGCGGCAAGCACAAAATGAGAATAATGACTTAGGATGTCGCCGACTGAACTATAGGGTTGCAAATTGAAATAAGATGCCAAAATTGAGGTTTGATCAAAACGAGCAAATTGGTTAAAAATTGCCAACATGGTTATGGCACTGCCCGCACCAATCAAAAAGTTTTGCAAAGTTAGCGAAAAAGAAAATAAAAAGATAAGGGCAAAAGAGCCAACGGCAACAGCGGCGTATATCCAACCGGCCTCAGGAGTCAGTTCTTGTCCGGAGCTAAAAAGATTGTAACTGCCTGCCTCGGCAAACAGGGTGAAATCCAGAGCAAACACAGCCGCCAGCAGCAGGCTTTTTACAACAAGGTCTACCAAATATTCTCGAAAGCGCCGCTTTGCAGGTTTCTTTTCTTTTTGTTTGCGGGCAATGTTTTGAGCTGAAGTCTGACGCGGATCGTTCAAAAAAATATCTTCCATCGGTTGAACCTTTATCTGTTTGGGCAAGTATATTAAATATGCGTATTATATAATCACAGTTATTGTTATTTTTAAAGCAAAAATCCTCAGAGTTTGCACAACTTCTGAGGATTTTGTTTTGAGAACAAGATCTACTATCTTGAGTAGAACTCGATAACCAGATTTGGTTCCATCTGAGAAGCATACGGAACATCGTCAAATTTAGGAACAAAAGAAAATTTGGCGCTGAACTTGTTGCTGTCTACTTCCAAATAACCGGGGAAATCGCGGCTGGAAGATTCCATAGCGGCAATTACCATCGGCATCTGTTTGGCTTTGGCGGTAACTTCAATAACATCACCAACTTTTACCATGTAAGAAGGAATGTTAACTTTTTTGCCGTTTACCAATACGTGACCATGGTTAACAAACTGACGAGAAGCAAAAACTGTCGGAACAAATTTGGCTTTGTATACCAGATTGTCCAAACGAGATTCCAAAATACCAATCAAGTTTTCAGCAGCATCGCCAGAGCGACGGATAGCTTCAACATAGTATTTGTGGAACTGTTTCTCAGAAATATTGCCATAATAGGTTTTCAATTTCTGTTTAGCATAAAGCTGTGTACCGTAGTCGGTAGGCTTTTTGTGGCGCTGGCCATGCTGACCCGGAGCATATTCTCTTTTAGCAACGGAGCTGTTCGGAGCACCCCAAATAACGCCATATTGACGTTCTTTTTTCTTTTTTGCAGAAATGATACTTTTCATTAAATAAATCCTTGTTTTTTAGTTAGGTTATTGTCCCGATAGTTTTGGCTTATGGTTGCCAAACGAGGCGGTTTATCCGTCTTCTTTCTCGGAAGTGGTTGCAATTTATAATAATATTTAGGAGAAATCAAGACTTTTTTGCATAATTTTGTAGATTTTTAAAACGCAAAACGCTAAGATAGCGCATATTTCGGAGGCAAGGCGTAGCAAATGTCTTATGAGATGATGTTTCATAACGCGGTCGGGCTCCATGAGGCCGGAAGGCTTGATGAAGCGGAGACAATTTATCGGCAGATTTTGGAGACTGCTCCGGAACAGCCCGATGTGCTCAATCTGTTGGGACTGGTGGCGCAGGCAAAAGGAGCGCAATCTGAGGCTTGTCGTTTGTTTATGCGGGCAATCCGCGGCAAACCGCAAGAGGCATCTTTTTATTATAATCTGGCATTTTCTTTTAAGCTGGACAATAGACCGCGCGAGGCGCTGGAAAACTTTATTAAAGTGACAGAGTTGGCGCCAACAGTAAAAGAAACTTATAACGAAATCGCCTTATTGTTGCAAGATTCGGATATGAACAAAGCCAGACAGAACTGGAGCTATGCTTTGCAACTTGATGGAAATTATGCCGAGGCCAAAGCTAATATGGCAATGAGCTATGAAAGCGAAAATTCCGGCAAAGCCATTGTCGATTTGGAAAAACTGGCCGGTGAATATCCGCAAGAAGCTCTGATTTTTTATTATCTGACCAAGCTTTATATGCGGCGTGAATTGTGGGAAAACGCTTGGAGCACCGCGGTAAAAGCCAAAGAGCTGGCGCCGACTTCCGATGAGATAAGAGTATTGCTTGCCCTGCTCTCTTGTCATGATAATCAGCCGGAAAATGCAAAAATTTATTTTGCGAAGGCAGAATTACTAAATCCTAATAATTTGGCTGCTTTGATGGGATTGGCGGATTTATACAGTCGTGAAGGAAATTTTGCCGAGGCAGAACCACGCTACAAACGGGTGATTGAACTGGAGAGCAATAATTTTGATGCGCATAATAATTATGCCGAGATGTTGCAGCGCCAGGGGCGTTTGAGCGAAGCGCTGGAAGAATATCGCGCGGCGGTAATAATCAATCCGGTGTCTGCAGAAGTTTGCAACAACTTGGGGCTGATATTGCGTGATTTGGGTGAATATGATGAGGCGCTGGGGCTGTTGTTTAATGCTCTGGCGCATAAGCCTGAACAAGAAGAAACATCGGTTAATTTGAGCGAGACTCTGATTTTATTGTCGCGGCAAGATGTTGATAAGGCAAAAAAAATTGCCGACAACTGGTTGAAACAGATGCCGGATAATGCCTTTGCCAGACAGACTGCGGCGGCTTTGAGAGGAGAAAATGTTGAGAATAATCAAATTTATAGTGAAAAGCTGTTTGACAATTTTGCTGATAATTATGAGTTGGTTATCAAAAATTTGGGTTACTCAGTTCCGGCGGCTATGCGCCGAATTGCTGGAGATGTTAAAGGTGCCGTTGCGGATTTGGGCTGTGGCACGGGGTTGGTGGCAGAAGCTCTTAAGACTCCTGAAAACCGATTCATCGGAGTAGATATAAGCCAAAAAATGCTTGATGCGGCGGCGCAAAAAGGGCTCTATGATAAGCTGATTAAGGCTGATATCGGAGATTTTTTGCAAAATAATAATGAGTTTGATTGGGCGATCGCGGCTGATGTGTTTGGCTATATTGGCGAACTAAGCGCCACAATTGAGGCTCTGAAAAATAAAAAGATAATATTTTCTATTGAAGTATCTGATCAAGAAGCAAACTACTCAATTATGCCGAACGGAAGGTATAAACATAATCCGCAATATGTCGAAAAATTGTTGCGGGAAAACGGATTTGGGCGTATAACTAAAGAAGAGTTGGTTCTGAGAACCGAAAACGGCAAACCGGTGAAAGGTATGATTTTTAAGGGAGAATAAATCATGGCGGACGAATTGATTGATATCTATGATAGTGAAATGAATCTTTTGGGTACTGCCATGAAATCTCAGGCCGATAATGAGAGTTTGTGGCGCAAAGTTGCTCATTGCTGGGTAATTGACGGTGATAAGGTCTGGTTGCAATTGCGCGGCAAAAATCGAGCCGTATACCCTGCTCAGCTTGATGTATCGGTTGCCGGACACCTGATGACCGGTGAAACCGCAAAACAGACTTTGGTGCGTGAATTTGACGAGAATTTTGGACTCGAGGTTAGCGAAGATGAGTTTGAAAAGCTGTTTACTCATCGCTTGGTCGAAAGTTATAATTCTCGGGAGTTTAGGGCATTTTGTCCGACTTATGCTTTGCAACTAAAAGCCAAACCGGCGGAATTGGCAATTCAATCAGATGAAGTTGATGGTGTTTTTGAAGCAAAGATAGAAGATTTGATTGATTTGTTTAATGGTGATGTCGCTAAAATCAAAATCAGCGGCTATACTCGCTCATCTCGAAAAAAAGTTGAACGCTCAGTCGGGGTTAGAGATTTTGCTCCTCATGGAGAACGCTATTATCTTAAGGTCTTTACAACTTTAGAACGTGTTGTAGGCTAATCAGAGTTCAGATTGTTTTATTTATCACTGTTTTACTCTCTGATTTACCCAAAATCTAGATGGTAATATTGCAAATTGGTTGACCTTGGATCCTCGGGTCAAGCCCGAGAATGCTGGGCAGCGCCCAGCAGCATTCGCAAGAATTTACTCGCCGCTCACTACGTTCGGGACTCGGGATAGAGTCGGACTTGTCGTCCGGTGTCATTCCGGCGAACGCCGGAATCCAGTGAAAAAACATGTCATGCCT
>CAKQNT010000007.1 GCA_934255405.1 uncultured Alphaproteobacteria bacterium
CCGACTCTATCCCGAGCGCCGAGCCAACGGCGAGCAAGCGAGTAACAGCTTGTGAATGCCGCTGGGCGCTGCCCAGCATCCTCGGGTTGGGTAGTGGTGAAAAAGGAGCAAGGTCATTGCGTGAGCGGCGATAGCCGCGAGAAGCAATCCATCTTTATCTTAAGGTAAAAATGGATTGCTTCGGTTCACTAACGTTCACCTCGCAATGACGGAGTCTGGTCGGCAAAACAGGCACTATCTCGAACAACGAACATAGTGAGTTGTGAGTAACAGCTTGCCTATCGCTGTGCGCGTTCGCACCGCCGCCCGCCGTGCGGATTAGTTCTTAAAGTGATGGGCGCCGCGGGTAGTTTTCATAATGCTGTTGGCAAAAGATTTTTTTGCGGCATAGGTCATAAACAGGGGTTCTTCCATTTTCAGCGCGCCGAGAGTTTCTTCCAGAGCTTCAAAACTTTGGTAAATTTTGCTCACCAAAGACAGGTGGTCTTCAACAATATCGTACAGCATCATTGGTTTATTTGTGGTCATGTCTTCCTCCGTAAATAAAAAACATTGTCAGGAACTCTTCTGTGCTGACAATGTTTATTATAAGTATAAATTTGCGATTGAAAAGACAGGTAATTTCGGACTCATTGTCCTAAAAATTAGTACACCTTTAGGCGTGGCCGGAGAATATGGAGAGGCGCAACGGGTCGATTCCCAGGCTTGTTAGCGCGGTATTCCATTTATCTTCATCTTTGGTGCGGAAGACCAGCTCCGGACTTGCCGGCGCCACCAGCCAACAGTTGTTGATAATTTCCTGCTCCAATTGCTGTGGTGCCCAGTTGGCATATCCGAGGGCTATCAGATTTTCTTTGGGGCCGATTCCAAAGGCAATATCGGTCAGTATATCAACTGAGGAGGAAATGGCAATTCCGCCTCCCGGTTCGATGCTGTCGCCGCGCTGATAGTCGGTTGAGTGCAGCACAAAACCGCGCACTTTGTCCAGCGGGCCGCCGCGATAGAGGTCTATCGGCGCAATCGGGCGGGTGGGATTAATCGGCAGCTGCATTGCCAAATCGGCAAACGAAAATTCTTTTATTTTTTTATTAACGACAAATCCGGTTGCTCCGTCTTTACTGTGGGAGCAGATATAAATGACAGATTTTTCAAATTGTTCATCGGTCATATTGGGGGTAGAAACAAGGCACTTGCCGACCAAAGAATATTTATCGTCTTTTTCCATTTTATTTCCGCATTAAGTAACACAACACTTGTATTCTAACATAATATATCGTAATTTAAAAACAATTTTTTTAGTTTGGCTCAGATATATGACACATTTTTTCAAATTGTTAATTT
The DNA here is from genome assembly GCA_934255405.1 of uncultured Alphaproteobacteria bacterium. Lineage (GTDB taxonomy): Bacteria > Pseudomonadota > Alphaproteobacteria > RF32 > CAG-239 > CAZU01. The sequence goes on from CAKQNT010000007.1 coordinate 1,342, forward strand.
TGGCGCTTAGTCTGCTTTTTTCGGCGGAACGCTTGGCTTATGCCGCAGAAGGCGGCAAAATCATTCTGGATTTGCAAGAAGATGTCTCGGAAGAAATATATGATTATCCTAAATTATATCAAGAGTATTTGCGAGAGCTTGAGGTCTTTGATAAAAAATATGCCGGAGAACAGATAAACGAGAATTTTAGTGACGATGTGGCCGAGATACATCCGGAATATACCGAATCTCAGGTAAAGATGAAAACCGCCGCACTCAGATACGGCATTCAATTGCGGCGCTCATACAACCTGATGCGGCAGGAGCTGCAAAAATTATTGTTGGATAACGATATTCCGCTAAGCTTTGATGATGACGAATACGAGATGGGCGGTCCTGAGGAATATCAGCCGACTGACCAGCCGCTGATAATTAAAAGATTCAAAAAGGTTGTGGCTTATTCCGATTCGGCGCGAGATCAGGCCGCTGCCGCAGAAAAAGCCGCCCGCGATGCCGGATTAGAAACACCTTACGAACGCCGGCAAGTTCTAAAAAAAGCGCTCTTGGAAGGGGACTGGAAAACCCTGATAACTCATGGCTTATTTGAGGGTAAAAATTTTGCCGATAACCGCGGTGTCGGCGAATGGGCTAAAACACCGGAGCTGCAAGCTCGTTTAGTGAGCGAGGTTAAGGAAATTGCCGGAGAAAAAGTCAGCGGCGCCTTGCAGCTCTATCCGGTTCGAGGCTGGTTTTTGCTACAGCGTGACTATGCCGGACACTCCGGATTAACAATAGATTTTGCCGATGCAAAAAATCTGCGCGACATAAAATTGAGTCTGCCGCTGCCCCGCCGCTTGTATCTGCAAAATCAAGACAGTGTGGTTGGCTATCCCGAGCAGATAACCGCGCCGTTTGTGGCCGAAGTTGAGGATTGCGGGCAGCCGTTGTTGCTTAAGGCCGATATAAAAGCGGTGTTGTGTCGCGATACACACGATTGCCGCAAGGTTGCATTGCAGCCGCAACTTGAACTGAACAGTGCAAAAACAGCAGAGCCTTCAAGGGTTGCCGTCGGCTTGAGATACCTCAAAAACTTTGCGCCGCAGGCAGACAACCAGAAACTGCGTTTGGAGCGGCTGGTGGTGGAAGACAGAATCCCGCAAGTGTTGCGGCTGGAGGCTGAGGCATATAAGACTCCCGCGGTGTTTACTGCCTATATTGAGGGGGAGGGAGCAGAAAAGTTTGCTCCGCCTTATGTGGTGATTGATGGCAAAAAAATTACTGCCCGATTTACCGCTCTTGATAAAGATGCCGATTTCGCCGGACAGGAGCTGAGCATTGCGGCTGGAATTGCGCCTGAGATATCAACAAGACAGGTCTTGAGGGCAGAAGAACCGATTGTTCCGGATAAAGCCGACGGACAAATAAGGCTTTTGCTTAGAGCATTTATCGGCGGTGTGTTGCTAAATCTGCTACCGTGCGGTTTTCCGATTTTGGCGTTGTGGATAATGAGTTTGGTCAAATTCGGCGCAGTCAAAGATGATGCAGTTCGCAAAGAGAGCCTAAGTTTATTGGCGGGGCTGTCAATTGCGGCATTTGTTCTAACCGGTGCCTTGGTTGCCGGCAAAATATCAGAACATCCTCTGGAATGGGGAATGCAATTTAATTCTGCCGGATTTCTGATTCTTGTGATGTTGTCAATAGTGCTTTTTATGGCGCAAAGGTGGGGCTTGCTAAGTCTGGCGGTGCCGGTGTTCGCCCAAAAGAAAGGCAAATTCCATTTTGGACGATTGACAATTTGTTTTTGCGGCGGAGCGCTGCTGGTGGTGTTGGCAGCAGCCGCTACAGCTCCGTATTTGAGCGAGGCTCTGAATGAGGCTTTTGCCGGAAGCTGGGAGCAAATTGCCTCGGTAATGTTCTGCGGCGCAATTGGTGCCGGTTTGCCTTATGCCTTGTTTGCCATTTTGCCACAAAGCGCGTATTTTATTCCTCCTCCGGGAAAATGGCTGCGATACGGCAGTGTTTTGGTGGTGTCGGCCTTGTTTGCCGGTCTGCTGCGCTTAATATTTTTGCTGACATCATGCTGCGGAGCCGCTATTTTGGGGGCGCTTGTTTTGCTGATTGCGGTTACTTGGCTGGTGTTGTACATCCGTAGTCTGGCACTGGAAAATTTGGAAGAACGGGGCAACGATGCCCAACTATATGGAATTGTGCGCAAAATTATTGATGTCATCGCTGTGCTGGTTTTGGCGATAACGCTGATATGGTGTTGCAATAGAGCAATGCACTTGGCTTCCGTCAAGGAGGAATCAACTTCTGTTGTGGATTATGCTCAGATAGAAACAGATTTGCGGCAAGGACATAAGGTTTTGCTCAAAGTAAGCGCAGACTGGTGTTTGAGCTGCCGCTATAATGAGATTTTTGCCTTTTCTTCTCCGCAGGTGCAAAATATTTTGACCTCAAAAGATATTGTGGTTTGGGAGCAAAATCAGCGGGTTTCTAATCCCAAAATCAACCGCCTGATGTCTGAATATAATCGTTATAGATTGCCGTTTTATATCCTTTTTGCGCCGGATTTTCCGCAGGGAATGGTTCTGCCCGAGAGCCTAAGCGGACAAAATCTGCAGTATATATTAGAAAACTTTAGCCGTTAGCTTGGGGCAGGTGGGCTTTGGCCTGTTCGCGAGCCAATTGATCAACCCGTTCATTTTCTGGGTGGCCGTTATGCCCTTTTACCCATACCCATTTTATGGCATGCAAAGGTAGCAGAGCATCAAGCTCCTGCCAAAGATCTATGTTTTTGACTGCAGATTTTTTGTTGGTGGTTTTCCAGCCGTTTCTCTTCCAGTTCGGCAGCCACTGGTTAACCCCGTCCATAACATAGCGGCTGTCGGTATACAGAGTGATGCTGCATTCTTTTTTGAGTGCTTTGAGCGCCGAGATTACGGCTTGCAGCTCCATACGATTGTTGGTGGTGGCGGCATCTCCTCCCGAGAGTTCTTTTTCAACCTTGCCGCTACGCAGAATCACACCCCAACCGCCGGCTCCCGGATTACCGGAGCAGGCTCCGTCGGTATAAATTTCCACTTCTGGCATCAGAGCTCTCCGCACACATATTCATTAAAAAATTCGTTCAAAAGCATGGTAGGGCTTTCTTCGCCGCGGATTACTCTTGCCACGTATGAGCGCAGTTTGTTTTTGGGGATATAGATTCTGAAGTCATGCGGAGCGGCTTTGTCTGCGCCGATAACGCCTTCCAGCTTAAAATCCTCATCAATATAAGGAGATAATATAATCTCAACATTGCAAAAACGAATAATTCCTCGCGGCGGCAGTCGCAATTCCGGACGAGTGATGATGTTTAGTTGTCCGTCAACCCCTGGTATTGAATCCATCTGATTATAGTTGGCAAAACGCACTTTGTTATACTCGCCGCCGCTTTCAATCGTGCGACAAGACAAATATAGTTCGCGGGCAATCACATTGCTGCTGTTGGAAGCCTGCAGGGCAAAAGATATTTTGACATATTGCTCCGGCGGATTGTCTATGCTGTTAGGGTACAGCATATCTTCATCAATATTTTCCAGCGCCTCAATCTTGTGGTCGCCCATTATCAGCTCTACATTCGGCTGCGGAGCTTTTCCAAACATACCGGCAATTACTGCGTATGGCGCCGGCACATTGTTGGAACCTGAACGAATATAAATGCTGTTGGAACCGGTTGTCATCAGCGGTGCAATATCGCACTTGGGGATATAAGTTGCGACAAAACCGTCGCCATTTGCGTCAACGCTTACAATATGATTGCGCACTTTATTGTGACTGGGAATAGTGCAGCCTGAAATTGCGTTTTCCAACCAGCTCAAAAAGCGGTGCACGTTTTTAACTTTGACTTTGGCTTTTGCCACATCTCCGACTTCCAAATCACGAGAGCACTCAACTCCCCACAGCACCACGCCTCCCTCAGAATTTCCAAATCCGGAAATCGCCTTAGCCAGATTTTTGCGGTCGTCACGGTGCAGAGTAGTAAAGTTTTTGCCGTCTGATACTGCTTGCTTAAAGTCCAAAAACAGCTCCTCGGTTTGGCGGTTGATAATAAATTCATCAATCGCATCTTCACCGAAATATATCAGCTTCTGAAAAATATCTTCTGCGCGCGACATGGTCAAACTCTCCTAAAGTTTTAGCAAGAACCTTTTAACAGTTTTTGCAGTTCTTCATAGTCGGTGTGGTTGTCAATTGCTCCCAACAAGGTATAGGTTGGGTTGGACGAGAATATTTGCTGCGCCAGCCGCAAAATATCTTCTCTTGAAACGTTCTCTATTCTTTCAACCATTTCTTCCACCGGAATAATTCTATTATAAATCAGCATTTGCCGAGCCAGCATTTCTGCGGTTGCTGATGGATTTTCCAACGCCATCAGCATACTGGCTTTGAGCTGGGTTTTTGCTCGCTGCAATTCTTTTTCGGTTACCAAATCATTGCAAAGCTTGCCTATTTCCGTAGTCAAGACCGGCACCAGTTTCTTTACATCTTTGGCATCTGTGCCGGCATAGATAGCAAACATTCCGTTGCCGGTATGAGAGGCGGTGAAACTGTATACCGTATATGCCAAACCGCGTTTCTCGCGCACTTCCTGAAATAGGCGCGAGGTCATTCCGCCGCCAAACAGGCTGGACATAATCACGCCGGAATAATAATCTTCAGTCCGATATGGCAATCCCTTAAAGCCCAGTATTACATGAGCTTGTTCAATTTTTCGCGATTCGCTGAAGTATCCGCCGGCATATTCTTGTTTGTCCGGTGTAAATGCCGTATGCGGTTGCACATCGCCCAAGCGGCTCTCAACCATCTTTACAAAGTCCTGATGGTTAAGGTTTCCCACTGCGCATACCACCATATTTTCTGCCGCATAATTGGTTTTCAGATAATTCTGCAATTGTTCTTTGCCAAAGGAGCGGACATTAGATTGCGGTCCCAAAATCGAGCGCCCGATGGCCTGATTAGGAAACGCCGTTTCCTGAAAATAATCAAAAATAATGTCATCGGGGCTGTCAATTGTTTGTTTGATTTCCTGAATCACAACCTCTCGCTCACGCTTAATTTCTTCTTCCGGAAACGTGGAGTTGCACAAAGTATCCGCCAGCACATCAAGCGCCAGTTCCAAATCTCCCTTAAGCATTTTGGCATAGTAGGCGGTAAATTCGCGCGCCGTATAGGCGTTTGATTGTCCTCCGGCATCTTCAATTTCTTCAGAAATTTGCAGAGCAGTGCGTTTTTTGGTGCCCTTAAAAGACATATGCTCCAAAAAATGAGATATACCATTGGTTTCCGGAGTTTCATACGCTGAGCCGGTGTTGACCCAAATTCCTACCGAAACGCTCTCCAACTGAGAAAAATTGGAAGTAATAATGCGTAGTCCGTTTTTTAAAGTTGTTATTTGTGACTGCATTTTGGTTGCTTTCCCCTTATTAAAAAGTATATATAATCTTATAAAGCGATATATTCGGTTTGACAACAGCTATTTTGTTTAAGAAAGGATAAGTTTTATGCAGGAACAGGCTCCCAAATTTGCAGTTATTTTGTCTGGTTGCGGCGTTTTTGACGGCTCAGAGATTCACGAGGCGGTGTGCACCATGCTGGCCATTGAGCAGGCCGGCTGTGTCTATCAGTGTTTTGCTCCCGATACATGGCAAGCCAGAACCATAGATCACTATACAGGTCATGCAGTTGCTATTGCCGGAGACGAGGATAATCGCAATGTTTTGGCGGAATCTGCCCGCATTGCCCGCGGAAACATCAAAAACCTCAAGGAGTTTAGTGCCAGAGACTATGATGCGATAGTTTTCCCCGGAGGCTTTGGTGCCGCGCTCAACTTGAGCGATTTTGCGATAAAAGCCTCGGAATGTGAGGTGAATGTCGAGGTTCGCCGCGCTATTGAAGAAAGCTATGCCCAAGGTTTGGTGATTGGCGCCATGTGCATAGCTCCGGTAGTCATCGCCAGTGTTTTGGGCAAGGAAAAGATTCATCTGACTGTCGGCAATGACCAAAAAGTTGCCGCCGGCTTGAGCAAAATGGGCGCAATTGCCGAGGAAAGAGCCGCCACTGAAACCTGTGTTGACGAGGAGCATAAGATTGTCACCACGCCTTGCTATATGTTGGCAAAATCTCTGCCCGAGATATACGATGCCACCCGCAATCTGATTGACGAGATGCTGGAACTGATGGATTATTAAGCCCTTTTATAGCCCAAAAAACAACCCCCTAATCCGAATCACTTCGGAAAAGGGGGCTGTTTTTACTTCGTTCCCAAATTGATCATTGGGACGCTGTTTCCCAGCATGTACTGCGGGAGTTTTCCGTCCCATTTCTGCACGGCCTCATACTCGGTTAAACCCTTGTTCTTAGACAGTGCCTGAGATTTTATCTCCATCGCCTCTGCCTCTGCCTTAGCGGTGATGATTTTCTGCTCTGCTTCTTCCTTAATGCGTTTGGTGTTGTTCACTGCCTCTTGAGCTTTTTGCTCGGCAATGACTTTATCCTCAATCGCTCCCTCGAATTTATCAGAATAATCTATATTGATAAACTGGAAGGTGATATTTTGGAAGAAACGGGCATCCAATTTCTCCTGCAGACCGGCAACAACAGAAACACGGGCGTTGTCGCGATTGCTGACCAAATCCTGCGCCTGCCACTTGCCGACAACATCCTTCAAGACATCATTCAGCACCGGAATAATTTTCTTAGCCTCATAATCCTGTCCGACAGTTTCGTACAAGATATGCACGTTCTGTGGATTCAGATCATAGGTGAAAGTGTATTCCAGCTCCGCCGTCTGCACGTCAGAGGTATAAGTGGCGGTCTTCTCCGTCATCTTCTGAGTGCGGACATCAAGTTCGCGCATAGAAGACACAAAAGGCCACTTGACGCCAACACCGTTGACGTATGACTTCGGAGAAACTTTGCCGAGAGTAACCAACACGCCTCGGTGTCCGGGGGCAATTGAGTAAAACGATGCAAAAATTGTTATCAGCAGTAAAACTGCTGTCACACCTGCACCTACCCATTTCACAATTCTGCCCGTTGAAATTTCGCGCTCATCATCATAGTGTGCCATATTAAAATTTTTTTAGGAATTACTACGTTTTTAGCAAAAAGTTTGAACTTTCTGCAGTCCTATTTTATGAAACGAATTTTTTGATTCTAAACTGATCCCTGAAGTGCTAAACTTCATACCTTAAAAAGGCGGGCGGTCTCGCGATAGACTCTTTATCAAAAAAACTGATATCCGAGGATATTTTCAATAAAACATAGGACAACAAGCAACAAAGCAAGCTTTGCCATTCATTCTTCTTGCACACATAATAATTCATTAAACATATTAAATCACTCGCCACATTAGCATATTTTTAGCGGTGGTGCAAGCACAAAATTAGACAAAAGAGAGGCGTTAGCTTTTTATTGCTGTTTTTATTGCGCGCTCTGCAGAAAGCACAGCGGTTTCCATGCAACAGGGCCGGCCTTGCATCGTCCAGTCTCCGGCAATAAACACATTTGGATATTGAGTTTCTGCATTAAGCGGGCGCATGGCATCGATTTCTGCGTTTTGAGCAATGGTGGCATGCTTGAGTTTCAGCACCTTAAACGGCGGTACAAAAGCCGAATTTACACCGCGTATTTTATCTAACTCACACCATACCTTGCGCGCCAAATCCGCAAAATCGGTTGCATTTTCGTCTGCGGCAGAAATTGTGGCTGCCAATATGTTGCCATTTACAAAAATCCAATCTGCCAGCCCGTTTACCACACCGATATAAGATGCGCCCTTAGGCAAAAAGATTGTCTGCGATGTCTTATAAAAAATATTGATAATGCTGTTATGCGGCAGTTCTTCGGTGCCTAAAATACGCGCGCAGTGGCGGTTGTCCAAGGCCAGAATAACTTTATCTGCAGTACCGATATCTACGGTTGTGTTACTGAAGTTCAGTTGTACAGCCCGCCCAAATTGGGTTTCTATCTTAAGCAATTTGCAACCAAGCCGGATTTCATCGGCATAAGCCGCCAACACGTTGATAATCCTCTGGCTTAAGTCTTGCTTGGAGAAATAGATTTTGCGCTTGTTTTTGGTCCATGGAAAAGTATGACGCAGTATGTATTTGCGAATTTGCGGCGCAATTTTGTTCGCCGGAGTATTTCCGCAAGACTTCAAAATATGTCCCAGCGCCGGAAGCAGCTTTTCGCTGACGCTTCCGTCTTCCGCGTTCCAGAACACAGTGGAGGGCTCCCATTCTTCGTTTTGCACAAATTCACGCATTTTCTTATTGGCGCCGATAATCACATGGGTGCCGATATCAAGTTTACAGCCAAACTCAGCATCATTATAAGAGCGTGCCCGCCCACCCAAAGTTTCTGCCGCTTCATATACCACAGAGCGGATTTCCGGATGTTTTTGTTTAAGAATCCGCGCGCAGGTCAGACCGGCGATTCCGCCGCCGATAATATGATATGTTATCGGAGACTGCTGCATGCTATTTTCCAATCAAAGCCTTAAATATCAGGCAAAGCTTTGTTGGTCTGCCCAAATGCGGTTTCGGCGAGATAATCTCCCAGCCGCGGTTTTGCATTATGTCAAAATAGCGTTTATAAATATATGCAATCATTTTTACCTGTCTGGCCGCATTGGGCGGTAGCAGTTTTATTTGCTCATAGGCAATTTTATAGTCTTCTTCGGCAATGCGTGCCAATTCCTCGCGGGCAATCGCCAAATTTTTGTCGCAGAGTACTTGTTCCGGATTGCGAGAGCCAATTCCGGCTTTATTCAGCAACTCGTTTGGAATATATATGCGTTGAGCTTGAGCATCTTCTTTTATATCGCGCAATATATTGGTGATTTGCAACGCCCTTCCCAAAGAGGTAGAAAGCTTTTCGATTAATTTTTCATCGGTGCAGCCAAAAATCCGCAAAGTCAAACTTCCCGGAACCCCGGCCACCCCGCGGCAGTATTGGTTAAAAGTATTCAAATCCGGCGCCTGCAGCGGGTTTGGCAAATCCATAGAAATACTGTCCATCATCTTGATAAATTCAGCTTTGGGCAGCTTAAAACGCATGCAGTTTTTATAAATTTTGCGTCCGATATCGGTAGTTGGAACCTTTTTGTCATAGATGTTGTCAAGCTCTTTGCGCCATGCTTTAAGCAGTTCCTGTTTTTCTTCAATCGGAGCATCGCCGTCAACAATATCGTCGATATGCCTAAAAAAAGCATAAATTGTGTACATGGCCTGACGTTTTGCCAGAGGCAACAGCCGCATACTCCAGAAAAAAGAAGTTCCGGATTTTTTGACCATTTTTTTTATATTTTTCATTTGTGACTGCGGTTGCACGATTTTGTCCTTGCAAATATGCCTTTCAAAGAGCCCCAAACTAAGGCCGCGCACCAATCAAAGCGGTTTAAGCGGATTGGCGAGGCAACAATATCTTTCTGTTCTATCTTTTTTAGCACGAAATTGGTTAAGGAAAAGATAACGCCCAATTCTGCCTTCAGCCGCAAACTGCGCACCAAACACGGCAAAACCACGGCATCTTGCAACATTGCGCGCAGCCGCCGGCAGATTTCATACTTAAGCGCCCGCAATTGCGGTGTTTCTGCGCTCAAATACAAGTCACTCTTCGCCACGCCATATTGTTTCAGCATATCTTGCGGCATATAACAACGCTGCAGGCTGCACATATCGGTTTTTAGATCCTGCAGATGATTGCTTATCTGCAAAACTGCGCATAATGTTTCTGCAGGCAGATAGGTGGAGGGGTTTTCATTGTGGATTGCCAGCATAAAACGCCCCACCGGCGCCGCGGAATAGCGGCAATAATCAAGTAACTGCTCCCAAATTTCGATTGTTTCTTCTCGGGCGTCTCGTCGGAATGCGGCCAGCAAGTCTGTATATAAGCTGCTGTCCAGATTCTCAGCGGCAAATAGCTCTCCGAGTTTGCCGGCAATACTGTCTGTTTGGGCAAAAAAATCTTTTTCGGCTTGCATCAGCAGGCGCAGCTTTTCTTCTGCCTCAATCTCTGGATTATCGGCAATATCATCTGCCTGCCGTGCCGCCTGATAATAGAGCTGCACCCAAGGCTTAAGCGGAGCCGATACCAGCATTCCCACCGAAAAATTCTCATCTTTTGCGGTTTTGCTCATAATTGTTTTATCCAATCGTTTATTGCCGCAAGCGCTCGTTCGCAATATGCCTGTTTGCGCTCACCGCCCTTAATTTTGCGAAATTTGCCGTTAGCGGTGGTCTCGCCGCAGATTGTTGGAAACAGCCCAAAATTTATGTTCATCGGCTGATAATTTTCAATATTGGTAGAGTCTTGCAAATGTCCCAGCATTGAGCCTAACGCTGTCACATCAGGCGGCAGAGTCGGCTCCTTATTCAATGCTTCGCAGGCGGCAAAATATCCGGCCAAAAATCCTATTGCCGCGCTTTCAATATATCCCTCGCAGCCGGTGATTTGTCCGGCAAAAGAAATATTGGGCTTGCTTTTGAGCCGCAAATATTTATCCAACAGCAGCGGGCTTTTGATAAAGGTGTTTTTATGAATCCCTCCCAGTCTGGCAAAACGCGCGTTTTCCAACCCCGGAATCATGCGGAATATTCGCTGCTGCTCGCCGTGTTTGAGTTTAGTCTGAAAACCGACCATATTGCGCAGAGTGTCTTCTTTGTTGTCTTGTCGCAACTGCACCACCGCATAAGGTTTGCGCTCCGGATTATGCGGATTAGTCAGTCCCACCGGTTTCATCGGCCCAAACAACAGCGTGTCTTTACCGCGTTCTGCCATCACTTCAACCGGCAGACAGCCGTCAAAATATTCGGCCTTTTCAAAATCATGAAATTCAACCTTTTCGCCATCTAAAAGCGCCTGCACAAAGTTGTAATATTCGTCTTTATCCATTGGGCAGTTAATATAGTCAAATTTATCCCCTTTGTCATAGCGCGATTGATACCAGGCTTTGTCAAAGTTTATGCTGTCTTTGTAGATTACCGGAGCAATCGCGTCATAAAAGTTCAGCGATTGATTGTCGACCTCTTGCAAAATAGCCTTAATCAAATCTGGTGATGTCAGCGGACCGCTGGCAATAATCCAACGCTCATCGGCGGGAGGAATCTGGCTGATTTCTTCATTTACAATCTCAATAAGCCGGTGACTGCGCAACCGCTCTGTCACCATTTTGGCAAAGCCGTCTCTGTCCACGGCCAAAGCACCGCCGGCCGGAACTTTGGTAGCATCGGCGCATTGCATAATCAACGATCCGGCGCGCCGCATCTCTTCGTGTAGCAAACCGACTGCGCTGGCTGCGGCGTCATCAGAGCGCAGAGAGTTTGAGCAAACCAACTCGGCGCAATATTGGGTCTTGTGTGCCGGAGAATATTTGAGCGGGCGCATCTCATGGATTATAACTCTAATGCCTCGCTCTGCCAACTGCCAAGCGGCCTCAGAGCCGGCCAAACCGGCGCCGGCGATGTGTATTGTTTTTGCCATTTTTGTTTCCTCAATCCAGAATAGAGGTTTTTATAGCTTTTTTGTGCTCAATTGTAAACAAAAACTTCCTATGTGATAAGTTAAGCATAATGTTTGCCATTGATAATAAATACGGCTATAGTGAAACAAATTAGATAAGAGTATATGTTAATGATGCCGCGTTTTGTTGTTATCGGGCTGGTGGCCCTGGCTTTTGTGAATCCCGCTTTTGCCAGCGAGGATGAAGATCCGTTTATCTTCGGCGATGAGGTCCCCGCTGATGTTGCCGAGACCGATTCTGTTGTTCCGGCGGAACCTGTCAGCTGGCATGAGGAGAGCGCGCCGGCATTGCGCAGCACTCCCGCGGTTGAAGGCGATTTTGCGCCGCCGTCGTCCGAGCTCACACCACCAGCGCAAGAGCTGCCGGATTTGCCGGAGCTTCCGCCATATCCGCAGTCTCCGGCAGTAGAGAATGTTCCGGCTCCACAGCCCCAAATCTCCAAAGAACAGACCCTGACCGAAACCCTCAAGCAGGATCCCAAGGTTGCCAATCCGGTGCTTCCGTCCAAAGTTGAGGATTCTTGGGTTGGCAAACTGGCGACCAAAAATCCGCTTTCTCTTATCAGCGGCGACAAAGATTCCGGAGATTCTGCCAGCCTTGAAAAAATGGTGGATACCGCCCGCACTAACCAAAACGCCAATCGTCGTTCTAATGCTTCGGTTTTTGATATCTCGGGTGTAATGTTACGCATGAGCCTCAAACAGGTGGATCGCGTTATGCAGAACCGCGGTTTTCGCAAAATTGTGCAAAAATACCAGATTCCCAACTTTATTAAGTGGCGTAATGAGGAGTTTTGCCGCAACACAGGCGTGGTTGGCTATGAGCGGATAGAGAGCTGCGTCACCCAAAAAGCCAAAAAAGAGAGCCACCAATATGTGCAGACGGCCAAATACGCCAAATATGACACCAAAGAGGAGATGGAAGTAACTTTTTCCAGCAATTTCACCGATAACAAAGTAATTAAAATCGTTTATCGCAGTCAGGCCGCCAATGTCACCGGCAATAGTCCCAAGGCCACCTATTTGCGCAATATAAAAGTTTATGATTTTTGGAAAAAAATTAACCAAAAGTATGGTAAGCCTGATGATAAAGAGAACGTAACCTGGGGAATTGGCGGCAACAAGCCGTTTCTTAAGGCTGCCACCGGCTACCTTAAGCTGGAGGACCCCATGCTGCGAGAGTTGGATTATACCCGTATGTCGCGCGAAGATCAGCGCTATATGAATACGGATTTATATAGTTTTTAGGATGTTTATTTGATGGATAAAAAGTTATCTGAACTTATCTGCACACGAATCAGTCACGACCTCATCGGTAATATCGGCGCGGTTGCCAATGCCGCAGAGCTGCTGGAAGAAGAAAACGATATTGCCGAGGTTAAAGAGGTTTTGCCGATTCTCAAAATCGGGTCGGGCGTTTTGGTTGCCAGACTGCGTTTTTTTCGAATGCTGTTTGGTTTGCATAGCCCCAATATCGAGGATATGGTGGTGGTCAAACAAACTACCGCGGCTTATTTGGCTACCACTGGCGGCAAACAGCCTCCGGCTCTGAACTTTGCGCTAGAGACTCCGCGCTATGCTGTGGCGGCAATGGCGGCGGTAATGGCTTTGGCAGATTTAATGCGCGGCGGCAGTATTAATGTTGTGGAGCAGGGGGGCAAAGTCAGCGTGTCTGTCAGTGGCGATGTCAAGCTTGGCGACAGCAAGGTCGAGCAGTTTGTCAGTGTTCTCAAGTCAACGGCGGCGGAGATTTCGGCTCAAGATGTTCCGTTGCTCTATTTGTTGGATGTTTGCCGCAATTGCGGAATTAAATTGTCTTTTGGCAGCAATCCGATGCTGCGTTTGGTTTTGGAGTAAAAAATGCGCAAGTGCTTGATTGCCGATGATTCAAAAATTATGCGAATGCTTCTCCGCAAGATTATGGAGAACTTCGGTTTTGATGTGTCTGAGGCCGAAGACGGTGAAGATGTTTTGGAGCAGTGCGTTTCTTATCGTCCGGATCTTATAATCAGCGATTGGTCTTTGCCGCTGATAGACGGGATAGATGTCTTGTACAAAATCCGCGCTGACCGCAAAATTAACCAGCCGCAATTTATGTTTTGTTCCTATGTGACGGATGCGGCAGTTATTCGTCAGGCTCTGGACGGCGGAGCCGATGATTTTATTATGCGGCCGTTTGATGAAGATATTATTGCCGGAAAACTTGCCATATTAGGATTGTTATAATGAAAAAACAAGATTTTGAGTTTTTGATAACATTACTGCGAGATAACGCCGGTTGGGAGTTTGATGAGGAACAGTATTTTGTCGTGGATAAAAAAATGTCTAACTTTATCCGCGAAAAAGGCTATGCCTCGGTAGAGGAGCTGATTGCCGAGCTCAAAGTCGGCAGCAAAGCGCTGATTGCGCAGGTGGTGGAGAGCATGGCTTTTTCCGATACCTCGTTTTATCGGGATTATGATGTATTTATGCGCTTTGAAAATTCGTTGCTTCCCAACTTGCGAGAGAGCAACCGCGCCAGCAAAAAATTGCGTTTTTGGAGTTTGGGCTGCAGCACCGGACAAGAGACTTATTCCATGGCATTTGCCATCAAACGCAAATTTATCGGGCTAGACAGCTGGAATATTGATATTATCGGCACAGATCTTTCATCTTTGGCCATTGCCAAGGCACAGCGCGGACAATACAATAATTTTGAGATTCAGATGGGGCTAAACGCTCGTATGATTCTGGAGTTTTTTCATCAGGACAGCGATGGTCTGTGGCAGGTTAATGATGATATTGCCAAGATGGTGGAATTTCGCCGTTACAATATGCTGAATGAGGTTACCTTCACCGATAAATTTGAAGTCATTTTCTGCCGCAATGTTTTGCGCTACTTTGCGCCGGAACATCAATCGCAGATTCTGCGTCGTATCAGCAATTGTCAAACTGTTGGTGGAATTTTATGTTTGGGCAAAAACGAGCATATTCGCGGCGTAGAAGAATATTATGCCAAGCTGGACGGCTACAATTGCATATATGTCAACAAGGGGTTAACCGATGAAAAACCTCGGCTGTCAATCAGTCCGGAAGATGATTCTATGGATAGCGGAATGCCGCGTTTTGTTCGGCCGGATGCCCTAAGCCCCCGCCGCCACCTTGCCTCTGAGTTCATCAAAAAATAGAAACATCAATCGCGGTTATCTGAATGCAAAATAAAGCTCCCTCGCTTTAATCTTAAGAGAGGGAGCAAAATTGTGTATTTTAATAGTTATTGCTTAACCGGCAAATCTGGATCGCGCAGAACATAGCCGCGTCCCCAAACCGTTTCAATATAATTCTTGCCGCCGGAAGCTTTCTCCAACTTTTTGCGCAATTTACAGATAAACACGTCAATAATCTTGAGTTCGGGTTCATCAATTCCGCCATAGAGGTGGTTAAGAAACTGGTCTTTGTTGAGGGTAGAGCCTTTGCGCAAAGACAGCAATTCCATAATTCCATATTCTTTACCGGTGAGGTGCAAAGCTTTGCCACAGACACTGACAGTCTGATTATCGAGGTTAACCTCAACATCTCCGGTGCGGATAATAGAATTAGAGTGCCCTTTAGAGCGGCGCACCACCGCCTGAATACGAGCCAAAAGTTCAGATTTATCAAACGGCTTGGTCAGATAATCGTCGGCGCCATAGCCCAAACCCTTAACCTTCTTATCTGGCTCAGTAAGACCGGAGAGGATTAGAACCGGAGTGTTGACCTTTGAGGCGCGCAGATTTTTGAGCACTTCATAACCATTCATATCCGGCAACATCAAATCCAAAATTATGATGTCATAATCATAAAGTTTGCCAATCTCCAGCCCATCTTCGCCCAAATCGGTGGTATCAACAATCATGCCCTCTTTTTTGAGCATGGTTTCAATACTTTGTGAGATTGCATAATCGTCTTCAACTAACAAAACACGCATAATCGCTCCCCCTTGAATTTATTTTTTAGATAGAGGTATCTTAATGCTATTTTTTTTAATTGTTAACTTTTTTAACAAGGCTGTTAATAATTATTAACAACTTTTATCTCAAGGCAAAAATTGATTGCTTCGGTTCACTAACGTTCCGCCCCGCTTGGCCGGTCAGCTGCACTATAATAACCATATGCCGAACAAACAGTTATGTAAATTAAATCAATGCAAAATTGCTTGGCTTTGACAAAATAAGCGGGCAGATGTTAATAAAATTAAAAACTGCTGAAATTTATTTGAAAGCGATTTATATTAAACCCCAAAAGAGAAAGGGGCTCATCACGTGTCTGAATTAACCGACAATATTTTGCAAGAAGTAGAAAAGCTGGAAACCGCCGCTTATTACGGCAAAGTTACCGGCGTGCAGGGGCTGTTTATCGAGGTCAGCGGCATTCCTTCGGGGCTTTCTATCGGTGATCGTTGCAATGTTGTTAACAATAACCGCAAAAACGTGGCTTGCGAAGTGGTCAGCTTTAAGGAAGACAAATTATTGCTAATGCCGTACGGCTCGTTGGAGGGTATCGGACTAGGTTGTCGGGTGGAGGTGGAAGACGCTCATCCGGTGATATATCCGCATCGTTCCTGGCTGGGGCGTATTGTCAACGCTTTTGGCGAGGCCATAGACGGCAAAGGTCCGCTGATTAAGGGCAATAAGCCTTATTTTATCAAATCTTCTCCGCCGCCGGCGCAATTCCGCGACCGTGTCAAAGGCAAGGTGGATTTGGGTGTTAAGGCGGTCAACACCTTTCTGACTATTTGCAAAGGACAGCGTATGGGTATTTTTGCCGGTTCCGGCGTCGGCAAATCTACCTTGATGTCTATGATGGCCAGACACACCAGCTCCGATGTGTCAATTATCGGGTTGATTGGCGAGCGCGGACGAGAGGCCAAAGAGTTTGTGGAAGATGTTTTAGGCGCCGAGGGGTTGGAGAAATCAGTTCTGGTCTTGGCAACCTCTGATGAAAGCCCGTTGCTCCGCCGCCAAGCCGCCTACGTGACTATGGCGATTGCCGAATATTTTCGTGATGAAAACAAAGATGTCTTATGTATGATGGATTCTATCACCCGTTTTGCCATGGCGCAGCGTGAGATTGCTCTTTCTATCGGCGAGCCTCCGGCTTCTAAGGGCTATACTCCGAGTGTGTTCTCCGAGCTGCCGCGTTTGCTGGAGCGGGCAGGGCCGGGCTCCGGCAATGGCACAATCACCGGATTGTTTACGGTTTTGGTTGATGGCGATGATCACAACGAGCCGGTGGCGGACGCTGTGCGCTCCATCTTGGACGGGCATATTGTGTTGGACAGAGCTATTGCCGAGCGCGGGCGCTATCCGGCTATCAACATCTTGCGCTCAATTTCTCGTACCATGCCCGATTGCGACACCAAAGAGGAGTTTGCGCTGGTTTCTAAGGCTCGCAAATATATTGCCGCCTATGAAGATATGGCGGAGCTGATTCGCCTTGGCGCCTACAAAAAGGGCTCCAATAAGAATGTTGATGAGGCAATCTTTTATTATCCCAAAATTGAGGCTTTTTTGTCGCAGGGCAAGCAGGAGCGCTTTACTTTGCCGGAATGCTACGAGTTGTTGGGCAATATTTTGGCGATTCCTTATTCTATGGAAGTCTGACTTAAATGAATAAGTCTCTTAAAACCCTGAGCCGGATTCAAAAATTTCAGATTGACGAGCAGCGCAAACTGATGGCAGAAAAGATGAATGAAGAAACTGCCGTTATGGATAATCTGCGCCAAATGGACGAGCGCTTTGCCGCCGAAAAGGCTTTTGCCGCCCAAAACCCTGCGGTGGGTGATTTTGGCGCCTATACCAAACGTTATTTGGATTTGCGCCATGCCGAGGAAGAGCATTTGCAACAAATTCGCGCCGAGATTGAGGCGATTCGCGATAAGATATCCGATATGTTTAAGGAGCAAAAAACTTTTGAAATCGTAGATCGTCAGCGCGCCGCCGCCGAGCGCAAAGAATTAGAACAAAAAGACCAAAAGATGCTTGATGAAATAGGTACCAATGCTTATATCAAAAAACACTGACAACTGCAAAGGAGAACGCTATGTTTGAGATGATTGAACTTCCATATCCGATTGATGCGCTTGAACCATATATTTCTAAAAACACGCTGGAATTTCATTATGGCAAGCACTACAAAACCTATCTGGACAATCTCAATAAGCTTGTGGTCGGCACGGAATATGAGGCTATGACTTTGGAGGAGATTGTGCGCCAAACCTATGGCAAGCCGGATAAACAGGCGATTTTTAACAATGCCGCGCAGTCGCTGAATCACCAAATGTTTTGGCACGCGCTCAAGCCCAATGGCGGCGGAGAGCCCAAAGGTAAGCTTGCAGAGCTCATAAACAAGCAGTTTGGCTCGTATGATGAATTTTGTCAGCAGTTCAAAACTGCCGCTCTGAGCCAGTTTGGCAGCGGTTGGGCATGGTTGGTGCAAGACGGCGATAAATTGGAAATCATCAAAACCGCCAACGCCGATACTCCGGTTGCTCAGGGCAAAAAGGTCATCACCGTGCTTGATGTCTGGGAGCATTCTTATTATTTGGATTATCAGAATCGCCGCGGCGACTATATTGATGAATTTTTGGATTATCTCCTCAATTGGCCGGAGATTTAGCCCGAATTTAAAAACGCAAAAGCGCTTCTTTTGACAGAAGCGCTTTGTTTGTATGTTTGGGTTGTTATTCAAAATACCCGTTGCGAGCACGCAGCCAGCGCAGACCCAGCAGAGCCAAGCCAACCCAGGCACAGCATCCTGATACACCAAATGCTATGTTCATGCATATTGCATTTCTTAGCATAGCAGAAACCCAGAACACCATAATCCCCAGCGCCGCAATCATCAAGAATGCAAACGCAAATTTCTCAATCTTTCTCATAACCAAAAAAATTAAATTAGTAATCTATTTATCACTAACCAATATAACACAAATTTAAGCTTATTCCAAGCAAAATTTTAAATTCTAATTTATTTATTGCAAAGCAGTTGCGTGAGCGGTGATAGCCGTGAGAAGCAATCCATCTTTATCTCAAGGCAAAAAATGATTGCTTGGCAATAATATTACCCCTGCCTTAGTCCTTTCCCGTTAAGGGGAAGTGAAGAGGGTGCAACAAAAAACCTCCCTAGGGGAGGTTTTTATCATTGGCGGATGAGGAGGGATTTGAACCCCCGATACAGGTCACCCCGTATACACGATTTCGAGTCGCGCGCATTCAGCCTCTCTGCCACTCATCCAGTATGTGTTTATTACTCTAAAATAATTATTGTCTCACCAACCGTCAATGCGCGCTCTACGGGCTGCGCCCTCTCGCGCTTAATTGGCTCATCCATTCTCCGAATGGCTATCGCCTTATCTATTAAATGTTTTCTTTATAATTTGCAAGTATAATTTTTGTTCTTTGCTATCTCTCATTTTCGGGGCGGTAGCGAACATATTCTTTATCCGCCATCGGTCTAATAAAAAATCCCACCGCATCAAGTTCTTTTTGCATATCTTCTGAATAAATGCGATTGAGGCGGATCATAACTTCTTCTTTGTTGTCATAGCCCAAGGCTTGCGGGGTGAGGGCGTCTACCAAATCGCTGAAATTGTCAAAAATTGCAATTCCCGTAACCTCGCAGTCCAGTTCCTCGCCGGTTGAGGAGTTGTGCATTTCCAAGACATCGTGCAGTTTAATCTGTTGGGCTTTTTTATCCAGCAGGTGCACCCCGATTTTGCGGTTTCCGCTTTTAATTTTATTAAACGAAAATTCATGAACCAGCATTGAATATTTCATTGTGCTCTCCTAGTCTGTCCTGCTGGCATTATAGCAAGAAAATTGCAAAAGTCTACAATCTCTCTGTCAAAAGCAGCGCCGCGCCGAGCATTCCGGCATTATTCTCAAATTTTGCCTGCTTAAGCGCAAAAGGCTGGGTCAGAATCTCGCTGTTTGCCTGTTTGTTGAGTTTTTCATATTCAACAAACTGCGCCATTGAGCCGGAGAGCACCACCACCTCGGGGTCAAACAAATTTCCCACCATAACCAAAGCGTTTTCCAAACAGCTTTGCCAGTGGTCAAACGCCGCCCGCGCTTTCTGATTTCCATCTTTGATTCCGCGGATAACATCATAGCTGGTTGAATCCGGTGACATATAAATTTTGGCATCGGTAGTCAAGGCGTTGCCGGAAACATAGGTTTCCAAACAGTCATACATTCCGCAACCGCACTTACGCTCGTGTCCGCTGTCAAAGCGCACGTGCATTTCTCCTGCCGAACCGGATTTTCCTTTTAGCAATCTCCCGTTAACAATAATTCCTGCGCCCACGCCGGTCCCGAGAGTAAGCACAATCGCGTCTTTGGTTCCCTGAGCGGCGCCGAGCTTAAACTCTGCCCAAGCTGCGGCATTTGCGTCATTTTCCAACAAAATCGGTTTGCCGGTCAAAGACAAAAAGTCCAGCTGATCATATCCCTCCGGCAGGTTGCCGGTGCGCCCGATTATTTTGGTGTTCTCATTGTTGATGGGGCCGGCGGTAGCAATCGCCACGCCGTCAATCTCGTCTTCAGAGCCCTTGATTACCGTTTTTAATAGTTCATATATGCCGGCTGAAGTTTTTGGCGTGGTTACTTTGATAATTTCGTTGGTAAATTCGCCTTTTTCATTGATGATTGCATACGCGATTTTGGTTCCGCCAATATCAAATGCCAAAACTTTTTTCATTTTTCACCTCTATATAAGATATAATCATAAATTATTATAATCATATCTTATATTTACTAAAAAAGTTTGAAAGACTGATTATTTTTGTTTGGCAAACCATTCTTCAGATTTTTGTTTGGTGTTAATTCGCCACAAATAATCAAAATGGGTCTGATAACTTTGCACCGCCTCTTTGTTGCGAATAAAAAACACGCAGTTTTCGCTGTTTTTTTCCGAGGCGTGGTTTGTCCAGTTATAAGAGCCGGTGGTTGCCTTATTGGCGTCAAAAACCGCAAACTTGTTGTGTTCTATTTTGTTTTTGCTGTGCACCCTGATGTTGATTCCCTGACGATGCAGATATTTTACTTTTGAAGCTTTGCCCGCCGCCTGCAGCCGATCCGTCAAAATCCTGATTTTTACGCCTCGTTTATCTGCTTTCAGCAATGCGTCGATTATTTGTTTGTTGTTGATTGAATATACTGCAACATCAATCGTGCTTTTTGCGCCGTCTATCAGTCTGACAATTTTGTTTTCACATTCTCGCGACGGCGTGAATTTTATTTCAATTTTGGCCAGTGCGGCAGAGCACATTGCTGTTGCCGCCATAAATATAACCGCGCACTGTAGACTTATTTTGCTGTATTTCATTCTGTTGTCACAATCAAAAATTGCTAATATTGCATATATTATAATTAAAAGATTTTAATTATTCAACTAAAAAGCTATTTATAAAAAGTTAAATTTTAGACAAAATATCTTTACAAAGGCGCTACATTGTGGTATGTTATCAATAGTTAACGTATTATAAATTAAAAATTATCATTATGAATAAAAAAGAAATTTTTGGCCTTTTTGAGGCCATCACTACCTCAGGTCAGAACATCTTCGTCAATGACTTTGACGGTTGGGGAGAACGTGCGGAGATTCCAAGTTATGAGTTTATTTCCGCGATGGAAGGTAACGGTGTAAAAAGCCATGCCACAGATGAGGAATATATTCCGCAATATCGCACCATCCGCCGTGGCAATCACCTCAAGGTTCAGCTCCGTCAAGATGGACAGCTCATCAAGCGGTTTATCTTGGGCGAGCTTTTCCCCGATAACCACGTGGTCATTGTGACAAGTGGCGAGGCGCTCCGCTGGTTCGCACCAATCTTTGCTCTCAGATCAGAGCTAATAGATTGGCTGATGCTGGTGCATGAGTATTGCATTCTGCGCCAGAATCAAGGCAACCCCGTTCCATGGTATTGGGAGGAGGAGATGGTGGAACTGGCGAAGTTCTTCTATCGGAACAACCCCGATAAGGAGAACGACAAAAGTATCTATGACTATCTTACAGATATCTAGATCCTTTGTCTCAACAAAATAACGCTGACAGTTCAAAACTGCCAGCGTTTTTTTATTATACGCATACACTTTTTGCATAGGTGTTTATATACCTGTTAAAGATATGCGGCTCCGGTTTGACAAAACAAGTTCTATATAATAAAAACAATCCATTCTATATTTTATATTTAGGCGTCTTTGTTGGTATGAAAAATTTACTAAAGAACAATTTTATTACTTTTTTGGCAGTCCACTTTGTTGTTTGGTGCTGTGTTCCTCTGTTGCGCGCCAGTTTGCCCATGGATAGCATAGAGGCGGTTATATGGGGGCAATACTGCGGTTGGGGAACCAACAAGCATCCGCCGCTTTCCGGTTTTCCGGCGGCGTGGTTTTATGATTGGTTTGGCAATGCCGGAATATATATATTGAGCCAAGTATGCGTTTTGCTTGGGTTTATCTATATCTACAAGCTCGCCAAGTGCTTTTTGGAAGAAAAAAAAGCGGTGTTGGCGGTGATGATGCTGGAGGGCGTGATTTATTACGGCTTCAGTTCTATGGAATATAATGTCAATGTGTTGTCATTGGCATTGTGGCCGGCAACCGTTTATTACTTTTATCTGGCATTGCAAGATAAAAAATGGTCGCATTGGGCTCTCACCGGTCTGTTTGCCGGACTAAATGTTTTGAACAAATATGTCAGCGGTGTGTTGTTGCTGTGTATGGCGGCATATATGTTATTTACGCCGCAGGGGCGCGCCAGGTTCAAAACCTTTGGTCCGTATCTTACTTTTGCGGTTTTTATGGCGGTTGTGGCGCCGCATTTGTTCTGGCTTTATGAATATGATTTTTTTGTTCTCGATTATTTCAACGCCCGCACCGCTCCGGTGAGCACTGATACAATGTGGCAAGAGGTTGCCAAACATTTTTATTTTCCGCTCAAGTTTTTGCTGGCTCAAGCGTTGTTTGCGCTATTGGCATTAGTCATATATTTTGCGGCTTATGGCAAGGCAGAAAATACCTCGCAAAAAATCACTCCTCAAGCGCTTCGTTTTTTGAAGTATATGGGAGTGTTGCCGGTTTTGGTTTTTGTCGCGGTTGCTTTTATTTTTGGTATAAAGATGAAAAGCATGTGGGGATTTCCGGTAATGTATATGCTGGGGATTTTGTTGTTTGTGTATTATCCGTTTCGGCTAACCGAGCGATTGTATCACAATATGCTTAAATCGGTTTATGCCGTTATGGCGTTGCTGGCTTTTGTCGCAATAATAATTATTGTTTTTGGCAAAAGTGAAAAATTCAATTTTGTCGGAGCGGAGTTTGCCGAGAATATGAATGAGATTTGGCGGCAACAAACCGGTCGTGATTTAGATTATGTCGGCGGAGAGATTTGGTATATCTCCAATGTCGCACTCTATGGAAAACATCACCCCAAGCCGGTGGCGGAAATGAATCCCAGCTATAATCCGTGGTTTTCGGCACAAGATATTGCCCAAAAAGGCGCGTTGGTTGTTTTTTCATCAAAAAATCGAATTTTTGAATTGCAAGAGACATACCCCAATATTAGCAAACCGTACGAATATAAGCTTGAAATTAAAAACAAAGCGGGTAGGATAGAGAACAAAACAATTTATTATGGTTTCTTAAACCCAGAGGAAAACAATGACTAAATCATCAGTAAGTATTGTGGTGTCTGCCTACAACGAAGAGGGAAATATAGAGCCCTTATATAAGGAATTGCAAAAGGTTCTTTCTACCATCAAACTGGATAAAAAAGAAATTATTTTTGTAGACGACGGAAGTTCGGATCAAACTTATGAAAAGTGCAAAGCACTGCAGCAAAAAGACGCTGGTGTAAAGATTGTCCATCTTAAACGTAATTTTGGTCATGAAATCGCTATGACCGCCGGTATGGACTATTCCTCCGGAGATGCGGTGATTTTTATGGATGCAGATTTGCAACATCCGCCGCTTTATATCAAGCAGATGATAGAAGAGTGGCAAAACGGCATGGATATTGTCCTGACCAGACGAGTAGACAATGTTGACACTTCAGCGTTTTACAAATTCTGCGCCAAGAGTTTTTATAAAATTCTCAATATGCTTTCAGATACAAAAATTCCCGAAAAAACTCCGGATTTTAGGCTGATTGACCGTAAATATGTAGATTTTTTGAAAAACTTTAACGAGCAAGACCGCCTGTTTCGCGGATTGTTGAGCTGGATTATGCCGCATGACAAGGTCAAAGTTATTGACTTTGTGGCGCCGGAACGCTTGAGCGGGCAGTCAAAATATAATTTTAGCAAAAGTTTGCAACTGGCTCTAAACTCGATTGTGCAGTTTTCGGTCAAGCCGTTGCGTTTTTCTGCATATTTTGGGATGTTTTCGGCATTTGTTGCCGGCTTGCTGGGCTTATATGTTATTGGCGAGCACTTTGTTCTTCATCGTCCGACCCCCGGCTATGCTACCATCATGACAACGGTGATTTTTTTGGGTTCGGTTCAGCTGATTGTTTTGGGGATTATTGGCGAATATATCGGCAAGATTCACATGGAAGTAAAAAAACGTCCGCTATATATGGCAGATTTTGAAACCGGAGAAGATATAAAAAAGGTTGTCCGCAATGGTAAAAAAGATATTTAATGCCGATGATTTTGGGGCAACCCGCGGCATAAATCAGGCGGTGGCCAAGGCGTATCATGAGGGGATATTGAATAGCACCAGCATTATGATTAGCCTTGATTTTGTTGCGGAGGCGCTGGAATTGGCTCAAAAAATGCCGAATTTAGACATCGGTTTGCACCTTAACCTCACCAACGAGCGAGCAGTCTCAAACCCCAAGGATATTCCGCTTTTGGCTGATGAAAAGGGGCGCTTTAAGCATGGGTTTGTCAACTTGTTGCTGTTGTCGATATTTAGGTTTAGGCAGTTTCGGCGAGAGGTTGAATTAGAAACTCGCGCCCAGATAGAAAAGGCGCAAAAATATGGCATCAAGCTCAGCCATATCGACAGTCATCGCCATATTCATCATATTCCTCTGATTTTTGGCGTTGTCAAAAAACTGGCGCGAGAATATCAGATTCCCCGAATACGAGTGGTTAACGAAAATATATTCAATACCCTAAAGTCAAACCGAGACAAAAGCTATCTCAAAGACGGCGGATTGATTAAATATCTGGTGCTGAGGAGTCTGGCGCTGTGGAATCGTATTTGGTTTAGGCATAAGACAGATACATATTTTTACAGCATTTTGTACACTTGCAAACTTTCTCGGGAGCGGTTTAAGAATCTGCGTGTTCCGCAAGGATACAAGGCTATTGAAGTCGGTATCCATCCGGCAATGCCTGAGATTGACGAGAAATACAAATCAGAGCTGTTTGACCTAAATGTTTTGTCTCCATGGCGGAGCAAAGAACTGGAAACTTT
The DNA here is from genome assembly GCA_934255405.1 of uncultured Alphaproteobacteria bacterium. Lineage (GTDB taxonomy): Bacteria > Pseudomonadota > Alphaproteobacteria > RF32 > CAG-239 > CAZU01. The sequence continues at coordinate 26,334 of CAKQNT010000007.1, forward strand.
GTTGGATAAGCATATTGCTGATGAAATCAGATGATTAGACTTTATAAACTAATTGAAGCGATTTGGTTCAAGATTAATCAAAAAATCCGTTTTCTGCTGGTTGGCGGTTTTAATACTGTTTTTGCCTATGGAGTTTTTGCGGCTTTATACGAGTTAGCTCGTATAAATTATAATTCCGCGCTGATTTTGCAATATTTTATTACCGTAAATGTGTCTTTTTTCACCATGCGATATTATGTTTTTCAAAGTCATGGCAATATCGGAGCAGAATACCTCAAGTCCTGGACGGTTTATATCGGAATGTATTTTTTTAATGCCTTTGCGCTGAATTTTTTTGTATGGATTTTGGGGCTGTATCCGTTGGTCGGACAGGCGGCGTATCTTGTAATTTCTACGGTGCTGACTTTTCTGTTGCACAAATACTATTCGTTCCGCGAGAAGCAAACAGCCTGATATATCTTATTTTTTTTCTAGGCACATTGCAAGTTTTTGCTAAAAAAAGAGGTTGCATTTTTATGCAGCCTCTTTTGGATTTTATAAGAATATTTGTTTTTTGCTGAAAATATAGACAAAACTCAAAATATGTGGTAAAATGCCTCCATACATTGCAACAAACAAGGAGATTAAAATGGCTGAGAACCAGAACGAAAGTGATAAAGAAATTTATTGGTGCAGCATTAATGCTACCAACAAGATTCTTGCAGACAAGATGGAGGCGCGTGGATACCAATTAAAACATGTAGGTAACAGCTGTTTTGAAAGCAGAAATATCTATGTTATCAAAACAGAAGATGAGATTTTAACGCCTGAAGTCTTTGAAAAAATGCAACAAGATCTAGAAGAGTGCAAGTTAGAAGCTACAGAAGACAAATTAAAAGCATTCGATCAGTATTTTGATGAACAATCAGTAGATAAAAATAAAGTTTATTCTCTTGTTAAAACAGGATACAATTATGATCAAACACGTATTCAAAATAGTGATAAATACGAAACAGTAGCGGAAGACATCATTGCTTATACAGGGGATGGCCGCACAGGCTATCGCCATACATATCAAAGTTTGGTGTTTCACGTAGATCGAATAATAAATGATAAACGAAATTTTATTACAATAGAAGTACCGCAAAATATGATAGGTATGCTTGTTGGTAAAGGTGGTAGAAACATTAAAAAACTCGAGGAAAGATTTGGAAAAAGATTTAGAGTTGTGCAATCGGCCAAAGAAAAAGAAGAACAAAAAATACAAAAGCATAAAGAGGATTTGCAACAACTGCGCAGTGATGTGATAGACACCGTCGGCGACTTTGTTTTGACTGCCAACGAACAAGATTTGCAAAAAGCTGTCGTTGATTATATGGAAGTCAACAAACATTCTCTGCCTTTTATTCCTAGTGTTGAAGAGCTAAAAGGCATTTATGAGAGATTGTGCGAAGTAAAAGAGCTTAGAGTTGCCGAAGAAGCAGAAAGACGTCAAATGGCATTGGAATCATTACAAATCGATATAGAATATTCCTTTGGTAAAGATATAGTATCTTTTTCCGACGCCGATGTTGCACAAAAAACGATTGATTATCTGAATGAAAATAAAGACAAGCTTCCGGTAAAACCCAACATGGAAGAGCTGAAAATCATGCAGCAAAATTTATTAACCGAAAGAGATGAACGAATTGTAGAACAAAAACAAAGAAAGAAGTCTGCCAAAGAAAAAATGTATAGAGCGGCTGATAAAATTATTCACAATTTTGTTTATGAAAATGATCGTGCAATGCCCTCTGATGAGGTGCTAAAAGCAGGCATTGCTGACTTCTTAGAGCATAATTCAGATGATTCAGATCTTGCGAAAGTAGCAGACAATACCGAAAAAGAAATTATTTTGTTATTGCAAAAAGAAAGACATAAAGAGCAAGTGGCGGAGAAAAATTTTAATGATACTGCCACCAAAGTTCTGGAAAAATTTTTCCATGGCAATGAAAGTCGCGGCCATGGAAAAAAATTTTTCAGTATTATGGGAGAAAACAAACAGGCAGCTGCTTATGATCAATTGGCAAACAGAATGATGGAAAAGTTGGGATTGTCGGCTGAAGAAGACTACCCTTTACCCACCATCAAATCTATTCAATATGATAAATGCCGTATAGGAATTGAGGATTTTGAGAAAAGATATTCAGGAACCTGGAGTTATGATGAATATAGCTTACCAGAAACGAAAAAAGAGCAACCGGCAGAGGCAAAAGAGCCTACTTTGGCTAACTTAGCCGCACTTTGGGGGGCAAAACTGAAAACTCCTAAAAGGTAAGATATACTTCATTCTTAATTAAAGGGCGGTAAGATTTCTTGCCGCTCTTTTGTTTTTCCTTGGCAGGCTTATTAGGCAAAAAAGAGGTGAGCCAGACTTGAGAAAAATCGCCAGAACTTCGGTCATTAAAATCAACTTAGTATTTTATGTCATATGCAGTGCTAATGCCGTTGAGAACACAAGGATTTAAGAAATGACACAGATTTTTGGCCGAGCGTGGCTGTTAGGTCACATTGATTACGTTTGGAATAATCGGCACAAGCTACAAAACAGACATTGTGCCGAATTTGTTGTTACAGGGTTTGTTATCAATTCCTTCGTCTGCCCTTATTATGGCTACGCGATTGATAAAATAACCCTCGGAAACCTAATCAAACTATGGAACAATGGCTTTACTTATAAAGATTTTCCATTAGTTAACTACCGAATATCCCATGGCGATAGTTCCACCAACATCGCCTACATCTACCGCGGCAAGGTTTTTAGTCATAGATTTCCTTATTCAGATCCAGATAAATACATTCCAACGGAGGAAGTGAGGAAGATTTTAAAAGATTTGCGGAAGCTATGAATAATGCCAATTATTCATACAATCTTATATAAAGTAAAAATATTTAAAAACTTAATATTACTTGTTGCATTTTTTTTATACACACGTATATTACTACTATAATTTCGCGGAAATAGATATGGAAAAGAAAGATAATTTGGGTTGCTTAAAACGCATAAAAATAAAAGGGTTTAAGTCTATTTCTACCCTGAGCATTGATATTGCTCCACTGAATATTATTGTCGGTCCAAATGGTGTTGGTAAAAGTAATTTTGTAGGGATTTTTGACTTATTATATAACATAGGTGCAAAACAGCTTCAAAAATATATAGCTATAAATGGAGGAGCAAATCGTTTCTTGCATTTTGGTTCTAAAATTACAAACAATGTCTCCATTCAACTAGATTTTTCTATTAATCAGTATATATGTAATCTTGTTTATGCTGTTGGAAATAAGTTTATATTTGAAAAAGAAGAAGGTTGCGTTAAAGGAGATTATGTTCCTAAATGTATTGATTTTACAAAATATGGAGAAGAAGAAACATCCCTTAATGCAACGTCATATTCAATTGCAGGATATATTAAAACATATTTAAGCGGTTTGAAAAAGTATCATTTTCACGATACAACAAAAGAAAGTCCTTTGAAACAATCAGCCAATAAACGAGACAATATGCAACTTCGTGGAAATGGTTCTAATCTTGCTGCTATGTTATATAAGTTTAAGAATAATGAAAAATATAAATATGATTATAATCAAATAGTTAAAACAATAAGGCTTGTAGCCCCATTTTTTGATGATTTCATATTAGAACCAGATGAAAACGATAATATTTTATTGGCTTGGAAGCACCAAGATTCAGATGAGCATTTTGATTGTTTTGATTTTTCTGACGGCACGTTAAGATTTATTGCTTTGGTAACTTTACTGCTACAACCTAATGAATTTATTCCTCAAACAATATTAATTGATGAACCAGAATTGGGCTTACATCCATATGCACTAAAAATATTAGCTGAATTATTTAAGAATGTTACAAGAAATGGAAAGCAAATTATAGCAACTTCCCAATCGGTATCTTTCATTAATGAATTTAGCTATGAAGATATAATAATTGCCGATAGAATTAACGGACAATCTGTTTTTCGTCGTTTAGATAAAGAAGAAGTGCAAAATTGGCTAGATGAGTTTGCTATGGGAGATATTTGGGCTCGCAATATTATCGGAGGTATGCCAAATGACTTTTAAAAATATCTCAGTCATTTGTGAGGGAACCACAGAAAGTGATTTTATTAAATATTTAAGCCGTGTCTATTTTGTTCCTAAGCGTATTTGCCTTAAGCCAATAATTATGGATGGTAATGTATCTATAGATAGACTTGTTTATTTTGTTCATAAAGCTAATTATCCAATCTCAACTACATTTGTGGATTATTATGGTATTAAAGGTAATCCTCAAGAGAGTTGTGAAGAGTTAGAAGCTCTTTTAAAAGAAAAAGTTAAAAAAGAACATTTCATTCCTTATTTGCAAAAACATGAGACAGAAGCACTATGGTTTTCAAATATAGATGTTATTAGTGAAGTGAAGAATGCAACATCAGCTCAACAAAAAAAATTACAGACTATAATTTCTAACTACCCTAATCCTGAAGATATAAATAACAGCAGAGAGACAGCTCCTTCAAAACGTTTAATGTCTATTTTCAGTAATTATAATAAAATTATAGATGGTAATAGTATTGCACAAAACATCTCTATTGAGGAAATTAAATTTAAATGTCCTCGTTTTGCTAATTGGTTATCTCAAATAGAACGAGAAGTATACTAAAGCAAGACTAAGAAATTCTTGTATGATAAAAATAAAGCTCTACCGAATTATTTAATTTAATTCAAAATGTTAAACAATCCTCTTCATCCCAACAAAGTTTAACATTTTTAAATTTAGGATTATTTTTTGTTCTTTTCCATTTCTTTGGCAAGCTCATTTACGAGCTGCGTATCACGGTCTTTGTATGCTTGCACCAAAGGAGCATAATATCTTGCGCTTTTGCCTTCACCGACATAAGGAATACGAATAATACTGGATGCTTTTCTTCCTTGCGCATAGCCAGTAATGTGGCATAAGAAATTCCAAGAACACTTGCAGTTTGCTTCATATTAAGCCATTTCGTTTTCATCGCAATTTCAAGCTCGGTCTTACTCTTCGTTGTATCCATATTATTAAGATATAGAATTTCTAATTCTGAAGCACAATCATTGATTTTATGTGCCTTTAAGACTTTTATAAAGCTATGGATGGATTTATTAGCCATTTTAACCATTCTTGCTCCGAAAAGCATCTGGCTGATTTTAGCTTTAGTCGGAAGAACAATGTCATTGATTTTGAAATCGGTTAAAAAGAACATATTTTTCCAATTAACCGCAGTAAAATTGACCTCTTCAAAGAATACTTTGCCTTCAAAGATATTATTTTCAAAGGAGCTCTTTAAGAATGATATGTTTGATAAACGGAGGTTGGCATTCTTGGCAAATCTGCAATCCTTTAATATCAAGGCATTACTCATGCCTTCTTTCATGTCATCAAGAGTAACATCCGAATTAAAGATAACAGCTTTGATGAAACGACTTTAGGGCTGTTAGATATTGCAACTCAAGCAGGAAATATCTTTGATAAGTCGCAGAATCTTGAACTAAAGAGATTGTTGTTGAAATTTGTCTTTGAGAGCCTGACTTTAACCGAAGGCGTATTAACTTATAAACTGAAGTTTCCGTTTAATGAATTTGTTAATAGTAACATTTTGACGGCACAGGCTGCCAAAGCATACGAACCGAACCAAACTATTGCAAATCAAGGCTTAACTGAACATGGTAACGAAAATGTACAGTTCGGGTATTTAAAATCGTTAGAACCGCAAGTTTTTGCTAAAAAAAGAGGTTACATTGAAAAATGCAGCCTCTTTCAAAATTGGTGATCCCAACCAGAATCGAACTGGTGTTCTCGCCGTGAGAGGGCGATGTCCTAGGCCGCTAGACGATGGGACCATAACCATAAGACATCACCTTAATAATCTAAAAAAAATTAACTTGCAAGAAGTTTTTTGCAATTTTATTAAAAATCCTCAATTGTTATTGCACATGGTTTAGCATATATACGTTGTCAAATCCCCGCTGTGCCAGAATCTGATAAGCGATATAGGCTCCGTAGCCGCTGTTGTCGTACAATGCCATTTTCTTGTTTTTGGGCAGTAGCGGATAACTTTCGCGCAGATATGGCAACGGAAAGTTTATGGCTCCGGGCTGATGACCTCTGGCGAAGCTTTCCGGAGAGCGAATGTCCACCAGCAAAGTGTCTTTGTCAATTGCAGAAAGAGTGTGCAACTTGCCGGATAAGACTTCTTGCGCCAGAGAGCCGAGATTGTTTAGGGCGTCTTTGGCATTTGCAAATGGCGGAGAATATGCAACCTCCAGATTTATTAAATCACTTATTGAGCCGCCCCGCTGAATAAGAGCGCTTACGGCATTAATCCGTTCCGGCACTCCGGCCTTGCCGACTGCTTGAAAACCCAATATTTGCCCATCTGCGGCAAACAGCAGCTTGAGGTGTAGTTTTTGCGCGTTGGGATAATATCCGGCATGATTGTTTTGCCGCAGATACAAACGATGATATTTTATTCCTGCCGCTTGTAATTTTGCCTCTGAACATCCGGTTGTCGCCGCGATGTAATCAAAAACCTTAATAATATCTGTGCCGATAAAATTAGAAAATTCGCCTTTTTCTCCACAAATATGGTCTGCGGCAACCCGAGCTTGTTTGAGGGCTGAAGATGCGTTGCTCCAGCGCTCGGGACGGTTGGTGATTTTGTTGATAATCTCCACATTATCGCCACAGGCGTAGATATCGGCATCGTTAGTTTGCATAAATTTGTTGGTTTTGATGCCGCCGCTTTGCCCAACTCCCAAATCCGCCATAATCGGGAGTTTAATATCCGGTTTGTTTCCGGTGGCGATAATTGCCATATCGTATTTTAGCTTTTTCCCGCTGCTTAGCTTGACCTCTGTAGAGCCAAATGATCGAACTTGCGTGTTGAGATAGAGTTTTATTCCTTTGTCCTGAAGCTCTTGTTCAACAATTTCTGCCATATCCTTATCCATGTTTGGCAAAATATGGTTGCTCATATCAATCAGATATACTTTTGCCTTGAGCGCAGAAAAAGCCTCGGCGGCTTCAATGCCGACACTGCCGGCGCCCAGAATCAGAACTCGCAAAGCGCCGGTGCCAAAATAATAATCGCGAATTTTGCCAATGCCAGAAATCGAACGAATTGTAAATATATTGTCTCCCAAAATTCCATTGATATCCGGCCTTAGTTGCAAGGCGCCGGTAGCAATTATGAGCTTGTCATAAGTCTCGGATTGGTGGTTGAGTATCATCACTCTTTTTTCGGAGCGATCAATTCCTATCACTTCATTTTCCAAGCGAACATCTATACGAAAAACGTCGCGCATTTGTTCGATTGTTGCGCCGATTAATTCGTCTTTACTCTTAATCAAACCCGCAAGCAAATAGGTGAGTCCGCAGTTTGCAACCGCAAATTCATCGCTTTTTTCCAGCACAATGATTTGCGCTTTTTCGTTCATTCGTCGTAGTCTGGTTGCGGCAGAAATTCCGGCGCTGCCGCCGCCGATAATCACTACTTTCATTGCGTTGACCTCCTTTTATGATTTTAAATATCGACTAAACGGCAAATTTTAAGAGGCGGAACCAAAATAAAGGATTTTTTGCTTGACTCTTCCAAATAAAACTAATATAAAAACCTCAGATTTTTCAAATGAGATAACGAAAAATTCATCTACTCCGAGGAGTACCGCCAGTCAGCGAGGGTTCGCACACTGGCGCGTTAGAGGTTTAAATAAGGTTTGGCAATGTTCGAAAGTTTGACAGACAAATTAACGGCGGTTTTTAATAAGATTACTTCGCGCGGCGTGCTGAGCGAAGATGATATTAATGCCACTATGCGCGAGATTCGCATTGCTCTGTTGGAGGCGGATGTTGCTCTGCCGGTGGTTAAAGAATTTATTGCTCACGTCAAAGAACAGGCATTGGGTGAAAAGGTTGTTCGTTCAATCCGCCCCGGACAAATGGTGGTTAAGATTGTTCACGATGAGCTTCTAAAACTGCTGGGTGAGGGAGATACTTCTCTCAATTTCAAGGCTGTTCCTCCGGTTTCAATCCTTATGCTTGGGCTTCAGGGCTCCGGCAAGACCACCACTTCTGCCAAACTGGCCAAGCGTTTAGCCAAACAAGGCAAAAAAGTGCTGTTGGCCTCATTGGATGTCTATCGTCCGGCGGCTCAAGAGCAGTTGGCGCAGTTGGCGGGGCAAATCGGAGGTTTTTCTTTGCCGATTGTTAAAGGTGAAAAACCTTCTGCTATCACTCGTCGCGCTCTTGATTATGCCAAAAAAGGCGGATTTGATGTAATTATTTTAGACTCTGCCGGTCGTTTACATATAGACAATCAGCTGATGGAAGAGGTAATTGAGGTCAAAAAGATTGCTAATCCCACAGAGGTTTTGTTGGTTGCCGATGCTATGATCGGACAAGACGCCTGCAATGTGGCTAAGGAGTTTCAGGAGCGTGTCGGCGTTACCGGATTGGTGTTGACCAGAATAGACGGTTCTTCTAGAGCCGGAGCGGCGCTTTCTATGAAAATGGTTGCCGGAGTGCCTATCAAGTTTTTGGGTACCGGTGAAAAAGTAGATGAGTTTGAGGAATTTCACGCAGATCGTTTGGCAGGTCGCATTTTGGGGCAGGGCGATGTTGTTTCTTTGGTCGAAAAGGCCATGGAGAATGTTGATCGCGCCGAGACCGAAAGGCTCGCCGCTCAAATGATGAAAGGGCGTTTTGACCTCAATATGATGTTGTCTCAGTTGAAGCAGGTTCAAAAACTTGGTTCGCTTGGGGGGATAATTGGAATGATTCCCGGCTTATCCAAGTTCAAGAATCAGATTGAAGCTGCCGGAGTCGGCGACAATTTGATTAAAAAACAAGAGGCGATTATTCTTTCTATGACCAAAGAAGAAAGAAGTAATCCCGATATTATCAAAGCATCACGCAAGAAAAGAATTGCGGCAGGCTCCGGAGTTGAAGTTCACGAGGTTAACAAATTGCTCAAGTCTTATGAGCAGATGTCAACCATGATGAAAAAAATGGGCCGTATGGGGGGTATGCCTTCCATGGCTATGTTAAAGAACTCTCCGTTTGGCAATATGCTGGGCGGAGGAATGGGAAAATTCCCGTTTAAGTAAACAAATATAGAAAGGAAAATAAATGTCAGTACGTATCAGACTGTCCCGTGGTGGTTCTAAGAAACGTCCGTTTTACAAAGTTGTAGCCGCTGATCAGCGCGCTCCTCGCGATGGCCGTTTTATCGAGAGATTGGGTTCTTACAACCCGATGTTGCCCAAAGACCACGCCGAGAGATTCGTTATCAATGAAGAGCGTGTAAAATATTGGCTTTCTAACGGTGCAGAGCCGACAGAAAGATTGCAGAAGATGTTGTCTTCTCTGGGCTTGGTTGCTGCTCCTGCTACTCGTGAACAGCCCAAGAAGTCTGCTCCCAAGGCCAAAGCCGTAGAGCGTATGAAAGAAAAAGAAGAAAAAGCAAAAGCTGCCGCTGAGGCTGCTGCTGCCGCCGCTGCCGAAGCTGCTGCTCCGGCTGAGGAAGCTTCTGCCGAATAACAAATTTTTTAGTTACCTGCCGTCTTAAACAAGGATTCTTAAATGACCGCATCAAACAAAATCTGCTTAGGCGCCATTGTCGGGGTGCATGGAATCAGAGGTGAAGTTAAAGTCAAAAGCTTTACCGAAGATGAGAAAAACCTCACACACTATGGTTTGCTTTCCAATCTGGAGGGTAATCGCAAGTTTGAGCTGAAGATTGTCGGACATTCCAAAGAATTACTCCGTGTTAAGGTTAAAGGGGTCGAGGATCGCAACGTGGCAGAAACTCTTGTTGGCACGGGGCTGTATGTGGAGCGCTCGCTCTTGCCCGAGTTGCCGGAGGAGGAATATTACCACAGTGACCTTATCGGTCTTATGGCGCTAAATGCCAAAGGTGAAAAAGTGGGCACCGTAAACGCCCTTTATAACTTTGGCGCCGGCGATATTATAGAGCTGAAAACGGTTGAGGGACGTTTGGAGATGCTGCCTTTTACTATGGCGTATGTTCCGACAGTCAACCTAAAAGACGGTTTTATTATTGTTGAGATGATGCAATTTGCACCGGAAGAAGACGGAGCAGACAGTGAAGGTTAAGGTTTTTACCATATTTCCTGAACTGTTCCCCGGATTTTTGGGGAGTTCCCTGACCGGCAAAGCCCTTGATGAGGGCAAATGGTCAATAGAGGCTGTAAACATTCGCGATTTTGCTTTTGATAAGCATGGATCTGTGGATGATACGCCGACTGGCGGAGGCGCCGGTATGGTTATGCGGCCTGATGTTTTGGGGGCTGCGCTCAAGGCTCACTATCAAGGCGGACGCCTGATAAATATGAGCCCCAGAGGCAAGCCGTTGACCCAAAAACTGGTGCATGAGCTGGCTCAAGAGCCCGAACTGAGCATTATATGCAGTCGGTTTGAGGGGGTTGATGAAAGAGTTTTGGAGGCCTTTGGGGCTGAAGATATCTCTATCGGAGACTATGTCTTGACCGGCGGCGAGCAGGCCGCGCAGATTATGCTGGATGCCATAATCCGCTTGTTGCCCAACGTGCTGGGAAATTCGGAATCTATTGCTGACGAGAGTTTTGAAAACGCTTTGTTGGAATATCCGCAATATACCAAGCCGGCTGAATGGGAAGGGCGCAAGGTGCCGGATGTTTTGCTCGGCGGGCATCATCAAAAGATAAGAGACTGGAGATTAGAGCAGTCCAAACAGGTAACAAAGGCCAGACGGCCGGATTTGTGGAAAAAATATCTTGATTCTGAAAAGAATTAGGTGTACAAGCTAACCAAATACTTACAAAAGGGTAAAAGTAATGAACATTATTGAAAACATTGAAAAAGAGCAGATGAACAAGCTCCTCGAAGGTAAAAATCTTCCTGATTTCAAACCCGGTGACACTTTGAAGGTTCATACCAAAGTTAAAGAAGGTGACCGTGAGCGTATTCAGGTTTATGAGGGTGTTTGCATTGCCCGCAAGAACGATGGCTTGAATTCTTCTTTCACCGTTCGCAAAATTTCTTTCGGTGAAGGCGTTGAGCGTGTATTCCCGCTTTATTCTCCGAATGTAGCAAAGATTGAAGTTGCTCGTATTGGTAAAATCCGTCGTGCCAAACTTTATTTCTTGCGCGCTTTGCGTGGTCGTTCTGCTCGTATTGCCGACGATTTGTCTGCTGCTTCCAAGGCTAAAGAGGCTGCTGCCGCTGCTACTGCCGAAGAGAGCAAATAAGTCTGCAATTTGCCGAAACAATCAAAACTCCGCCTTATTTGTGCGGAGTTTTTTTGTTGATATTAAAGTTGCGTAAACATTTTTTTGTTAAATATGTAATATAAAAATCGTATTGACAGTTTTGGACAAAAAAGATATACTAAGAGCAATAATAAGCTTTTTTAGAGGAGAGTTTTAATGAGTGGTGTATATCCGTGTGGTGGTAAGCAGAATGCTCCGGAAAATCAGGAGACTATGGATAAATTCAAGGAGTGGGCGGTTAAAGTCTCTCAAGGTGTCGGAGCCGCCACTTTGATTGCTGGAGGAATTAAACTATCAGGAGCCGCGCTTGGTTTATGGAAGCAAATGGTAGCAGCTTCGTCTCCGCTTGATGATGAGCTAACAAAGGCTTTTACAGCAGGCACGATGGGTACTGCTGCTTTGGGTATGGCTGCCGGTGTTGCTATTGCGGCAGCAGGGGCATATACTGTTTATAAAATGGCCAAAGATCATGACCTTAAGGCCAGATTTTTGCAAGCTGCGGCAAAAGTCAAAAATTCCAAACTCGGACAACGACTTGATAAATTTGCAACCCCTCTCAAAAAGCAGTTTGCCAAAGGAATGGATGTGAATGTCGGAACTAACTACCGGTATACTATTCTTGATAAAAATGGAGAAGCTGTTCGCCAATTTCCTAAGGTGTTGTCAAATTTCTTGAAGAAAAAGCTTGGCGGGAGACAGTAAAATGTCAGATTACGCAACTGAAAACAATTTTGTGATTGCAGAGGGAACTCGCGGCGAGCTTTATTTTTTGGTTAGCCCCAAAAAGGACGAGCCCAAACAGCCATATATTGTGTATGATGGGTTTGATCACGCGGTTTTTATCCGCAACGATGAGCAAAAAATCATTTTGGATTACATCAATCCCGAAGTCCGCGATAAATTGCGCAAGTCCAAAGAAGTATACGTGATTGAGAGTATTCACGACAATATTCGCGATATCTATCCGGTGCGCATGCAGCAGGTTGAAAAAATTCCGGTTGACTGGAGCAAAATCGGTCTCAAAACTTGGGAAGAAGCCGCGCTGGCCAATTAAATATATTCTGATTTTGCAAACGAAATCGCCATAGAGCATAAGATTTAGCTAAGCTTATTTAAGCAGAGAGAACGAGCAGGTTTGTCCATTCTCTGTAATTAGGCATTTACACGTGTCAATTCTTGTGTTACAATATTAATAATATTGTATACATAGGAGTGGTGATATGCGTGGAATTTGCTTGACGTTAGCACTAGTTTTAACCAGCACATTGGTCATGGCAAGGTCATATTTTCTGCCTGATTATCAAGGAGCCGGCCTTGAGCATCGTATCCAAAAGACAGATAACCAAACCAGCACCATCACCTGTTCTACTTATGGATTGTATAATTCAATCCAAAGCGGTATGACCTGCAGCGTAGTATATCCGGCTTCCGGTCTAACCTGCTACACTTGTTCCTGTGATAGCATATATAAATACAGTTCTGCCGATTGTCCAACCCCACCTTATATTTTATCCGATCAATGCAAAGGCAAATATAAAAGCTGCAGTTGTGACACAACATTATATCCGACCACTTTGGCAACCGGTGGCTGCCCATATGGTTTTATTCCGGATATAAATAATTATTGCGAGGACAAGCCAGATGGCACCAAACACTATGCCTGTGTTAAACCGGTGTGCAAACCGGATAATATTACGGTAGAAGATTGCCAAGCCCAAGGCGATGGTCATAACTGCACGGCTTCTAAAGAAGCAAATTGCACCGACTATTGCGATAGTAATGGCTGTCAGGATAACTGCGCCTATTTAAAACAAACCGGACAAGCACTCTCAAACTGTCAATATGGCTGTGCTGTCGGCAAAGAAGTCAGCGGTTGCCCAGATTTATGCTATGAATGCGGAGATGCGCCGGAATCCCTGACCGATACTTGTGCGGATATTTATGACGGCAAAAGCAATACCAAGGCAATCATCAGCCAGCTGGGAGCAGATGTGCTGGCGGCAACCGCGGCGAATCAATATTATGTCGGTGATAAGAATGGTGATTTTGGACAAGGCAAATGGTATCTGCCGAGTATTGGCGAACTGGTTGATATGTACGGCACTGATATGTTTAATATATTCGGCGGCAGCGGCACAAGCGGTGCAACTGGTAGCTATCTGAGAGAAATTAATGACGCCCTTACTACCCTGTATGACAAAGGCGTTGATACTGATATTCTGTCAGATAGCTATTGGTCGTCATCAGAACATTCCGCGAATCATGTCTGGACATTAACGGTTTCTTCTGCCAATGGTTCGGGTAACCGCTCTTATGCCCTAAAAGATTATTCAGATCATACTTATGTTCGCCCATTCTTGAAAGTTGAAGGTTTACCGTTAAACAGAGCTATTATCGGAAAAGTTCTGTATGATGATAAAACTTGGGATGTTGCAGGTAGATATTACAGTGGGAACGGTAAGAAACCGGTTGGAATAATTGCCACGATTAATGAAAGAGATAAATTGGTTACAATTGTCAGCCTTAAGAATTTGACTTTCAGCACCACAGACAGCAGCAGTAACTTTGATGCCGACAATCCTTATAGCGGTAAGTATGAAGAGAGTACTTGGGCATCGTATGATAAGAGAGAAGTAAATGTTACTGCCGTTCCCAATTATAGTAGTGACCAACTCAAGAGTATGCTGAGACAATGTACCGCTGGTGAGGCGGAAATCGGCTGTCCTCTTGCTAGTATTTCGGTGTCGACCGTATTTGACGGCAAAAGCAATACGCAGAAAATTGTAACACAATTGGGCGAAAAGGGGCTAGCAGCTTATGCCGCCACCCAATTCTATGTTGGTGATAAAAACGGCACTTTTGGCCAAGGCACTTGGTACTTACCTGCTATTGGTGAACTGATTGAAATGTATGGCGTTGATTATAGCAAAATAACATCCTCCATAGGCACATCAGGTGTGCTTGGTGGGTATATGAAAAGAATTAATACTGCTCTAGAAGCATTAAAAGCTAAAGGAGTCGAGGCTGAAGCAACGAACAATCGTGGTTATTGGTCGTCTTCTGAGGAAGGCGATAACGGTGCTTGGGTACTCTGGATAAGTGGTCTCTTCAGTGATGGCAATCGTAATCCTACCAATAAGGATTATGGGGAGGGCGTTAGGCCTTTTCAGCTTGTAGAAAATTGCTTTAACCCTGCAATCGGTTCAACACCAAAAATCGGCGATGTTATGTATGAAGACAAAACTTGGGGCTCGGCCGAGGATTATGATGGGAGCAAAACTCCAGTCGGAATAGTTGTTGCTGTATCGACAGTTTCCGGCTCAGTAAAGATTATCAACCTCAAGGATTTAACCTTTAGCTCCGATTACAGTGTCGGCAACTTTGATCCAGATAATCCGTATGGCGGATATTATAAAACCGTATTCTGGGCTAGAAGAAAGATAGGGAATATTAACGATCTTGGCGACGTTATTTCTAGTACAGTTTTTAAAGCTTTTAGGTACTGTTTTGTCGAGTGGTAAGTAGATTGTCACACTATGCTTCTTTATCACCCCTACCTTAATCCTTCCCCGTCGAGGGGAAGGATAGGGAGAGTGCCATATAAGTCTTCCCCCTCGACGGGGGAAGATTTAGATGGGGGTGATAAAGGAGCAATGTTATTGCCCGAGCTTCGGCAGCCGTCTTCCCTAAGGTCATTGCCCGAGCAGCGGTAGCCGCGAGAAGCAATCCATCTTTATCTTGAGGCAAAAATGGATTGCTTCGGCTATAATTTCACCCCTATCCAAACCGTCTAGCTTAGTAAGTTCGCAAAGCTCACTAACCGCGCGTCGGTCACTTGTTCACTAGTTTCGCTGCGTTTGCTCACGCCTCACTAGCTCAACAAGTAAACTTACATCGCTTGCGGTAAAAACAACCGGAGCAACGGTTGTTTTTATCCTCGCGCCCTGTCAAGGGGAAAGGCTTATTGGGGTTAAATTTTTAAACAGGCACTATTCCGAGCGCCGAGCCAACGGCGAGCAAGCGAGTAACAGCAAAGTCAGCGCCGCCCGCCGTCGCGGGCGAGTAACAGCTTGCTTAGGCCTCCAGGCGCTGCCTGGCGCTGGTCAGCTCTTCTAAGGTTACTCTGGTTTGTTCTCCGGTAGCCATATTCTTGAGGGTATAATTATTGTTGGCGACTTCGTCTTCGCCGATAATAATCAGGTATGGAATTTTAATTTTGTTGGCATATTCCATTTTCTTTTTGAACTTGCAATCGCGCAACATCATATCGGCGGCAATATCGTGCTTCCGCAGTTGTCCGACCAAATGAATAGCTTTTTCGGCATAATCTGGAGATTGAGTGATAACCAGCGCGCGGTTTGGTGTTGGACCTTCAATTTTAAGCAATCCATTGTCGCGCAATTGGTCAAACAAGCGGGTCAAACCAATGGAGATTCCCACACCGGGGAACTTCTTGTCCATAAACACACTGGAAAGGTTATCATATCTACCGCCGGAACATACCGAGCCAAATTGCGGATAATCATCAAAAAATGTCTCATAAACCGTGCCGGTATAATAATCCAAACCGCGGGTAATGCTCAAATCAATTTGTATATTGGCGGGGTTTATTCCCAAATTTTGCGCCTGATTAATTACTGTTTTCAGTTCCCCTAATCCGGTTTGGTAATTTTCGTTGCTAATGTCAAAACTTTCAAGTTTTGCTATAATTTCGTTGTTTAGCCCGTTGATTTTGATAAATTCCAATAGCTTGCGGTTTTTTTCTTCAGGCAAGCCCAAATCAGCCAACTCACCCAAAAACGCCGCTTCGGGAATTTTCTTTATCTTATCTACCAGTCTCAAAACATCAACCGTTTTGTCGGCGATATCCAAGCTCTCCAAAAAACCGGACAGCAACTTGCGATTGTTGAGATAAATCTTAAATGCCGGCAACTCCAATTTGTTGAATATGGTGTAAATCACCGCCAGAACTTCGGCATCATAAACAATATTCAATTCATCACGGTCGATAATGTCGATGTCGCATTGATAAAATTCGCGAAAACGTCCTTTTTGCGGACGCTCGCCGCGATAGACCTTGCCAATCTGATAACGCTTGAACGGAAAGGTCAGGTTGTTGTGATAGAGGGCGATGTATTTGGCCAAAGGCACGGTTAAGTCAAAACGCATTGCTAAATCGGTATCGCCTTTTTTGAATTCATAAATTTGTTTTTCGGTATCTCCGCCTGATTTAGACAACAAAACCTCTGCCAATTCCAAAATCGGCGTGTCCAAAGGTGCAAAGCCAAACAACTCGTACGTATGGGCAATGACGGACTTCATTTTTTCCATTACAATCTGCTCTTCGGGCAGAAGTTCCATAAAACCTTGCAAAGTACGCGCCGTCATTGTTTTTATCCTTACCAATACTGTTAAAATCAGTCCATAATTAAGCCGTAAAAACCATCGCTTGTCAAGAATAAAGCTTGCAGATTCCGCAAACCGTCAAAACTTGTGATTTAGTTTGTAAAAATGTTGTATTTTATTTGGCAAAAATGCTATTATCTCGACAATATTAAAAATATCTATGTGTGTTAAGGAAAAAATAATGTCAAAAATTGCAATTATCGGTGTTGAAGAAGGTGTTGGACGTGAAGTCTTAAATCTATTGGCGGAAGAAGGCAAAAAGCCTCAAGATGTGGTTGCGTTGGAGCCGCGCTCGGCTTTGGGAAATATGGTTTCTTTCGGTGAAGAAGCCGAGATTGATGTCTTGAGCTTGGACGGCTATGATTTTAAGGGCGTGAGCGTTGCGGTTTTTGCCGTGTCTGCTAAGGTTGCCAAAAAATATATGCCGCTGGCAATCAAGGCCGGTGCTAAAGTTGTTGACGCTTCAGGTGCTTCTGTCGGTGAGCCTAATGTGCCGATGGTGGTGGCCGGAATTAATGACGAAAAATCCGCTGTCGCAGAGCGCAATATGGTAGCGGTTCCCTCGGCCGAAGTTTGCCAGATGTTGATTCCTCTGCAAAAAATTCATCAGACTTATCAAGTTAAGCGTCTGGTAGTTTCAACCTATAGCTCAACCTCGGCCTATGGGCGCCCCGGCATGGACGAGCTTTTTAATCAGACCCGCAAGATTTTTATGAACGACACTTTGGCTGATGATCAGGCAGTGTTCCATAAGCAGATTGCTTTTAACGTTATTCCTCATTTGGGAGATTTTATCGGTGAGGAGACTGCCGCAGAGTGGAGCTTTAATACCGAGACCAAGCAGGTGATGGGCGGAGATGTTAAGGTTCACGCCAATTGCGCGGTTATTCCGGCATTTATCGGTTCGGCGCAGTTTATTAATGTTGAGTGCGCCAAAGAGATAGATGTTTCTGATGCCCGCGAACTGATTAAAAAGACCAATGGAGTGATTGTTTTTGATAAGCAGACCGACGGCGGTTACGTAACCTTGCATGATATTCAGGGCGAAAATGAAATTTATGTCAGCCGTCTGCGTCAGGATTCCAGCGTTGAAAATGGTATCAGCTTTTGGTGCGTGGCCGATAATCAACGAGCCGCCGGCGCCAAAAATATCTTGGAACTTTGCAAACTTATGACTACTCAAAAATAATTTGGAGTTTTAGCTTATGAAACGTGTTTCGCTGTTTTTATTTGCTTTTTTGCTGTTTGCCTTTGGAGCAGTGTCGGAAGGCTCTGCCCAATCTGTAAATGTTTTGGACGAAAACCTCAAATACAATACAGTTAGTGCCAATTTGGCGCGTATTGAGGGGCAGTTGAAGAAAAAGATTTCTTCAAACGAGCTTGCGCAGGATATTGACTATCTGCACGATATTCGTTCTCAGCTGGAAAACAGCAAAAAACGAATTGAATTTGACATCAAAACTGCGGAAAAACGCTTAGAAGCTCTCGGCGCCGTGCCGGAAGACGGACACGAGATTGAACTGATTGCCCAAAAACGCAAGCAGTTCAGTCGCGAGCTTGCAGAAGAAAAAGCCCGACAAGCTGAAGTTGAACTGCTTATGGCCAAGCTTGATGAAATTGATTTGGCTATATTTAATCTGCGCAACGAAGAATTATGGGGAAATTTGCTGGTTGCCGGCGACGCGGTTGTGTATCCCAAAGTTTTTATAAACTCCGGAAAAGATCTGCTGGAGTTGGTGGCTGATATTGCCGTTTCTCCGTTTTTGTGGTATCAAAATCTTACGCCTGAGGCCAAAAACACTCTCAATGCCAAGATGCTGCCGGTGGCGCTTACACTGGTGTTTATCACTGTTTTGGGCTGGGTTCTGCGCCGCTTTATCCTGCGCCGTTTTGGGTATCGCGATGATGTGATAAACCCGCGGTTCGGGCGCAAAGTTTGGGCGGCGATTTCAGTCTGGATTGCCTATGGTGTCATTCCGACCTTTATCATTAGTTTGTGTTTGCTATGGATGATTAGCGGCAAAATCCTTACCACCGGTTTCTTTGGCATGGTGCTCAGCAGCTGTTTGTATTATTCGCTGTTTGTGATTATGGGAATGGCGGTTTGCCGCGTTATCTTTACCCCTTATCATGAAAACTGGCGTCTGATAAATGTTTCTACCGAGCGCGCCAAAAAAGTGACCAAGGCTCTCTACATATCGGTAATTTTAGTGGGAATTTTATCTTTCTTGCAGCATATCGTTAGCGACGAAAACTATCCGATAGAGTTGATGACGTTTTTAGTTGCGGTTTCTGCCATTGTTAAAGCATTTTGCGTGGCCTGGGTGTTACAACGGCTAATGTGGACAGAAGTTCAGCCTCAAGCCGAAGAATTAGACGCCGCGGTTGAAGATACAGAAGATGAAAATCTGCTCAGCGCCGAGGCGCAGGCCGAAGAAGATCGCGACAGCTTGATTATTCGCACTATTTCTTTTGCCATATTGGGGGCGGTTGGCATTGCCGGACTTTCTTTGTTTGGCTATCCGTATCTGGCGTTGTTTATTATCAATCGCATCATCTTTTCGATTGTGCTGATTATTTCTTTTGTGGCGGTTCGTCGTCTGTTGCACGAGATTTTGCATCGGCTTTTGTTTCTCAAATTTTGGGCGCGCACTTTCCGTATGCGCCGTCGCATTTTGCGCAAGTTGGATTTCTGGTCAAGCTTTTTGATTGATCCGTCTCTTGCTTTTTGTAGCTTTTTTGCCTTTTTGGCATTATGGGGTGTTCCGACCGAAGTTTTGCGCACCATAGTATATAAACTGTTTACCGGTTTTACTGTCGGTGGAATGAGAATTTCTCTGCTCTCCATAATTTTAGGCTTAATTGTTTTCTTTGTACTGATAACATTGGTAAAATCTTTGCGCCCCAAAATTGAGAATAATATGTTGGCTCGCATGGATATTGATGAGGGGACACGTCACTCATTGGCTTCGGGCTTCTCTTCGGTCGGATATGTTGCTTCCGGTTTGTTGGCAATTGTGATAATGGGTGGTAACCTCACTAGCTTAGCTTTGGTTGCCGGTGCTCTTTCTGTTGGTATTGGTCTCGGCTTGCAGAATGTGGTAAACAACTTTGTTTCCGGCATTATCTTGCTGTTTGAGCGTCCGGTAAAAGTTGGCGACTGGGTAGTGATTAATGGCGAGGAGGGGCGTATTAAGCAGATTAATATCCGCTCTACCGAGGTTGAAACTTTTCGCAAATCAAGCCTGATTATTCCTAATGCCAATTTGCTTTCTACCACGGTCACCAACCTTACGCATGGCAATAATTGGTCGCGTCAATCGGTTAGTGTTGGTGTTGCCTATGGTTCAGACACAGAAAAAGTTAAGCGGATTCTGCTGGAGTGCGCTGCAGGGCACAAAAGAGTCTTGCGCAAACCTGAGCCTTATGTCCTGTTTAAGGATTTTGGCGCCAGCAGCTTGGATTTTGAACTCCGCTGCTATACCAATGATATTTGGACCGGATGGAATATCCCCAGTGACTTGCGTTATGAAATAAACCGGCGCTTTAATGAAGAGGGGATTGAGATTCCGTTCAATCAGTTGGTTGTTCATACCGGTAGCTCGGTTGCTGAGGAAACTCAAGATATGTTCTATGCTTCTAAAAAAAGAGGAAAAAAGAATGCTAATTAAAGATTTACGGAACAAAAATATTGCCATCTGGGGCATGGGAGCAGAGGGACAAGCCGCCAAGGCTTATTTGGAAACTCACAAAATCACCGACAAAATTATGGTGTATAATGATAATGACGGAGCAGACAAATTTGCTGAGGTTGTTGCCAAAGCTGAAGTCATTATCCGTTCCCCCGGTGTAAGTATCTACAAGCCGGAAATCCAACAAGCCAAATCCGCTGGTATCAAAATAACCTCTTGTTCTGAAATGTTTTTGGACGAAATGCGCACCAATCACCCGCATACCAAGGTTATCGGCATTAGCGGTTCCAAGGGCAAGAGCACCAGTGTCAGCATGTTGTTTCATATGTTGCGCCAACTCGGGCTGAATGTCGGGCTCGGAGGAAATATCGGTAAACCGCTTATAGAGCTGTTGGACACCGAGCATGATTATATGGTTTGCGAGTTCTCCAGCTATCAGGCCAGTGATTTAGACGTCTCGCCCAATATTGTAATGTTTACTAATCTGTTCTCGGTGCATACCGATTGGCACGGCGGGCATGAAAACTATTGCCGCGACAAGGTTCACTTGGCCGCCAATCAAAAAGACGGCGATATCTGTATTGTCAACCGCAACAACGCCCAATTGGTGGAATATTGCCGCAATTTGCCTAATGTTATGTATTATGGCGAGCCAACCGGTTTTCATGCCAATGGCAAAAATCTTTATTATAAAGACGAGTTGTTGCTGAGCATAGATGAACTCAAAATCAGCGGCAATCACAATATGGATAATTTGGCCGGTGTAATGACAATCATGGCGCAATTGGGTTTGGATTTTCGCAAAGCGGCGCAAACCCTCAAAACTTTTGAACCATTGCCTCATCGCCTGCAAAAGGTTGATACGGTTGACGGCGTGCTGTTTATCAACGACAGTATTTCTACAGCTCCCGAGGCTGCTGTCAGCGCTATGCAAAGTTTTGATGAGGGTATGGCTATTATTTCCGGTGGTATAGAAAATAAGCAAGATTATCGGCAATATGCCCAAACCATTGAGCACAATCCCAAAGTTAAGGCGGTTATCACTCTGTTTCAGTGTGGACCGCAGATTGCCGATACTATCCGTCAGATTGTAAAACGTCAGGATTTTAAGCTGATTGAGGTGGACACTCTGGAGCAGGCGGTGGAGGCTGCTTTTGCCGAGGTTAAAAAAGCCGGCGGACATTTAGTGCTGTTTTCACCAACCGCACCAAGCTTCGGTTATTACAAAAACTTTATGGAGCGCGGCGAGCATTTTATTAGCATTGTTAAACAGCTTAAGGAAAATCACAGATGAGTATTCTGCAGAGAGTAATCCGCTGTTTGGCCTTTAATCGATCAATAAGAGTTGCTTCCGGCAATGTTTTTCGTTGTGCGTCCCCTAAAACTTTCAAACATCTAAAGGTCAATATCAAAGGTAAGGGAAATATTGTTGAAATAGATGATGTCTATTCTCATGATAGCCGTTTAACAATTAAAATTATCGGCAATGGCAATATCGTAAAAATCGGCAATACGTCGCTCCTTAAGGCTATTATGCAGATTGGGCAGCCTAAAACTCCGGTTGAAAATTGCACCTTGAGTATTGGTAATGACTCTGGCTGTTGCGATGCCCGCTTCATGATGTGTGAAGATAATTCTCAGATTGTTATTGGGCAAAAAGCCATGATTTCCGATAATGTACAAATCTGGTGTACAGATACTCATTCGGTTGTCGATATGGAAGGCAATTTGTTAAACGAGGGTAAGGAAGTTAAAATCGGTGATCACGTTTGGATTGGTAGAGATGTCCATATAAGCAAAAACACTTATATTGCCGATAATAGTATTGTTGGTTGGGGGAGTATTGTAACCGGAAAACATACGGAGCCAAATGTAATTTTAGCCGGAGTACCTGCCCGAGTAGTCAAGCGCAATGTTACTTGGGATGGACGTAATCCCAAAACCTATCTTGCAGAAAACCGCAACCGGTCTGCAGATAAAATAAAAACTTGCTAAATATAAAATGATGATGTAAAAGAAATGTCATTGCCGGTTTAGCTCAGTTGGTAGAGCAACGCATTCGTAATGCGTGGGTCGTGTGTTCAAGTCACATAACCGGCACCACTTCAAACCCTAGGATTTCCTAGAGTTTTGCTATCTTAAATGGTTGCGGTTGATTGTTAAAAATGTGTAAAAATGTGCAAAAATTGTCGATTCGTTGAGCTAAAGTTGCACAAAACTTGCACAAAGAATTTTATTGATTGAAAGTTTTTTCTAAAGCCGAGCGTTTTTGATCATCAAGAACGTGAGCATATATCGCGGTAGTTTTAATATCCGCGTGGCCGGCTATTTTTTGAGCGACACGGATATCACCGGTTGATTTGACAATCCAAGTTATGGCGGTGTGCCGCAGGGTGTGAAAATTAGTGTAAGGAAGTTTGGGATCTTTGAGATTGCCATTGGCATCATAAAATATGGAATGCCAAGCGTGCTTGATGTCAGATACGGGCTTTCCATGGTAGTTAAATACATATTCATTTATTCGCGGCAATGTTTGCAACAGATCTTTTAATTTACCAATCATGGGAATGGTGTGGTTTTTGCCGCCAACGGTGGTTCGGTCTTTGACTTGAACAGTAATGGTATTGTTGACAAAGTCAATTTGCGACCATTTCAACTTAAGGACGGTCCCTCGGCGAAAGCCGGTGTGGAGAGCGGTGAATATAATTGGTTTTAGGTGTTCGGGGGCGCGGTCTATAATTGTTTGCGCGGTTTCCCAATCCTTGAGGTATTTTATATTTTCAGCAGGAACAGGCAGCTTAAATTTAATGGGGTTAGCTAAATTTGTTTTGGCTTCCCAATAATCGTTGGCCAAGTTCCTGATCGCGGACAAAATGGATAATTCTCGGTTGATTGTGCCGTTTTTTACGGTTTTGCGCCGCAATGCGACATAATCGGATAAAACTTTTTTATCAATCTCATGAAAATATGTTACGCCGAGATTTTTCTTCATATTGGCAATTCTTAATAATACGTTGCGAGGCTTTGCTTGAAATTGGGCTCTTTCTTCAAAATAGCGGCCAAAAGCCTCATCCAGCGTTATGCCGGGCAACTCGCCGTTTGCAGCGGCTCGGCTTTTCTTCTGAATTTCTTCAATGCGGTGGAGGCAGTATTTGGCTGCCTCTGCTTCTGATATTTTGCCAGTTGACGTTCTAAGCTGTACTCTTTCTCCGGTTTCAGCGATGAAAGAGATATACGCGTGGTAGATACCGTTTCTGGTGAATAAGCGGTACGGTATACTGTGTTTCTTTGCCAACGGTGTAAATCCTCGATTTGGAAAAATAGAGAGCCGCCAATTTCCTTAAAGGCTATCTCTCCAGAGTTTATAACCTTGCGGAACTTGTATCTCGTAAGCCTCAATTCTTCCCTAGCCTCTTTTTCTGATAGAAAAGGGTTTAAACCATTTTCACTATTTTGTCGAGTCATTTTTTGCCCCCACGTTGTACAGATACGCCCAATTTTTCATAACCCAGCTTTTATGCTTGGGGCTGACCTTAAGCAGCACGTCCAACGCCTCTTTAAGCTCGGATTTAAGGGCTTCATTTTCGCCGCGTAGATCGTTTGGGATCTGTCGAGCAATTTTTAGGCATTCTGAGATGCAATCCATGCTAAAGGCATTTCCAACCAACATGCTTATTTGCACGGTATGATCAATTAATGTTTCCATTTGTTTTTCTGAGATAATATAAAAATTAAATATTTTCATCGCTTTACCGTTCTGTTGTTACAATTTCCAGTATTGGAATAATTTACATACAAAGTCCTGAAAGTCCGGCATCGTGTTGTTTGTGTTTGCTTTCTCATAGCAATAAATCATAAGGCACAGACAACAGACAAAAAGCCAACAAGGGCTAAAAACCAGCTTTAAAACAAGTGTTTCAATCTTCTTTAACATCAAATAACTCCTCTAAGTTTACTTTTGATTTTCCGAGATATTTCATAGATGGAAAAGTTAATAGGCTGCTTTGAATCCAATTACCTATAATCTCCCCATTTCCGTTAAGGTAAAGAGCATAAAAGCAATCTAAATTTTCTGTTTTGGCAACTGCTGAAACATACATTTTTGTTTCACAATCTTCCCACACATCTCCGATTTCTGGTTTATCTCTATTCATCTAACTCATCTCCTGCTTTCTTAATTGACTTAACAACGCCCTTAATAAGGCTTGATGCACCTAGTGTTGCAATAGACATAAGTCCGTCTGTTTCGTCTTTTCTATCGTCTGTTAAGCTGCTGAGGTCTTTTCCAAGCTCTCCAAGGCAGCGCACAGGGGTTGATGCTAAAGTGGTTAGAGATTTAGATATGCTCATTTTCTATTACTCCATATCGCAAGAAGAAATGCAAAAAATAAAGTTAGCTCAATAGCTATTTCAAAAGTGGACATGCCTGCGAATACTTCTTTTTTAACTTCAATATTCCAAAGTAATATCCACCAATAACAAAGTAGTGTTATCATTATTCAACTACCTCCCAATCTTCTGATAGCACTTCATCTGCAATGAGTGCGAGGGGGCATTGCTTTTCACCTGTAGCCCAATCAACTCTAATGTCGCCATTTTTGAGATAATAGGTGCCATCTTGGAGCTTTACTTTCTTTCCATCTCTCATGGTTTTAAGTGCATCTTCAAATTTCATTAGTTTTCTCCTATCTTTTTAATATCTTTGAGAGCTTCTTCTGCTGGGGAGTACCCATATTGGTCGTAAAGTCCTTTGGTGAAGAAGTCGTCAAGCCCATTATTTTCTCGATGCAGATAGCAATCACTCCACCGATGTGTGTCTGCGTATTCCTCCAATGCTTTAGTCGCCACCTCAAGCTGTTCTTTAAGTTTTGCGTTTTCTTCTAGTAAAGCAATCGCTTTCAATGAGTTTTGCAAAACAGCTTCATAAACTTCTTTTTCTACCGATATAAAGTTACTCATTTTCTTCTTCCTCTATGGGTTTAAGTCTTTTGAGCTCATTTTTTATCTCGTCCAAGGTGCTTTCTATATCATCTATGGTATTCTGAACCTCATCTATGGCGCACGCCAGGACATTAACGGAGCGATCTTTTGGATTTTCTTGAAAATCTGACAATAAAGATTTTATATATTCATCTTCACATAAGGTATAAAGAAAACCAACCTTTCCTTTTTCAGCGGCATCATTCCAATCTTTAATACATCCTAAAACCTTTTCTTTGCTTATGTCTTTGATGTTGCCTTGCCATAAAAAACCAATAGGTTCTTTGGTTTCTTTATCAAGTTTTATCGTCAAATATTTTGTTATTTCTTTACTCATCACCACACCTCATTAAGCTCTTAGTCCAGTCTTTGACAGGTTCGATGTCGGACGCGTCACTTAAACAACTTATTATGCTTTCTATTCCTGCGCTATCCCACTCGCCGCGTTTCTTATTTATTGTCGGTTGCAGGCTGTGATAATAAAACAGACCGTCTTTCTCCATAACTACAAAGCCTTTTTTCAGCAAAGGCAAAAGCTGTTCAATCTTAATCATTTCCAAAGCTCCTTTTCATCATTTACCAGTTTGACTTCATCGGCTCGTAAGGGGCGGCAGTTCTGATAAGCAGCTCCATAATGATTTCTAAAAGGCGCATAACGATGCTTTGTGTATTTTTCCAAAAATGCAACTCGACATTCTTGAACTGCTGGCTCCTCATCTTCGTCCCAAAACTTGCATAAACACTTCTCTCTGATAACCTTATCCCAGTCAATCTCTGGCTCGACTATTTCAAAGTGCCTCTTCAAAGCTGCTATACTTTGAGCTAGCACATCTCCAGTTCTCACATTGCAAACAAAACCTCTCTGGCTTAATTCATAAACAAAACCATCACTATCTTTTATTTGCCGACCGGCTTTCAAAGCCTCAATTATCTCTTTATCTGTTAGTTTCATTGTATTTTAACCTCACTTGTTAATCCATTACGATAAGCACTGACAACCATTCCCCAAGTTGGTTGGACTTTGTCAAAAAGAGGAGCAATCTTGGTGTATGTGCATTTGACATTGTAGTCATTCCAACAATTTTTCTCAATTTGCTCGTCTAAATCAAACTCAATTAATCCTGCCCAAACAGGCACTTCCTCTTTCTTCAAAAGCCCTTTTGGAGTGCAATAATAAAATTGATTTGAGAAACATCTTGCTGGAGTTTGTTTGTCTTCTTTTTTAATGTCGTTTCTAAAATCACCTCTTGAAACCTTTATCTCATAACAAATAGTTTTATTACCTGCATTCGGTGAAATAGCAAAGCAATCCATACGCTTTTCAGAAAAACCACTATAAGCAGAGCCAAGACGAAATTCATTTATCTTGATAAAATTATCAGCGATATTTCCGGCGGACATTAGATTAATTCTTTTTAAGATTTCAGCTGTCTTTTCTTTATCTGTCATTTTAATTACTCATACAAAGCTTTTATTATTGTCTGCATCTGGCGAGGTGTGCGGTTTATGTTTAAGCATAGCCCATCGACATTATAAACATAACCAATCTGCCAACAAACTAACATATCTACACTAATGCTTGTATCGCCTTTTTTTATTCTAAGTCTTTTTTCTTTCCCAAAATTTTCAGCCCACTTAACCAAATCTTCCCACGTCATTTCAGGCTCAAAAGCTAGGTTGTTTTCATAATCTGGTGTATTGTTCATATATTTGCTCCTTAAAATAAATTTCCTTGTCTTTGGTGGTTTTCAAGCCGCTTGCAGCTTGCTTTCCAATAATCAAAATCTTTTTCGATACAAATAAAACGCCGTTTCAAATTGTGACAAGCCACTGCGGTAGTTCCGGATCCACTGAAACAGTCTAGCACAATATCTTGCTCTCGGCTTGAGTTCTTGACAAGAACCTCAAAGATGTTTAACGGTTTAATCGTCGGATGGCCAAAAGAATTTTTATCTTTGACATTTATATGTTCAACAAATATAGTTTTAGCATCTTCATATCTTTTGGGCTGGCAATACCCCCCTTTACGGAAATAAAGGCAATACTCTTTGTCTGAAAGATATTTATTATTAAAAGTTGGCATAGCATTGTCTTTTTGCCAACAAAGAATATCAAAAGAGCATTTGTTTTCGCCTACAAAAAAATTTAAATAATCTAATATTTGGTCTTTGCTACACCAAATATATGCGTTTATCTTGTCTTGCAGCCGGATTATCTCCTTACAAAAATCAAGAGAAACACCATCAACAATTCCCGCCTTTTTTAACGCATCGTTCATTCCTTGTATTGATTTTGCAAACTCACTTTTTCCACCCGCTCTTGTGTTTTTTATTAAATAAGGCGGGTCAGTCAACACAAGGTCAATACACTTGTCAGGCAACTGTTTTAAGATATCCAAGCAATCAGCATTGATTATTTTATTAATGAATTGTTCCATGTAGTTTATTCCTCGTCTATGCATAAAAATCTATTGTTGAGGGAATGTAGCAGCCTAATTTGGCGGCAAATTCCAAAAGGTCTGAGATGTAGCCGCTGACCTCGTCTTTGTGCGCTTTGTCAAAGCTCAACCGTTTGGGCAATTTGTGCTCGCCTTTGGCGGTCTGAACAATGCTGTAATAAAACATGCCGCGCATGAAATAATCGAACTGGTCATCATCAATGTGGCGGATATCGTAGCCGGCATCCAGCAAGGCCTGGCGCAGTCGCGGATAGATAATTCCAAAAATATAGCATTGCTGGTTACGGCTAACCGCATCTTTTATGGGGCGCATTTCAATTTCAAACGGCTTAAACTTAAGCTGCAATTTGTTGTTCATGGCCTCGGTATAACGTGTCCAGTCAGTTTGATTTAAGATAGCTTGTTTCATAGCATTAATCTCAAGGTGGGGCGGCAGAAATATGGAGTTTTGATTATGATTGGGGAACGCCGCCCCGGGGTTAAATTCGGTAATCTACAGCTGGTATAAAATCAGCCAGCGGATCTGTTCAATAAGGTATGCTGTCCTGCAAATCCTCAACTTTCATAACTGCCTTGTCCAAAGCGGCCAAGACCGCATCCTTGTAAGACCGTTCGCCTATATCGGCGAGCGACTGGGCAATTTCATTGGCGTATTTTACCGCCACATGATCCTGCGGTATCTTATCCAGCTCTTGCAGACGAATAATTGTTGCCTCGGCTTTCTTGATAAGGTTATCGCGATATTCCTGGGTTTCTTTTTTTACGGCATTCGTGTGGGCTCTTTTGGCGTTGGTGAGGTCTTTTTTGACCTCTTTCACAGCATCATCGCTATCCGGCAAGTCTTCTCCGGCGTAGATATACAACCCTAAGCCATGTCTTGCGCAGGCCTTGGTCAGTGACCGCTGAATTGTTTTGTTGACATCAAAGCTTGTAACACTATCGGCAGGAATAGACTTGTTTTTGAAATCCATAACCGGCAAATATTCAATGTGCTCGATGTTGTTTACAGTCACTCCGGTTTTAACCCAGCAGGTTTTGCCATCTGTGAAATAATTCCAGCCGTTGGCGTTTTCATACACGGTATAAATGGCATCAGGGTGGATCTTTTTAATTTCTTGCCAAGCCCAAGCCCAAGAAAGATAAGTCATGTTGTTCTTCTTTTCCGTGTGTTCGTTCACATTAATGTTGTTTAGCTCTATAAAGTAGTTGTTTTCCATTTTCCATTCCTTTTAATGTGTTTTCGGTCTTATCCAAAATTTCATACAATACACTGGAGTTGTTCCAATCCCGGTTTGGTAAATCCATTATCTTATCGTATATCCAAACCAAGGTTTCTGTTGCCTTTTGTCCGTCTGTCATGGCTCACCTCAAATATTGAATTAAAAAATACACCGGTATAAACCCTGCCGCGAATCCGGCGTAAAAAGAGGTGATGCTATCTAGTAACTTCATTGGGTTTTGCCTTTCGATAAACGGTTAAAGTGTCATTTTGCTTTTTTTTGAAGCCATCAATCAGGTAGCCCTGAAGGTAAAGATTGGTGACATAAATTTTAAAGTTGGCCTGATTTCTGAAACTGCTACGCCGATACGCATCTTCAATGGTTCGGGGACGTGGAAAACAGTCCAAGGCTCTTTTTTCATTTGCCGTCAGCATTAACCGGCTCCAGATCAAACAATTCTTCAAACATCTTGTTGGTGTAAGCTAAAATGTCTTTGTTCATGCTCCCCTCCTTGTTGCAAACAAATTGTTTTGACGGTGTCCAGCCATTGGTCGGCTCCCTGATTTACAAAGTGGCGAAACTCAACCGCTTCTGCCTTGTCTTCGACACCAAGGTCATCGGCCAACTCCCAGTCGGACTTTGCATTGAGGTAATCGCAAAATTCAAACAGCAAGTTCATTTTGCGGCTATGGCTCAGGCGGTTCTCAAATTTGCTAACCTCAAACCACAACAGCATCTCATTGGCTTTTTGTTGCATTTCTATTTTTTGCATTTTTTTGTTACCTCACATCGTTTCGATATAGCAAATATATAGCAGATATGCTAAATGTCAATAGCAAAAATGCTGCAATGTGCAATAAAAATGCGATGAAAATGCTAATTGTTTGAAAATACAAATAAAAAAGTTGGAATTTTTTTGTGCGAAAGCAAAAAAAATAGCCCCTAAAAAGGGGCTAAGAGGGGGTGTTGCGCCTATCTATTAAAACTAAAGGATTGATTGGAGGTGCAATGTTGAGAATTTTTTGTACTCTGACACCTCAGATTTATATGGGTGCTATCAAGCATTGGATATTTGCCGAACACATCCTGAACATAGTTTGCGAAAGTATCTATATCATTATACTCATTTGATAATAAAGATCCTTGATATACAATGTCCTTGGTTTGGTAGTCCATAATCATTGACATAAATGTGATGCTGTAATGATTAACTACGGCATTATGATAGCCAGTTATACCATAGTCATACTCAACGTTTGTGCGGCTGGTCGCAAAATAATTACCGTTATATGAGGTGTCAGCAATGCCGTTGTAATATCATGAGGAAGGGAGGTTGCCAGAATAATAAGTCGATGCATTTCCCTGCATGTTTCCAAAAGTATTTGTATTTATAGAGTTAATGCCGGTTTTTCCCCATATAGGGATAGTGTCTACAGTTTGCCAATTCTTAGTCTGGATGCCATAAACAAAGCCATAGTCGGAATTTTTGTTGGCTGAAACAATTCTAAAGCCATAGCTTTTTAATTGTTCTTCGAAAAATAGTTTTAATTTTGTTGTTGCAACATTTTTATCCGGCGAAACTACCTTTATGGTTTTATTGCCACCGGTATCTATTGTGCTATTTATTTTTAATTCATATTGGGGAGAGGCACATCCACAAACTAAAACCAATAAATAATATGCAAACTTTTTCATTAGACCCTCCGACCATTGAGAATATAGACGATTTTGCCAACTATTTGGATTTCGCCGATTTCGGCGGTGATAGTGGAATAGCTGGGGTTGTCCGATTTGATGTCAATGCCGCTGAGGCCGGCCTGAAGGCGTTTGACGGCCAGCCCGGTGCTCATGCGAATGATATACAGACCATCTGAACTAACAAAATTGTTGGAGATATCGACAAGGACCCAATCGCCATCATTGATAGTGGGAATCATGCTATCACCTTGGACGCGAAGCATTTTAACGCATTCCGGGGCAATGTTGGTGATGGCTTTGAACTCGGCGATGGGCAGATGCCATTGGCCGCAGACTTTTTCGGGGAGATTGTCAATTCCGCCGCCGCAACAGGCGGTGGCATCTATCATTTCAATAATGACTTCATCTTTTTTGAATAAAGAGCCTATTTTTTCGGCAACCATGGCAACGCCGGTCATGTGTGCTGGCAAAATCGTTTCATCAGTGAGTTCTTGCTCATCTACGTTCAGCAATATAGCGAGCCTATGTCTGAAGCCTTCATCAAGTCTTTTAGGCGATTTCTCTTTAACAAACTTTTGTAAATAGCTTGGATTCTTGCCCAGCTTGATAGAAATGCTATTATAGCTCAAACCTCTCTCAGCCACAAGTTCCCCAACTCGCCGCTTAATTTCTTCAACCTTACTCATAATCATTCTCCTTAATTATAGTATAGCATATATGCCAAGAAAGTAAAGTTGTTGATTGTAGCGTTTTTGCTATTGACTTTTAGCAAAAATACTATATATTTGCTATTGGAGGCAAAAATGGTAAGCAATGAAGAATTTAAAAATATAGTTACAGCTTTCTTGAATAGAACCGGCCTATCACAGACTGCTTTTGGCATTCGAGCCAAAAATGACCCATCTTTTTACTCAAGAATTATGTCAGGCCAAGAAGTCAAAGAAAGTGGCAAGCAACAAGTTTTGGACTTTATCAATAATTACGAGAAAGGGAAAAACGATGATCAAGCTGATAATTAAGTTTTTGGAAAGACGCGGTTATGCGGTGTTGAAGCTCAGCCACAAAACAGTGGGTTGGGATATTCGCGGCAACAAATACAGTGTGCACAAGAGATAGACGAGATGGCGGCTCCAGAGCATAGATTGCAGGTTTGGGTTATTCAATACCTCAGGCTCAACGGGGTGTTTTGCTTTGCTATTCCCAATGGCGGCAGGCGAGATTTGCGCACCGGAGCGATGCTCAAAAAAGAGGGAGTGCTGGCCGGAGTTGCTGATTTAGCTTTGTTGTTGCCCGGCGGCGAAACAGTTTTTGTTGAGCTTAAGAACGGCGGCAAGGGAGTACAGAGCTATAGCCAAAAAGTGTTTCAGAGCAGAGTTGAGGGGTTGGGCTTTACTTATTTGGTATGGCGCAACGTTCAGGACTGCATAGATTTTGTTAAGGGTTACAAAAAGGTTTTGACCAAATGAAAGAATGGACTGACACCGGGATTGTGGAGTGGCACAAAAAATTTTTCCCCAAAGCCACAATGCAAACCCAGTTATTGAAGATTGAAAGCGAGATGCGCGAAGTTCACATGGCCAGCGGCTATGACAATTTTTGGGAAGAGATTGCGGACGTGTATATCGCGGCGACGGCGGCTGAAATGCGTTTTGGGTCAGAGATGGCCAAGATAGTAAGGCGGCAGATACAGATTGTTGCCGGCGAAAAGCTATGGCCGAACGTAAACGCCAAAATGGCAATTAATGTTAATCGTAAATTTAAGGGGGATCATCATGTTGAGAAAGTTGCTTGATAAAATCAAGGGATCACCGATACCTGGTCGGCGGTTTGTCACAATTCCGGCTGAAGAATATAGGCTGTTGATGGTGGCGGCATGGAACAGAGGGCAAAGAGCGCAGGCGCAAAAACAATTAAAAGCCCTGAACGCTTGGAAAATGCAAAACGGATTGTGAGGGAGCGATGGTTAGCAAATTTATGTTTTTTGAAAACTTTAAGGATACGGCGGACAAATTGCCCGATGATTTGCGGCTGAAGTTTTACGATGCCATAACCGACTACGCTTTTAAGGGGATAGAACCTGATGATGCGATCATAGGAGCCTTGGTAAACGCAATTAAGCCAAGCCTGGACAAAGAAGAAAAAAGAGGAGGAAACCATAATCCAAGCGGAAACAATCAGCACAAAGTTGGTCAAACGGGGTCAAACGAGGTCAAACGAGGTCAAACCGAGGTCAAGGTTGAGGTCAAAAATAATCAAGGTGGCCAAAGTGGTCAATCCTTTCTTGAAACAGAAACAGAAACAGAAACAGAAACAGAAGATATTGTTAATTTAGCGGCGAGCCGCCAATATGCCTTTGAGGGGCAAGTTGTGAAATTGAGCCAAAAGGACTTTGACAACTGGCAAAGAGCATATCCTGAGTTGAACCTGCGAGCCGAGCTGATGATGCGCGACCAGTGGTTGGCACGGCAGCCGGAAGATGTCCGTAAGCGTTGGTTTATTTCGACCCAGCAATATTTTCTCAAACAAAACGAGTTTCGAAAAAGGCAAAACCATGAGGAAGTCAGGGAGGATTGGTACGTCTGATGGCAAATACGGGGATTGTTTTACACCATTTGGCGGAATTGTACGCCAAGCCCAAAACCAACCAGCTGCAAGAGGCGGCGATTTGTGAGTACGAAGAAAAGCTAACCGGCAATTTTGACAGCTATGATCGGGCGTTTAGCGGAATTGCCACGGCTGAACTGGTTAAGGCGATTGATGATTATTGGCGGTACAAGTCGGACAAGCAACGTCCCACGGTAGCCCAGATTATGGCCATGGTGAACTCTACCGAGCACAAAGCCGGCGGCGAAATGGACGAAGAATTTCGGGCACGGGTTGAAAAATGTGCGGCTGAACTGGACGATAAATGGGGATCTTTCGATTCCGGAATAGGAGCGCGGTTTAAGGCAAAATTTGGCTTGGAGGATTAGCGATGGAATATGTTACACCGGACGAGTGTTATCGCAAGGGGTTAGTTAGAGGCGATGATGGTCTGTACTACAAACTTAACACCCTCGAAAGGTATGGACGGGACGGCTGGTTGAACTTTGGCGATCCAGAATACAGCGCGGTTGACAGAGTTTCGGCAGGCAGCCGGTTATGGCGCGATTTTTATCACGGAAAGGTTGCGAGCACCGGGGTCAATGATTTGGCTAAGGTCAGAGTTGACGGTTGCGGCAGCGGCGATCTGACCGCCAGAGTGCTGGATGCCAGAGATCGTTTTAACAAAGCCATTGCCTCTATCCCCAAGGAATTTGCCCCGGCGGTTATTCGGGTGTGTTGCGATGATTTGGAGTTTGCCGTCAAGGGCAGCGACAGACAGAAAATGTACGCCAAGCATCGGCAGGCAATGTTGCTGTGTTGCGGACTGGACAGATTGATTGAACATTACAGGTGGTATAAATGGAAAGCATAGAGAAAGAACTGGACAGATTGGTGCAAATGTTGTGTATCAACCATATTTGCCACATTTGCGGCACCAGGTCGGCGACTGCCGTTCATCACATAATTGGCAGGGCCAACCCGGTGTTGAGATATGATGTAACCAACTTGTTGCCGGTATGCAATGAATGCCATCGGGCTATACATGACAAGGGAGTTGATGTATCCGGCTATGTTCACCCCTGGCGGTGGGAGTATTTGCAGAGAATTAAAAACAAGTCGTACAAAGACATACTGACCTTTGAAATGCAAATGAGCGAAAAAGAATATTTTAAGCAGTGCCGGCAGGTGCTAAAAGGATTGTTGGGTGAAAACATTAGAAATTAAACAAGGGAACAAAATCACTTATAAAATTGTTCCCGACAACTACAAACCAAGCGACGATCGGGCTGAGCCGGATATGACCACATCAGGGCGAAGAACCATTTGCATGGGAGTGGATAAAAAAAATTGGGATAAGATATTTAAAAAATAAAACTTTGTATTATGTATTGCATCGGCTAGACAAAACAAAAGGTGAAAAAAATGATTGAAATTTATTATATTGGATTTTTAGCACTAGCGGTCTATGCGCAAGTTAAGCGCAATAACTTTAGAGGCAATATATGCAACTTTGCGCTGGAAATACCAATTATGGGAAGAATTTTTGGTATTTGGTAAAATCGCTATTGACATACTGTCAGGCGTGTAGTAGTATTTTTATATAGTGGAATTTTAGGCTTTGTTGCCAGGTTTCACTTTTCAGGTCAAACCTTAAACCGTCATAATCCTCCTTTTATGGCGGTTTTTTGTTTGCCTGATTTGTGTGTTTGAAAGCACAAATATCCAGAATGGATGTTTTCCTTTCAGTGAGGGTATATCGGTGTGCCCGGGTTCTTCTCCTTTCCCGGGCATTTTTTAAAGGGTGAAACAATGGGTGTGGGCAATAATGGCAATCTAATTCCCTTGAGTGAAAGAAGCAAGGAAGATGCTTTTGAGATACGCTCCAGGGGTGGTAAAGCATGCGCAACCGCTCAAAGACGGCGCAAACGCTTGAGAGAAACGCTTGAAGAGCTATTGGCTAAAGGTAACACTCAAGAAGATATTTGCCAAATGTTGATTAGTGGAGAGTTTCCGGCAAAGACATTTGAGGTTATCAGGGATACGGTGGGTGAGAAACCGGCCACTGATATAACCGGCACATTGGATATTACCCAAGCATTGGTGAGGTTTGTAGATGACGGAAGTGACGGTGGAGATACCCAGTAAGTTTAAGCCTCTGCTGTGTGAAAGTTATCGCAACAAGCTGTATTATGGCGGACGAGCCGGCGGAAAGTCGTTTGCTTTTGCCGACAGTCTGTTATTGCTGGGGCGCACAAAACAGTTGTTCATCGCCTGCGTGCGCGAGGTTCAAAACTCGATTAAGGATTCTGTTTACAAGCTGCTAAAAGATCGGGCAGAAAATTATAAATTTGACGATTACAGGTTTTATGAAGACCGGATTGAAAATATTATAACCGGCACGAGATTTGTCTTTAAGGGATTAAAAGACCAAAACAAGCAAAATATTAAATCTCTTGAAGGTGTTGATATATGTTGGATTGAAGAGGGACAAAGCATCAGCAAGGCCAGCTGGGAAGTGCTTAACCCAACTATTCGTAAAAAAGGCTCGGAAATTTGGGTTTCTATGAACCGCGAAGAAGAAAACGACCCGATCTGGGTGGCGGTTGCGGCAAACTCTGACGAGCGCACCTTTGTGTGCAAAGTTAATTATTATGATAATCCATATTGCCCGGAAGAAATGCGCTATTTGGCTGAAAAAAGCAAAAGCGAAAATTACGAGGATTATTTGCATATCTGGGAGGGCGAACCGGTCCAGCAAGGAAACACCAAGCTAATTGGCGGCAAGGCGGTGGTAAAAGCCTTTGAGCCTAAGATGGATAGTTCAACCTCGCCGCTGATTATCGGTTTGGATATCGCCCGGTTTGGCGACGACACCACGGTGTTTTGTTTCCGCAAAGGGCGGTGGTGCTATCGGTTTGACAGCTACACGCACAAGAGCGTGGTTGAGGTGGCGAATATCGCTACTAATTTGATTAAAGAGTTTCAGCCGGCGCGGTTGTTTTTGGATGACGGCGGTGTCGGCGGTGGGGTCTATGATATTTTGAAAGACCGCGGATTTGGTGAAGTCGTGCGCGGTGTGAATTTTGGCGGTAATGCCATTGATGACGAGCGTTACACCAACCGCCGGGCTGAAATGTGGGATTGTGTTCGGGAATGGCTGACCCAGACGGTGCAACTGCCAAACGACGACCGTTTGCTTGACGATCTATGTGCTGTCAACAAAAAGTATGACCGCCGCGGCAGATTGCAGTTGGAGAGCAAGGAAGAAGTCAAGAAGCGTTTGGGACGCTCTCCGGACAAGGCCGACGCTTTGGCTCTGACCTTCGCCGAGCCGGTGTATGACGTTGGCAAACCGCGAATGTACGGAAATGGCAATGTTTCTTTTGAAGAATTATTTGCTTTGGACGCAGCGAGAAAGGATAACACATGGTAAAAGCAATTATGGATCGAGTTTTTATTAGGCTGGACAAGAAAGAAGAAAAAACCAAAGGCGGCATTATTTTGGCCGACACGGTCGAAGACAGCCGCACCACCGGCGTGGTTGAGAGCGTGGGCGAAGATGTTAGTTGCGTTAAGCCCGGCGACAGAGTTCTTTTTCATGTGTTTGACGAGCTGCCCAGCTATGATCCGGAAGTGGTGGTGGTAAGACAGAGCAGCTTGCTGGGAGTGTTTGAAGATGAATAAGGATGTGGAAAAATGGCTGGATAAAATAGGCAAAGCGGAAAAGGCTTATGAGAATTATCACAAGCTGGTGGCCGAAATCCGCGAGTATTACAAAAACACCAAAGACAAGAACAAACAAAACATATTCTGGGCTTCAATCGAAACCTTGAAGCCTTTTTTGTATTTCAAACAGCCAAAAGTTTATGTCGAGCGCAAGGAAAAAGCCAGCGATCCGGTGCAATCGGTGGCCTGCCAAATTTTGGAAAAGGCTCTTGAATGGGATTTGGGGCAGTTTGACTTTGACGGAGTTATAAAATACGCGCGCAACGACTATTTGCTCAGCGGCTCGGGTTTGTTGTGCGAACGCTACCACCCGAGTTTTAAGTCAATGGATGGCGAAACCGAGGTGTTGGCCGGCGAACAGGTGGACACTTCTTATATTGATCCGGTGGATTTTCTCGCCGACAGCGAGAAAGTAGGCATTTGGGAAGACGTGACTTGGATCGCTCACAAAATCCACATGACCAAGCAAGAAGTGATTGAGCAGTTTGGCGACAAGGTCAAAGACTTCTTTATCGAAGACGGCACAGACAACGACAAGCAGAAAAACACCGTTGTTTATGAAATTTGGGACAAGACCAGCAAGACAATCAAGTATTTGTGCAAGGATTACGGGGTGGACTTTCTCAAGGTTACCGATGATCTTCTCAAATTGCAGGGCTTTTTCCCAATGCCTAAGCCGATATTCGCCACGGTCACCAACGACAGCATTATTCCGGTGCCGGATTACTCGGAAATCAAGCCGATGCTGGATGAGCTGGACGGCATCACCGACAGAATGAAGAAAACAATCCGGGCAATTAAGGTTACCGGGTGTTATGACAATTCTTTTCCGGAACTGCGCAATATATTGGACAAAGATGTCACGTTGGTATCGGTCAGCGACTTTGCCAAACTCAAAGAAAACGGCGGAATGCGCGGCATTGTCGATTTTATGCCGATAGAGCAATATGTGCAGGCGTTGGAAACTTTGGCGCAACGCAAAGCGGACTTGCTGAACTCCATTTATGAGGTGACCGGGGTTTCCGACATTATGCGAGGCAACAGCGATCCAAATGAAACCGCGACCGCCGTTACTAAAAAGACCAATTTCGGCACTCTGCGCAATCAGGATCGCCAGAACGACATGCAGCGGTTTATTACCGATTTGCTGAAAATCAAGGCCGAGATTATCTGCGAGCAGTTCGCCCCGGAAACTCTGGCCGGATTTGCCAATGGCGCGGCTCCGGAGATTGTGGCGGCGGCAATTGAATTGTTGCGGACTGACAAAATGCGCGGCATGGTGCTGGGGATTGAAACCGACAGCAGCTTTAACCAGGCGGACGAGGCGCAAAAGGTCAATGAGGCGGTTACGCTAATCCACACCATGATCACCAACGCTTTTGAGGTGATATCGGCGCAACCTTTGTTGTTGCCGTTGTATCGGCAAATGATTGAAACCGTGGTTGTCACCCTGCCCAACGCCAGACAATATGAGCCGGTGATCGATGAGGTGTTTAACAAGATCCAGCAACAGTTGGCGCAACCGGAGCCGGAGCAGCCGAACCCGGAGATGCTGAAAATTCAGCAACAGGGGCAGAAGAACCAGCAGGACTACGCAATTAAGCAAGAACAGAACAGGATTAAGCAAGACGAGCTGGCTCTGAAAAAGCAGATTGAAGACAACAAAGTGGCGATGACCAACAAAGAGGCCGAGATGCAGTACGATTTGAAACAACAGGAGATTGCCGCCGGATTGGAAACATCAGCCAATATCACAACCGGATATGTTAGAGGTTTTTAATGTTTGAAAGTTTTGAATTGCCGGATGGAACGATTGCCGAGTGTTCGCAAGACGTTGACGCGTATTTGAAACGCTCGGGAATGGCTTACGCCGGCGATTTCTCCAGCGAGTATGTGAAAAATATTCGCTACAACCAGGAAAAAGGCGAGCGAGCCGAAAGGTTCGCCGACTTCGTTCAACAATACAAACAAAGGATATGGAATGAGTGAATTGAGAGATGAACTCGAACAGGGGTTTTCTTCGGCGGCAACGCAAAGCGAAACTCCGGCAACAGGTAACGCTGTAGAAGAACAGACCACAAGTCAAGAACCTGCAGTAATTGACGAGTGGATGGACGCTCCAAAGGCTTATACCAAAGAATATCAGGAAGGCTTTAAGGCTCTTTCGCCCGAATGGCGCAAATACCTTATTGAACGGGAAAAGCAAGTCGAAAAAGGTTTTTCTGAGCAAGGAAACAAAATCAACGGCTATAAGTGGGCAGACGATGTGTATGGCACTCGCCAGGAACGCTTGGGCAAGTTGGGCTTTAAAGGCTCTCGGGATTATGTCGAGCACCTGACGGCCATTGACGATGCTTTGGCTAATGATCCGGTGGGAACGCTGCGCGCGTTGTCCGAGGCTTATGGCGTTGATGTTAACAATAACGAACAAATATCCAACTCACTGCAAAAGCAGATTAACGACATGCAGCAGTCGCTGGCTAATCAGCAGGCGTTTATTCAGGCTCAGCAAAAACAGAATGCCGACAAGGCTTTCAATGAGTTTATAAACGCCAAAGACGATGCCGGAACGCTCAAACACCCTTATTGGGAAGATGTGCGCGCGGACATGGTGCCGCTATTGCAAAACGGTATCTCCACCACATTGGAAGATGCCTACGAGCGTGCGATTTGGACAAACAAGGCGGTGCGTGAAAAAATCATTGCCGCCCAGGCCAAGGCTGAACTCGATTCTAAAGTCGCCGCGGCCAGCAAGGCCAAAGAGGCCGGATTTGCTCCCAAAAGCAAACAGACTGCGCCGGACCGTGAATTGAGCTTGCGCGAGGAGTTGGAAGCAGCTTTTGAAGGATAAAATAAATGGCAAACGCTAATTATAATGACATCTTTACTACCACAATTGAAAATCGTAGTAAAAAACTGGCGGACAACGTTACCAAGAACAATGCACTCTTAGCGCGATTGAACGCCAAAGGCAAAATCCGTCCGATCGACGGTGGTTCCAAAATTTTGGAAGAACTGGAGTATGGCGAGGGTGATTTGACCTGGTATTCTGGTTATGACACTATTACCTACACCCCGAAACAGCTCTTTACCGCGGCTGAATACGCCATGAAGATGTGCGCCGTTCCGGTGGCAATCTCCGGTGAGGATATGCTCAAAAACTCCGGCAAGGAAATGATGATCAACTTGTTTGAAAAACGCATCGCTAACGCCGAGAAAACCATGCGCAACAAACTGTCTGCCGCTTTGTATAGCGACGGCACCGGTTCTTCAGGCAAAGAGATTGGCGGTTTGAAACTGCTGATCGCCGATGATCCGACCACCGGAACTGTCGGCAACATCAACCGCGCAACCGAGGGTAACGAGTTCTGGCGCAACCAGGCTTCAACAGCCGCTGCCGCTCTGACCTCCGACACAATCCGCCCGGCGATGGACGCTTTGTATTTGAAATGTTGCCGCGGCACTGACAAGCCGGACTTGATCGTGGCCGACGACACCATGTATTCGCTGTATGAGCAGTCTTTGACACCGCTGCAGCGTTTCACCGACCCGAAACTGGCCGAGGCCGGCTTCACCACTCTGAAATTCAAAGGTGCCGATGTTATCTTTGACGGCGGCCAGGGTGGAGCTTGTCCGGCTAAACACATGTACTTCCTAAACACCGATTACATCTATTTGCGGCCGCACAAAGACCGCAATATGCGCGCAATCGGCGGCGAGCGCATGGCAATCAACCAGGATGCTTTATATAAAATCATTGGCTGGGCAGGCAACCTGACCTTGTCCAATGCTTCGTTGCAGGGCGTGCTGATTAATAAATAACCTGAAAAGGGGCGAAGCTCAAACCTCGCCCCTTTTTATTTATGGAGAATTTTCTATGGATATGGATTTTGCGACTTTCCAAAATTTGATTGACGATGAAAAACGCGACAACAAGACCTGGGCGCGTTTCTATGACAAATGCGTGCGCACCGGCAATATGAATAAAAACGGCATGCCGGAGTTTAAGACCACAACTTATATTGAAATCAGAAACCAGGACAACCATGACATTTATGACCAGCCGGCCGGCGAAGAATATCAAAAGCGGTTTCCACGTGAATACGCTCGGTATTTGTTGGAAAAGAAACAGCTGGTTGACGGCACGCCCCTGGACCAATTTGCGTTTGTGACAAAAGAACAGCTGGCAAGCTGCCATTTTCGGGGGATCTTCACTGTTGAAACCTTAGCCGCCTTGGAGGCTGACAAGGCAAAGAGCATCGGATTGGTTGAGGAAGTCGAGAAAGCTAAGAAATTCTTGGCCATGTCCAAAAACAACGCGGCAATTGACGAGTTTGCCAAGAAAGAAGCCGCGTATAAACTTGAAATCGCTAAACTCAAAGAAGAAATCGAAAACCTTAAAAAGAAAGGCTAAGCAATGGCTTCTATTTTGGAAATATGCCAAGAGGCGGCGGATTTGGCAACCACTCAGCGGCCGGATAATCTGTTTGACACCGCATCGCAGCACAACGCCACTTTTTTGAGTGTGGCAAAAGACACCATGGACAGTCTTATGCGCTACGGCGACTGGCAGGATTTGACCAAAGAGGCGGTGATCACCACGATTGCCAACAAAACGGTTTATCCGATTAACGAGGTGGCACCTGATTTTTACAGCATTTTGAATAACACTGTATATATCAAAGACAACAGCGAAAGAGTTATCGGGGCGATTACTCCGGAACAGTGGATGCGCGACCGCTACTTCTGCTGCCCGTCGGCTTATGTTAAATTCAAAATCCAAAATAACGCCATTAAGTTTTTGAGCCAGCCGCCGTGCGGCGTTAAGATTGTGTTTCAGTATCGATCTAACGCCGTTTGCGTGGACGGCAAAACCTATGAGGAAAAGTCCAGACTTACAGCCAACACCGATATTCCGATTTTTGACGAGCATTTGGTCAAGTTGGGCATTGTCTGGCGGTGGTATCGCCGCAACGGCATGGCGTATGAAGAAGAATATAACGACTACATGCGCGAGTTGCATAAGAAGTTTGGCACCGGTTTGGCCACCGGCGACATTGTTTTGGGCAGAAGTCCGATAGATTTGGCAGATGTGGGAGTGGTGGTAAATGTTAAGGAATGTTAACCGCGGTGTGAAATCTCGGGATTTTATCCTGCCGGCACCAATCAAGGGGTTAAACAAGCGCGATTCCCTCGGTTCGATGAATCCGTTGTTTGCCATTGAGATGGACAACTACATTCCGATGGACAATAAAATAGCGTTGCGCCCCGGTTATAATCTTTATCATAAGCTGGGGGACAGCCGAACCGGAGTTAGAACGCTGGCCAGCTACAACAAACCGCTGGAAAACCGGTTTATCGCCATTTATGGCGGCAAAGCCTACAATATCAGCAGCGGGGCGAGCTTTACCCAATATGACGTGGAGTTTAACGACAGCAACTGCCAAACGGTGGAATATAAAAACCGCTTGTTCTTTATGAACGGAATAGACACGCCCAAGGTGTTCTATGTGGACGACGAGGGAGCGGATCATTTTGGCGATTGGAGTTTTACTGGAGAAAACCTGCAAGCAAACCGGATAATCGCCGGGGCGGTGGCGCACGAGTATCTGTGGTTTGTGGAAAAAAACACGCTAAAAGCCTGGCACACCACGGAGGCAGGCAATATCTCCGGTTCTTTGGCGGCAATGGACTTTTCGCAAGTGGCTAGACGCGGCGGACAATTGGTCGCGGTGGCGAATTGGACGGTTGACGGCGGCATGGGCATGGATGATTACACCGTGTTCATCACCAGCGAGGGTGAAGTGCTGGTGTATTCTGGCTATAACCCCAACGATGCCAATAACTGGTCGCTAAAGGGCTCTTATCAGATGAGCCGGCCAATAGGGTATCGTTGCACAATGCAGTATCAGGGCGATATTGTGATTATTTCCGAAGATGGATATATTCCTATGTCAAAAGCTCTGGCGGTGGGGAACGTTGGGCAGTCGGCAATCGCTTTTTCCGACAATATTAGGGGTTTGGTGCTGGAGCGCACCGCCAACAACAAGAACAAAGACGGTTGGCAGGGTGTGATCTACAACAAACGCGGATATGGAATATTCAATGTGCCGGTGGCACAACAGTTTGAACAGCATGTTATCAATGTGAACACTGGGGCATGGTGTCGGTTTACCAATATTCGCTCGTTTTGTTGGGGCTTGTTTCAGGATAAGCTTTATTTTGGCTCGGATGACGGAGTTTATTTGTTTGACAATGCCTATTCCGACAATGGAGTGCAGATTGAGGGCAAGGTCGAACAGGCCTACACCAACCTGGGCACCGATCAACTGAAGAAGATCCAGCTGTTAAACCCAAGAACGCGAGCCAGCACGCAGTTTGCGCTGGTTATCTACACCAACGCCGATTTTGACGAACGCAAAGTTGAATATTATTCAAATATCGGAACAGTAGGCCAAACCAAATGGAATAAAGCCAAATGGTCAAGCTCCGCCAATCCTATTGGCACCAAATGGGCGACGTTGCGAACCAGCAAGATATGCTCGCAGTGGATCGCCAACAACGCCACCGGTTTTAAGGTGAGTGTGGTTTTTAAGACCAAAACCAAAGGAAATGCCATTGAGTGGTTTGATACAGGGGTGCGGTATGAGCTGGGAACCGGGATTATGTAGAATTGTCGCGGACACTGACGGCAGTATCGCCAAGTGGGTGTGCGACGGACTGAAAGAAGACACTCGATGGATTGGCGGCAATGTCACCATGGGCATAGTTTTTGACGGCAAATTGATAGCCGGTATTATTTTTAATGATATCCGCCACGGCAGAGATGTGTGGCTGACAATATATTCCACCAACAAGCGGTGGTGCACGCGCCGGGTTTTGAGAGCCGTGTTTGACTTGGCGTTTGATGTTATGGATTGCAAGCGTATAAGTTTGTTCGTGAGTAAAGACAACGAACCGAGCATTAATCTGGTCGAGGGGCTGGGTTTTGTTCGGGAGGGGTTGCTTCGACAATATCGGGATAACGGAGACGATTGTTTTGTTTACGGTATGTTAAAACCTGATTGTAAATGGAGAAGTAAAAAATGAGCAAAAGTGTAGGAAAACTTATGGGAACTGGTAAGGTC
Organism: uncultured Alphaproteobacteria bacterium; assembly: GCA_934255405.1. Classification (GTDB taxonomy): domain Bacteria; phylum Pseudomonadota; class Alphaproteobacteria; order RF32; family CAG-239; genus CAZU01. The sequence goes on from CAKQNT010000007.1 coordinate 70,543, forward strand.
AAATACGATTCCGCACCAACCACCAACCTGGTTAAGTATCTGGATTCTTATAATAGTAAACCCACTGACAACACTTTGTCAAATCTTGCATCTTGGGCAAGCGACGCCAGCACTAACCTTGGCGACACCATGGGCGGATATAACTTTAATGTGGATGCCAGCGATGCTGCGCGCGAAGCGGCGCAGAACGCCACATATAATGCGTATATTGACAGACTTAATCCGCAGTTTGACCGCCAGACCAGCGATTTGCAGTCGAGATTGGCGAACCAGGGAATAAGTGTCGGCAGTGAGGCATATCAACGCGCGATGGGAGATTTGCAGGACAGCCAGAACGACGCGTTGAACCAGGCTGGCTATCAGTCGGTATTGGCGGGACAGCAGGCGTATAGCCAAGATTTGGCTAATCAAATCAACGCCGGAAACTTTGGCAACCAAGCGCAGCAGTCATATATCAATCAGTTGCTTAACGCTCTTACCGGATCATCCAGCAGTTACGACGTGGCAATGGACAAATACGCCGCTCAGTCAAATTTGGCACAACAACAGTACGCGGCAAGACAACAGGCGGCCAATAACAGATTGGCATTAACAAACTCTTTGATATCTGGCGGCACAAAGCTCGCTGGCGCTTATTACGGGGGTTAATATGTATAATAGAACAAATAGAGCCGCGTTAATCGCACAAATTGGAGCAGTTAATCGCCCACAAATTACAGATGGTAAAAGCATTGATTTCAGCGGCGCGGTGGACACTTTTTTGAATGCAAGAGATGTTGCCGAAAAGCGGGCAAAAGAGCAAGAGCAACAAGGCAGATTGGATGTCTGGCGCGAGAAATTGATGGGCAACGACACTTTGGACGATAACGAAAAAGCACTGTATTCGGCATATCCGGAGTTATACGCCCAAAAATTGCGCGGCGACACTCAATTTGAACAGCAGAAAGAGCTGGCCAGCATTAATAACGCCGCAGCTTTGGATCGAGCAAAACAAATTGCCCAGCTGAGAAAAGGCGGTGGATACACTGGCAATATTGAGGGCTTTACGCCTACCGGTAATCCAGATTATGACAAGGCCACATTAACTCAATTAGCAAAAGACAATGCAGAAAAAAGAAAAGCCATGGATCAGGTCGCACAAATGACAGAGCCGCTAAAAGGTGCTTTATCAAGAGCCGACACATCGCTTGCCAATGGTGAGGGCATAGGCGCAACCAGCGCAAGGGGAGCTTTAGGCGAGGGCTTTTTCGGCCAACTGTTTTCTTCGGAAAATGCAGATAAAAACAGAGCTAACATCAAAACAGCAAACAGCCAAATGAACTCGTTTCTGCGAGCGAAGTTGTCATCATTAGGATTAACCGGCAGTGAGTTGAACTCGGCTCTTGAGGCCGAGGCTTATCGTTACACTATCAATCCTAACGATTCCGCCGCAGAAATAAAACAAAAAATTGACAATTTCCGTAATGATTATTTGGGAAAAGGATCTGCGGCAGTGTTGAGCAGGTTGGGACTGTCCGCCCAATCGGGAATGCCTAGTGATAATGATGCATGGGGAGATATATAAATGGAAGTAACAAATGAGAGATTGTTGACCGGTGCTAGAAACCTTAAGAAAAAAGGATATACCCCAGAGCAAGTTGACGCATGGTTGCAGTCAAAAGGTTCTTCGCTCGATTCGATTAAATCTTTTGCGGCTCAGCAAAAACTGCCGCAAATTACTAACGAACAAAAGGCTCAAATAGCGCAAAATATAGCAAATTATGAAAATCCAAGTTTAACCAAACGGCTTAAAGATGCTGCCGGAGTGGGAATTGCGGCCACCGGAGGATTTGCCGAGGGCGTGGATAATGCACTTAACAGAATGGCAAATGCCGCAACTTTGGGCGGATTGAATAAACTAAGTGAATTAACCGGCGGCAATGAATATAAAAACGCGCAGAAAATCAGACAACGGAATGCAGATGCAGGATTGGGAGTAGCCGACACTATCGCCGGTTTGGCAGTAGAGCTACCGGCAAACATAGCCACGGTTGGCTCAGCTTTATATAATGGTCTGGGAAAACTTGGCGCAAAAGGTCTCGGCCAACTGATTGGCTCTGCGGCAATAGAAGGTGGCGCAGGCAATGCAATACAATCGGATAGCTTGCGCGATATTCTGCCAAATGCAGCGGTTGGAACGATAACTGGCGCGGCATTGTCCGCTATTCCGGCCGGAGCGGCAAAAGGGTATGGTTTTCTCAGACGGGTATTCAGACCAAATAGGGGAGCAACTCAAAGAGCCTTAAAATATATTTCGGAGGTGTCAGGCGGCGATGAGAAAGTGGCGGATGCCGCCGCAGATGCCATGGCAAGAGGAAGATCGGCACTGGAAGTCGGCAACACTGGAATGGCGCAGGCCGCCGACCAAGCAAGAATTGGATCGCCCGAAGCCAATCACGCCCTTGATGAGTATATTAACGCTCAAAGAGCAGCCAAAGCCGACACAAACCGTCAGGCGATTGACTACGTTTTTGGCTCCAGAACAAAAGCGCAAAACACTGACGATATTATCGAAAGAACAAAGGCTGTCGCCTCGCCGATTTATGAACGATTGAACAAAATCGGTGATCTGCAATATGCTAATGTTCCGCAGGCGACCAGATACAAAGGAGCGGACAAGACATCTGTGCTCAAAAGCATTAGACGAAACATGGAAAAAACGGAACCTGATTTTTCGATGGCTAAAACACCAGAAGGCCGGATCGACTATCCGCACTTCTTAAAAGACAGCCAGCGCGCGGAGTATATCCAAACATTACCACAAACTTATAAATTCCCTGACAATGTTTTGCAACGGTTGGATCGGAGAAGAGTATTGGTAAAACGGTACTATAATCAGGAAAACGGCAAATATTTGTATGATTTTGGCGTGAAGTCCGATGACGGAGCTTTAATCAGCAAGTTTGCACGGGAAGGAAGATCTGGAGAAGGATATTTAAAAAATCTAGAAACAGGTCAAGCACGCATCGGCACCAATGGTACGACTTCCCGGACGGGTCAAATGGAGAGTGCCTCCGTCCCCGCCGGACAACGTAGTAATAATATAAACAATATTGGGGAATTTGTCAACAAAAACGATTTTATAAAAAAAGAAATTGGCAAAATCAGAAACGACACCACTTGGGACAAAACGATAAGAAACGCCCCGGACACTGATTTTAGGGTGCTTGATGCCGTAAAAAAGAACATAGACGATCAGATCGAAGTAGCTAAAAGAGCCGGTGAAAATGACAAAGTCATGCGCCTGCAGATACAAAAGAATGGTCTGGTTAATGCTATGGATGCGGTGGTGCCGGAATATAAGACAGCCCGACAAGTATATGAGATTAAGGGCAAAGTGTTGGCGGCACAAAAAATTGGTGAAAAATCCCTTGATGGCAAAGTTACCGCTGAAACACTCGGACGAAAAATGCGCGAAATGTCGCCGGCGGAAAGGCAGGCAATGGGTATAGGAATGAAAGAAAACATACTTTCAAACCTCGGCAGCAAGGAAAACGAATCTCTGGCGTTTAGACAACTGCTAAACCAAAACAACCAAGACAAGCTGAGACTGGTCTTGGGGCGAAAGCAAGCTAAAACCATAATCGACTATGCGCAAGACGAAGTTTCGGCTTTTAGAAACTTTAACGAAGCGACTAAAGGTTCGCAGACAGCAAAAAGGTTGAAAGATGTTGAAAACGAAGAAAAGAACATTGTTATTGACTTTTTAAAAAATCCAGTCGGATTTTTGGGCACCTTGGCTGATTATGCTACAGCACCGTCAAGAAACGCCACTAATAAAGCAATAATTGAGCTGCTGACTGAAAAAGGCGGAACCAAGCTGAGCAACGCGCTGGAAAGAAAGACGGCACAAGAGGCCAACAATGAACTGTTGGCACGCCTGCTAGCGGCAAGCGCCGGCACAGGAGGCGCAAATTTTAATTGATTTTTAAGATTTTATGCTATACTATTATAAGTGTAGGGATTGAAACCCCTTTGCAATAGCGGATGACCGCCCGAAAGTATCGGTTTTTTTATTTTAAATTATTGTGGGATGGTGCGAATATATTGAATAAGCACAAGTGCCTATTGCCACTGTTTCAACATCCCACAGCCTCTAATTTTGAAACGGAGCAATAGATGAGTAATTTAGTATCTTTTAATAACAATTCAATTTCTGTTATTGACTATAAGCACGAAAAATGGCTGACATCTTTTGATATAGCTAAAGCATTGGACTACGAAAAAACAAAATCAATAACAAATCTTTACAATAAACACAAAGATGAATTTGAAGAAAATATTTCACTGGTCATCGATTCAATGACCAGTGGCAAAAAGGTTAAAACAAGAATATTCAATCGTGAGGGGGCGTGGTTGATTGGTATGTTTGCCAGAACACCTAAAGCGGCGGAATTTAGAAAGTGGGTTTTGAAAGTTCTAGGTTCGGTAGCTGACAGCTCCAAAGTTGGGACAGAAGTAGCGGTTCGCGAGCATACTCGCTCATTGCCGGCGGGTAAAAAAGAAATTGTGCTGTCTGAAAAAGCCAAGACAGAGATTGGCGGAATTGTCAAAGCGGTGGTGCAGGCTGAATTGTCCAAGGTGTTTGCGCCGGCCGGACAAGACGGAGAACATAATCCATCTGGCATGCCGTTTGGTAATTGGGCAGTGTCAGCCGTTCACGCGGTTGGCGCAATGCAATCCGAATATCGGGCTTTGCGCAAGAAGCAAGAAGACGCTCTTAAACTTTTGAGCATAAAGTGATGGAAGCGTAAAAATACTCTTGACATCACCGTCAAGAGTATTTAATATATTTAGTATCGTGAAAGAGTGCGCTTTGGAAATTGCGTGCTCTTTTTTTATATGGGTTTTGCCGTCCGGTTGGGCGGCTTTTTTTATGGAGATTTTCAAATGCCTTTTGACAGCGAGGGGAATTTCACCCGAGTGCATAACTGGGAAAACGACCGGCAAGCCGACTTGGACATTGTGTCTGATCGCCACGACGAGGAAGACGACAATTTTGCCGAGGGATTTAATGAATGCATGTTGCGTGATGGCCGCGCCACCATGCAGGGCGACTTGAACATGGGCAATTTTCAGATTAGGCAAGTGGCCAACGGCACTGTCAGCGGCGATGCGGTCAACTATGGACAGTTGCAGAAAGCCACCAGCGATGTGGAGCAGACAATCACCACCAAATTTGAAAACATAATCTATAACACGGCGGAAACCGTAACCGGCGGCGCGGTGGTGCTCAAGCCGACTAAAAACCTGTATGTGGCGACAATATCGGCTCTGCCGTTTACGCTCAGCTTTGATGCCACGGCTTTGGACAATACGCATTACGCCACTTTTGAATTGCGATTGGTTAAAAATATTGCCGGGGCGATCACGTTTCCGGGCAATATCGCCTGGGAATTTGGCATTACCCCTGATTTTGAGCCGATTGGCAACTATTATCTGGCGTTTAGGCGCGAAGTTGGCGGCACCAAGTGGCTGGCCAACCTGCAAGGCAGATGGAGTTAGGCATGGGGATTGTTACGCAATTTTATCCGTTGGGTGGGCAATATCCGCCGCACCATGCCGGAGATGTGTTGTTTGAAAGCGGAACACCGGGGACTTATGAGCTGGATATTCCGGCGGCTAACTTTAAGATTGATGCAACCGGCGGCGGTGGCGGCGGCGGTGGTTCACAAACCGCTCACTCCGGTGTGGGAACTTATGGCGGCGGTGGCGCGGCTTTTAGCGGCATTGTGCGGCTGGGAACGCAAAAACTGGTGATTAAAATCGGCGATTCAGGTAAAGGTGGTTATGCTTCAGGACGTAATCCGGCACCGGGCAGCAATGGCTCTTTATCCAGCATTGGCACGGCATCGGCTGATTTGATAACCTGCGGCGGTGGCGAGGGCGGAACTGCTGGTAATGGCAGCGGCGGCAGTGGTTCGGGAGGTGTCCTGACCTTGGCTTCGGGGTTGCAGGTGCTGTCAAGCACGGTTTCATCAAACGGACAGGCGCGGTCAAATGTTTCTTTGCTGGGCAACGCTTATGGCAAGGGCGGAGTTTCCGCACCGCGCGCAACCGGCGGCGACGGAACAACCGGTTATGTTCGGGTTACTTATATGGGAAGATAACAATGGCAGGCAAAGTATTACCAAATTTGATTACGGTACGGCAAGGCGACAGTTTCGACATGCCGATTCATTTTCATAGCGGATGCAAAGACACGGATATTACCGGTTGGATCGTTAAAATGCAGGTTGCGGACGGCAACGGTAAAATGGTCATAACCAAAATCGGCGAGATATCAGATGCCGC
>CAKQNT010000008.1 GCA_934255405.1 uncultured Alphaproteobacteria bacterium
ATAATAAAGCTGTGCTTATTAGGAGTGATTTGGTGGGGTTTGTTGTCGGCTTTTGGTTGGCAGTTGGCTGATTGTTGAATAAGGTGTTAGCAGGGGGAGGTGGCGAATGGGGAATATAAAGAAATGTGCAATATGAGATTGGAGGTTAGAGATAGGTGATTTGAGCAAAGATTAATATTGGTGAAGGTTTTTATTGCGGCGGCTGTAAAATGTGTTATCTTAAGAAGAATTCTGTTGATGTATATAATGGGGTTGATATGCAACAAAAAATCAAAACAGTGGGGATTGTCTCTCCATCAATAATGTTGTCAGAACGAGATTTGCAAGTTGATAAGTGGTTGGAATATTTGCAAAATTGTGGGCTTGAAGTGTTTGTGGCGCCAACTGTTTTGAGAGGTGGACGTCATTATATTGGAGATTATCAGGAAAAAGCGCAAGATATTATGCAGATGTATCAGAATCCGCAAATAGATGCGTTGATTTGTGCACATGGCGGAGCAGGGGCGCTTAATGTTTTGGAATATTTGGATTATGAAATCATTGCGGCCAATCCTAAACCGATATTTGGTTTTAGTGACAATACTTCTTTGCAGATGGCGGTGTATGCCAAAACCGGTAACCATTTTGTTACGGGATTTTCACCGGAATATGATCTTAGAAGCGGAAAAATATCAGCACTGGTTGATGAGCAGTTGCGCCAAATTTTGCTTGGTTGCCCGATGGTTTATCAGAGCGGTGAGGTTGTAAATTCAGGAACCGCTGAAGGAGTATTGTTGGGCGAATGTTTGAGTACTATAAGTGATTTGAACGGAACGCCATATTATCCTGATATATCGGGATCAATTTTGCTTTTGGAAGATGAAGATGAAAAAGCGTATAAGCTGGGGCTGATGTTGACACAGTTGCGTTTAAATCCGAATTTTAAGAATGTTAAGGGGATAATTTTGGGACGTTTTGCGGATTGTGCTGATACTCCGACTCAAGGTACGGTAGATGAGGTATTGGCGGAGTTTTGCGCTCACGTGAATGTTCCGGTGATTAAGAATTTTAATTTTGGGCATTTTCGTGAACGTTTTGTACTAAAGTGTGGAGTTAAGTATCGTCTAAATGCTGATGAGTGTAAGTTGGAAGAGCAGAAATAAAACAGGGATAGTTTTGGGGCAAATTACTTGGAGATTTTCAAAAAAAATACTTGATTTATTGGTTAATCTTGTGTATCAAGTATACGCAGTTTGGGAGAGAGACTGCATATTTTGTAGGGGTATAGCTCAGTTGGTAGAGCATCGGTCTCCAAAACCCCAAATTGATTTTTCCAAGTATTTAAATTTCCTACATTTTTATTGATTTTTCAATGCGTTTAAGCGAAAAAAATTTTTGCTTGGCGTACTTAGGCGTACCTAGTCGCACTCGTTTTTTCCGTCTTTTTGGGTGATAGTTAGGGTAAAGAAACGCACAAGACGGAGTTTTAGGAAATGGTTAAAAGTTTTCCAGGGGTACGCACAAAAGAATGTATCCGTAACAATAAAAAAGATATTTATTTTTCTATTCGCTATACGCGAAACGGTAAACAGTATGAAGAAAGCATCGGCTATAAATCGGAAGGATTTACGGCAGCTCAGGCTTATGAAATTCTAAGCGAATTAAAACGCGATATAAAAACCGGTAAAGCTCTTTCTTTAAGAGAGAAAACCGAACAGCGCGAGCAGGAGAAAATAGCTAATGAGGCGGCAAATATAACGTTCTCAGAGCTTTTTGAAGAATATTATCAACCTCATATTCAAAATAAAGATAAGAAATCAACCTATGACAGGGAAGTACATTTATATAAAAAGTGGTTAAAGCCTGTTTTGGGCGGTGTTAAGTTAAACCTCATTAGCCGCATTAGCCTCATAAGGTTGTTGCAACCTATGGAGAAAAAGCGTTTATCCAATCGGTCAAAGAATTATGCCATTGCTTTAACGCGGCAGGTTTTCAATTTTGCCATTAGAAACGAGCTTTTTGCAGGAGATAATCCGGCAGCAAGATTTGACGAGCTGAAAAAAGAAGATAATCGCCGAATGAAGTTTCTTTCAGATGAAGAATTAAATAATCTTTTGGAAGAACTCAAAAAACACAGTTATTCCGTTTATTTAATGGCGCTTATTTCCGCTGATTGTGGTTTGCGTGCTGGAGAAATTTTCAAATTAACGTGGGCAGATGTAAGCCTTGAAGAAAAAATGTTGTTTTTGCGTGATACCAAAAACGGCAAGAATCGTTTTGCCTATATGACAAACCGCGTTGCAGAAGAATTTTCTAAACTAACACAAGGCGAAGGAAACGAATTTGTCTTCCAAAGCAAAGCAGGAGGCAAGATTTACCATGTTTCACGAACTTTTGAGCGGGCAGTAAAAGCCTTAGGATTGAACGACGGCATTACTGACCGTCGGCAAAAAGTAGTTTTCCATTCTTTGCGGCATACTTTCGCAAGCCGATTAGTTCAAAAGCGAGTTTCCCTTTATGAAGTAAAAGAATTGTTGGGGCATTCCGATATTGCAATGACACAACGCTATTCGCATTTGGCTAATGAAACGTTACGTCAAGCAGTTGCCCGATTAAATGAATAAAAAGAGAAGTTTTACAAAATTATTATGCAAATTATTAAAAATGCTTGTTCTCAAAAAATATTTGAACCCCCAAAAGGTGAAATCAGACCTTCGCGCGTTGTTTGGGTAAGAAGGCCATGGTGGCTTTCTGTAACCTAAGGAGAAATCCCATGAAAAAAATAACATGCGCAGCAGATATTGAAAGATTACCTCAACCTATGGGCAAGGAATTTTTTGAAAAATGTAAACAAGCAATTATTGAGGAGGCTAAACTTGGCGTTATAAGCCGTGTTCAGCTTTGCAAAATGTTTTTCTTTCTTAGCAGAAACACTTTAAGGAATCTTGACGCCCCTAGTAGTCCTAAAGAGGGAATTCGGAATCCTGAGCATATAGGAAGCAGGAAATACGTTTACTATCATGTTGAAGATGTTCTTGAGTATTTGGAAAGGGAATTTTGTGTAAAGCCTCAGAAACGAATAGATGATGCAAAAAAAGAGCTTGAAAAATATCAAGCAGAACAGGAAAGAAAAAAAGAATTGCAAGAAAAAAGAACTACTAACTATTACAGAACAGGAGAAACTAAATGAAGATGAAGAATCTTTTAATTGAAAAACAGGAGAGAGAGCCGCAAGGCTCTCCCGCCAACCAAAGAGAAGATACGGCAATATCTTCTCAGGACATAAACAAAATCTTGAAAAATAGTAATTTCTTAGATGCTGCTATGTTTTATGCACAGAATAATATTAAGACCTTTCCGGTAAAAAGACAAGATAAAAAGCCATTGTGCGCTAATGGTTTCAAATCTGCAACTACGGATAAAGTCGTATTGCAGGAATGGAATAAAAAATTCTCCGATTGCAATATCGGCATTCCAACCGGACACATCAACAATATTTTTGTTGTTGATGTTGACGGCGAACAAGGGATTGAATCTTTAAACCGCCTGGAACTTATCTATGGCAAACTTGACGCTCCGACGGTCATAACCGGAAAAGGCAAGCATTTATATTTTAAAATGCCTGAAAACGTAGAACTAAAATGCAGTACAAGCAAAATCGCCAACCACATAGATATTCGGGCTAACGGTGGTTATGTGGTTGCACCGCCCTCAATCCACGAGAATAGACACCGCTATACTTGGGAAAACTTTGTTCCTAATCAAGATTTTCCAGAAGCTCCCAGTTGGTTAATCTCTTTGATTACCAATGCGAAAAAACAAACTTTGCCCGTTTTAAGCGTGCTAGAAGAAATTGCGAGTGCGCCCGAGGGAGAACGCAACGACACGCTCTATAAGCGTGCTATTAGCCTTATAGCGCGTGCAAAAAAGGAATTTTCAGATATGGAAGAAATTAAACAAAATATTATAAATGCCGCTATGCTGTCCGGTTTATCAAAAGGGGAAGCTATTAAAACCTTTGATAATGCCTTGAAGTTTGTTGAAGAAAATTGCGACAATCAAGAGGAGAATGAACCTGATATAGACATTCTCAAAACAAAAATCCTTTTGCCTGCTCCAAACTTAAATACAAAAATATTTAAAGGGCTAGAAAATTGGGTTGTTCAGACAGCAGAAAATACCAACGCCCCTGTTGATTATGTAGCTTTTTCATTGTTAGCAGGAGCGGCAGGAGTTGTCGGATTATCTCGTAGTATTTCTCCTTGGGCAGGTTGGGAAGAATCTTGTTGCCTTTGGGTTGGTGCGATTGGTGAGCCAAGTTCAGGTAAAACTCCGGCAACAACACCTATTCGGAAAATTCTTAATAAAATTGAGGATTCCCGAAAAGATGAATATACCGGCAAGCTGGCAAAGTGGAAAAGAGAAAAAGAAGTAGCTAAACAAAGAAAAAAGGAATGGGAAGAAAAAGTCAAAGAAAATCCCGATACTGCAAGCAATTTTCCGAGCTCCGCTATTATTCCTGCAAAACCGCAAACATATCGCTTTGTTTACGGCGATACAACCCAAGAGGCGTTAACCTCTGATATGGAAAGAAACATCAAAGGGGCGATTCTCTTCCGCGATGAATTAGCGGCTTGGGTGTCAGGAATGAACCGTTATAATAGCGGCAGTTCCGAACGCGGATTTTGGCTTGAGGCTTTTAACGGTAATAAGTTTGTTTGCAATCGTGTCAAATTTGACGATGAACGGTTAGAAATTCAAAATCTGCTTGTTTCCGTTTTCGGTACCATCCAGCCTCAAAGGCTCATAGACACGGTTCTTTCCGACCGCGGGGACGGTTTCCTTGCGCGCTTTCTATGGGTCTATCCGGAGCTTAAACCGGCTGCTATCCCGCAAAATATCGCTTTGCCGAAAAGTGTGTTGGTGGCATTTGAAAAACTGGATTCCCTGTTAGATCCGTATGCGGATAATGCCGATAAACAAAAGAAATGTTTGCCGTTAAGCATTGAGGCACAACAGCTTTTCAATACTTGGTATCTTGCTCATTTAAATAAATCACAGCAGGAAGAGAGTATTTTGAAATATTTTCTTGGCAAAGGTCAAGGCTATGTTTTACGTTTTGCTTTACTGCTTGAACTATTATGGTGGGCGGATTCTGAATATCCCGAACCAACAGAGGTAAGCCTTGAAGCTGTCCAAATGGCGATTGAATTGTATGACACATATTTAACCCCAATGTGTGAAAGGGTTTATAATATGTATTACAGCCCCACCGAAAATATAGAGGCGCGTGCCTTAGCTAGGTGGATTATTGAAAACAGACCGCAAAGCTTTATTTTGCGCGATGTTTACAACAACGGCAATGTGGCAAACCTACGCCGCAAGGAGCAGGCAGAAACAGCCGCAAATAGACTCATTGACTTAAATTGGCTAAGCTGTAAATCTTCTCGCGCAGGAAATACAGCAGGAAGATCACGCAAAACTTATTATGTCAATCCCGAAGTCTACGACCTCGCGGAAAATTATTAGGAAAGACAACGACAAGGGCGGAATTAAAACTCCGCCCTTTTTCTAAAATGGAATATCATCTTCTAAACGTTCTAAATCATCAAAAATTCCGGTACTCGTATCAAAAAAACACTTAACACATCCATATCTACCCTTTGCAAGTATTATCTCACACTCATTTTCTATTTCTTTACACTGTTTTTTCCACTCATCCTGTCGTTTCTCAAAATGCTCTTGCGTTTCACCTGATTTGATTTCAGGTTCTTCATTCATAAGGTAATAGGATTCTCTATACAGAAATAATAATTTATCAACATACGGTAAAATCTTTCTATCCCCACCACGAATATCTCTCGAAAAGGGACGTTTATTTTTACGGCGTTCCAGATTACGATTTAACTGAGATAAAACTAGAATAGGGACATTAAAAACTTGAGCAAGACTTTTTATTTCTCTCATAGCTCTTTCATTTCCCGCCTCTAACAGTGAAAATAGCTGTATATAATCAACAACAATAAACGCAACATGTTTTTGCTGATTAACTTGTCGGATAATATCTTCCATTTCATACACATCATTAAGATTATCACAAATATATAAAGGTAATTCAGAAATCCTCTTAGTCGCATTTATAACTTCTTCAAAATCCGCATAAGTTTTTTCAAAATTAACATCACTATACCTCCGATAGCTTGCCTCCCAAATAGGTTGCTTGATTTCATGAGCAATAAATCGCGGCAAAAGAATCTCTCTTGAATATTCTAAACTGAAATATAAAACACAATCTCTATTTTGTGGCGTTTCTAAAAAAGTTTTTGCTAATTTGTATGAACAGTTAACCGCAAAAGAAGTTTTTCCCATTGCAGGTCTGGCACCAAGCAAAATAACCTCTCCGTTTCTCATCCATTCCATTTGCTTATCTAATTTCTTTATTCCCGTAGAAAGCCCCAAAGGTTTGCCTCGGTTTTGATACCTATAATCCAATTCTTCTAAATAGGATTGAACAACAGAAGAAATATGATAGTTATTTTTATCCATTTAACTTGCTTTCATAGAAATCAACCTTAATCCCTCACACCGATTATATTCATCAATGTGCTCACACCTTTCGGGAAACCACTGACAAAGAAACTTATCCATTACTGGAAAATCTATTTTAACAGAATGGAGTAACCGCCCATTGTCTATCAAATACCCTGTCCAATTGTCCGTTATTTCAGGAAACAACCGCCGAACCTCATCGTGGCAAGCAAGCTCATATTTCCAAGCAAACACATCGGCACCATTGGTTAAAATTCTCAACAACGGATTGTCCTTGATAAGCTGAATAAACTGTTCCTTATTCGTTATCCGATAAATTTTATTCTTTACATTTTCTTCAGGTATATTCATTACCCTAAATCCTTAATATCAATTTCTTTGACTTTAACGCCCATTTCATCAAATACATCAACCTTGCCGATATTATCAGATTTGACATAAATATATTCTTTATCAAACTTGATAACTTCCCGATCAGTACCCCATGCGGGACAACGCACATTCTTCCCTCCATTCCGCACAATAGCAATCGGACCTTTAAGTGTATAAGGACAAGTTGTTATTTTAGAACCGATAACCGACAGATCTTTCAGATATTCAATCATTGATTTTATCCTTTGTGATTTTAGATTGCTTATTCAGAAACTCTAAAAGGTTAACAGCTTTTGACAGATTGTCATTGATACGGGTTATCGCAGAAAAATCTTTTTCTACAACTTCCAAAGTCGCAATATCTTCCTGTATCTACTGAAAGATTGGCATAAAATCAACATAAAAAGCGTGTGGCATATCTGCCAACACTTGGAGTTTTGCTTTGGATATTGCATTATCTGTCATTTAACCTATCCGCCCCACAAAATTGTTACCTTTATTCCATTTTGCATCATATCTATCATTAACTTGATAAACTATAACATCGGCATCATATTTATTATCAACCCAATAGATAATTGCGCTTGCATCATACTTATCATCAGTAAAATACCAATATTCGTCCTTATTTCCGGCATCATATTTATCGTTCATTTTATAAAACCATAAATCTGCGTCATATCTATCATTAACCAAAAAGACTTTAATTACATTTGATTCATACTTATCATTCGTTGCATAAACTTTTGCCATTTTCTTATCCTTTCACTAAAAACTAAATTACCACTACGTCAAACTATGACGCATTGTTTATAAATTCTTGAACATCTTTTATATTGTTTGCTACTTTATAGGCGTAGGTTGTCGTCCTGCCCAGACGATGAGCGGCTTTATATCCCTTTGGTATAACGGCATCCTGTAAATCTTTTATCAAAGATTTACTATTAAGGGTTGTTTCCTTATTGTCGCTGGCAAACTTAAAGCAGAGTTTGACCTCAGAAGTTACGCCGTCATCAAAAGATATTTCTATTTGTTTGTAGTTTTCGCCATTTCCGCAGCTCATCCAATCAAAATAACAGGCATAAAAACCACCTCGGGCATTATTAACCCAATCAATATTAAAATTATGTCCGCTCAAGGCAGAACTCAGATAATCAAACCATTTTTCTTTGCCCCAAGTTCTTATTTCAGCGTCATCACAATTTTTTATCCGCTTTTCTATACTATCCAGTCGGCTGTAAAAACTCTCAAAAATCAAGTTGTTTTCAGGATTCGTCTTTAACAAATCCAACATATCTTTACGCCGCAAAGAACAGCAATCGCATTGCGGCAATACAGTTTTATCTGATGTTTCATAAGACCGGACATAGTCCAAAGTTTTCAAATAACAAACTTTGATTTTCCGCCCCGAAGATAACGCACTGTTTTTCAAAGCCTTAACATACTTAACAATCTGATTGCCATGCTCTTTTGTACCTGTCTTATCTTCAACGATCAACAAATAGGAAGAGGTAACCGCCAATACATCAATATCTAAATATTGTTTTCGTATCTCTAAAATTTCTTCATTAGCAGGAATCCCGCACTTTTCCAAAAATAAATACGCAATTTTAAATTCCCTCGGATAAGCCTTTTTATACTTATCCATTCCAAAGGTTAACAGATAACAAATAAAAGCGTCTTGCGACAACTCGCTTGTTGCATAATCAAAAATATTCGGCTGTTTCATACCATACTCCACCATTAAAAGACAAAACCACAAAACACAGTCTAATGTGTGCAAAATAAAGTGTCAATCAAAATCAAGAAGAAAAACACAGTGCACCGCTATGGTATTTTACACATTCAACTGTGAAAATAATCAGTGATCAGAGGTGTAAAATGAACGAAACAACCCAAACATTAAAAGCCCTCGGCAAACGTATTGCGACCTTACGCAAACAAAAGGGGATGAACCAAGAAGATTTTGCTGATGTTTCAGGTAAAATGATAAATACCATATCAAATATAGAACGGGGACTAAGCGACCCGAAAGTTACAACTCTGATGTCAATTTCTAAAGCCCTTAATATTTCCATTGAAGAGCTATTTTCAGAAACCAAACAGGCACAGACTACCGAAGAACTTCCGAGCAATATTGCAACAATTTTACAAATCCTCAAAAAACAAGATGATAAAACCTTAAAAGTCATTCAAAAGCAAATAGAGGCTCTTTTAGAACTGAGTTAGATTATATTGCCGAGATTTCAGTGCAGCCCAAATTACTTTCCATTATATTAAGAGGCTCAATCGCTGCTCCACATTGCATATCATTAAAATGATAACCACAAAATTCAATCTAAAACTTACAGATGGCCACCATGAAGTTGAGAACGGGGAAAAGCCAAATCAATATTGAATAAATTAGAATAATCTTGTTTTTTAAAATAAGAAGTTGTAATATTTAACCAATTTACAATTAATTAGGGGAAACTCATGTTCGACAAGAATATAAAGAAGCAAACCAATATAAATTCCCAAAACGGAAATGCTATTGGAATTAACTATGGAAATATTTCTAACAGAGCTCCCAAAATCACCCCTCAAAATAAGGGCCTTTTCTCTTCAATATCATTATTTTTTGCTACCTTGTTACGATTTTTAAAAATTTTTAAGTAATATAAAATGCTTGATGAAAAAATAAACACACAAACAAATATCAGTTCTCAATATGGACAAGCTATAGGTAATAACTATGGCACAATCAATAATGCTCCCAATAGTTATCTAAAAGACCTAGTTCATGACCTAAGAGAACAAATGCAAAATGACATTGTGGTTGAAGAAATTATAAATAAACTAAACTATCTACTTTCTGATTCCGAAGAATTTGAACCAATGGACTTACAGTTAAAACTAAAAATTGCCAATAGAGAAAAAGAATTTAATGAAGCTGTAAGACTAAAAGAACAAATCGCAAAATGTATAGATAGGTATTCAAGCTACGAAGCAGCGAATTCTTATTTTTCACATATTTTGTACAAAGTTTTGTATGATTTTAAAAATTATATCTACCCTTTGATAAAGAAAGATAAAAGCGAAGATGAAATAAATACAGCAATTTATGAGCGCGTCGTCTGCCCCGTTTTCAATGAAATTGAAAGAGGAGAAAATTTTTTTAGATTTGATCTATCTGATATAAGAGGACTCGTATTTTTCTTAACAGGAAATTGCCATTTATGGTTTGATAAAGGACATATCTAAATGCTTACATATCAACCACAAAATGATATTTACTACGGAATATTTAGATTTTTATCTATATTAACCCGTGATAGCAGTAAAGAATACAACATAGATTTATTTAAAATTCTAGACTTTTATTTTCTATTTCCAAACTTTATACCGGATATACGAGTTACTAACGAACTATTGAAGGATAAAAACAAGTTCAAACTATACAAAAATGCATACGCCATTGAGGGTAATCAAAAGCAAATATTTCATAAACTGAATAAAGTACAAGATAAAATTATTGAAATTCTTGTCACTAAAAACATTTTAAATATTACAAAAATTAAAATCGACATAATTTCACTAAATCCCAATACAGACCTCCCATCTTTCTTACTACAACAAATAGAGGCAAAAAATCACGACAATTACAACCTCTTAGAATTCTTAACCAAATTATCCACTCTACCTTTTTATGGCGAAGATGGATTAAAAGACAGAACAGGCCTAATGGAGTATAGATATGACGGAGTTAATTAGACCAACATTAATACTAAATCGTTTAGTAATTATCCACGGGAATATTATTGTATATGATGAAGCCTTCCATCAGGGAATGAATGTTATATATGGAAAAAATGCATTCGGTAAATCTTGTATTATGGACGCTATTTTTTACATTTTAGGAGGATATTTACTAGAAGTTGAATGGAAAGAAGAATTAAAGCGCTGTAATGCCATTTACGCTGAAATTACAATTAATCGCGAAACAATAACATTAAAAAGAAACATCACAATACCTCCTAATGGCGCTTCTCCAATGTGGATATATGAGGGAGATTTCATTAGTGCAATATCTAGTGATGAAACAAAATGGAAAAAATACGGATATGCAGAAACAGCACAAAAAGAAAGTTTTTCCAATATATTATTTAAATTACTTGGAATTCCTGAAGTACGAACATCTGATTTAAGCCATGCAATAACCATGAACTCATGCCTCAGATTAATGTACTGCGATCAAAGAACGCCATATTTTGAAATATTTCGAAATGAACCGTTTGATAACGAAAACAAGCGTAAAGTTATAAGCGATTTATTATGTGGCATATACAACACAGACTATTACGATTTACAAAGAGAATTAAAAGAAAAAAATAATGAATATGAAAGCTTAGCATCATATTTACAAAATGTGCTATCTCTACTAAACAAAAATGAGAATATGGCCGATCCTTTGTATTTTAAGAATTTGATACAAAAAAAAGAAGCTGAATTACAAAACCAATTAAAAGAATTTAACGCGCTCAGAAATGATTTCTATTCTAATCGTAATCTAGAAAACACAAAAAAAGATTTAAAAGATAATATTGAAAAGATAAAGAAAATAAATGCTGATATTGAAAGCAAAACAGCAACTCAAATAAAACTTCATTATGAAAAAATAGATTCTGAACAATTCATCGAATCATTAAATGCCAAACTTTCTGCAATGGAAGATGCTGAGATAACATCACAATATATTGATGGAATTAATATTGGAACATGTCCTATATGCTTCTCTCATATAACTTCAGATGATGACAATTGTTGCTGGTTATGCAAGTCTCCCATATCAAAAAATACGCAGAAATTAAATATAGAGAAGCTAAAGCGAAACTTATTAGCCCAGAAACTTGAATCTCAAAATATTCAAAAGGAAAGAGAAGCTCAAATTGATTCGATAAATTTTGAATTAAAAAATTTAGCAAGACAAAAAGCAAAACTTCAAAACGACCTTTCCATAAAAAACACATCCATTTCAAAAAATGAAATTTTTTTCATAAAGAAAAGTGAAGAAATAGCTTATACCCGTAAAGAAATTGAAGATGCAGAACAAAAATTTAAATTATCCAAAGAACTAAAAGAAAAAATAGATAAAAAAGAAAGCTTGAAAAAAGAAATTAGCCTTTTAGATGAAAAAATAAAAAATATATCCATTCAAAATGAAAGAAAACTAGAAGAAGTACAAAATATTCTTGCAACAAGAATTACAAATCTTTTAAAAAATGATGTTGGTGGTGAGAAAGATCTCCATGATATAAAAGCGATAGAAATAAATTTTGAGAAAAACAAGCTATATGTAAATGAACGAAGTAACTATGCTGCCAGCTCTATGGGATATATAAAGAACTGCTTTTCTTTAAGTCTTTGGATGGCCTCCATAGAAAATTCTAGTTTCAAATTACCTAGATTCATGTTATTAGACAACATTGAAGATAAAGGAATAGAAGCAGATCGAATTTACAACTTTCAAAACAGTATAAAAAATTTTATTGATAACTCAGATATCGCATCTCAAATAATTATTTCAGCAAGCCTATTGGAAGAAAATTTGAAAAACGATATAATTGGAAAATACTACCATAATGATGAAACAGGAAAAACATTAAACTTTAAATCTCAAATAAAATTATCTGATTTAATTCCTCAATAACTATCCCCAACTTCAAAGGCTTAACCTAATAAGTGTGGACATTTAACTTTAAGCGGGCGAAAATATGGGGGTGGGGCAAAAAAGCCAAAAAGCTAATGAGGCTAACGCGGCTAATGAGGTTTCCCTTTAAGCCCCGCAAAAAATGGTAAATAGGTATATCCAAAGAGGTTTAGGGATAAAAAAGGGAAAATTTGTTTAGGCATAAAAAATCAGTTTTGATAGTGCTTATGAAAATGAGTTTTTCTTTCCTTAAATGAGGAATTTACGAGCAAGCTTAAACGCCGCAAACGCAATGTTTGCAAGGAGATTAAAAAAATACTTGATTTATGTAATTTTGTATTATATAAAGCAGAAGTCTTTTGTAGGGGTATAGCTCAGTTGGTAGAGCATCGGTCTCCAAAACCGAGGGTCGTGAGTTCGAATCTTACTGCCCCTGCCAGTAAGAAAACCGTCCGTGAGGACGGTTTTCTTTGCATTAGGGGGAGTTAGGTTCGAACTCACGAGGAAGTGAGTTTGACTACAAGCGAAAGGCGGACGGGAGTACGCCGGTGAGGCAACGCCGAACGAGCGCAGTGTAACTCAAGCGTAGCGAGGAGTAATCTTACTGCCCCTGTCATTCATGGTAAAGGCGCTGAAAAGCGTCTTTTTTCTTTATATATCAAGCGCTTAACTGAGTCCGTGTGAGGCGTGCCAAAAGAGGCTGTTTCCCGCGAGTTACACGGGTATCTCAAGTAAAATTGTTGTTTTACAGGGGCTTGGCGAGGTTTTAATTGTGTTATTTTTTTTAGGCGTGTCGTTTATGATTGGAGGGTATCAACATTATTCAATTTATGTATTTCTTGTTTTTGTATGTTTATTATGATATATTTCCCTTATATGAGGGATGAAAAATGACAGCAGGATATGATTGTAATATAGTTGCTAGTAATAATGTAGATTTTGTTATCGCTGATAATATTAAGTCTGGGAGTGTGCCAGTATTGTTGAGTGGCGCTGAATCTGGCGTGAGCAATATGTGTTTTGATATTGATGAGTGTTGTCGTAATAATGATTTGTTTCGGGTAAAGCTAAGAAAAACACAGAAAAATTTGAGTGATGTATCATGTTTGTCTGAAAAATTTGAAATTATACAACATTTTATGGAAGATTGTATGCCACTGTGTAAACCTGAAAATTTAGATGAAAGAACGGCTTGTCTTTTTGACGGAGAGCCGTTTTCTTATATGGTCGATAATAAATTTTGTATGTGTGCGGAAAGAGCCGCGATGGCTCAATATTTTTGTCAGCAATGTGGTGTCAAATCGTATTTAGTTAATAGTATTGTTGAGATATCTAGTGGAGAAAATGGCCAACACGCTTATGTTGTTTTTGAAAAAGATAATCAAATGTGTGTTTATGATCCGGCTAATCCGATGGAAAATAATAAACCGCGATTGATGGACACAAATATGGATAAAGTTATATTTAATGATTTTATGGATGCGATTAATGAAAATGCAGATGCACGCGATAAGACACAAAAAAGATGTGTCGGTTTTGTTTGCACATCGGAAGATGGAAAAAAATTTAGATATCGTAGTTATTGTGGCTCTCTTGAAAATAGAGTCACCCCAAGTCGATTGAAAAATCGGCGTTTGGTTAATGAAATGGGGGCAATTAATACTGCGCATTATTGATACAACAAAAAGAATTACAGCATTAAAAGAAAAATTAACCGGAATAGTTAAAAGCGATAATGAGCATAAATTATTAGATTTGCTATTTGTAAATCCAACTTTAATTATCTCAGAAGTTCAAAATAAATTAGATATCAGTAAGGCTACAGCCAATAAAATAGTTAATGATTTTGTTCAAAGATAAATATTGATTCAAACCAATAAAGGACAAAGGTATAAACAGTTTCTTTTCAAGCAATATATGGATATTATAGAAGCTGATCTTTAGTATGATTTTCTGAACTTATAGTAATTTTGTTCCGAATAAGTTTAATTTTTGTGAACTTTCTAAGCTTATGGGCGGCTTTTTTGTTGGTGCAGAGGAAGGTTTTATAAAAATTAAGATTCCAGAGTAATATATCGGGGCGGAATTATGCCGTCTTTGATTATAAGCAGATAATATGGCACAACAGAAAACCGCAGACCCCGTTTTTCGTCGCATACAGACCAATCTATTGGCGTAGTGCTAATATCATTAATTGAGTCTAGTTTTAGCAATTGTTCATCCACATTTTGTGGGAGATTCTTGTCTAAATTCGGGGTGATTGCCGGAGAAATATAAATATCTTCAATGTATCCATCTTGTTGCAGGGAATCTAAATCTATTGAAAATAAGTCGGCATTTTCAATAAAAGGTTTGAACATGTTGATGCTGTTGTTTGTCCATTTTATTGGTTCTGAAAAGCAACGGATGCCTCGACTGCGCCCTTTAAAACAATTTTCCATCCATTTGACAATGCCGGCGTGAGAAGTTGCTCCTCCGGAACGTTTGCGGTAATAGCTTAAATCGGCGTCAGGATTTTTGGCAAATGATAAAATGCCTTGAGATAATGCAAGGTTTCCTTTGGTTATATAATGATAAAGCTTTATCATTTTATTTGCTCCGAAGCTGTGGTGAATAAATATGGCGCAGTGTAGCATATTTTGCCAATGTGGTAAAGCGATAAAACTTTTAGACAGACGCAGGTTTGTTGCGCGCGCAAAGAATATATTTATTGACATCTCAAAAATAATTGACTATGTTTGCGACAATGAACCGGATATATGGCAATATAGCTGGGTGTTTGTGTATTGCAAAGTATATCTTAAATTTTCTCACCAAGAGTTGTGGGGCGTTTTAATCATTTGTTGGGATAAATTCCATGGCAAAAATCAGTCCGATACAGTTTTTCCGCCAGGTCAAGCAGGAAGTTAAGAAAGTTACATGGCCAACCAAAAAGGAAGTTATGCAGGCTTCTGTAATGGTAATCGTTATTGTGGCAATTGCCGCAACATTCTTTTTCTTTGTTGATCAGGTGCTTGGTTGGGGCATGAAGTTAATTTTAGGTCTTGGAGAATAATCTATGGAACCGCGTTGGTATGTTGTGAATGTTCACTCCGGTTGCGAGAAAAAAGTTGCCGAATCGATTAAGGAACAAGCTGTTATCAAAAAAATGGATGACAGAATTTTTGATGTTTTGATCCCGACGGAAGAAGTTGTGGAAGTTAAAAAAGGCGCTAAAGTTACCTCTGAACGCAAGTTTTTCCCCGGATATATTCTGGTTAAGATGGTGATGAGCGACGATGCATGGCATCTGATTAAGAATAATCCTAATGTGAGCAATTTTTTGGGTGCTCGCAACAAGCCTTATCCGATTACAGAAGCCGAGGCTCAGCGTATTATTACTCAAATGCAGGAAGGTGTTGAGCGTCCGCAGACCGTGGTTAGCTTTGAAATCGGTGAGCAGGTTCGCGTGTGCGATGGACCGTTTGCCTCTTTTGTCGGCTTGGTTGAAGAAGTTGACGCCGAAAAGGCCAGAGTTAAAGTTTCGGTTTCTATCTTTGGGCGTGCTACTCCGGTTGAGCTGGAATATAATCAGGTAGAAAGAGTGTAGTTTTTAGCCATAGGCGAAATGAAAATGTTTAAGAATCTGCTAAATGAATTTAAAAAATTTGCAATGCGCGGCAATGTCATTGACATGGCTGTCGGTATTATCATTGGTGCCGCTTTTGGTAAAATTGTAGATTCTTTAGTTAAAGATGTGATTATGCCGCCAATCGGCTTGCTGCTGGGTAAAGTTGATTTTACTAATTTGTTTGTGGTGCTGAAGTCCGGTGTGACACCGGCTCCGTATCCGTCTTTGAGCGCGGCTCAGGCAGCAGGAGCAGTGACTTTGAATCTGGGGCTGTTTGCAAATGCGGTAATTAGCTTTTTGATTGTGGCTTTTGCGGTGTTTATCCTGATTAAGGCGCTGAATGAGTTGCAAGCAAAAATGGAAGCCAAAGAACAAAAAGAGGAAAGGATCACAGTTAAGGTTTGCCCTTATTGTTGTAGTGAGATTGCAATTAATGCGACGCGTTGTCCGCATTGCACCTCTGAGCTTCAGGCGGAACCGACAAAAGCCTGTAAGAAGAAATAATTTGAAAAGCTCCGTAGTTCGGAGCTTTTTTTATGCCGCTTGTGACCATAGTTGCGTATTGTTGCCTCCGGGGCGAGCTATGGTTCCGCATATTGTCGGGGATTTGCATCCGGTGGTGGCCGGAATGGTAAAAGCCTCTTGTTTTAGAAAGCATTTGGCCATATCTGCAAAAATGCGAGCTTCCATATATTTTCCGGAAATGCCATATTTATCAGCCATGACGATTTGGGCTTCTGGCACGGCTAAGGATTTGAAAATATTTTTGTGATTAAATAAAACCTCGGCCTTGCCCTGAAGCAAATTAATAAAATCTTGGAGAATAATCGGATTGTTCCAGCCGCCGCCAAACAGTAAAAAGTTTTTGGGACGCGCTAAATTAAAGGGAGTGTAGCGCAGGCTGTATACAAATATGTAGGCGCTGAAAAATTCGGCGGTGCGGATGCGGTCTGCAAAACTAAGCCGCGAATCGGTGAGCTCGGGAATAATCTGATACCATGCGGGGTCTGATGACTTTGGCGGCGTGGTGAACAAGAAATTGCTGCCGTTTTTGGCGGGAACGGATTTGTCGAACAAAGCGTGAAGAAGTTCAAAATTAATGTGTCCGTTTTGTCCGAATTTGCCATCAAAGTCACAAGGGGAGTTTTGTTCGGTGCGAGCCAGATAGTCGACAAAATGGTTAAAGGGACCGGTATCCCAGCCGGCGCAATGTACGCTTTTATCATTTAAGTCTTCTGATATGATGGAAATGTTTCCGGTGTTGCCGCCATTGCAAAAAGCGACCGGAAATACGCCTTTTTTTTGCAGCTTTGCGGAAATATGCAGGTTGTGAATCGGGGCTAAAGGAGCACCTTCGCCGCCGTTTTTGATATCGGCGGAGCGAAAATCAAAAATAACCGGAATGTTTAAGATGTCTGCAAGCATTTGTCCGCTGCCGATTTGTATAGAGCAGGGCTTTTCTCCTTTGTGGCAGATGGAGGGCGGGCGGTGGTAGCAGGTTTGTCCATGAAAACCGATGGCGTCAATAGAAGCGGCATCGAGACCTGATTTTTGCAACAGTTCGTTGACGGTTTGGGCAACCAGTTTTATATAGCTATCGTGTAAGGCTAAAATTTGTTGGGGAGAATTATCGTAAATTTGGCGAATATTGCCATTGTTGTCGGCAAGCTCTGTTTTTAGGCGGCGAAAATCGTCGGCCATCATCGGAGGAATTGGCAGGCTGTGCCCGCAAATGTCATTAATGTCGTTGTTGTTAAATTCACTTAGGACGGCGTCTACGGCATCCAGTGAATTTCCGGTCATTATTCCGATGCATTTCATTATGGTTCTCCATATTATAGAAGGTTAGTAATATGGTAAAATAAAAGTTTTAAATTTTTATAAACACAATCAAATATATTGGCGCAAATACAAAAAACAACCCCCGATGTTTGAAATCGAGGGTGTTTTTTAGGGGTTAGACCAGTTCTGCGGAAATGGTCTTTTTCTTCTTGTTGTAGCCGGTCAGGCGGCAACTTACAACTGCGCCGTGGGAGAGATGGTGATCTCGTCTGATGTGGCAATGCACATTTTTCCCAAGAGCAATCAGCAGCTGCTTGCCTTTTTTTGCCTCCGTTATTACTTTGCCGGCTACCGTGCTTCCGATAGGGTGTTCGGCAATGTAGAGATCAGTCGGCAAGTTCAGAGGCTCTACCTCAATGAGGTTCTCCTGATAGGAGTATCCGCTTTTACGTCGCTCCCGCTTGATCGGGAGATTTTAATTTCCCAGAAATCTCCTGTTTTGAAGATTTTGTGGGGATTTAACTGCGAAGTTTTGGGCACATGATAGGTGCCAATATAATTTTCACCATAAAGGTTGGTGATGGTGAAAATTACTTCGCTGTCCGACACTAATTTAACCTGACTGTTGTAGGCCAGATTGTTGCTTGCGGTGAAGCCGTAAGCGGTTTTTGTTGTTTCCATATTATATTTTTTTAATGATTTCGTGGAAATCCGGATGCTTAAAATAACTATCCAGAATAATAAATTTATGTCGGCATTATAAATTATAAAAAGCAAAAAAGCAACATTTTTAGACAAAAAATGCAAAAATAAATCAGGCGATGAAAAAATACTTGCAAAAAGAAAACATTGTGATATACAAAAGCCACGTTGAGAAGGAATCTGTCCGCTCGGCGTTTTGTGTTAATATTCGTGGGAGACCGGCCATGGTCTTGAACCACGATCCTATCAAAGGGTATGAAAATGGCTAAATCTAAAAAAAGAATTTTAGGCTTAATCAAACTTCAGATTCCCGCAGGTAAAGCTAACCCGTCTCCACCGGTTGGTCCTGCTCTGGGTCAGAAGGGCTTGAACATTATGGAGTTCTGCAAAGCGTTTAATGCAGCTACTCAGAAATTGGAACCCGGTATTCCGGTTCCGGTTGTAATTACCGCTTATGAAGACAAATCTTTTACTTTTGTTACCAAACTTCCTCCGGTTGCTTATTATTTGAAAAAAGCCGCCAATGTGAAGTCTGCTTCTAAAGAGCCCGGCAAAACCGTTGCCGGTCAGGTAACTATTGCTCAGGTTAAGGAAATCGCTGAGGCTAAAATGCCGGATTTGAACTGCTCTACTGTTGAAGCAGCGATGAATATGGTTAAAGGTCAGGCCGTTTCTATGGGTATTAAGGTTGTGGAGTAGTGTTATGTCCGGAAAAAGAATCGTAAACGCTTATAAGACAGTTAATAAAGAGCAGGCTTATGCCCTGAATGAAGCTGTTAAAATCGTTAAATCTAACGCTACTGCAAAATTTGACGAAACCATTGATATTGCTATTAACCTCGGCGTTGACCCGAAATATGCTGACCAGATGGTTCGCGGTGTATGCGCTTTGCCGCATGGTACCGGTAAGACCGTTCGTGTTGCTGTATTTGCTCAGGGTGAAAAAGCTGATGAGGCAAAAGCTGCTGGTGCAGATATCGTTGGTGCAGAAAATTTGGTTGACTCTATCCTCTCTGGTAAAGTTGACTTTGATCGCTGCATTGCCACTCCTGATATGATGGGTATGGCTGGCCGCGTAGCCCGCGTTTTGGGTCCCAAAGGTTTGATGCCAAACCCGAAATTGGGTACAGTTACCACTGATGTTGCCAATGCTGTTAAGAAAGCAAAAGCCGGTGAAGTTCAGTATCGTGTTGAAAAAAATGGTATTGTTCATGCCGGTATCGGTAAGGCTTCTTTCTCTGAAGAGCAAATCTTGGAGAATGCAAAAACCTTTATCGATGCTATTCTTAAGGCTAAACCCGCTGGAGCCAAAGGAACTTATATGAAGAAGATTTCTTTGAGCAGTACTATGGGAGTTGGCATCAAAGTTGATAGTTCGGCTTTGTAATTTGAGGGGTTCTGCAAAAACGCTTTCATACTTGTTGGTTTTTCGCTCGTGTACCTGCGTTATTCGTACACGTCGCTTAAAACCACCGGCGTAGCAAAGCATTTTATCAGAACCGTCGGATTTCAGAAAGAGGAGTTTCGGCTCCTCTTTTTTTTGTTTGTCGCTTAAAACCACCGGCGTAGCAAAGCATTTTATCAGAACCGTCGGATTTCAGAAAGAGGAGCTTTGGCTCCTCTTTTTTTGTTTGTCGCTTAAAACCACCAGCGTAGCAAAGCATTTTATCAGAACCGTCGGATTTCAGAAAGGGGAGTTTCGGCTCCTCTTTTTTTGTACACGTCGCTCGTGACTTTCGGCGCAGCAAGCCTGCTTATCAAATTCGTTAAGGTTAAAGAGGGGTTTCGGCTCCTCTTTTTTGTTTGTAAAAAATGCTTGACTTTTAGAGAGTAAGAGTTTATTAAGACTTTCACAAGGATGCATATGCATCTGACCTGTCCAAGACTGCCGGTGATCGTGAGGTCTTAAATATCCAGCATAGACGGAGTAAGTGAGATTTTATTTAAATCAATTTTTTCTCCATGGGCAGATTTAGGTCCCGTCAGGGCGGCTCAGGGGAGAAAGCTTTTCTCCAGATATGTTCCGGTCTTGGCGGATATGTTAAAGTAATAACATATGCCGAATTTTGGTGTATGTGAAATTTGGAGATAACAAGTGAACCGCGAAGAAAAAGCACAACTGCTCAGCGAGCTGAACGAGCTGTTCTCAAACTCTGAAATCGTTGTAGTTTCTCACTACAAAGGTCTCACCGTTGGAGAAGTTTCTGAGTTAAGAAACAATATTCGTAAAGCCGGTGCTGGGTTCAGAGTTACTAAAAACCGGATTACTCGTCTTGCTCTTAAAGGTACCAAGTTTGAAAATCTGGCTGATTTGTTTACCGGTCCGACCGCTATTGCGTTCGCAAATGACCCGATTTCAGCTTGTAAAGCTTGTGTTGAATTTGCTAAAAACAATGAGAAATTGATTGTTATGGGCGGCGCTATGGGAACTGGTGTTCTCTCTGTCGACGAGATTAACAAATTGGCTACTATTCCGTCTTTGGACGAATTGCGCGCCAAAATCATTGGTTTGTTGCAGGCTCCTGCTGCTCAGTTGGCAAGAGTTACCAAGGCTTATTCAGAGAAAGAATAGTTTTTCTGTTTGCTGAAGCAAGATTGAATAACAACTGTTTAATTTATTTATTGGAGAAAAAAAATGGCCGATTTAGCCAAATTAGTTGATGAATTGTCTGCTTTGACCGTTATGGAAGCAGCTGACCTGTCTAAAATGTTGGAAGAAAAGTGGGGCGTTTCTGCTGCCGCTGCTGTTGCTGTTGCTGCCGGTGGTGCTGCCGGTGCTGCCGCTGCTGAAGAGAAAGACGAATTTGACGTAATTCTCGCTGAAGCCGGTGCCAACAAAATTAACGTTATTAAAGAAGTTCGTACCATTACCGGTCTGGGCTTGAAAGAAGCTAAAGACTTGGTAGACGGCGCTCCGAAGACTGTTAAAGAGGGCGTTGCCAAAGCTGAAGCTGAAGAAATGAAGAAGAAATTGGAAGAGGCTGGGGCTAAGGTTGAGCTCAAGTAATTTACTGAGAAACTCGCTATAACGGCGACTAATCGTAAAAATAAGAAAAAGCTGAAAATTCATGTACTACTGTGTACACTAGGATTTTCAGCTTTTTCATTTTTACTTCTATTCGCTCGCTCTATCGAGTTTCTTTGAGATTGTGCAGGCGGTTGAAATTCATGTACGTTAGTGTACACTAAAATTTCAACCGCTTTGTTTTTAACTCTATCTAAACCATTCTGCGAAGTTTGCGATGCGGAGGTTGAGGTTTTCAGCTTTTTTATCAGCATTTTATGTCAAAAATTAGGTAAGCTGTTTATAGAATGTGCTACATCATATTGTTTTTACACATATTATCGTTTATCGATAAACGATAATATACGTGAGATAAAGAATGGGGGTGAGGTAAAGTAAGATAAGGTAGTACGAGGCAATACGAAGTAATATGAGGTAATACGAAGTAATATGAGGTAATACGAAGTAATATGAGGTAATACGAGGTGTAATGTATAACTTGAGAATTTAGATGTGGGGAGTAGAGATAAAAATACCTCTTTGCCGCAAGGCAAAGAGGTTTTTGTTCATTGTTTGTGATGTTGTTTAACAATGTATTTGGCCCCAACAATAATGCCGGCGCAAACCATAATTGCCAACAACACAATAAAATTCAATATCACTGCTGCCAAAGCAGCAAACAGAACTGCGAGTATAATGCAAGTTCCTTGCATTAGCATTATAAAAAGATTAATGGCAAATATTGCCAAAAATACAATAAAGCTTATGGCTAAGCACAGCTTTATGACCCTTAAGAGCTCGGTCTCGCAAGTGGTGAATTCTCGCCAAAACTTGCGAGGATATGTGCAAATGTAGCCGATGCCGGCTAAGATTGAGCACGATACAGCGGTTACAAAACCGATGGCAAGCCAGTCGTTAATGCGGCTGGTTGGAGCAAAAATATTGCTTTCCATTCCGGCGGTGATGAATCCGCAAAGCAGAGCAATTGCAAATGTTGCCTTACCGGCTAATTTCATACACTTGGCCGAAAATTTAAAGTTGGCCTGTTCGTTTGTGCTTAAGGCATACATAACTCCACAAATCAGAGCTAAAACGGCGGTGCAGATGTCTAAAAAAATGTTCATAATGCTTAAAATTTAATGTTAATAATTTTGTTTGAGCCTTCAATATAAAACTTGTAACATCAAAAGTCAATAAATTACGAATTTGTGGCAAAAATAGTGTTGCAAATTGAATCGCTTAGGTGTACAAGAAAGCGAATTTTCGAAAATTATTTATACGAATCGGCGAGAGATTGGGTGCAATGCCACGGGTGCCGCCGTTTCACACGCATTTCTTATTTTGTAACGTTACAGTAAATAACCCTCTGCGCGCGGGATTCAGCCCTTATGACTGGTGGTATGGCCGCAGATTTTAACCAAAAAAGGATAATACACGATGAAGGAATCTTATACGAGCAAAAGACGTGTAAGAAGAAACTTCGGCCGAATCGACGCTGTTGCCGATATGCCGAATCTGATTGAAGTTCAGACTGGTTCTTATAACAGCTTTATTCAAGCCCAAGGCGCTGAAAAATGTGAATTCGGTTTGGAAGAAGTATTCAAATCAATTTTCCCGATTAAAGACTTTTCCGGTAACGGCGAATTGGAGTTTGTAAACTATGAACTCGAAGAGCCGAAGTATGATGTTGATGAGTGCATTAAGCGTGATATGACTTATGCCGCTCCGGTGAAGGCTACTTTGCGTTTGGTGGTTTGGGATACCGATGAAGCTACCGGTGCCAAATCTATCCATGACATTAAAGAGCAAGATGTCTATATGGGTGATATCCCGTTGATGACCGATAAGGGCACATTTATTTTTAATGGTACCGAGCGCGTAGTTGTATCTCAGATGCACCGTTCTCCGGGCGTGTTCTTTGATCATGACAAAGGCAAAACCATGGCCAGCGGTAAATATTTGTTTGCTGCCCGCATTATTCCTTATCGCGGTTCTTGGTTGGATTTTGAATTTGACGCCAAAGATTTGGTATATGCTCGTATTGACCGCCGCCGTAAATTGCCGGTGACTTCTATCCTTTATTCTTTGTATTCTAAAGAGACAGAAGACAAAATTGCCGCTTTGGCTAAAAAAGGCAAAAAGATTGATCCGGCAGAAATCAAAGGTATGGATAAAGAAGAAATTCTGAATTATTTCTATGAAACCGATGATTATGTTTCTGATAAAAAGGCTTGGAAAGTTAAGTTTGTTCCGGCTCGTATGAAAGGCGTTAAGTTTGAGTTTGATCTGGTTAACGCTGCCAACGGCGAAGTCGTATTGGAGCAGGGCAAAAAACTTTCTCCTCGCAGCGCTCAGAAATTGGCCGATGAGGGTTTGGAATATTACAAAGTTACTCCGGAGCAGATGATCGGTAAATTCTTGGCTCACAATATTGTGGTTGCCAAAACCGGAGAAGTTTTGGCAGAAGCCGGCGACGAAATTACTCAAGAGATGTTGGATAAATTTGCCGAAAACAAAATTACCGAAATTAAAACTTTGTTTGTTGACGGTGTGAACGTTGGTCCATACATTCGCAATACCTTGGCTTCTGATAAAAACAGCTGCCGTGAAGAGGCTTTGTTGGATATCTATAGAGTTATGCGTCCGGGTGATCCTCCAACATACGAGACAGCTGATCAGATGTTCTACAGCTTGTTCTTTGACAAAGATCGCTATGATTTGTCTTCGGTTGGTCGTGTTAAAATCAATTCTGCGTTGGATATTTCTTTTGAAGATGCTCCGGATACTTTGGGCACCCTCCGCAAAGACGATATTTTACGCATTGTTAAGAGACTTTGTGAATTGCGCGATGGTAAGGGCGAAGTTGACGATATTGACCACTTGGGCAATCGCCGCGTTCGTTCTGTAGGCGAATTGATGGAGAATCAATACCGCATGGGATTGCTGCGTATGGAGCGGGCAATTCGCGAGCGTATGAGCTCTGAGAACTTGAATAATGTAAAACCGCAGGATTTGGTTAATGCAAAGCCGATAGCCTCGGTTATCCGCGAGTTCTTCGGTTCTTCTCAGTTGTCTCAGTTTATGGATCAGAACAACCCGTTGTCAGAGATTACTCACAAGCGTCGTTTGTCGGCATTGGGCCCCGGCGGTTTGTCTCGTGATCGTGCCGGATTTGAGGTTCGAGACGTGCACCCGACTCACTATGGTCGTATCTGCCCGATTGAGACACCTGAAGGTCCGAACATTGGTTTGATTAACTCTTTGTCTACTTATGCTCGTATCAACAAATACGGCTTTATTGAGTGCCCGTATCGCAAAGTTGTAAACGGCAAAGTAAGCAGCGATGTTGTATATTTGTCTGCAGACGAAGAGGGCAAATATCGTATTGCGGAAGCAAACGCTAAAGTTAAGGACGATGGCAGCTTTGAAAATGATTTGATTGCTTGTCGCAAGGCCGGTGAGTTTGAGTTTGCGCATCCGGCAGAGATTGACTTTATTGACGTTTCTCCGAAGCAGTTGGTTTCTGTTGCTACAGCCTTGATTCCGTTCTTGGAAAATGACGATGCGAACCGTGCTTTGATGGGTGCTAACATGCAGCGCCAGGGCGTGCCTTTGCTTCGTTCTGAAGCTCCGTTGGTCGGTACCGGTGTTGAGGGCGTGGTTGCTAAAGATTCCGGCGCTACAGTGGTTTGTAAGGCTGATGGTATTGTTGATGCCGTAGATGCTAACCGCATTGTGGTTCGCTCCAAAGATGAGCATGCCGCAGATGCCGGTGTTGAAATCTATCGTTTGCAAAAATTCCGTCGTTCTAACCAAAACACCTGTATTAATCAGGTTCCGCTGGTTAAGGTTGGTGATGAGGTTCATGTCGGTGATATTATGGCCGATGGTCAGTGTACCGATATGGGTGAGTTGGCTTTGGGTAAGAACGTTTTGGTTGCCTTTATGCCATGGAACGGTTTGAACTACGAAGATGCGATCTTGCTCTCCGAAAGAATTTCTCGCGACGATGTCTTTACCTCTCTTCATATTGAAGAATTTGAGGTTATGGCTCGTGACACCAAACTGGGTCAGGAAGAAATCACCCGCGATATTCCGAACGTTGGTGAGGAAGCGCTGCGCAATCTTGACGAAGCCGGTATTGTTTACATCGGCGCTGAAGTTAAAGCTGGCGATATCCTGGTTGGTAAGGTTACTCCTAAAGGTGAGTCTCCGGTTACTCCTGAAGAAAAATTGTTGCGGGCAATCTTTGGCGAAAAAGCCTCTGATGTTCGCGATACTTCTTTGCGTGTTCAGCCGGGTATTGAGGGTATTGTGGTCGATGTTCATGTATTCTCTCGCCGCGGAGTGGAGAAAGATGAGCGTGCTTTGACTATTGAACAGGAAGAAATTTCTGCACTGGCAAAAGACCGCGATGATGAAATTGCCATTATTCGCCGTAACGTTGAAGCTCGTTTGAAAGCTATGTTAATCGGTCAGAAAGTGGTTGATGCTCCGAAGGGTACGTTTGCCAAAAACGCTGAAGTTACTGAAGAAAAATTGGCGGAGATTCCGTCTTCTCAGTGGCGCAAGATTGTGGTTAAAGACGAGGCTGTTATGGCTAATATTGAGGAACTCCTCAATGCCTATGACAATCGTTTGGCCAAAATCCAGAAACACTTTGATGATAAGGTAGAAAAAGTACAGCGTGGTGATGATTTGTTGCCGGGTGTATTGAAGATGGTTAAGGTATTTATTGCTACCAAACGTAAGATTCAAACCGGTGATAAAATTGCCGGACGTCATGGTAACAAAGGTACGATTTCTCGTGTTCTGCCGCTGCAGGATATGCCTTATATGGAAGATGGTACACCGGTTGATATCGTATTGAACCCGTTGGGCGTTCCGTCTCGTATGAACGTGGGACAAATTTTGGAAACTCACCTTGGTTGGGCCGCTCAGAAACTCGGACAACAGCTCAATGAACTGTTGGAACAGTATAAAGCAGGTCAGGCCAACGAGAAAGAACTGCGCGCCAAACTTAAGGACGTTTATGGCGAAAAACAATATAAACGTGAGATTGCCGACATGAGCATGGAAGATTTGGAATTGATGATTCCGAACCTGAAACGCGGTGTGCCGATGGCAACTCCGGTATTTGACGGTGCTACCGGCGATGACATCAATGAGATGTTGTCTAAGGCCGGTTTGCCGACATCCGGTCAGATTGATTTGTATGACGGCCGTACCGGTGAGAAGTTTGACCGTAAGGTTACTGTTGGTATCATTTATATGATTAAACTGCACCACATCGTAGACGAGAAGATGCACGCCCGCTCGGTTGGTCCGTACAGCTTGGTTACTCAGCAGCCGTTGGGTGGTAAGGCTCAGTTCGGTGGACAACGTTTCGGTGAAATGGAAGTTTGGGCTTTGCAGGCTTATGGTGCTGCTTATACCTTGCAGGAAATGCTGACTGTCAAATCTGATGACGTTAACGGACGTACCAAAGTTTATGAGGCTATTGTTCGTGGCGAAGATAGTTTTGAGGCCGGTGTTCCGGAATCTTTCAACGTTCTGACCAAAGAAATTAAATCTTTGTGCTTGAATGTTGAACTGTTGAACGAAGAAGTTTAGGCTGAGGAGAAATTAGAATATGAATGATATTATGAAATATTTTGGTCAGCAGGTATCTGGCGAATCTTTTGACCAAATCAAAATTTCAATCGCTTCGCCTGAACAGATCCGTTCATGGTCTTATGGTGAGGTTAAAAAGCCGGAAACTATTAACTACCGCACATTTAAGCCGGAAAGAGACGGTTTGTTCTGTGCTCGTATTTTTGGTCCGGTTAAGGATTATGAGTGCTTGTGCGGCAAATACAAACGCATGAAGTATCGCGGCGTTGTCTGCGAAAAGTGCGGTGTTGAAGTTACACTTGCCAAAGTTCGTCGTGAGAGAATGGGACATATTGAGTTGGCCGCTCCGGTTGCTCATATTTGGTTCCTGAAATCTCTGCCGAGCCGTATCGCAATGATTACCGATATTCCAATGAAGTCTTTGGAGAGAGTTCTCTACTTTGAAAACTACATTGTGATTGAACCGGGGTTGACTCCGTTGGCCGTTAATCAGCTCTTGACTGAAGAACAGTATCAGGAAGCAATTGATGAATATGGCGAAGATTCTTTCCGTGCCGGTATCGGTGCGGAGGCAATCCGCGAAATCTTGGCTGCCATCGATTTGGAAGGCGAGCGTAAGAATATTCGTGAAGAGCTTAAGGATAATGCTTCTGAGGCCAAACGCAAAAAATTGGTTAAGCGTTTGAAGATTATTGAATCTTTCATTGAATCCAATACCAAGCCGGAATGGATGATTTTGACAGTTCTGCCGGTTATTCCGCCAGAGTTGCGTCCGTTGGTTCCGCTTGATGGCGGGCGTTTTGCTACCTCTGATTTGAACGATTTGTATCGTCGCGTAATTAACCGTAACAATCGTCTGAAACGTCTGATTGAGCTGCATGCTCCGGACATTATTATCCGTAACGAAAAGCGTATGTTGCAGGAATCTGTCGATGCTTTGTTTGATAATGGCCGCCGCGCTCGCGCGATTACCGGCACTAACAAGCGTCCGCTGAAATCTTTGTCTGATATGCTTAAAGGTAAGCAGGGACGTTTCCGTCAAAACTTGTTGGGTAAACGTGTTGACTATTCCGGTCGTTCGGTTATTACGGTTGGTCCGGAACTCAAACTGCAACAGTGCGGTTTGCCGAAAAAGATGGCTCTGGAACTGTTTAAGCCCTTTGTATATGCAAAATTGGAGCTTTATGGTCACGCCACTACAATTAAGGCCGCTAAGCGTATGGTTGAAAAAGAGCGTCCGGAAGTTTGGGATATCTTGGAAGAGGTTATTCGTGAGCATCCGGTATTGCTGAACCGCGCGCCGACACTGCACCGTTTGGGTATTCAGGCGTTTGAGCCGGTATTGGTAGAAGGTAAGGCTATTCACCTGCATCCGTTGGTATGTACCGCGTTCAACGCTGACTTCGATGGTGACCAAATGGCGGTTCACGTTCCGTTGTCAATTGAGGCTCAGTTGGAATCTCGCGTATTGATGATGTCTACTAACAATATCTTGTCACCGGCATCCGGTAAGCCGATTATTGTTCCGACACAAGATATGGTATTGGGTATTTATTATCTGACATACGACGCAGAAGGTATGGCCGGCGAGGGTATGTGCTTCTCTGACTTTAACGAAGTTCAGTTGGCTCTGAACGAGAAAGCAGTTGACCTACACGCCAAGATTAAATGCCGTATGGAATATGTAAACGATGAGGGCAAACTGGTTAAAGGTTTGGTTGAAACCACTCCGGGACGCATTATCGTTTCTGAGACTTTGCCTAAGCATGAGAATGTTCCGTTCTCTTTGGTTAACCGCTTGTTGCGTAAGAAAGAAATCGGTGAACTTATCGATATTATCTATCGTCATTGCGGACAGAAAGAAACCTGTATGTTTGTAGACAAGATTATGACTCTTGGCTTTACTAACGCATGCAAGGCGGGTATCTCGTTTGGTAAAGATGACTTGATTGTTCCTGATGCCAAAAAAGAACTTATTGCCGAAACCGAAAAGCAGGTTAAGGAATTTGAAGAGCAGTATCAGAACGGTCTTATCACCAAGGGCGAAAAATACAACAAAGTGGTTGATATTTGGGCTGCTTGTACTGATAAAGTTGCCGATGAAATGATGAAGAACATTTCTAAGACCGAGCATGGCTACATCAACTCCGTGTATATGATGGCTCACTCAGGCGCCCGCGGTTCTGCCGCTCAAATGCGCCAGTTGGCAGGTATGCGTGGTTTGATGGCTAAACCGTCAGGCGAAATTATTGAGCAGCCGATTATCTCAAACTTTAAAGAAGGCTTGACCGTGCTTGAGTACTTTAACTCTACACACGGTGCTCGTAAAGGTTTGGCAGATACCGCTCTGAAGACCGCTAACTCCGGTTATTTGACCCGTCGTTTGGTTGATGTTGCTCAAGATGTGGTTATTACCGAGACAGATTGCGGAACCGAGCGCGGTATTATCGTTCGTCCGGTTGTTGATGGCGGCAACGTTGTTGTTTCTATCGGCGACAGAATTCTTGGTCGTACCATTCAAGAGGACATTGTTCATCCGGAAAGCGGCGAAGTTTTGGTCAAGAAAGGCAAGTTGATTGATGAAAACGATGTTGAAATCGTTGAAGCTGCCGGTGTTGAACAAGTTAAGATTCGTTCGGTATTGACTTGCGAAAGCAAGGACGGCGTTTGCGCAGCTTGTTATGGTCGTGATTTGGCTCGAGGTACTCCGGTTAACGTCGGTGAAGCTGTCGGTGTTATTGCCGCTCAGTCAATCGGTGAGCCCGGTACTCAGCTGACTATGAGAACCTTCCACATCGGTGGTGCGGCTCAGAAAGGTGCTGAACAAGCATCTGTTGAAATTCCGTTTGCCGGTGAGCTTAAGCTTGAAAACAACCATACTGTTACCAACAGCGAAGGCCACGCAATTGTATTGTCTCGTAACTGCGAAATCGTTATTGTTGATGCTCAGGGGCGTGAGAAATCTCGTCATCATGTTCCTTATGGTACCAAGATTTTGGCGGCTGAAGGCGCAAAGGTTAAGAAGGGACAGAAAGTTGCAATTTGGGATCCGTTTACCGTTCCGGTTATTACTGAAAAAGCCGGTAAGGTTGAGTTGGTTGACTTGATTAACAACGTGTCTGTTCGCGAGAACACCGACGAGACTACCGGTATTGTTTCTAAGGTTGTTATTGATTGGCGTTCTAATTCCGGTTCTGCCGGTTTGAAACCGAGTATTATGATCTTGGACGGCAAAGGTAAGCATGTTGTGGGTGATAACGGCAAAGAAATTCGTTACTATATGTCGGCTGATGCGATTTTGTCGGTGGACAATGGTGATGAGGTTAAAGTCGGCGACGTTATTGCTCGTATTCCGAGAGAAAGCTCAAAAACTAAGGATATTACCGGTGGTTTGCCGCGTGTTGCCGAGTTGTTTGAGGCTCGTCGTCCGAAAGATCCGGCAATTATCTCTGATATTGACGGTGTTGTTGAGTTTGGTAAGGATTACAAAGCAAAACAGCGCATTACCGTGGTTCCGAAGAAAGGTCAGCCGGTTGAGTATCTGATTCCGAAGGGACGTCATTTGGCGGTTCAAGACGGCGATGTTGTCAAGAAAGGTGATTCTTTGGTTGACGGTATTCCGGCTCCGCACGATATCTTGCGAGTTCTGGGCGTTGAAAAATTGGCCGAATATCTGGTTAAGGAAGTTCAGGACGTATATCGTTTGCAAGGTGTTAAGATTAACGACAAGCATATTGAAGTTATTGTTTCGCAAATGCTGCGTAAGGTTGAAATCCTCACTCCGGGTGACACAACCTTCCTGGTTGGCGAACAGGTTGACCGCGATGTGTTTGAGGCTGAAAATGCTAAGATGGTTGCTAATGGTGAAACTCCGGCTACTGCCGATCCGATTTTGCTCGGTATCACCAAGGCCTCTTTGCAGACCAAGTCGTTTATCTCTGCCGCATCGTTCCAAGAGACAACTCGTGTATTGACCGAGGCCGCTGTTGAAGGCAAAGTTGATACTCTGAAAGGTTTGAAAGAGAACGTTATCGTCGGACGCTTGATTCCGGCCGGTACCGGTACTGTTTTGAGAGCCTTGAAGAAGGTTGCCGCTCAGAATGATAAAGAGATACAGGCTCTTAAAGCCGAGGCTGAAGAAGCCAAAGCTGTTGAAAATTCGGATAATGCATAGCCACAGTGGTTTGAGGGGACAGCAGAGAATTTAATAAATTAAAATTTTCAGTGTCCCCAAAATCACCAGTTTATTGCAAGAACTGAAGCATTTAAACTCCCGATAGTTCGGGAGTTTTTTGTTGCTTTTTAGATAGGTGATGTTATATTTATCTCAGTTTTAATTTATTATTTATTTAAATATATTTTATTATGTTGTTTTTAGTTATTTTTCTGCTCTGTATTGTAGCAATACTGGCAGTTATGTTGCTTCAGGCCAATCTGAAAATCAGAGATTATCGGTTTTGCCGGAAATATGATTCTGAGTGTGAGCACATTTGTAAGGAACGCCTTATGAATTGGATTCACAATTGTTTCTTTTTTGAGGAATTTAAGAATCCTCAGGAAATGTATGATGATTTGGAGAAGCTGACAGATGATGCTCGTCGAGATGTCTATCCTGAAGATAGAGCATTGGTGGATATGTATGAGCGTATCCTGAAAGATGTCAATCCGCTATGGCTGGAAAAAAAAGATGAAACCTTTCGGATTTGACTGAGAGGTTTTGTTTATAAAAATGATTGCGCTTAAGCAAAATGATGTATAAACCGTGATTAGTTATTTATTACTAACCAATTAAAATTATTGATTATGATTGAATGGTATCCTTTTTTTCGCGCTATGTTTGGGGCGGCGGTGTTTTTGTTTTTGGTAATGGTGGTGACTGCAATAATATTGGCGGCGGTTGACTATCGTAAGCGTAAACAGCAAAGACTTGCGCATGAGCAGAACATTGCCGAGCTGAAGAGACGCTTTGGGCAGATGTCAGATTTTCAGTTAAAAGTGTGGTGCAATACCTACAAAAAAGATTTTTTTGTTAGGTACCTTAATTGCGAGGCCAAACAAATAATTAATGATGAGCTGAAGAGACGCAAGATTTATGTTTATAGCATTTCTTAAACGCGTGGTGGCAAAAACTCCGAACTTTAAGTTTCGGAGTTTTTTATTTGGGGAATAAAGAGGGGCTTGCTCAAATTAAATGCCTTGAAATATGAGAAAAAGCATTTAGTATTGTCTGTAAATGAGGATATTGGAATGTATGATATAAAACAAGGGCTGGAAAACCTGCTTCGCTTTATAAAAATTGCACCGGAATCCCCCGGAGTATATAGAATGATAAGCGAATATGAAGAGGTGCTCTATGTCGGTAAAGCTAAGAATATCAAAAAGAGAATCGTGGCCTATTCGCACATCGACAAGTTGCCTGTCCGTTTGCAACAAATGGTGGCACAGATATGCCGCATGGAGTTTATCATTGTCGAAAATGAAGCGCGGGCGCTGCTGGTAGAAAATGAACTGATTAAAAAATTTAAGCCCCGCTATAATATTCTGCTTAAAGACGATAAGACGTTTCCGCACTTGATGATAGATGTGACGGCGGAGTTCCCGAGCCTGAAAAAATATCGGGGTTCACGCAATGACAAAAATAAATATTTTGGCCCTTTTGCCAGTGTGTTGGCGGTGAACAGCGCTATGGACGTTTTGCAGAAAGCTTTTTTGCTGCGTTCTTGCCGCGATAATGTTTTTAAGAATCGACAGCGCCCGTGCTTGATGTATCAGATTAAACGCTGTTCGGCGCCATGCGTTGGCAAGATATCAGCGGCTGATTATCGGTATCTGGTGAATGAAGCGATAGAGTTTTTGGAGGGGCGCAATAGCAAGATTCAAGATGAATTATCGCAAAAAATGCACGAGGCCAGCGAGCAACAAGATTATGAAACTGCTATGGTGTTGCGAGATAGAATTAGCGCTTTGACGACCATACAGTCTAAGCAGAATGTTGAATATGCCGGAATAAAATCTGCCGATGTGGTGGCCTTGGTGCGGGAGAATAATGTTGTTTGTATTCAGATATTTTTTATTCGCTCGGGGCAAAATTGCGGTAATGTGCCATACTTTCCGGTACAGACCGAAGGTGCTGATGATAAGGAAATTTTGGAGGCATTCTTAAGCAGCTTTTATGCCAACCATATTCCACCCAAAGAGATTATTTTGGCGGAGGAGACCGATGATAAAACTTTTTTGGAAGAGGCGCTGGGGGCAAAAGTAAATACCTATAAAAAAGGAAATAAAGCGTCGTTGATAAAGATGGCGGTGGAAAATGCCAGAGCGGCAATTTTGCGCAAAATAGCACTGATGGCAAGCGTGAAAAATAATTTGGAAGATTTTAGGCGGGTGTTTGGGTTGCCGAGGATCCCACAGAGAATAGAAATTTATGATAACTCGCATAATCAGGGGAGTTTTGCCATCGGGGCAATGGTGGTGGCGACACCAGATGGTTTTGATAAGAAAAGTTATCGAACCTTTAATATAAAATATACGGCAGAAACCAGAGATGACTTTGCGATGATGCAGGAGGTGTTGCATCGGCGCTTTGCTAAGATGACACCGGAAAATAAGCCGGATGTGATTTTGTTGGACGGAGGGCGCGGACAGCTCAATGCCGTGTATGAAAGTCTGAACGGTTTTGACTTGAGCGGTATAACGATTATTGCTATATCTAAGGGGCCGGAGCGTAATGCCGGTAAAGAATTTTATCATCTTAAAGATAAAGAAAGCTTTGCTTTGGAATTCCAGTCTCCTTTGGCTTTTTATATGCAAAATCTGCGAGATGAAGCACACCGTTTTGCTATCGGGACACATCGCAATAAACGGGCAAAATCAATCTATAAATCCCGCGTGGACGAGATTGAAGGAATCGGGGCTAAGCGCAAACGCGATTTGTTGAGCTATTTCGGTTCGGCGGAAGAGGTAGCGCAAGCTGAGGTTAAGGACTTGCAAAAAGTGAGCGGAATCAGCAAAAAAACAGCGGAAAAAATCTATAAGTACTTCCATAATTAGAAAATCTAACTTAGTATAATAGCAGAATTTAATTAAATTTTATAAAGGGCTAAAAAAGTGTACAGCTTACCGAATATTTTAACTATTTCGAGAATCGTGGTAATCCCTCTGATTTTCCTGTCTGTTTATTTTACCGCCAAAACTTGGGCGGTGCTGGCGGCTATTTTGTTTATTGCTGCGTCTATTACCGATTATTTTGACGGATATCTGGCGCGCGCCCGCGGTGAGGTATCGGCTTTCGGACGTTTGTTGGATCCAATTGCTGACAAACTTTTGGTGGCTTCGGCGCTGGTGGTGCTGTTGGCAAAACCGGATATGCTGTTTTTGAAACTGAGCTATATTCCGGTAGTGATAATTTTGTGTCGCGAAATCTTGGTCTCGGGCTTGCGAGAATTTTTGATGGAAGTGCGGGTCGGTATGCCGGTAACCCGTTTGGCAAAATGGAAAACCGGTTTTCAGATGACGGCGTTGTCAATGTTGCTGTTGAAAGGTGTTTGGTATTGGGGACCGATTGGCGAGGTTTTGCTGTGGATTGCAGCGGTACTTACTTTTATTACCGGTTATCAATATTTTCAAAAAAGTTTGGATTATATCCGCAAACAAGATAAGGCTGTGAAAAAAGCCGCGGCAAAGGCAGCAAAAGAGCCTAAACCCGCAAAAGCTAAAACTGCGGTTCGTAAGAAGTCTGTAAAAAGAACAAAGAAATCTGCCGCCGCAGCCCAATAATCCGATAGGGGAATAACGGATGGATAATGGTGCCAAACATATTTTGGTAGTTGATGATGATACCCGTTTGCGCTCTCTTCTGCAAAGGTTTTTGCGGGAGAGCGGCTTTTTTGTATCTGTAGCTAAAGACGCGGCCGAAGCCAGACATTTTATGGAGCAGTATAAGTTCGATTTGTTGATTGTCGATATAATGATGCCCAAAGAAAGTGGGTTGGAGTTTTTGGCAAGACTTCGGCAAGATAACCTGATTCCGGTTATTTTGTTGACGGCAATGGGTGAAACTGCTGATCGTATAGCGGGACTGGAGAACGGCGCCGATGACTATTTGCCCAAACCGTTTGAACCCAGAGAATTGGTCTTGCGTATTAAAAATATTTTTAAGCGTGCTCCGGCTGAAAAAGTCGGCGCTGATCAAAAATTGAATTTGGGGTTGTGCGTGTATGACATGCAAAAGAAAGAACTGCAGACCAAACTGGGAGAAGTGGTGCATATTACACCGGTTGAGCAGGCTTTGTTGAATGTGCTGGGAACAAAGTCGGGGCAGGTCTTTGCCCGCGAAAAACTGGCGGAAATTTTGGGCGCCGGACAGAGCCCGCGTTCAATTGATGTACAGATAACCCGTCTGCGTAAAAAGATAGAGCGAGATTCTAAAAATCCGCGCTACTTGCAGACGGTCAGAGGTAAAGGCTATATGCTGCTGCCGGAGTAGCAAAACAAGATTGGTTTATTGAATTTTTGCGTATAACAGAAAGGACATAAAATGCATATTAAATTATCACCAAAGGTCGAAGAAAAATTGCGCTATTTGCGGTTGAAATATTTGCCGCGCACGTTGTTTTTCAGAACCATGCTGTTGATATTTGTGCCGTTGATTGTGGTGCAGATTGTTTCGGTGGTGATGTTTTTTGATGGCAGTTGGAGCCGCATGGGGCGTCGTTTGTCAGAGAATCTGGCGGCAGATATGCAGTTTGTGGTTGATTTGGCGAAGGACAATGTTGGACGCTTGTCTGAGTTGAAGAAAATTACTAAAGATACGTTTGATATTGAACTGGAGTATTATACTAACGAAGAAAAACATCAGGCAATCAATAAGGCTCATAAGGCCAGCAAAATGGTGGTGGGGTATTTGGAAGAGTCTTTGTCTAAAGAATTTCCGAATGCCGAGCGAGAAGTGTTGTTGAGTAAAGATAACAATGATTTGATAGTGTTGCTTGATACTAATGACGGATTATATAAATTCGTAACTTCTAAGAAAAAAATCTTTAGTTCTTCTATCTTTATGTTTGTGGTTTGGATGGCCGGAACCTCGGTGTTGCTATTTTTGGTGGCGGTGCTGTTTTTGCGGATTCAGGTGCGTTCTATTGCCGAGCTCGCACAGGTGGCAGAAGACTTTGGTAAAGGAATAGATAATACAAAATTTAAGCCGTCCGGTTCTTCTGAAGTGCGCAAGGCCGCAATTGCGTTTATAAAAATGAAAGAGCGCATTCAGCGCCAGATTAGCGAGCGTACTCAGATGCTGGCGGGTGTTTCTCATGATTTGCGGACACCGTTGACCAGAATGAAACTGCAAGCCGCGATGATGCCCGAGGGCGAGGATAAAAAAGATTTCTTGTCTGATATTGATGAGATGGAAAAAATGTTGGACGGGTATTTGTCTTTTGTCAGTGGCGAAGCCGGTGAGAAATCTTCTTTTGTGGATATGAATGAGCTGATTTTGAGCATTATTAACAAGTTTCGCAATAAAAAAGCTTTGATTCGTTATTCTACCAATGATGAAGTAAGCGCTATTCAAGGTCGCGAACAGGCTTTGAAACGCGCGCTGACCAATATTATTTCCAATGCGTTTCGCTATGGCAAAACTATTGCCGTAAAACTGGAGAATAACGATAAAAAACTTTGGGTCTCTGTTGAAGATGACGGTCCTGGGATTCCTAGTGATAAGCGCGATGATGTATTTAAGGCTTTTTACCGTCTGGAAAGTTCTCGCAACAAAGAGACCGGCGGAGTAGGCTTGGGACTCTCAATAGCCAAAGATGTGGTGACTTCTCACGGCGGCACAATTGAGTTGGGCGACAGCGAACTGGGCGGATTAAAAGTGTTAATCAGCATTCCGTTATAGGATAAATAAAATGGATGACGATTTGGATTTGCCGGAAGGCGATGATATAAATCTGGATTTGGATACGCCTCTTCCGGAGACGTCGGCGACACCGTCGTTAAAGGAAACTGATGATTTTAATCTGGATGATTTTTTGACCGAAGAATATAAAAATATTCCGGCTGGCGAGGCGCTGAATCCGGCGAATATGTTTGGCGAGGAACAAAAGCCGGCAGAGCCTGTCAGTTTGTCTGAAGAAACGGCTGTTGCGGAAGAAAATATTGCAACGCCGGAGCCGGAGACTGAAAATCTGCCTGCGGAATTGACCGAGAGCGAGGTGGTAGATGACAGCGTTGCTGGTGCCATACAGCCAGATTTGGCGGAAAAAAATGATGAGAGCATTGCTCCGGTTGCAGAGAGTGAAACTGCGGTAGTTGAAACGGCAGATGCAATAAGTGAAAATGAGGTTGCCGCAGAAGGAGAAAATTTTGAAGAACACGCCAAGGGCTGGACTTTTGATGGCGTAGAGGAAAATACTTCTGTTCTGGCAGAGCCGGAATCATTAGAGCCGACGACAGAAAAGCCAGACAGCGGTTACGATATGCAGGAATCGGCGGGTTTTGCTCATTGGTTCAGCGGCAACCGCGATGACGGAGCTTTTGAGCTGGATAGAAATTCTTTGCCGGCGTTTTTGCAAGGTGATGCCGAACACAGGGTGTTGCATGTTAATGTCGGTTATGATACTTATGGCTGGGTGGTGCAGTTTGATAACGGTATCTGTATGAATCTGCGCGATGTCAGAGAATATCAGCTGCGGAATGGCAGTCTGCCTTCTGCAAACGGCAAAATTACATATGGCGAAATGCAAACTGAATTTTCGGCAATTGAAAAAATAACCATATATGAAAGTGTGCGCTATTTTACGTATGCTTAAAGCCTAAGATTAAAGCCGCCATTTGAGGCGGCTTTTGATTATTCGGCAGAAGAAGTTTTATTTAACGGGAAAATCTGCACTCTGCCATTGTTGACGGCAGAGGAGGTTGAAGCCGGACTGCCGGTTGCTAGGGCAGAGTTGCTTCCACTGCGTTGAGTCGGTGCTGTCAGTTCCGGAGCTAACGGATAAGCGTTTTTAGGCATACGCAGAATCATATAGCCGGTGTCGCCGCCGTGAGCCGGTCCGGAAATGCCGATTGAATAGTGCCCGCCGACATAGCCATAATCCAAATCAATGTAGTCAATAGCAAATACGGTTTTAACCGAGCTTTGTCCGATGGTGGTCATTTTGCAACTGTAACCTCCGTCTTCTAACAAAACATGGTTTATGTTTTTGGCAAACATAACCGATTTTGAGGGGGTGCAGTCAGCCGTTTGCCCACCATAAGT
Source organism: uncultured Alphaproteobacteria bacterium (assembly GCA_934255405.1). Classification (GTDB taxonomy): domain Bacteria; phylum Pseudomonadota; class Alphaproteobacteria; order RF32; family CAG-239; genus CAZU01. The sequence goes on from CAKQNT010000008.1 coordinate 38,561, forward strand.
CAGGTTGTAGTTTAGCACCAGATTAATTTTGTCGGCCGATTTGCCGATAATAACATCAGTAATACGCACGCTATCAATATAAGCGTTAGTCGGCGTAATACCGGCGACAATCGGAATTGTAATATAATTTTCCAGACAAGTGTGGGCAGAGGAATCTGCCTGACAAATCAGAACTTTTTGATAGTTGTTGTTGTCAAACAAGTGGAGCAAGCTATTGTAGATATATTCTTTTGACATAGACAGTTTGGCAGGTGCGCACTGGTGAGAGCGGCAAACAACAATGGAGCTTGGAGTTTTTACGCTGTCTATTTTGATTGCCGATTGGTCGGCGCGTTTTGCAGTGCCGGGGCCGAACGGGTCGGTCAAGATATCAGCGGCGGTATGAGAGCGGAAATATTCGCATCCTCCCAATAGCAAAGCCGCGCCAAGCAAGAGTGCTTTTGAAGAAAATTTTACAGACATAATTTAACCTTTTGCAAAAAATTATGCTTTATATTAAGACAAAGAAAAGCAAACAACAAAAGTTTTTTGTTACTTATTCAATGTATTTTACAATAAAAGAGGCGCTTAATGCGGATTAGTGTTTGGGTGTGGGGAATAATCCTGCTTTGGAGTCTGCCGCTGCAGGCCAAGATTGAGGTGATAGACGGCGACAGCTTGCGTGTAAATGGTGTGGAAATAAGGCTTGAAGGAATAGACGCGCCGGAGTATCATCAAGAATGCTACGATGAAGATAATCGCCCGTATCCTTGTGGCGATGAGGCGTATCAGGCTTTGTTAAATTTAGCCGGCGATGATACCCTTTGCAATCAAACCAAAATAGATCGTTATAAACGCAGTGTGTCAGTGTGTGTTTCTCAAGGAAAAGTTCTCAATGAAGAAATGGTGCGCTTAGGTCAAGCCGTAGCCTACACTCAATATACCAATGCCTACGTTTCTGCCGAGCAAGAAGCTCGTCAGGCCAAACGCGGAATTTGGCGCGGTAGATTTATGAATCCGGAGTTGTATAGGGCGCTTATGCGCTAGTGTAGGCAAGCTCGTCTAGCGGTTTTCTAGAGCAATTTGCGCAGGACGGCGACATCCTCATTTACTATTATGTAAACTCCGGTGTCGCCGCCTTTCAAATCACTCTATAAAATCCACTATCCGAGCTTGCTAGAGATTGTGCAGGTTGAGGCAAACTCGTCTAGCGGCGCATTTAGAGGCATTTAGTTCGGTCTCGGAAAATTCATGTACTATTGTGTACACTAAAATTTTCCTCGCCTTCTAAATACCTCTATCTGTACCACTATCCAAGCTTGCTAGAGATTGTGAGAGAGGCAAATTTCAAAAATTATTGAGATTCCTATTGACAGCGGCAAAAACTTATGTATATTGCAAAGCAACGTTTTATGTTTAAATAAGATATAAAGGTGAAAAAATGTACGCAGTTATTAAAACCGGCGGAAAACAGTACAGAGTTACAAATGGTGACGTGCTGAAAGTTGAAAAACTTGCCGGTGAAGAAGGTAAAGAAGTTGTATTCAACGAGGTTTTGGCTTTGGGCGATACAATCGGTACTCCGTTGGTTGCCGGTGCCAGTGTTAAAGCCACTGTTTTGAAACAGGCTCGTGATGCTAAAGTTATCGTTTTCAAAAAGAAACGCAGACAGAATTATCGTCGCAAAAACGGACACAGACAGTCCATTACGTTGGTTAAAATTACTGACGTTTGCGCTAAATAGGTTTTAAGGAGATTTAGTTATGGCACATAAGAAATCAGGTGGTAGCTCCAATAACGGACGCGACTCTATCGGACGCCGTTTGGGTTTGAAGAAATCCGGCGGTCAGTGTGTTGTTCCCGGCAACATCATTGTTCGTCAGCGTGGTACTCAGTATCACCCCGGCGCCAATGTTGGTATGGGCAAAGATCATACTATCTTTGCTGTTGCCGAGGGTAAAGTTGCTTTTTCAAAGAAAGCCGGCGACAAGACTGTTGTTTCGGTTATCTGCGAATAGTCAGCTGATATAGAGATTGTCAAAGTCGAGGGGATGTGTATTTAACATCCCCTTTACTTTTCAGCTAAAAGCGTTATCTTAAAACTAAACAGAAGATAGAGAAACAGATGAAATTTTTGGATCAGGCAAAAATATTTGTTCAATCAGGCGACGGCGGTGCCGGATGCGTCTCGTTTCGGCGTGAGAAATATATTGAATTCGGCGGTCCAAATGGTGGCGACGGCGGCAAAGGCGGAAGTGTCTATGTCGAGGCAGTGGCGAATCTTAACACCTTGATTGATTTTAGATATCAGCAGCATTTTAAGGCTCATAAGGGACACAATGGTATGGGCTCGGACAAGACCGGTCCTAAGGGTGAGGATATAATTATCAAAGTGCCTGTGGGAACCGAGATTTTAGCCGATGATCAGCAAACTTTGATTGTGGATATGGTTACTCCGGGGCAGCGTTTCTTGCTGGCCAAAGGTGGTGATGGCGGTCGTGGTAATGCGCAATTTAAGACTGCCGTGAATCAGGCTCCTCGTTATGCCGAACCAGGGTGGCCGGGACAAGAGATGTGGATTTGGCTGCGACTTAAGGTGATTGCTGATGTGGGGTTGATTGGTATGCCGAATGCCGGAAAGTCAACTTTTCTTTCGGTGGTTACATCTGCTCGTCCGAAGATTGCCGATTATCCGTTTACAACATTGCATCCGAATTTGGGGGTGGCTTGGGTTGATGGTTATGAGATGGTGATTGCCGATATTCCGGGATTGATTGAGGGAGCACACGAAGGAGTTGGTTTGGGGGATAGATTCCTTAAACACGTGGAGCGCTGTTCGGCATTTTTGCATTTGGTAGATGCTACATCCGAAGATGTTGTTAAAGTTTATAAAAGTATTCGCCGCGAGCTTGATTTGTATAATGAAATTTTGAAAAATAAGCCCGAGGTGGTAGTGCTTAATAAATGTGATGCGCTGCCGGAAAAAGAGATTGCCGAAAAACAAAAAGCTCTGGAAAAAGCAATCGGTAAACCGGTTTTGGTGATGTCTGCTGTGGCTAAAAAAGGTATTTTTGAGTGCCTTTTGGCTGTTAATAAATTTATTACCAGAGATAGGAAGAAAAAAGAAGAGGCAATGGTTGAAGCTGCGACTCCAGAAGAAGCGGTTAATAAACCATGGTCTCCGCTGGATTAGGAGAATTTTTGTGACTGAAACAAATAAAAACGAACCCGAAAAAATTTTGGATATTATTACAACTTCTTTAGATGATGGCAAGGCAGATGATGTGGTGGTGGTTGATTTACAGGGCAAGACTTCAATAGCCAACTATATGGTGGTTGCCAGCGGTACCTCGCAGCGTCATGTTGCCGCTTTGGCTGAGCAAATTCAAGCCAAACTCAAAGCAGCTGGATACAAGTCAGTATCAGAAGGCGAAGAAAAAGCCGATTGGGTGCTGATAGATGCTTTTGATGTAATTGTTCATATCTTTAAGCCCGAAGTTCGTGAGTTTTATTCAATTGAAAAAATGTGGGGAGCTGTGGGCAAAATTCGCGATTAGACAACCTCGTTAGACGAGCTTGCTAGAGGTTGTGCAGGACGGTAGTTAGGGTAGCAAGGTGATTTTTTGCAATATGGAAAAAGCTCCTCTGGTGAGGAGCTTTTTGAATTTAATAATTCTTTTTCATTGTCGGTTGTTACAAGCGTATTTAGTTATCGGCAGAAATAGCATTGCCAGCCGGTATCTCATTTTTGCTGTCCGAAACATTTAGTCTTAATCGCAGGATAGTTGCACAAAGGAGAGCTTGTTGCACATGAGAAGGGCAAGAAATGTTTTCGCAAGGTAAACAGCGATCCTTCGTCATATTGATTTCATAGGCACCTGTGACTTTCGAAACAATATGATTTACTTCAGATACAAAGACTTTTTTGCAGCTACCAACAATAAAACCTATCCAGCCTTGTATGCCTAAATTCTTCGTACTTTGAGTGGCAAATATATAAAAATCTTTTCCACCTGATAGAGGCTGACAGTGCAACATTTTGCTATGTTCAATGCAATGCCAGTACTCGCTAACGCAAGTGTCCAGTGAATGAAAATGGCGGCTGAACGTGTTCAAGAGCAGATAGTCCGGAGTATTTTCCTTAACTGTTGCCTGATAAGCCTGAATTTTTTTTGCCTCTTCTGAATCGTCAGCATAAAGTTGATAATCAGCTTTTTTAACTTCACTCTCTTTAGGCGGAAGGGGCTTAAACCAATTTTTAATTTTTTTTAGCAGTTTCATAATAATATAGATTAAGTTTAATAAATAGAATTTGGGTACTAATATAGCAAAATGATTCAATATGTCAAATTCTTATTCCCGATGGTAGGGGTGACCGGAAAGAATTGTTTGAATACGGTAGATTTGTTCACTTAAAACCGCACGCATAAGCATATGCGGCAGCGTTAATTTGCCAAAAGAAAGCAGCAAGTCGGCTTTGTCGCGGGTTGATTGCAAATGTCCATCGGCTCCGCCAATCAAAAAGCAAATTTCTGAGGTGCCGTTAGAAAGCCAATTGCCAACTTTGTGCGCTAAGTCCAGAGAAGACATATTTTCTCCACGTTCATCAAGCACAATTACTTTGGCGCCGTGCGGAATTGCGGATTGTAAGAATTTGGCCTCATCTTCCTGCGTGGAATTGTCTTTTTCTTTTACAATGACCTCCCAGTTTGAGCGTTTGATATATTCGGCAATAATGGCGGCTTCGGGAGAATTTTTTTTGCACTTGCCGATAGCAAGAATCAGCGCTTTCATTGGTATACCTTTAAATTAAACACGTTTTGTAAGAAAAATAGCGAAATATAACAGACTATGGCGGCGATAATCGGAGTGCTGACCCAGCTGGCGGCAATGTGGCTGATTAATCTCCAATTCAGGGTGCGTCCGCCTTTGGCAATGCCAATTCCCATAACCGCACCGATGACAGCCTGAGAACTGGATACCGGAACCAGCGGCAGGGAGGGAAGACCGTTAGAGGAAAGAAAGGTTTTTAGTCCTTGAGAGGCAAATAAAAACAAAACCAACGATTGAGCAACAACTACTGCCCATGCCATTAGAGGAGACATACGCATAATTTCGTTGCCGACGGTATTCATAATTTTGTGTGAATAAGTTATGGCTCCGACTCCGATTGCGATGCCTCCGATTAAAAATAAAACTTGAGTTCCGTTCAAAGAGACGCCCAAAGGTAAGGTTATTCCGTGCAAGGGGCTGGAGGGAACAAATACGCCCATAACATTGGCGATGTTGTTGGCTCCCAGAGCATAAGCACCAAAGGCGCCGGCGAGTATTAATCCAATGCGAGTATAGGAATCTTGCCGCAATAAATGAAGGCGTGAAGCGCGGATTATCTTGCGGCTTAACCAATAAAGAATAACCGCGATAACTCCCGAGAGAATCGGACAAAATATCCATGTGCTGACGATTTGCGACAAGGTTGAGATATCTGTCGGTTTGGAGGCAAAAAAGTTCCATCCGATGATGGCGCCGACAATTGCCTGTGAAGTTGAGGTCGGGATGGACATTTTTACCATCCAATAAATGGTGAGCGCGGCGGCCAGAGCCGACATAAAAGCGCCTGGCAACGTGTTGATGCTGCCAAGTTGTCCCAGAGTTTGAGAGGCTCCGCTGCCGGCATATACGGCGCCCAGTATAATAAACAATGATGCCGTAAGGGTCGCCGTGCGAAATTTGACCATCTTGGTGCCAACGGCAGTGCCAAAAATATTGGGTACGTCATTGGCTCCCAGTGACCAACCTAAAAATAAACCGGAGCTTAAGAATATGAAAAAAGAGATATCCATGAGCTTATACATCCCGTTTGATGGTAAATATCAGCAAGCCGTCAATAAAGTCTTCGGCGGTGTCGGCAATATCTCCGATATCGTTAATAAAAGCGCTGAGCTGTAATTTATCGGCTAATGGTAAATCTGAATCAAAAATGGCTTCACTCAACTTGCGTGATGCGGCATCGGATTCATGTTCGATAAAATAAACTTTTTGCGAGTAGTCACGAACAGTGGTTAAGTCACGGAAAAAGGCGCGACTGGCTTTGGCCATATTTTCGGCGCATTCGGCGCTAAGCGAGCAAAGTTCATTAATGCGGGTGTGATATTCAGAGGGAATATTTGGGCGTTCGCAATAAAATTTGTAGGTTACCTCGTCAAATTTGTTGATTACTTTATCCAGATTTTCTACCAGTTGCAATACATCGGCGCGCAGGTCGGGAATCAGATTTTGAGTATAGAGGTTATTTTCAATATCGCGGCGAAGCCCGTCGGCATCATGTTCAATCTGTTTAATCTGTTTGGAAAGTTTGCGGTAGTCTTCACTGCGTTGCTCGGTCAGGTATACGCGTATGGCTTTTTTGAAGGTCATGGCGGCGTCAATGAGTTTGTCATGAAAATTGTCTATTTTATTTTCTAGTGAACGAGTTTGTGAAAATATGGATAGGTTAATGTGAAACATCTGTGCCTCTGAAAATAGGTTATAAATTTCTCTGATTATACATCCTGATTTATGAAGAAATAATTTATCATAATCTAAATAATATGCAAATTTAGACTTGTAAATATCTTTATATTTGTTTAGATTAGTGACGTTGATTATAATATTTTGAGGAATTTGCAATGAATAAAATTAATGCTGTTTATGTATCATTGCTGGCTTTGGTTGTTGCAGTTGTTGCACTGGTTATGTGCATTGTTTGCTGTGGTAACAAGGGTGGCAATGTTGAAGAAACTTTGAACAATAATCCGGAGCTGATTATTAACGCTATGCAGAAATACGAAGTTATGCAGAGAGAAAGCGCTCAGAAAGCTGCTGAAGAGGCTTTGGCTAATAACGCAGACGCTTTGTACAACAACGCTGCAGACGGCGTTGTCGGTAATCCGGAAGGCACTGTTACTTTGGTAGAGTTTTTTGACTTCTCTTGCGGTTATTGCCACAGAATTTATCCGGTATTAAAAAATATTGTTGCCGCCAATCCGGAATTGAAACTGGTTGCTAAACCGATGGCTTTCTTGTCTCCGATGTCTCGTTATGCTGCTAAGGCTGCTTTGGCTGCCAAAGAGCAGGGCAAGTTTGCTGAAGTTTATTCTGCAATTTTTGAAATCAAAGGTCCTTTGACAGAAGCTAAAATTGATGAGGCTTCAGTTAAGGCCGGTGCTGATTTGGAAAGATTGAAAGCTGATATGGAATCTGAAAATGTTAATAAACTGATTTCTGAAACAGCTTCTTTGGCCAGCACTATCGGGGTTAACGGTGTTCCGACTTTGGTATTGAATAACAAAATCCTCCAGACCTTGGATGAGGGTGTTATTCAGGAAGCTATTAACGCTGCCAAATAACTGGTAAATCTAAGATGAAATTGGCGGTTCTTATTAGAGCCGCCTTTTTTTGCCTTGAGTTTTGATAAGAAGAGCACTATATATAATCAAAAGTTTGTTTATACAAATCAGAAGGAATCTACATGCAAACAGGAAGAAATATTATTGTCTGGATATTGGCGTTGGTGCTTTTGTCCGGCGCGATGAATATGTTTATGGGCAACCATAGTGCTGCAAACGCCGAAAAACTGGCCTTCTCGGAATTTATGGATAAGGTTGAAGGCAAAAAAGTTGCCGAGGTTACAATTTCTGGCGCGGATATTAATGGCTCTTATGTCGATGGAAAAAAGTTTTATACTTATGCGCCTTATGATCCGACAATGATTGAGCTTCTTCGCAAAAATGAGGTTAAAGTTACCGCACAGCCGGAAGACAATACTTCAAACAATTTGTGGGGAATCCTGATATCTTGGTTTCCGATGCTATTGTTGGTCGGCGTTTGGATATTCTTTATGCGGCAGGCTAATTCCGGTAATAACAAGGCTATGAGCTTTGGAAAGTCTCGTGCCAGATTGATAGAAAATACCAAAAAAGTTACGTTTGCGGATGTGGCCGGTGCAGATGAAGCTAAGCAGGAGTTGGAAGAGATTATTGACTTCTTGAAAGATCCGGAAAAATTCCAACGTTTGGGCGGTAAAATTCCCAAGGGCGTGTTGATGGTAGGCCCTCCGGGAACAGGAAAAACTTTGTTGGCCAAGGCTGTGGCCGGTGAGGCTGATGTGCCATTCTTTTCAATCTCCGGTTCCGATTTTGTGGAGATGTTTGTAGGTGTGGGCGCCAGTCGTGTACGCGATATGTTTGCCCAAGCCAAAAAGAATGCTCCCTGCTTGTTGTTTATAGATGAAATTGATGCCGTAGGACGTCATCGCGGCGCCGGTCTGGGCGGTGGAAATGATGAACGCGAGCAGACACTGAATCAGTTGCTGGTGGAAATGGATGGTTTTGATGATAACGAAAATGTTATTATCATTGCCGCTACCAACCGTCCTGATGTTTTGGATCCGGCTTTGCTACGTCCGGGGCGTTTTGATCGTCAGGTTACGGTAACGAATCCGGATAAAAAAGGACGAGAAGAAATCCTTAAGGTTCATGTCAAAAAAGTGCCGCTGGCTAAAGATGTGAATTTATCTGTAGTGGCAAGAGGCACCCCAGGTTTTTCAGGTGCCGATTTGGCTAATTTGGTGAATGAAGCGGCGTTGTTGGCGGCGCGCAAAAATAAGCGCAAAGTTACTTCTAAAGATTTTGATGAAGCCAAAGACAAAGTCTTGATGGGCAGTGAGCGCAAGTCTATGGCAATGGATGAAAATGAGAAGAAACTCACCGCTTATCATGAAGCCGGACATGCTATCTGCTCGCTTTATGTTGAAGAAACTGACCCTATTCATAAAGCAACGATTATTCCACGGGGACGCGCTTTGGGAATGGTGCAGCAACTGCCGGAAAAAGACCAGTATTCTTATTCTAAAATCAAAATGCTGTCGCGGTTGACGATTGCCATGGGCGGTCGAGTTGCCGAGGAGCTGAAATTCGGCGACAAAAAAGTTACCAGCGGAGCATCATCTGATATTGCCGGTGCAACCAATCTGGCTCGCTCCATGGTTACCGAATGGGGAATGAGCGATAAGCTGGGACCGGTTCTCTATGCCGAAAACACCGGTGAAGTCTTTTTGGGAAAATCAGTTACGCAGAGCCGTAACATGAGCGAAGAAACCGCTAAGCTGGTTGATGAAGAAATCAAAAGTTTGTTGGTAAATGCTCATGCCGAAGCGACCAAAATTTTGCAAGAACATCAGCAAGAATGGGAAACACTTTCTAAGGCTTTGATGGAATACGAAACTCTGACCGGTGATGAAATCAAAGACGTAATCGCCGGCAAGCCTATCGATAAATCAGACGAATCGCCCGTTGCTGAGGAAAGGAAAGTGCGGTCGTCGGTGCCGGAGGTTTAGGCAAGCTCGTCTAGCGGCGCATTTAGAGCGAAAAACAGCAGAACGGTTGAAATTCATGTGCTATTATGTACACTAAAATTTCAACCGCTTTGTTTTTCACTCTATCTACACCACTATCCGAGCTTGCTAGAGATTGTGCTTTGTAAGTCTTCCCCATCGACGGGGGAAGATTTAGATGGGGGCAAGCTTGTCTAAAGATAATTTGGGATAGAAAGTTTTAGAATGATGGTGTATGGGCGAGTTTGCAGGTGTTTGAGTTTTTTCGACTGATAAAATTGCAATAAAACTTGTATTTTCTGCCGAGTCGGGCAAAATGTTTTTAACAATGTTTGTTAGGGAGAAGGTGCTATGGCAGAAAATAAATGGTTCGGTACTGACGGAGTGCGCGGAGTGGCCAATGTTTTTCCGATGACGGCTGATTTTGCCATGCGTTTGGGAATGGCTGCCGGACAGTTGGTATGTCGGCAAAAACATCAGGTAGCAATTGCTAAAGATACTCGAATTTCCGGTGATATGCTTGAGGCAGCTTTGATTGCCGGTTTTGCAGCGCAGGGGGTTAATGTTGTTCGTTTGGGGGTGATTCCGACACCGGCGCTGACAACGCTTACGCCTTCACTTGATGTGGACATGGCTGTAATGATTACGGCTTCGCATAATCCGTATCAGGATAACGGGATTAAACTGATTGCCGCTGATGGTTCCAAATTCTCTGATAATATTACAGCGGAATTAGAGGCGCTGGTAGAAAAAAACGAATTTACTTTTGACAGCGGCAAAATCGGCACGGCGCAAATCGATAATTCTCAGCTTGAAAAATATAAGAAAATTGCGCTTTCTGCCGCGGCTCCTGAGGCTTTGACAGGATTAAAAATTGTGATTGATTGTGCAAATGGTTGTTTTTCTGGCATTATGCCGCAGGTTTTTGCTGAATTGGGCGCCAATGTAATTGCTTTAAGCTGTAATCCAGATGGTTACAACATTAATCGGGACTGTGGTTCTCAGCATACTGAGGCGATGTGTGCCAAAGTGGTGGAAAACAAAGCTGACTTGGGTGTTGCGGTTGATGGCGATGGTGATAGAATTATTATTTGTGATGAAAAAGGCAAGCGTTTAGATGGTGACCAGATAATTGCTTATTTGGGTAAATATTTTAAGGAAAACGGCAAGCTGAAGAATAATACGGTTGTAGCTACTATTGTTTCTAATCCGGCACTGGATAGATTTTTGTCCGGATTGGGAATCAACTGTGTTCGTTCCGGAGTGGGAGAACGCTATGTGATAGATGAAATGCTCAGGGTCGGCTGCAATATCGGCGGTGAAGAATCCGGCCACATGGTGGTGGCAGACTACTCCAAAACCGGAGATGCGATGATGGCGGCTTTGGTTGTGGCAATGGGGATAAAATCCGATGGACACAAAATGAGCGAGATTTTTCCGCTGTTTGCGCCGATGCCTCGTAAACGCACAGATAGCAAATTTGCAAGCAAAGAGCAGATGCTTAAAGCCTTTGAAACAGAGGTATTTAAACAGGCAATTGCTGATGGTGAACAGGAGGTTTCCGGCAAAGGGCGCGTTCTTGTCCGCAAATCTGGCACTGAGCCGAAAATTCAGGTCTGGGTTTGGAGCGATGATGAGGATTTTGCGGCGGCGTTGTCACAAAAAATATCGGCTCCGCTGCGGCAATGTGCCGGTTTTGACAGTGCCAAAAATGTTTAAGTTTTTGTTTACCTTTTGCTGATAATTTAAATAATGAGAAAGATTCCTTTTGAGGGGAAATAAAATGCAAAAAACTATTGATTCTTCTTATATGGATTGGACCAGAGGACAGAAAACAACTATCCGTAGTCGCGGAATTGCATCGATTGTTTTGCCGCAGTTTAAGTCGCAGAGCGCGTCTGCTGCCAAAATCAGTTCTCGCTGTGTTTGGCCGTCGGGAGCGGAAAATGTTGATTCCCGTTATCTCAGCAGAAGAATTTGGAGTCGTTAATCGCTGATGATAAAAGGTATTGTTGCATTATTTACTTCGGGTGCCATTTTTAACCCAATGGTCTTGTTGGGTATTATATGCGGAATTGGCGCGATGGTGCGTTTGGATGAAGAGGCTATTCGCGCTCTGGTGACTAACTATCATTTTTATTTGCTGATTGCGCTGGTTTCTTTCGGCTATGCTTTTGGTTTTCATAAAGAATACAAAGAAGGCGGCATAGATGTTGATTATGCCGCCACTGTGTTTACCGCTGTTTGGGGAATTGCTAAGTTTATTTTGGCTTTTGCCCTTTCAATGTCTTTTGTGGTAATGATAAGTTTCTAAATGGAAATATCTACGGTTTTGCCAATCGGGCTGTCGCTGGAAATTGCTCTAGTGTCTTCGCCCAGCAATACTTCTATGGTTTTTTGTTGCATTTCGGCGCTATTCTTTATCAGACTCAGCTGCATTTGCTGAATAGCCAAAGTGTAGGAACTGATGGCTCCGATATCAGACATAACTCTCCTCCTTAATTTATCACATTAGTAGCATTATAGCGTTTATTCCTTAACGGGTGTTTAATTTTTGCCGGTTTTTGATTGTTTTTGCCAAAATTGCAATTATCTTAAACAGCGGAGGGCAAAAATGAGAAATTTTATTTTATTGTTGTGGGCGGTGTGTGCTATAGATGCCAAAGCACAAATGCCAACTATAGTAGAAGGAGAGGCGCTTAGTTCTGACGGGGCAAAAAATACGGTGGTTGTGGTGCAACCAGAAAATGCGCCGAATCCGCTGGGGGATCCGATAATTGTTCCGGCAGCGACAATACCTGCTGAAAAAGCGGAGCCAATCAATAGTACTGAAGACAATAAAGCGTCGGAGAAAAGCAATTTGCAAAATTCGGACATGACGGGCGCTGATTTTCAAAATACGCTTCTGGAGGCAAACGGGCGAGTTTATGATGTGCAGTCTTATCCAGAAAAAGATTTGCCGGAAATAAGTAATCCGGCAAATCCGCAAACTATATATTCGCCAAATGTGAATCCTTAGTCACATTGCTGTTGTTTGTAGTTGAGCGTTTTGCACTGCCAGCTGTTTTCCAGAGTGTTGGAGGGCTCAATAATCAGATTCTGTTTGGCGGCATCGGTGGCGGAGCCAAGGTGAATATAGTGTTTGTCATCGCAGCCGGTTTCGCTGTTTTCAGCAATCGGATAAACCGTTTCGCCATAAGCGCTGTAGAGTTTGGCGTATTTATACATGTGGATAGAGGCCAAAGTTCCGGGCAGTTTGGAATTATCTGAAACAGAAATCAATTCAACATTCGGTGTGTCAAGCGAGGTCCATTGTTTTAGATAAATCGAAGATGTGCCGGCTTTGATGCCGCCTTCAATTTTGATTTTGGAATTGCAGCCAAAGACAATGCCTTCATTTTCGGTGGTGGTATTGTCTCCGCCTTTAGTCTGCAAAGAGCCTTTAATCAAAATTTCGGTATAGCTCTTGGCTTTGAGGGTGCCATAGAGACTGCCTTTGATACCAAGAGAAGAATCACGCTCCATTTCAACATTGCCTTTGATATCGCCGGTGGTTAACAGTTTGCCGTTGGCGGCAATTTTGAAGTTGGAGCACAGCGTCGGAAGGTTGTTGAAACTGACAACGCCGGATACCTGAGTTTCGGCGGCTTTGAACGGACATTCAGCCAAGGTGCCGGAAACGGTTATTTTAACATTTTTGAGCGCACCGCTGAGCGACAAGGTGAGCGGTTCTTCAAAAATAAGGTTGAAGTTGATGTTTTCTATCTCGCGGTCAAAAATTCCATCATACATATCCATATTTTTGGTATTAAGATGAAGAGTGACTTCCGGACGAGTTTTGTTTAGGCACTGCGGCAAAGTCATGCCAACCAGTGAGCGCATTTGTGTCTTGGTAACATCAATAACCGGATCAGTAATGTTTTCGCCGATTACATCAGCATCAGGATTGGTTGCGCGCGCATGCTTAAAACAGTTAATGGTGCAGCGTTTGAAGTTATTGTTTTCTGGACAATCGGCGCTGTCATCGGTTTCATTGCAGGAGGTAGAGGTGTAACCGTTCTCCTGACAGACTTCGGCCGAGGTTTTGCAGGCACTGTAGAGCATAGTTTTGCCTTGCAGACAAGACGGAGTTTGGGAACTCATGGGGCCATATTGGCAACTCAAAAATCCATCGCAGGGAGCCGGAATTATGTTGGTTTTAACAACGCCGGCGCAGGTGGTGCAGGTTTCGCCATCGGCAATATAACCGGCCGGTATGGTATCTAGGTTGTAGGCAAAAGCAGGGCAGTCGTCGCAGCAAATTCCATAATCCGCAGAGAAAGGGCATTTTTTGTCGGTAAGCTGGCATTTGTCTTTGTGAGTAAAGCCGGCTTCAGTGCAGGCCTTTTCGGTATTTTCCTGACAGATTCGATAAAGGGGAAATTTATTGGCGCACATTTTGAACGGATAAAAAGGGGCTTTGCAGTCGGCAGCCAAAAAAGAGTAGTTGTTGTTGCGACACCATTGTTCTTGAGAGCAACTGCGATAATAGGCATCATGATGAGGACAGCGTTCTGCCGGTGCAGTTTGATTGGAGCAGTTGGCATAAGTGATTTTGTATCCTTCGTCTAAGCATTTTTGTTCTGCTCTGGTCAGTTCGTGATTTTGATAGGTGTTGGTGGCATATTCCGGCACAACGGCTGCTTGAGCAGAGGTAATTCCAAGCAATATGGCGCTGGTATAAAATACTTTGACAAATTTAATCATGATGTTATCCGCCCTAACTAAATATAATTATATCATATTTTATGTTGTTAGGATTAACATAGGGTTAAGATAAACTAAAGTTTTTTGACAAAATTAATTTTTTGACTAGATTTTAATCCTATTTTGTGGTATGGTAGCGCTGTAATTGAACAAAACCGCCAATAATCACAAAACAGGAAAAAGGTATGAATAAGAAAATCTCAGTATTAAATCCGTTCAGTTCCGGTGAATATGTTGTTTATCCTGCTCATGGTGTGGGCAAAGTTGCCGATATCACTAAGCAGAATGTTGCCGGCACAGAATTGGAATTGATAGTGGTTAATTTTGCCAAAGATAAAATGACTCTGCGTATTCCAATGGCCAAAGCAGAGACAACCGGTTTGCGCAAAATTTCCGGCGAAGATACAATTAAAGAGGCCTTGAATACCCTGAAGGGCAAGGCTAAAGTTAAGAAAGTTATGTGGTCTCGCCGCGCGCAGGAATATGAAAACAAAATTAATTCCGGCAGTCCGGTTGCTATTGCCGAGGTGGTGCGCGATTTGTACCGCAGCGAAAATTTGGCCGAACAGTCTTACAGCGAGCGTCAGATTTATGAGCAGGCGTTGGATCGGTTGGCTAACGAATATGCTGTATTTGAAAATATTACTCCGGCAGATGCAACGCAAAAATTGTTGTCTTTGTTGGCAAAATAAAAATGATTTGGATTTTATGAGTGCTCTGCAAACTGCAGAGCACTTTTTTTGTGTCGGTTATTGAATTTTGGGTATAAGCCTGTTGATAAAGTGGACTCCTGCTTGCGAATCAGAGATTCATTATTTAAAAAGTTAACAAGAAGTTAACCGATTTAAGGAATCCAAAAATGTTGGAAGAGCAGGAATTTTCTACTTTGCAGAGCGATGGAATCGTGGTTTCGGCGTGTCCGGTTTTGGTTGACAAATCTGCTCCCAGCCGTTTTATGTGGGGGTATTATCTTTGTATTGAAAACAATACGGATGACAAAATTCAGCTGGTGGGCAAAAATTGGAATATCACCGATGGTGCGGGCAATAGCTATAATGACAGTAGTGCCGGTTTTAAGGGTGAACTGCCAGAGCTGGAACCGGGGGAATATTTTGAATTTACTTCCGAGGCGGCGCTCAATTCTCCGCACGCGGTGTTTTATGGAAGTTGTAAAATTATATCAAGAGGCAAGACAAAAGAAATCCGGATACCGACTTTTTCGATGTCTGCACCCGGATTTGCTCAAACTTCAAGAACCATTAACTAGTAATATGTCGGTTCAAGCGGTTTATTAATCACATACATATTCAGATACTGGTAAATGTTGGAAGTCATCTTGACGTTAAATTCATCAAACAATTTGGTGACCATTCCATTCCAATATTGCTCTTTTTCGGCGATGTCGGTGCTGGCTGGGATAATCAATTCTCTCCAGGCATCAACATTGGTAGAAGCCTGTGACATATTGTCGGGGTCGGTGATTTTGATTGTCATAACCAGAGTAGCGCGGTATTTGACGCGGTCATTGTTAAATATTTGATTGCCGCCTTCCTCCAAAGTTTCTGTTACGCCGGCATCTTTAATGATGACTTCCGCAATTTTGGGGCTGGAATAATCCGCTGCTTTTAGGCGATCTTGCGCCCAAAGTTCGGCAGTTTTTTCAATGGAAACCGGAAACAAATGCTCAACGTGTGGTCTGGTAAAAGACGGAGTAAATTCGGAAATAACTTTAATTTGGCTTACTTTGAGCTGGATAGGTTCGTCGGTGGTGTAGCGAGGTTCCTGATAGCGGGGAAGCTCATCTTCCTCAGGAGCGGGAAACCAGCTGGCGCAGCCGGAAATGAGAGCTGAAAGAGCCAAAACCGGCAATATTTTTCTAAGGTTAATCATGGTTTTTCATCCAATGTCTGAATACACAAAAGGAGCCCTCGTACTAGGAGCTCCTCTTAACATATTATAGATTGATTAAAAACTGGTTAAACTATTGCTTGCGGACTTCTCCGCGATCAAAGCTATATTTTTCGCCGCAAAAATTGCAGGTGGCGGTGATTTTGCCGCTCTCAACCATAGCATTTACATCATCTTCAGAAAAAGTTTGCAGGGTTTGCAGCAATTTGTCGCGTGAGCAACGGCAGCCGAAAGTATATTCTCTGGAATGAGAAATCTGTAGTCTGTTGCCATGAAACAGGCGAGTGAGAATTTCTTCAGAGCTTAAATCAGCGTTGAATATCTCGTTTTCGTTAAGAGATTCCATAAATACTTTGGCTTCGTTCCAGGTTTCTGATTGTTCTTCCGGTGAAAGCTCAGAGCCTTTGGACGGCAGTTTTTGCAACATGATTCCTCCAACACTCCAAGAAGAAGATTCGCCTTCGGGCGCTTTAAGGAACAATTTGATATCGGTGTCGATTTGTTCAGACTGCTTAAAGTAACGCAAGGCGCATTCAGTTAAGTTTTTGCCTTGAAGTTCTACCATGCCTTGATAGAGTTCAGTATCTTTGCCCTGATCAACCGTAAAGGCCAAAATTCCGCCTCCTAAAAGGTGGGGCGCGGCCTCAATCTCGTCAGTAGTTTTGCGCAGTTTTTGGCTTTGTTTAAGGTGCTCTTCATCATAGCGGGCACAAGCGCGGATGCGTCCGTCAGAGGTTACGTCAACAACAACCAGAGAGATTACGCCGTTGCTCTGAATTTGCAGGGTGAACAGCCCGTCGTATTTGAGCTGGCTGGCCAGCATGGCACCCAGAACAGTGCTTTCTGCTACAACGGCGGCAACCGGTTTGGGGTAGCAGTGCTTGCCGAGAATGGTATTAACCACTTCATGCAGGCGGATGAGGCGTCCTTGATAAACACCATTTTCTATAAAAAACGAGGTACAATTATCAAAAGATGTTGTCATTGCATATTTTTCCTTTAAGTATTAAATATATATCAAGTGTATAAACCTGTTAGGGAGTTTTTTCAAGTGGCGGATATGGAAAATAGTCAGAAAAACGTTAGAGCTATGCGCAAAATGACTAAGCAGCGGATTAAGAATATTGCGTTATATTATCTGAAGCGCTTTGAATCTTCGGTGGCTAATCTGCGCAATGTGTTGCGCCGCAGAGTTAATGATTATGCGTATCATACTCCTGATTTTGCAAAACAGGAGGCCTATGATTGGATAGAGGAAATTCTGGAAGATTTTCAACTGGTTGGGTATGTCGATGATGTGCGATATAGTGAGCTGAAAATTAAAGATTATTTGGCTGCCGGAAAATCTCCGCGCTATATTCAGGGCAAATTGCGTGAAAAAGGAATCGATGAGAACTTAATTGAAAAATTGATGTCTGAGCAAGAGTTCGATCCGTTTGATTCCGCATTGAGGCTGACACGTAAAAAACACATCGGTCCTTTTAGCCCGAGTGAGGAAGTTCGTAAAGAACGTCGTTCCAAGGATTTGGCAATTTTGGTGCGCGCCGGTTTTGATTATGATATTGCAGTGCGAGTGCTGGAAACAGAAGTGAGTTAATACCAGACTTTGCTTAAATATAGTCCGCAGGCCGGAGCGGTTGGACCTGCGGCTTTGCGGTCTTTGGCTTCCAGTATCTTGCTTATATCTTCAGGTTTCAGGTGTCCGTCGCCAACCAATTTGAGAGTGCCAACCATGTTACGCACCTGATGGTGCAAAAATGAACGAGCTTCTACTTCAAAAACTATTTCATCACCGCGAGTGCTGATTTCTAATTTGTCCAGTGTCTTAATCGGGGATTTTGCCTGACATGCCGCCGCTCGAAAAGAGCTGAAATCATGGTGCCCAAGTAAAAACTGTGCAGCTTGACGCATTTTTTCAACGTCTAATTCAACCGGAACCCACCAAACGCGATCCTTTTCTAAGACTGAAGGAGCTCTGCGGTTGAGAATGCGATAAATGTATCCCCTTCCTAAGGCTGAGAATCGAGCATTAAAATCATCAGGAACAGCCTCAACATCCAGCACAACTACCGGCGCCTCTAAGTCGCGCAAATGAAAATTTAGGGCATCACGCAGTTTCCAATCAGCAATGTCTCTTTTGAGATCAAAGTGAGCAACTTGTGCCAATGCATGAACACCGGCGTCAGTTCTACCAGCCCCCTGAACTTCTATAAATCTGTTTGTGCTTGTTGTATCCGGCCGAGCCAATCTGCCCAGCGCCGTTTCCAAATATTCCTGCACGCTTGGTCCATCCAGTTGTCTCTGCCATCCAAGCAAGTTGGTTCCATTGTATTCTATAGTTATCTTATATCTCATATCTTTAAAACTCGTATAACAGCTCATCTAGAGCAATTTGCACAGGTCAAAAGTGTCCTCACGTACTTCTATGTACGCTCCGGTACTTTTGCCTTTCAAATTACTCTATCTAAACTGTTCTCCGAGTTTTAGCAATAGAAATAACAGCTCATCTAGAGCAATTTGCACGAGGAGAAAAAGTGTCCTCACGTACCTCAATGTACGCTCCGGTACTTTTGCCTTTCAAATTACTCTATCTAAACTGTTCTCCGAGTTTTAGCAATGAAGAAATAACAGCTCATCTAGAGCAATTTGCACGAGGAGAAAAAGTGTCCTCACGTACTTCTATGTACGCTCCGGTACTTTTGCCTTTCAAATTACTCTATCTAAACTGTTTTCCGAGTTTTAGCAATGGAGAAATAACAGCTCATCTAGAGCAATTTGCACAGGTCAAAATCCGCATAATAGCACATCTAGAGCCACTTAGTGCGATTTCGGAAAATTCATGTACTACTATGTACACTAAAATTTTCCTCTTCTTCTAACTGTCTCTATCTGTACTATTCTTCGAATTTTGCATAACCAGCCAATTAAAGCAAAACAAAAAGAGGCACAATTTCTTATGCCTCTTTTTTGCTAATTTGACAAGCGATTATTCAGCGGCCAGCTGCAATCGATTGTTGTCTTGCGCGAAAAAACCGAGTTTTTCCTCAATCTGCCAAATAACTTTCAATGCCTCAAGAGCATTCTCACCGCTGATGCGCGGAGTTTCTGTGCCGCGTACGCAGTTCATAAAGTGATTCAATTCTGCCTGCAATGGTTGATTGGTCGGAATAAACAGCTGCTCAACACTACCTTTCAGACCATAATGCATCCAGTCTGGAATATCTTCTTGTTTTACATAGGGCATACGTCCTTGAGTATGAACGTTAATGCTTTGGTTAATGAAGTCCATGTCAATATAGTTGGTGTCAGTGGTAACAGACAAAGTGCGGACACGCGCCTGAGTAATACGGCTGGCGGTGATGTCTGCGGTTACACCGTTTTCAAATTCAACCAGAGCGGTGATAAAGTCTTTACCCTGCGGGCTCATTTTGGTTTTGACGGCTGAGGCCTGAACATTGACAACCGAAGATTTTACCAGAGAGAGGATAACTTCAACATCATGAATCATCAAGTCCATGGCAACATCAACATCGGTAATACGACCGCTGGCGGCAGACATACGATGGGCGCTTAAAGCGCAAATCTTGGAAGTGTCAGAAAGCAGTTTGTGCATTTGCTCAACTGCCGGATTAAACTGCTCAATGTGGCCAACCAGTAAAGTTACATGGTTTTTCTTGGCGGCTTTAATCAACTTTTTGCACTGGGCTTCAGTAGTGGCCAATGGTTTTTCCATCAAACAGTGAATGCCCTTGTTCAGGAAAAACTCGCCGACTTCTGCATGGGTGACGGAAGTTGTTACAACACTGACAGCATCAACCTCTTTGGCAACTTCTTCCAACGAAGAAAAAGCTTTAATGCCAAAAGTTTCGGCAGCGGCTTTGCAGGCTTCGGGAAAGATGTCATAAACACCAACCAAATTAACGCCGTTTAAGCTTTTGTAAGTTTTCAGATGGTTTTTGCCCATCATGCCGGCGCCGATAACTGCAACTTTAATTTCAGACATAAATTTTACCCCTAAACAGTTCATGGAATTTATTTTAGTTTACATATACCAATATTTTTGATAAAAAGCTTTTAAATTCTTGTTACATATTGTTACATTGGAGAAATTGCCGATGCAAAAGACTAAATTGTTCAAATGCTGTGGGTTTTTGGCCGCTTTTCTGCTGGTTGCATGTTCCGGAGTTAATGACGGAAAAGATGCCAAAATAGAGGCTGATGAGCTGGTGTTTGCCGCTAATCCCGAGCCGGTTAAGGGTAAGCAAGATGTGTATGTTTCTATAGCCAGAGCTGCCAAATACAATGTGGATGTTGTAAGCAATGATTTGCGCAAACGGATAGCAGAACAGAATCCTAAGGCCGAATCTTCAAAAATAATCAAAAATATTATGGCGTCTGAAGTTAGTGATGAAAACCGGCTGATGCGGGTATCACGGGTGTTGGAATACGCTGTTACCTATGCTATCGCCAGTTTGAGCACCAGCGATGCTTATACCGGCAACTATTTCTATGAAAATTCAGCCAAGCAGTTGGCTTTGACCGCTATTAAAGTGCATCAAAATGCTTGGTTTGCCGGTAAAAAACTTAAAGAAAACGAACGTTTGTCCAGACAGGAAAAGAAAATTGTCGAAAACCTGAATGCTAAGGAAGAGCGCAACGGCACGCTTACTCCGGCGGAGTATGATTATCGCAAAAATCAGGAAGTTGCGTTGGCAAAGCTTGAGGAGTTGAACAATAATTTGGCTTTTAGCGTTGTCGAATATGCCGATTTGGTAAAAATCAGTCCCAAACAGGTGGAACTTGAGGGACGCCGGTTTTATGAACTTTATGATTTTGACAAAGACTACAGTATTGATATATTTCAGGAAGCCGCCGTGCGCAACCGCAAAGAGTTTGCTCTGGCCAAAGAACAGGTTAAAAGCTATGCTTTTGCCGATGTCAGGCACGATGTGCTGCGCCAATATCCGCTGGTTCCGGGGTTGGATATAAACGGGGTGAAGATTGAAAACTCGGTATATGAGCAAGAGCTTTATAGTAAAGGAGCCAGAGTTGCTGAAAATTTGTTGAATACAATAGCCGAATTTCGGCAGGCTTCAGCCGGAAGTTCTGCTCAGCAGAGACTGCGCCAAAAGGCCTTTGACGGGATTGCGGCAGCAATTTTGACACAGGTTGAAATTAATTATCAGACAATTAAGCTGGCGGATACCGATTATGAAACAGTCGAACGCTCACAAAGCAGTCTTAAAAAAGAAATTCGCCGTTTGGAGAAGATATATCATCCGTCAAATGATGATAAACTGGCGTTGTTG
The DNA here is from genome assembly GCA_934255405.1 of uncultured Alphaproteobacteria bacterium. Taxonomy (GTDB): domain Bacteria; phylum Pseudomonadota; class Alphaproteobacteria; order RF32; family CAG-239; genus CAZU01. The sequence goes on from CAKQNT010000008.1 coordinate 59,876, forward strand.
AACGCTAAAATTACCATGGAGCTGTTGGAAGGAAAAATGGCGCGTCTGAAGGCAGACAGAGCGGTGGCATTGCGTAGTTTGTATTTTAATGCCGGATTGTCTCCGTTGAGCAAAAAGTTGCTTAAAGCACCGATTAAGGATATTGCTCAGGCGCTTAAGCAATATTATAATCGTGATATGATTGAGATGATGTCGGCGGTAAAAGCGCAGATGAACATAATTCCGACGATGGAAATTAATGCCGGCGGCTGGGCGCAGGAGCCTGATTGGTTGGAGAAAGCAGTGTCTTCGTCTAAAGGCAGAAAACGCTCGGTTCAACAAATTTCTGTGAATGAAAATTATAAAGAAATGCAGCTCGGCTCATACGAATATCGGGAAAATGCCGATGCCGATATGACGGATTTGTCAGCCAAATTTCCGGAGCTGAGGTCTTATGCCATGGAGATTGTGCCGGTACAGGTAAACGGACGACAGTGGTTTCGGTTGATTGCCAAAGGTAAATCGACTGATTTGAGTAAGGCTTGCCGCCATCTGCAAAGCGCGGGTTATGACTGCTTGTTGCGGCGCTAAACATAAAATGTTTGTAAAAAAGTAAAATTCGCATTATTATGGTTTAAAGCAGAACAAGTTGGAAAAATCATGGCAGACGATATTTCACATAACTCAAAACTGGCGACAATACGTTCAAAAATTGAGGAGAATCAGAAGTCGTACGAGCAAATGCGCGATGGCGGTGCTATGAGTTCTTGGCGCGCGGTTTCGCAGAATGACGGGGGAAATGTCGGCCGCTCCAGTTTTTTAAACAGTATTGATTTTGTCGGCAAAAATCTGGAAAATGGTAAATTTGCCAATGAAAATTTACAGAGTGCCAATTTTTCGGTGGCTAACCTGACCGGAGTTGATTTTTCAGGTGCAAATCTACAGGGAGTGGATTTTTCCGGCGCAAATCTTACCGGAGCTAATTTGTCCGGTGCAGACCTTAGCGGGGCGATATTGTCGGGTTCGGTTTTGCATGGCACTAATTTTACCGGAGCCAAGCTTAACGGAGTTAAACTCACTGAAGCGGATTTGGAAAATGCCATTCTGCTGGATATTGAGATTGACGCGCTGGGTATTGAAGAATTACAAAGCCTGATAGAGTATATTGCCAAATATTATCCGCATAAACTTAATTTGGCTAAGATGAATTTGACTTTGCTTAATTTGAGCAAAATCGATTTGTCGCAGGTTAATTTGCGCGGGGTTGATTTTACCGGTTGCGATTTTACAGGAGTAAATATTGTCGGGCTGGATTTGAGTGAGTGTATTATCACGCCGCAACAGATAGCTCAGGCTTTGGGACGGGTTCCCGGCAAAGATGAACTGGCTAAAATTTTGGCGCCGAAAAAAAAGGTGCAAAAGAATTTTAACGGCGTGGATATGACTTCAATCTTTTTGGGAGACGGCAAAGAGTTTGGGGTCTTGAATTTTGCAAATGATAAAGGAATTAGTATAGAAACCCTGCTGAAGGTTGGTAAAAAAGTATTTCGCAACGGGGCAAAAAAACCTGAGGTGAAAGATGAAGAAGCGCTCAAAAATATTAAATCAGAACATGAAATGCAGGTGAAGTCTCATAATGACGAACTGCGGAAAATTATTGAAGAACGCAAGCAAAAAGAGCTGGAAGCGCGCAAAGCGATGAAAAAAGAATTTCAGCAAGAGGTGGTTAAAGAAGCGCCGCAGTCTGAGCTTCCTAAACGTGAAATCAATGAGCAGATGATTAACCGAGGACGGGATAGCCGCTAGACAAGATGTTTAAGCAAAGCATAGAAGACGAAAAAAGCGCAGGCAAAGCATTGTTGGTATTGTTTGCCGGAGGCGTCGCCGCCTTTTTGTGCTTTGTGATTTTGTCATTTACTTGTTTTACGGTAGTGCATTTTGTATTACACGGCGGCACGGAACATTGTTGGGACTGGTATCGGCGTGGTGTATTGCGAATCGTTGATAATCCCACATATTTTTTTATGGTGTATGCCGACTGGTGGAGGGCTTTTATTCGCAGTATTCGGACATTGTCGCCGGTTTGGATATTGTTCCTGCCGCTGATTGCTCCGGCGGTATCCGCGTTGGTATTGTATAGCGTGTTTTGCCGCAGTTCATATTCTTTTGCTTTGTGGTATATTCTTAATTATCATTTTGCCAAACCTCAAGATGTTCAGAAAATGGGCTTGACTGATGGCAAGCTTATGGTGCTTGGCGGCTATGAGGGCAAGCAGCTTGGCCTGCAAAAGCCGGGGGCGGTTTTGTGTCTGGGGGAGACTGGCTGCGGCAAAACCTCTACGGTGGCTATTCCTTCTATTCTTCGTTCTGATGGCAGTAGTATAATTACCATCGACAATACCGGAACATTGGCAAAGTATACCAGCGGATATCGCGCGACAAAAGGGCCGGTGTTTTATTATAATTGGGATTTGGCAGATGAGCCGGAAAAAGGCGCGATATATCCGCGTTGGAACCCTTTGGCCGAAGGAAATCTGCCGCCGGCCGGCAAAGAACGCGATGAATACATTAGTTATATGGCGGCTTATATTGTTGCCGGTGATGGGCAGGTGCAAAAGGATAATTATTGGGATTGGTTGGCCTCGGGCGCATTGGCCGCATTAATCGGGTTTATGACAGCAAAATGTTCGCAAGCGGTGGCAAATGATTATTTCTTGAATAAAATCTTGGAAAACGGACGTCTTAATAAAGACGATAAAGACATTTTGCTGAGCTATTATGCCTTAATGCCGCTGGTATATTCAAAAAAAGCAATTGCCGATATTAGCAAGGAGCGGCTGACGGCAGATGATTATTTTCCGATAGGCAGTTGGGAAGGTATTCCCGTATCGTGGCAGGGTAAAGATTTGTGTCTGGGAATGATTACCGATTGGCTGCTGAAAAATTATTTACAAGAAAAAGCCGAGCAAAATAATGGTGATTGGCGGCACTGGCTGGAACAGCTCTTGACCGAAGCGGCAGTGTTCAGCTATGGCGAAAGTATAATCCTCGGTCTGCAACAGTTTTTGTATTTGTCAAAGCAGCAGAGGCAATTGGTGTTTGCTTATGTGCTAAAGCCGCTGCGGGTGTTTTTGCACCAAAATCTGCGAGAGAGAACCGGCGGCAATGATTTGAGCTTTGAGCAGCTGCGGGGGATTTTTGATACGGAACGGCAAAAGCTTCGTCCGATAACTGTTTATATGTCTGCCAATACAAAGACCTCAAAATTTGTCAGCCGCCTGTTTGTGGAAATGCTGGTGCGTTTTGGGATCCTTAATGCCACCGGAACCGAAGGGCTGCCGATATTGCTGGTGGCTGATGATGCCGGACAGATGCTGCGGTTGAACGAATTGGCAAAATGTGTTTCCAGCGGACCGAGCCGCAATACATCGGTTTTGATGTTGTGCAACAGCCTGAGCCAAATGGAGAGAAATTACGGGCGAGAGATATTGGAAGGATTGGTGGCTAATACCAATTATAAGATTATTATGGCTGAAAACAGTGCTAAAATGAGCCGATTGTTGGATAAGTTGGCGATTTTTGCCACCAGTTCGGTGCAGATACCGGCGGACGGGAAAAAACTCTTCAAGCCGAAGAAACATGTGGCTGATGCTATTTATTATCATCGTTTGGCTAAATATTTGCAGGTTAAGCGCAATCTGAAAGTGGAAACCAAGGGCTATCAACTCTTGCTGGCGGAGGGGTATTATCATCTGCCGATATTAACCGGCAATGTTCATTTTTTACGTGATAATAACTTTAGAGGCAAAGCGACGCTTGATGCCGCCTATTTTATTGATGATTCAATATTTAAGCGGCGCAATATGCAAGATGAAACGGTGCCGGATATTGATGAGGTGTTGTCGGACGCAGATTTTGGAATAGATGATGAAATGGAGCTTGACCAATACATAAAAGTTGAGCTCGATGAAGCTAAAAAAAATGTGCCGGAAGATAATAAAATTGAAACTGTGATGATTAATGATATTTCAGAGAAATGGCAGAGGATTTCAGCTGCCAAAAAAGAAAACGAGCAGCGCGCTCAAGATGAATGGTGGATGAGTGAAAATGCTTTTGGCAGCGGCAGTGATGATGCATTACAAAATCCGTTTGTGCTTAAAAAATAACTGTAAATTATGATTAAATTCTGATATGCTTTGCAAGAATGAAACGAATCGGTGAAGCATGGAAGACACTCTTTTTTCTACACAAGTAAAACGCCCGTTGGCAGATCGGTTGCGCCCGCAGACTTTGGCAGAAGTCGTGGGGCAGAATCAGGTTGTGGGAGAAAATGCTCCGCTGGGCAGAATGGTGCGAGCTAAAAAAATATCTTCTTTTATTCTTTGGGGACCTCCAGGGTGCGGAAAAACAACAATTGCTCGATTGATTGCTGAAAATACCAATCTTTATTTTGAACAGATTTCTGCAGTGTTTTCGGGTGTGGCAGATTTGAAACGAGTGTTTCAGTATGCGCAGGAGCGCAGAGCCAATCAGGGTAAAGGAACATTGTTGTTTGTGGACGAGATTCATCGTTTTAATAAATCACAGCAAGATGGATTTTTGCCATATGTGGAAGATGGTACGATAATTTTGGTGGGGGCAACTACCGAGAATCCGTCGTTTGAGCTCAATGCGGCGTTGCTTTCCCGTTGTCAGGTGTTTGTACTGAATCGCTTGAGTATCGAAAATTTTGAAGAATTGCTGCAACGCGCCGAAAAAGAAGAAGGACGTAAACTTCCGGTAGATTCCGAGGCTCGGGAGTTTATGAAAGAAGTGGCCGATGGCGACGGGCGCTATATCTTGAATTTGGCGGAGAGTGTATGGAATTATGCTCAGAGCGGAGAGATTTTTGACAAAGACAGTATTATGAAAATAATCCGTTCCCGAGCGCCAATATATGACAAAGGACGGGACGGACACTATAATCTGATTTCGGCCGTGCATAAATCTTTGCGTGGTTCTGACGTCGATGCCGCTCTTTATTGGGTGGCGAGAATGCTGGAATCCGGCGAGGATCCCAAATATTTGTTGCGGCGGATGACCAGATTTGCGGTGGAAGATGTGTCTTTGGCTGATCCTAATGCAGTTACACAGGCGATTGCTTGTTGGGATACTTATGACCGCCTCGGTTCGCCGGAAGGGGATTTGGCGATAATGCAGTTGACGGCTTATTTGGCAACGGCGCCGAAGTCAGTTGGGGTATATAAAGCAATGTATGCGGCGAGAGATTTGGCGCGCCGCACCGGCTCGTTGATGCCGCCGAAAAATATTTTGAACGCTCCGACCAAGCTGATGAAACAACTGGGCTACAGCGACGGCTATGAGTATGATCCGGATTGTGAAGACGGTTTTTCGGGGGCTAATTATTTTCCGGAAGGAATGAAGCGAGTTAAACTATATTATCCGGTTGATCGCGGTTTTGAACGCGAGGTAAAAAAACGGGTTGAATATTTTGATAAGTTGCGAGCTGAAAAGCAGGCGGCTAAAAAAGCAGAAAAAAAAGATTGATTTGTGGCTTGAGGAGAAAAACTCTTGCAATAGGGTAGAGGAAAATAGTTATGGGTGTTGAATTGATTAAAGTTAAACCGGCAGATGATGGAATGCGGCTTAATCGCTGGTTTTTGAAGTATTATCCGGGGCTTTCTTTGGGGCGATTTAATAAATTGTTGCGCACTAAGCAGATTAAAGTTGATGGGGGAAGAGCCGAAGCCGGATTGAAGTTGGCTGCCGGACAAGAAATCAGAGTGCCGCCGCTGGAGGCAGAGAGCCGTCCGATTGAGCCAAGAACAGGCTTGTCGGCAAAAGATGAGGCTTTTATAAAATCTTTGGTAGTTTATAAAGATGAAAACATTATTGTAATCAATAAGCCATCGGGCTTGGCAGTGCAAGGTGGAACCAATACCACTAGGCATATTGACGGAATGTTGGACGGGCTCAAATTCGGCATGGAAGGAGCGCCTAAATTGGTGCATAGAATAGATAAAGATACCAGCGGAATATTGGTTTTGGCACGTAGTCGCAAAAGTGCGGAGCTTTTGACCAAAGCATTTAGAGAGAGAGATTTGCACAAAACCTATTTGGCGCTGACACGGGGAGTTCCGGCAAAAGAATCCGGTGAAATTAAGGCGCCGTTGGAAAAATGCGGCGAAAAAGTCACGGTTTTGGCAGAAGGAAAGCGAGCGATTACAGATTATAGAGTTGTAGATGAGGTGGGAGACAAATTTGCTTTGCTTGAAGCTTGTCCGCTGACGGGGCGCACTCATCAAATCAGAGCTCATTTGGAATATATAGGTTGTCCGATTGTTGGTGATGACAAATATTTCGGCACTGAGCGCAAGCGTTTTGCCGAGTTGTCAGATAAACTTTTTTTACACGCATACAAAATTGATTTATCGGGTATATATAGCAAATTATCGGAGATTAAGGCTCCGTTGCCGGAACATTTTAAGCAGGCACTAAAGGTATTGGGAATCAGTTTTAGGGGATAATTATCATGCGATTTGTAAAATTTTTGGCTTCTGCAATTTTCAGCCTGATTATCATCTTGGCTATCGGCGGATATTTGGCGGTGCGCAGTTTTGATTTGAATAAGTATAAGGTTTATGCTGAAGATATCGCCAGCCGAGAATTGGGACGCGAGCTGAAGATAAATGGTGACGCCAGTATCGGTATATCATTGATACCTACGGTGGTGGTGAATGATATTGAATTGGCTAATCCAAACTGGGCGCAGAATCCGCAAATGCTTAAACTCAAGCAGGTGGAAATAAAATTTGCTTTGGCTCCGCTGATGAGAAAACAAATTGTGATTGATAAGGTTATTTTGAACGAGCCGGAAATTTATTTGGAAAAATCTTCCAATGGAGAAGTGAGTTGGGATTTTGCCGGCTTGAAAGCAAAATCTGCGCAGGTTGCGGCTCCGACTGCGGTAAAGGCTTCTCCGGCGGCGCAAGCATCCGGCGCGGCAATGCTGGCCGGCTTGCAAGTCGGCAATGTGGCAATCAACAATGGTAAGGTAGAATATTATGATGCCAAGAGCAATCAGATTTCGGAACTGCTCATCAACAATATCAGTATGAGCGCGCCGAGTTTTCAGGATGATATTTCTTTGGCTTTTGATTTGTTGTATAATCAGCAAAAAATCAGCGGTGAGGCCACTCTCGGTTCATTGGCACAGTTGACTGATGAAAAGGCAACTTATCCGATTTTGCTAAATTTACAGGCACTGGGAATCGATGTTAGTTTGAATGGCAGCGTGGCAGATTTGATGAAGAATCCGCGTTATGCCTTATTAGTAAATGTATATAATCCGGCAGGTAATTTGAGCGCGCCGGAAACTACTCTCAAGACCAAAATAGATGGAGATGTCAGCGGACTTACGTCACAAATAGAAACGCTCAATGTGGTAACAAATGTTATTACCGGCACGGCCGCGGTTGATTGGGCGGGCAGAGTTCCGCAGATAAGCGCAGATTTGCAAAGCAGTAAAATTAATTTGCTGAGTTTTCAGACCAAGAATAATTTTGCGTTCTATGTGCCGGCATTGATATCGGAGGCGCAGGCATTAGATGCGGTGCCTAATACTCTGATACCGTATGATTTTTTGAATATGGCAGATGCTAATCTGAAACTTAAAATCGGACAGTTGGTTTTGGCTCAAGGTATGACGGCCAATAATGTGCGGGCAAATGCAGTCTTGAAAAACGGAAAGTTGGTTGTTAATCCGTTGGCATTGGATTTTGGCGGCGGAGAGATTAAAGCGGATATTTCTGCCGATGCTAAAACCAAGAGTGTAAGCATTAGGGCGGCAAGTAAGAATATGCTGTTGCAAAATTTGCACAAAGAGTTTGCGGTTGACGGGACGACAGATTTTGGTTTTAAGAACGGAGGCAATTTGGATATGGATATCAGTTTGGCTGGCAGTGGAGCTACATATCGCCAACTGATGCAGAACATGAAAGGGCAGATTATCGGAATTGTCGGGCAGTCTGTAGTGCAGACCGGTGGTTTGCGCTTTGTGAGCGGCAATTTTGTTACTCAATTGCTTTCGGCTTTGCGCATAAGCCAATCTACTTCCACTGATTTGGATTTGACTTGTGCGGTGGTTAGAGCCGATATTGCCGCCGGAAAAGTATCTTTTCCTAATGGGATAGCCGTGGATTCTAAGCAATTGACCGTGGTGAGCGACGGCAAACTGAATTTAATAAACGATAATATATCTTTTACGATTGCGCCATCTTTGAACAAGTTAGCTAAGGGCAATATTGCTCAGGCTTTGGCATCGTTTATTAAAGTCGGTGGAACAATTCAAGATCCTAAGATATTGCTGGATAATCAGGAAGCGCTGAAAACCGTGGTAGGCGTGGTGGCGACCGGAGGAGTGGCTTATCTGGGTTCGCAAGTGATGCTGAACGGAGACGGGGCGCCTTGTTATACGGCGTTGAAAGGAACCGCGTATGCCTCAAGATTTCCAAAGCCGACAGGCGTAAAGGCTACAACGCAAGATGTTTATAATGATACGACGCAACAGCTGAAAAATGGTGTGAAAGATTTGAAAAATACCGCCAAAGACATATTGGGAATGCTCAAAAAACAGTAGGAATAAAAATATGGTGATAAAAAAATTGCAAGATGCGACCAAGGATATTGCAGCATATCGAGAGGAGATTATTAACCGGATGCTTAAATACAGCGCAACGGATATGCTGTTGTTTTGGGGTTCTGACAAAGGACTTATGGAAAAACAAGAAAAAGAATGGACGCCGTTGCTGGAGTGGGCGAGAAAAGAATTTGACGGAAAATTTGTTAAGACTAATGGTTTAGATGTGCCTGAAGAAGATAAGCGTTCCGGTTATCGGCTTAAGTCATTTATGGAGAATTTGAGCGATAAGGAATTGGCAGCGTTTTATCTGGCAGCATTGAATATGCGTTCGGTATTGCTGGCTTCAGCTCTGGTAAAAGGGCGGATAGATGCCGAACAAGCTTATAAGGCCGCATATTTGGAAGAGCTTTATCAGGCGCAGCATTGGGGGGTTGACGAAGAGGCGGAATCTCGCCGCAACGAGCGCCGTCAGGAGCTTTCTGATATTGAGAAATTTCTAAAATCATGAAAGAAGTCTATATCCGCATCAAAGGCCGCGTGCAGGGAATAGGGTTTCGCTATTGGGCAGTTAATAAAGCGCGCGAAATCGGTGTATCCGGCTGGGTTCACAATGCCGCAGACGGTAGTGTGGAAATTTTGATGCGCGGCGAAGAAGATAATATAGATACTATGATTTTGGCTTGTCATACCGGTCCGCTTTTGGCGCGAGTTGATAAAGTCGAGTTTGTTGTCGGGCGGATGTCATCTTTTTTGCCACCGGTGGAGAGTGGGGTATTTAAACGCGTTTAATGGGCGAAGGCGTATAACAGCCCATCTAGAGCAATTTTACGGCGACAGAAAATGCTCACGTACTAATCGTGTACGCTCCGCTTTTCTGCACCTAGAAATTACTCTATCTGGACTATTCTCCGCCTTCGCTTTATTAGGCAAGCTCGTCTAGCGGCGCATTTAGAGGCATTTAGTTCGGTCTCGGAAAATTCATGTACTATTGTGTACACTAAAATTTTCCTCGCCTTCTAAATACCTCTATCTGCACCACTATCCGAGCTTGCTAGAGATTGTGTAATA
>CAKQNT010000009.1 GCA_934255405.1 uncultured Alphaproteobacteria bacterium
GTAAGAGTGATGTCATCTTGTAACGAGACTATTCCGCCTTGGTTCAGTATCTGCTGGATTTCCAGCGTGCTCATCGTAGAATCTATTTTATGCACCTCGCCGCCCATTACCTCGCTGGCAGACTGTGCAATTGAGCTCATTTGCTCAATCAAATCTGCGGCAGTGCTAATTGCGGTTGAGGCGGTTTTGATGGTACTCACCGCCTGCCCCATGGAGTCTAATAAGGAGTCTAAATCGTTAGCGCGATTGGTTAATGAACGGGCGGTGTAGTATGAACTGGGATTGTCTATGGCGGAATTTACTTTATTGCCGGTGGCGAGTTTGTTTTGGGTAGAGCTGACTTGCCTGCTGATGTTCTGCAGGCTCAATAAGTTACTGCGCATACTCGCAGTTAAACTTATCTTTCCGGTCATACTCTCTTTACTCCTTTTGTCGCACTTTCTCAAAAATTAAATAGCACCTAAAGACTGCTTTTTCCAGTGTTAACGCTTAGTTTTCAACAACTATTGACAGGTTATTTTTTGCCTCAAGATAAAGATGGATTGCTTCTCACGGCTATCGCCGTTCGCGCAATGACAGAGCTAAATTGCTGATTGCTTGCCAATCAGGGGGAGAGTATGCGGGTTAGTTTTTTCTAAAATAAAGAGCTTAGGGCAGTGGTGATATCTGCAAAACGATAATCTGCAGCGGCGCAGGCGGCAGAATCCGCAGGAGCAATCAGCACTGTGGATAGTCCTGCCGCTTTGGCGTTTTTGATATTGGTGCGACTGTCTTCAAAAATGATGCTTTCTTCGGGCTTGATACCGGTGAGAGCAAAAAATTTGTTAAAAGAACCGTTGTCGTATTTAAACTGATAGTCAATGCTACCTGTATCTATCACCTTATCAAACAAATTTGCAGGAACACACACCTGCTTTAAGACATCGGCAACGTGTTTTTTGGTGCTATCGGTAAAGATAAATTTATGCTGCGGAAGACGGCTCAGAATCTCCGCCAGTTGCGGATTGGGCTCCAACATTCCGACATATACATCGCAAATGTCTTCTATAAACTCACTGATAGAAATTCCAAACTCGCTTTCCACAATGTCGGCCTCGTATCTGCCCTGCGCCCGAACATCAGACATCAGTTTTTCAACCTGCGGCATGGTCAAATTAAGACGGCGGCAAAAAAACTCCTTTATCTTTTGGTCTACGTTAGCCTCAACCGCCTGAGAATACGGATACAAAGTTCCGTCTAAATCAAATATCAGATTGTTTATCATATCATCTTTCTTTTCTGATTGCCAACACATTGCGAATATAGGCAATGTCGTTTTCCATGTCTTCAAGATTAACCGGCAATTTTAACCGCCAATTGGGGTGCCTGTCCCTATCGGTGCCGGGGAGATTCTGCTGCTTTTCTACGTGCAAAAAGTCTTCTAACTGCACCAAAACAACCGGAGATGCAGATCTTGCAATATAGCGGTGCACCGCCTCTTCTATCCCCTCGGGGTATTGCTCACCATAGATATAATTGCCGCTGCGGGGGCGATCCTCCGGCCATACTCCGGCGGAATCCAGAGAGCTTAGCAACATTCCCCTGTCTGCCTCTCGTTTGTGGTAGGCATTGGCTTTGTCTGCCTCAGAGCTAATCATTCCCAGTTTGAAGGCCTCTTCTATATCATAGCCAAACCACCACATTTTGAGCGGCGGCATATCGTGAGTGCCAACAGAGGTAAAGGCATTGGCAGGATAATCATAAGGCGCTAAGAATCCACCCCAGCCGGCATTGGCTCGCTCCGCCCACAACACGCTCAAAGAATGGATGTTGCGGCTCTGTAGCGTATCTAAAAATCCGTCGGGGACATTGCCGATGCTCTCTCCGACAATCACACATTTGTTAAGAACACTCTCTAACGCCACAATGTTGAGCATATCGGCAAAATTATAATAAACATAAGTGCCGTTTTCTTGATTATCAGGTATCATATAAAGGCGCATAAGGCTCATAACATGATCCATTCGCAAAGCGCCGGCTCCTTGCATATTGGCACGCAAAATCTTTATAAACGGCTCATAGCAAAGCTCCTGGAGCTTATCTGGCGCAAAAGCACCCAGCCCCCAACTTTGTCCGCAAGGGAAAAACGCATCCGGCGGAGCGCCGGCGCCAACACCCTGAATAAACACATCCGGATTACCCCAATATTCGGCGCTGTCTTTGCCGACACCAACAGCCAAATCTCGGTATAGACCTATGGGCATACCAACTTCGTCTACAGTTTTTTTGACCAGCGCAAATTGGCGCGCCGCCTCAAACTGCATAAACTTGAAAAACTCTATGCGATTACGATGTTGCTCGGCAAAAGCAGGAATGCCGCTGCCGTATGGAGTTTTGTATTCTTCCGGCCAAGCCATCCAGCCGCCCCAGACTTTTTGACACTCAATCTCATACAAAGTCTGAAACTCAGCCAATTTTTCAAGCTCATCGCCCTGCTCGGCGCAAAACTTGCTAAATGCGGCGCGGCGGGCGCCATCTTTTTGCTCGCAAAAACGCTTATAGCACTTCTCCAGCATTTTTACCTTGAGCGGATACACCTTGCCATATTGAATCTGATCACTGCCGCGAACCTCTGCCAACACGCCCTCTATCAGCTGTTTGTCCTGCTCTTCAAACTCCGGCACCTGCTCAATGTCTATATATATCGGATTGAGAAACAAGCGGCTGATGGATTGATAGGGACTGGCGTTTTCGGGAAAATCGTGACTTAAAACATTAAGCGGATTGAGCCCGATAATTGAGGCGCCGCAACGGGCGCACATCTTGACGAGATTCTGCAAATCGGTGAAATCTCCAACACCCCAGTTGCGCCGGCTCCGCACCGAATAAAGCTGCACCGCATATCCCCACAAACGATTGGCAATCTGCGGAGCCTCATAACAGCGCTCGGGCGCCACAGCCAAGCGTGATTTATAGTTTTTTTGACCAATTCGCACGTCCAAATCATAGTAGCCGATGTCCAAGGCGCCCAAAATCGAGTATTTGTATTTGACTAGCGGCTGCCCTGATAATTCATAGCGCTCCGGCTCGCCGTTAAACTCAAAGCTGACAACCTGCGGCTGATGATGAGAATTTTTTACAGAAAATTTATCTATCTGCGCGCCATCGGGCAACACAATATCAAACCATACATTATCCTGACGGCAGATATAAATCGGCGACAAGACCTCTGTCCATCGGCGCTCAGCGTGTTTTTTTATAGAGGCTGATATCTCCGCTTCTGTAGCACAGGGATACCCTAGCGCACTGGCAAACAAACGTATGGTCTCCGGCGCAATGGTATATGTTTTTTGCGTGAGACCGGCATCAGAAAAAGATGTGGCAATTCCTAACTCAGAAGCAAGCTGATATAAATTATCGGACATTAAAGTTCCCTCTATTTTTTAATCTCGAACGCCAGCACACTCCATGCCGGAACCTTGATGGTATCTGCCGATGCGGCATTGACAAACTTGCCGTCATTGGCGCTGCTGTCCAACACTTGAGTCCAGCGCATATTCTCCGGCAAATTCGGCAGTTTCCAATTTATCTCCTTGTGATTGGCATTGAATATCATAAGCACAAATCGGCTGCCGCTATAAACACAGGCGGCCAGTGACCGACGCTCGGAATCATGCCAATCGGCAGCAGCAAATTCCTTGCCGCTCTCGGTATACCACGCAATATCTTTGTAACCGGTTTTGTCAATCGGTTTGCCGGTAAAAAAGCGATTGCGCTCAAATATCTTCAGTTTTTTGCGCAAACGAATCAAGTGGCGGACAAAAGAGGCAAAATGCTTATGCTCTTCGGTAACGCCTTCCCAAGTAATCCACGTCAGAGCATTGTCCTGACAATAGGGGTTGTTGTTGCCCATTTGGGTATGCATAAGCTCATCTCCGGCAGTGAGCATCGGAGTACCAAATGACAACAGCAGAGTGCTGAGCATAGAACGCGCCCGCAGCAGGCGGTTGTCGGTTATAACTTTGCTGTTGCTCTCGCCCTCGGTTCCGGAATTCCAACTCCAATTAGAATCCGTGCCGTCATGGTTGTTTTCGCCATTGCTAATATTGTGCTTGTGATTATAAGCAGTCAGATCGTGCAGGCAAAAACCATCGTGCGCAGTCACAAAATTTACACTCGCCCAGATATCGCGGTTGTTGTAATTAAAAACATCGCTGGAACCGGAAATACGGCTGGCCATCTCGGCAGTCTGTCCTCCGTCGCCTTTCCAAAAACGACGCAAGTTGTCTCGGTATTTGTCATTCCATTCTGCCCAGCCGGGGAGAAACGCCCCCACCTGATATCCGCCATAGCCGATATCCCATGGTTCGGCAATCAATTTAACCCCACGCAAAATCGGATCTTGAGCTACGGCATACAAGAAACCGCTTTGCTGCGTAAATGATGTGTGCTGGCGAGACAACGTCGGCGCCAAATCAAAACGAAAACCATCAACATGCATTTCCTGCACCCAATAACGCAGAGAATCCATTACCAGACGCAACACTTGAGGATGCTGGACATTAAAAGAGGCGCCGCAGCCGGTGGAATCATAATAGTATCTTTTGTTGTCGGGATTGAGAGTGTAGTAAGAGCTGTTATCTATACCGCGGTAGCACAATGTCGGTCCCATCTGGTTGCCCTCGCCGGTGTGATTATACACAACATCGAGCAAAACCTCCAAACCATGGCGGTGCATGGTCTTGACCATGTCTTTAATTTCATCCAAACTGTTGCCGGACAAATAAGACTGTTCGGGAGCAAAAAAACTAAAGTTCTCGTATCCCCAATAATTATCGGTAATGTAGCCTCTTTTGTGGCGATTGCCAAAAAAAGCGTGAATAGGCAAAAATTCTACTGCCGTTATACCCAGCCATTTGATGTAGTTGATAACCGAACTGTGAGCAAAGCCGGCAAAGGTTCCGCGTTTGGCATCGGGTACTGAAGGTTGCAGCATGGTGTAGCCGCGAAGGTGAGTTTCATAGATTATGCTCTCTTCAAACTTGTGCGCGGGTTTGACATCGCCGCTCCAATCATAGTTATCTTCCACCACCACCGACTTGGGCACATAGGGCGCGGAATCAAGCTCGCTGAAAGACAAATCTTTGTCCGGACTGTCAACATCATAGCCAAAAATGGCCTTATTCCAAATCAATTTGCCGACAAGTTTTTTGCCATAGGGATCAATCAGCAGTTTGTTGGGATTAAAACGCAAACCCTCTGCCGGATTATACGGACCGTAGACACGATAGCCATACACCAAATCAGGTTTTGCACCTTCAAGATATATGTGCCATATATTGTTATCGTGCAGAGTGACCGGATAGCGCTCCAATTCCTCAGAACCGGATTTATCGAAAATGCAGAGTTCAACCTTTTCGGCATGTGCCGAAAACAGCGCAAAATTTACACCTTTGCCGTCATAAGTTGAGCCAAGTGGGGTGGAACTTCCGCTCGCGATTTTGAACTCTGCCATATTGCCATCCTGATTATCTTATCGGTTTAATAACGATAGTGGATAAAGGCGGCAAACGCAGCTCTATGGAATAAGGCTTGTTGTTCCACTCGCCTTCATGAGCCTGCATAAAGCCCTCATTCTTTACGCCACTACCCCAGTAGTTTACATCATCACTGTTAAAGATTTCTTGATAACGGCAATTTTCCGGAACTCCGATACGATAATTTTCTCTAACCACCGGCGTAAAGTTGGAAATGGCAATCAAATAATCTCCAGGTTCGTAACCTTTGCGCATGTATGAAATCACACTATCATCAGAGTTGGAATGATCTATCCACTCAAAACCGCGATAGTCAAAATCTTGCTGGTACAAAGCCGTGTTTCCCTTATACATCAGGTTTAGATCACGCACGCAGTTCTGCATTCCTTTGTACATAGGATAATCCAGCAAGAACCAGCGCAAACCCTCTTCGGAATTCCACTCCCAATCCTGCCCGAACTCACAGCCCATAAACAAAAGTTTTTTGCCGGGGTGAGTATACATAAAACCATAATAAGCTCTGAGATTGGCAAACTTTTGCCACTCGTCACCAGGCATTTTTGACAACATGGAGCCTTTGCCGTGAACAACCTCATCGTGCGAAATCGGCAAGATAAAGTTCTCATTAAAAGCATATAGCAGACCAAACGTCAGCATACCATGGTGATATTTGCGATGTATCGGGTCATGCGATATGTATTTCAGAGTATCGTTCATCCAGCCCATATTCCACTTGTAGCCGAAACCCAATCCGCCCATTGAAGTCGGACGAGAAACCATCGGCCACGCGGTAGACTCTTCTGCAATGGTAACAGCGCCTTTTACCTGAGAATAGGCAAGCTCGTTCATGCGGCGCAAAAAGGCTATCGCCTCTATATTCTCGTTGCCGCCGTATATATTGGGAATCCACTCGCCGTTCTTGCGCGAATAATCCAAATACAGCATAGAAGCAACCGCATCAACGCGCAGTCCGTCAATGTGATATTCCTTGAGCCAATACACAGCGCTGGCGCACAAATAGTTCATAACCTCGGTACGGCCGTAGTTATAAATCTTGGTACCCCAATCGGTATGTTCACCCTTGCGGGGGTCAGCATGCTCGTATAAGTGAGTACCATCAAACTCGTTAAGCCCGTGTCCATCTTTGGGGAAGTGAGCCGGAACCCAATCCATAATAACAGCGATGCCGGCCTGATGAAATTTATCAATCAGATAGCGCAAATCGTCAGGCGTGCCGAAGCGACTGGTCGGAGCAAACATTCCAATCACCTGATAACCCCAAGAGCTGTCCAACGGGTGCTCCGACAACGGCAAAAACTCAACGTGAGTAAAGCCCATATTCATAACATAGGGAATCAGGGTATCTGCCAATTCACGGTAGGTCATATATTCATTACCGTCTTTGCGGCGCCACGAGCCAAGATGCACCTCATAAATAGACATCGGCTTATCAAACGAGTTGTGCTCCTCGCGATAATCCATCCAATTTTTATCACTCCAATCATAGTGATTTATATCATACACAATAGAAGCGGTATTAGGACGTTTTTCGGAATAAAAAGCCAGCGGATCCGCCTTTACAAGGATTGATCCGTCTTGAGTTTTTATCTCATATTTGTATAGTTCACCCTCGTGAATATTGGGGATAAAAATATCCCAAACTCCGCAGGTTGGATGCTTGCGCATGGCGTTGACGCGGCCGTCCCAATTGTTAAAATTTCCTACCACGCTGACACGTTTGGCATTGGGTGCCCAAACGGCAAAACTAACACCTTTTACACCGTTTAGTTCAAGTGGGTGCGCCCCTAATTTTTTGTAAATTTCCAGATGCTTTCCCTCTGCCAAAAGATAGACATCCATATCACCAAGGACTGAGGGAAAACGATATGGATCTTCTGCCTCATAAGTTACACCCATATCATTTTCGATACGGAATTTATAGGCAAAATTTTCAATTTTTCCAAGGTTAATTTGATAGAAACCGCGATCATCAACTTTGGTCATTTCTCCCAAGGAATCACCTTGCGCATTGAGTAGTTCAACCTTGTTGGTATGAGGCTGATAAGTGCGGATAAAAACTTCTTTACTGCCTTTGTCTTTATGGATACCGAGCACCGCAAAAACATTGCCGTGGTCACCATCTATAACGGCTTCCAGTTCTTCTTTCGATAATAAGTTTTCCATCAGATATTTCCTTAAAATTGACAACATAATTGAGGCATTTTACAGCGCAAAACACCCGCTTAAATTATCTATAATTTCTTATAATTTTAAATGCAAGCTTTTTAAGGTAACAATCAGAAAATATTTCATAAAATCCACATTTTCTCGCATTAGGTGTTGACGGATAAAAAATTAAATGTATATTAATTGATGTTTACCGAACTTTTTATTTGGAGTTATCGATTATGATTAAAAACAACGAAAAAGCTATCCAAGAGGCAGCTTATTTCATCTGGCAAAATGCCGGTTGTCCGCAGGGTCAGGACGAATATTTCTGGTCAATGGCTGTTGAACAAATCAACAATTGCAACAAGTCTAAATGCAGCTCAAAGAGCAGCTCTTCTTGCAAATCTTCCAGCGCCAAGAAATCTTCTTCCGCTAAGAAAGTTTCTGCTTCTTCAAAGTCTTCTTCAGTAAAAAAATCTTCTAAGTAATTCAAGGTTTTATGCACTGAAAGCATTACAAAAAAGTTCCGTTATTTGCGGAACTTTTTTTTATTTTTTTCGAGCCCAAACAATCCAGCCTTTTACTGTTTTTTCGGCCTCTTTGCGCAAGGAACAAGGGGTGAAAATTTGCTCTGTAAAACCCGCAGCAGAAAGGGTCTTTTTCAGATAATTTTTATGATGCAAAAAACGTCCGGAGAGATGTTGTTGCCAACCTTTTTTATCTGTGCATCCGGAGCTGGCGCTAAACACCAAAGCCCCATTTTTTTGTAAAGAATCCGCGCATAATTTTAAGAGATTTTCCAAAGTACCAAAATAGGTAAATACATCGGCAGCAACAATCAAATTAAAGGTATTTTTATGCCGAGCAAGAAAGTTTTCAGCGTCATCGCAAAACAATTTTTTATAAAGTTTTTTGGCGGCGGATTTTTGTAGCATTTGTTCTGAAATATCCACGCCAACAATTTGTTTTTTAGCAAAAAAAGAATCTAATTTTTCCGCCGCTAAACCGGTACCGCAGCCTATATCCAAAATACGAGGATTTTCAGAAATAAGCGAGCGTTTTTCAGCCACAATATCGGCAATTTTTTGCGGTGCCGAATATTCCAAACCATGCAAAATTTCTTCAAAAGAATCCGCAAAATTGTCAAACACCTGCCGGACATAAACAGGATTGGATTTTACAAAACCGGCAGCAGGGAAAAATGAATTTTTGCTCTGTTTAACAATTCCGTTATCGGCATATTTTTGACACCAATTTTGCAAATACGGAGCAACAAAACCACGCCCCTTCTCCAACGCAATCTCATATAGTGCATAAGCAAAATTCAGGTGTTGAGAATCTGCTCCGCCACTCTGCTCCACAGCCTGCCAGCCCGCATCCAGAGCAAGTGTAAAATTACCGTTTTTCTGCGCCGCCTGAGAGAGCATATTCCATACCCAAAAATCTGTCTGCCGATGCTGCAGATATTTTAAGAATCCGTTTTCTGCCGCGGCAAAATTTTCTTGTTCAAAGGCTAATTCTGCCCGTGCCAGTTCAGCGTAGTTTTCTTCGGTCAAACATGAAAAAATTTGCTCAGCCTCTGCATATTTTTTTTGCCGCAGCAAGGCCTCAAACAAATTCATCAGCACACTTTGATTTTGCGAATCTGTTTGCAGAACACACCGATAATATTTTACGGCATCAGCGTAGGCTCCTTCTACAAAACAGAGATTGCCCATCAGAATCTGCACCGCCGCATCTGACGGATTTTTTTTGAGCAGATATTCCGCAGCCCGACGAGCCGCGAAATAATTGCCATCTTGATAATCTGCCAGCGCCGCGCTGATTGTGTATCTATGTTTTTTAAAAAATGAAAGCACGTCGTTCCCTAGAATCTGAAATCTGATTTTGGATATAGTTTATAACGGCAGGCATAATAAGTGGTTAACATCAGCGTTAAGACACAAAAAAAGCTCCGAATAAATCGGAGCTAATAAATGGTAGGGGTAGTCAGACTTGAACTGACACGGCCTGAGGCCACAAGATTTTGAGTCTAGCGCGTCTACCAGTTCCGCCATACCCCCATATCATTGTGAGTGAATAGATAATCTATTTAATCTTTTCAGTCAACAACTTTTTTTAATCAAATGCATTTTTTTTATTTTTTGCCGTAAATTCTTCCGGTTATTGAGCATCTGCTCCGTCTCCGGACAGCCCTTTGGCAATATTCATATTAATGCTTATCAGAGCGTTTAGTTTTTCAGGCGCAGGATTTGCCATCACGTCAACAGTTCTTTTGAAAACAAATACAGCCAGCGACAAGATATTTCTTTTTATTTCTGCAGGCTGCGGGCAGTCTTCCTCGTTCATGGCAGAAGCAATAATAGCCCATAGTTTGCGGTTTTTTTCTAAAGCCTCTTCAAGCTCACCTTTGCGCTCTTCCCAATGCTCTTTAATAAGATTCAGCCCAGAAGCTGTTCTTATCAAAGCGCGGCTCTCAAGCTCCGATTCTTTCATACCGGATACTTCATTCTGCGCATAACTCCGTGAGAGGTCCATATCTGTTTATATCCTTATTGAAAATAAAAGTTTTCTTAATACAATTACGTTAGTATAATAGTAACTTAAAGTTACCGAAAGGTAAAGAACAAAACGAAATTCATAGGAATATTTAATGAAAAAAGCCCTATTTTCAAGTATTATAATCGGATTATCCCTGATTTGGGCCGCATCCGGCTCGGCATTTGTCCGCTATGAAGATAAACACCCGCAAAAAGTAAGAGAAGTGAGAATCACCGGCTTTATAGACTATGCTCCGTTTGGCTATACCGAACACCCTGAGCGGCCTTTGTACGGCAAATTTTATACCGTCTTTCAGCCGATGATTGATACTCTGCAGCAGGAAAACAATCTGAAAATTCTCTATGAACTTTCTAAACGCGACTTTCCGGCACAAGTGCAAGATGCGCGTCAGGGCAAGGTAGATATTGTGTTGGGAGCATATCATGACACGGAATTGTTCAAAGGACTACAACTTATTTATCCGGCAGCTCTGGTAAATCCGATTACAATTTTTATGTTGCCGAATCGGATTAACGAAATAAAGACATTAGACGACTTAAAAAAGCTTAAAGGAGTGCGAACCTCTAGAGAACAATACACCGACTTTGTGGAAAACCAACTTAAAGCTTATGAAATTGAAACTGTCGACAATTCTTATGATATGTTTGAGAGGTTGTTCACAAAAAAGGCGGACTATATTGTTATCAGCCAATATTATGGTATGGTTGAGGCTTCAAAACTCGGTATCCGTAATCAAATCAGCATTGCCAAGCAGACTATTTGGCAAGTACCGATGTTTATTGGCATTTCCAAACTTTCTAAAGAACGCAAAATGCTGAGCCAAAAGCTGACCAGATATTTGGAGGAGCCAAAGAATCGGGAGCTGCTGATGCAGAATCTGATTAGGATTGTAAACGAAGCGGAAATTGCCGCACAGGGACTTGTGCCGCCAACTTTCGGGCTTGAACAAAAACAATAAGCGGCTTGACCTTTGAGCGGAATAGATTAATATTGTTTATGAATGTTAGAGGTTTTTGAAAATGGTTTTGTTGGTTCATCATCCGGTTTCGCCGCACTCGCGCAAAATTCGCCTGCAAATGGGAGAGAAGAAAATGCTCTTTTTCCTGCGGGAGGAAGAGCCATGGAAACTCTCGGAAGAAATTTATAAACTTAATCCGGCCGGTGAACTGCCGATATTTGTCAGTGATGGTAATACTATAGCCGGACACTATGCCATTAGCGAATATCTGGAAGAAATATCTCAAGATGTTTCGCTTATATTCGGCGAGCCCAAGCAAAAGGCAGAAATCAGACGGCTGACCGATTGGTTTGATAACAAATTCTATCGCGAAGTGTATCGCAATATAGTGTTTGAAAAAGTGCACAAACGCTTTGCTAACGGCAGTGCTCCAGATTCACGCATCCTCAAGACCGGACTGAACAACCTTATCTATCATTTGGAATATATTGAATGGCTGTTGGACAGAAGACAATATCTGGCAACCGATCAGTTGACATTGGCAGACCTGTCCGCGGCGGCACAGATTTCTATTGTGGATTATCTGGGCAGCGTGCCGTGGGAGAGCTTTAAGAATGCCAAAATATGGTATTCCAAAATTAAATCGCGGCCGGCGTTTAAGGATCTTCTTAAGGATAATATCAAAGGAATCCTGCCGGCAAAGAACTATGCCAATTTAGACTTTTAGGATAGCGCCAATGAATAAAAGAATCTATGCCCTTGCAGTCTGCCTAATGATAAGCTCATGCGCGGTGATGTCCGGCGGCGAAGGTCAGGTTGTGTATCATTGGGAGAAGCCCTATACCGGCGTGGAAAAATTTTCCCGCGACCATGCCGAGTGTCTGATGGAAGCCAAAACTTTCAGCCTATTGCCCGACTTTAGAGTATGGTTCTATTCTGAGGAAACCAAGCTTAACACCCGCGCGGACTGGAAGTCTTCAAGCGGAATTTGGGCAACATACGTGCCCTACCCCGGAGCACAGCCGTTGATTGTTAATTCCCGCCATGATGACAAAGATATGAATCCGGCAAAGTATAGCGCTTGTATGCGGGCAAAATATTATGAAAAACGGACGCACGATATTCCGGAGATTACTAATATAAACCTCTATAGGAGAGATGCGCACTTCTGGTCCAAGTGGTTTGAATAGCCGCCTCCGATTGCTTTGTAAAACGCGATAATGTTTTGATAAACAGCAGCATTGCTGGCTACCAACGTGTTTTGCGAATTGAGCAGGTTTTGCTGCGAGGTAAGAACTTCTGAAAAACTCAACAAACCTTCACGATATTTGCGCAAAGTCAGGTCCGCCACTTGGGCCTGCGCCGTTTGCGCCTGACGCGCGCTCTGATTGTTTTCCTGATTCCGCCGCAGCGAAACTATGGCATTGCGAATCTCGGCAGATGCCTCCAGCAAACCGGATTTGTAAAGCTGGAGTTGCTCTTTGGTCAATGACTTTTGCAGTTCTATATTATTGTATAAAGCGCCCCAACGAAACAGCGGCAAATTGACAGATGGGGCAAAGGCATAAGCGCTGCTGCCGGAACTTATCAGATTGCCGGAACTGCGTGAACGATAGCCTACAAAACTGCTCAAACTTACTGAGGGAAAAATCTCGGCAACAGCGCGGCCGATTTGGGCATTTTGCGAAATGAGCTGATTTTCCAAAACCCGAATATCCGGCCGATTGCGCAACACACTTATTGGCAAATCATATAATTTTTGCGTATCAAAAACATATTTTTGGGCAGTCAAATTATGTTCCGGATCAGATAATGTTTCATCCAGCAATCCGGCCAGCCGTCCGGTTAAAATCGCCAAAGAATTTTTATAGCTCTCAACCTGAATTGCCAGTGCCGGAATTTGCTGTTTGGTGGTGCTGAGTAGATATTCAGCCTGATTTAGGGCTACGCTGTCTGTTAATCCGGCCGTGTATTTACGCTTTACCAAATTATAAATATCTTCCTGCAGGCGCAGATTATTTTGCGCCAAACGCAATTGCTCCTGAGCCTGCCGCAGACTTATGTAATTGCCGGCGATTTCGGCAGTCAGGACAAGACGGACATTTTCCAAATTGGCGCCGGCTGCTTTTACCATTGCCAAAGAACTTTCGGTCAGGCGTCGTCCACCGCCCCAGATATCAAGTTCCCAAGCCGAATCGACGGCGGCCTGATAATAATCATCTTGCGGTTGCAATGTGCTGTAGTTCTTGCTCACTTTGCTTTTGTTGTATGTGCCGGCGGCATCAAGGGTCGGAAAATTCTGCACCAGATTTATGCGCAAGTTTTGCCGCGACTGAACAAGCTTTTGGCGGGCGGCTTCTACCGTGGGACTGTATTCCAAACCGCGGGCAATCAGGCTGTTGAGCACGGGGTCATTAAATTGTTTGTACCATTCAAGACTAACCGGCTTTTCTGTTCCGCTAAGCTGTAATGAAGATTTGACGTCTGCGGTTGGGAAAAACTGCGGACGTTTATAATCAGGGCCAACCATACATGATGAAAGCAGCAGTATCGAAAACAACAAAATATTTTTAATTTGCATGCTTGGCACCTCCGCTCTTTTTTCTTTGCCAGCTCCATTCCTTGAGGCTCTCAAACACGGCAAACAACGCCGGAATAAAGATAATACCGACAAAAGTGGCGGCAATCATACCAAAAAATACTGAGGTTCCAATGGCAATCTGACTTGAAGCTCCGGCGCCGGTGGCAATAATCATCGGGAAAACTCCCAAAATAAATGTAAGCGCGGTCATAAGCACAGCTCGAAATCTCTCGCCGGCGCCTTTTTCGGAGGCCTCCTGAATAGAAGCCCCCTGCTCGCGATAGGCTTTGGTGAACTCAACAATCAATATGGCATTTTTGGCCGCCAGACCAATCAACATTATCAGTCCCAGCTGGGCATAGATGCTGAGCGCCTGCCCCATGAAGTGCAACCCGATAATTGCTCCCAAAACGGCAAAAACCGTGGAAAACATAACAGCAAAAGCCAGCATCCAGCTTTCATACAAAGCAACTAAAAATAAATAACAAAACAACAGCGCCAGAGCAATCAGAAATGCGGCTAATCCGGCTGCCTCAACTTCCTGCAAGCTCAAACCTGTCCAAGCAATGCCGTAATCCGCCGGCAGTATCTGCTGCACCATTGAGCGAACAGCGTCTATCGCCGTGCCGGTACTGACGTCTTCTGCAGCTTGCGCAGTAATCGGCGCGGTAGTGTATTGGTTGTAGCGATATATTATTTTGGAAGAAAGGGTGGTGTGGACATCGGCAAAACTGCGTACCCGTACCAACTGCCCAGTGGTAGAACGGACGTAGAGATTTTGCACATCTTCAATATTGCGGCGATAGGGAAAATCAGCCTGAACAATAACCTTATTTACCTGACCGGAAAGTGTGATGTTATTGACATATCTGGAGCCAAGATTATTGGACAAAGCCTCAAATAAATCAGCTACCGAAATTTTGTAGCTCTCCAGTTTGGTGCGGTCTATATCCAAATAAATATGCGGAGTGTCGGCGGTAAAAGTGCTAAAAGCGTATGCTATATCTGGCGAAGTATTTAACCCCTGCAAAAATTTTTCCAACCAGCCAAACAATTCTGTCGGAGTAACGTTTCCATTAAGAGCATTTAACTGCAATGAAAGACCATTACTCTGCCCGATGCCGGGGATAGACGGAGGGGCAAAAAAGTTTACCTCGGCATTAGCAACATGGCTGAATTTCTGCGATAATTTAGAAGTTAGCGCTTCTATGGAGAGTTTTTTTGACGTGCGCTCATCCCAAGGCTGCAAGCCAATTACTCCGAGCGCCACATTTTCTCCGCTACCACCCAAAAGCGAATATCCGGCTACAGAAATAAAATATTTGATACCTTCGGTTTTGAGCGCCGCGGTCGAAACATCAGCCAGCACCTGATTAGTCTGATTGATGGTGGCGGTTTCATCCAATTGAACATTGGCAAATATAATACCTTGATCTTCTTCCGGTAAAAATGAAGTTGCCGTAAACTTGAAACCTAAAATTACCACTGCAATGGTTGCCAACACTGCCAAAGCCGTAACCTTAAGCCGCGCCGAAAACCAACTGACAACCTGCAGATATCGGGATTTGAAATAATCAATAGTTTCATCAAACCATTTGAAGAATCCGTGGGCAGACTTTTTTTCTTCTCCGCTCAAAAATATAGCGCACAAAGCCGGAGACAGAGTAAGAGCATTGAATGCCGAAAACACCACCGCCGTAGCAATGGTAACGGCAAATTGTTGATATATTTTGCCGGTAATGCCAGCCATAAGCCCTACCGGAATAAAGATAGAGAGCAAAACAAAGGTTGTGGCGATGATGGCGCTGGCAATCTGTTTCATGGCTTTGACGGAAGCCGCTTTGGCATCTAGTTTTTCATTGACCATCAGATATTCTACCCGTTCCACCACAATAATGGCATCATCTACCACCAGACCAATAGCCAAAATCATGGCGAACAAGGTTAGAATATTGATGTCAAAACCTAAAGCATATATCACCGCAAAAGTAGCAATCAGCGAAACCGGAATTGTAATCAGCGGAATAAGCGTGGTTCTTACCTTTTGCAAAAAAACATAAGTTACGAGCACCACCAAAGAAAAAGTAATGACCAGCGTTTCTATAATACTCTGAATGGAAGAACGAACATAATCCGTAGAATCGTAAGCAACCTTAAATTCAATATCATCAGGAAAAGTTTTGCTCAATTTTTCTATCTCGGCATAAACACTGTCCATAATGTCCAGCGAATTGGAACCAGGGGTTTGGCTCAAGCCGATAATAACTGCCGGAGCATTGTCATAATGAGCGCTCAAGGCATAAGAATCCGCGCCAAACTCCACTCTGGCAATATCTTTGAGCCGCACAACACCCCCGTTTGGAGAAGTGGTGATAATGATGTTCTTAAAATCATCTGTGCTATTGAGCAGTCCTTTGGTCATAAGCGAAAGCACCAACGCGGTATTATCGGAACTGGGAGCCGAGCCCACCGCCCCGATTGAGGCTTGAACGTTTTGGGTGGCAATGGCATTAACAACATCGGAACTACTTAGCCCCAACGAAGCCAGTTTATCGGGATTGAGCCACACGCGCACCGAATATTGCGGGCCATAAATATTTACATCGCCAACACCTTCTATCCGCGCCAGAGGATTCTGGATATTGGTATAGGCAAAATTGCTCAAATATAAGTCATTGTATGTTTTATTGGGCGAGCGCAAAACCAACATTCCTAAAATATTGGACATTTGAGTTGTGACCTCCAGCCCTTGTTTATTGACCATATCCGGCAACTGAGAGCTTACCTGCTGGAGGCGGTTTTGCACTTTTACCTGCGCAATATCGGGATCGGTGCCGACATTAAAAGTAATGGTAAGAGTATAGGAGCCGTTATCATCAGAAGTGGAAGACATATATAGCATATCTTCAATACCGTTAATTTTGTTTTCTATTGGCACGGCAACCGTATCTACCAGCACTTGAGCATTGGCTCCGGGGTATGTGGTTTTAACCACAATCTGCGGCGGAATAATCTGCGGATATTGAGAAATCGGAAGCACGGCAATTGCCAACAGCCCAAGCAGAATCATAATAATAGAAATCACGCCGGCGAATCTGGGTTTATCGATAAAATATTGTGAAAACATCAGCTGTTCTCCGCGGCAACTTTGATTTTGACAGTGGCGTCTGGGGCAATAGTGCCGACCTTGTCAATGACCAGATAATCGTCTTGAGCAAATTGGTTATTTACAACATAAAATCCATTCTCTTCACCGATGATTTTAAGCGGAACTTTGCGTAGCCGGTTGTTGTTTGCCACATAAACAAATGCCCCTTCCGGTGACAGAGAGACATAATTTTGGCGCAGGGCATATCCGCCTATGACCATTCTTTCAACCAAAACATCGACATAGGCGTCCGGCATAAGCTTGCGTTCAGAGTTGGCAAAATCGGCATACACGGCCACAGAACCGGTGCCTTTCTCCTGCGCATTGTCAATGTATTTAAACTCTCCCGTCTTTTGATACAGCGAACCATCGGCAAGTTTGAGGCGAATAAGCTCACCGGCAAACAAAGGCTGCCCGTTCTGCCTAGAAACGGCGTTCAGATACTCTTTGTCAGAAAGTGCAAAAACCACACGGATAGGATTGTATTGCACAATGGAAAGCAGCGGTGAACCGGCCGGCGCCACATAGTTGCCTTTGGTTAGGCTGACATTGCCGACAACGCCATCGATTGAGGCCTGTAAAACAGTGTAGTCATACAAAACTTGCGCCTTGGCCTCTTCGGCCTTAGCTTGCTCCACCGCGGCCAACGCGCTCAGGTATCCGGCTTTGGCGCTGTCCTGCTCAGACGCTGAAATCGCTTTGGCGCCAGCCTTTTTAATCCGCTCATAATAAGCCCTGGCATTGGCAAAATCAGCTTGAGCTTTGGTAACCGCCGCTTTGGCGGCATTGAGCGCCGCCTTGTATTCGCGCTGATCTATTAAAAGCAGATTGTCTCCGGCGCGCACCTCCTGCCCGCCCTCAACCCAGACATCTTCAATATAGCCGCTGACATTGGGCACCAAATCGACTGATTTTATTGGAATGACATAGCCAACATAAGATGAAGTTATGGTAATATCTTCTGGCTTGAGCGGCAAAACGTTGAAAACCGGTTCTTGCGCAGCCGGCACTGCCGAATCGGCAGTTTTCAGATTTATGACAGCGCACACTGCCGCAACTGCCGCGAATCCGAGTATCGGCGCCAAACGGTTGATTTTTACGGAGGGCATCTTTTTCTCCTCAAATATTAGCTTGAAAATTTAAATAATCGGCAGAGCGGCTAATTCAATACGGCTAATGTTGTTTATGCCTGATGTTTTTTGCTTGGAGGAAAATAAAATTTGTTGTATGTTAGGCGAAGTTTTGTTTTTTATTAAGGGTATATGCAATAATGACTAAAAATCAAAAAGTTGAACCGGTTGTTTTACAAGTATTGCCGGAATTGGAAACCGGCGGCGTGGAGCTGGGCACAGTTGAAATTGCCACCGCACTGCAAAATGCCGGAATCAAAAACTTTGTAGCCTCTCAGGGTGGAAGACTGACCAGAGAATTAAGCAAGAACAACATTGAGCATCTGGTCTTGCCGCTTAAAACCAAAAATATATTCAAAATGCGTAAAAATGCCGATGCTCTGGCCGAGTTTATCAAAAAAAACGGCATTAATATTGTGCACGCCCGTTCCCGCGCTCCGGCTTGGAGCGCATATTGGGCGGCCAAAAAAGCCGGTGTTCATTATATGACAACATTCCATGGCACCTATGGTCTCGGCCCTTGGGGAATCAAAAAAGTATATAACAAAATTATGACATTTGGCGAAAGAGTTATTGTTATCTCCAGTCATATCAAAAACCATGTGTTGAAAAATTATCCGCATGCCGAAGAAGGAAAACTGCGGATGATTCACCGCTGTGTGGATATTGATAAGTTTGACCCCGCCAAAGTGTCGCAAGAGCGAATTATTAAGGCAGTCAAGGAATATAACATCCCCGAAGACAAACCGGTCTTGACCCTGATTGGACGAGTCACCCGTTGGAAAGGCCAGCACATGCTGGTGGAAGCGCTCTCTAAAATGAAACACACCAATTGTTATTGCGTTATTGCCGGCGATGATCAGGGACGCGTAAACTATGTGGATGAGATTAAATCTTTGGCCAAAAGGCTCAAAGTCGACAACCGCATAGGATTTTATGGCAAAGTGCTTGATCCGCAGGCGCTGATGCAGGTTTCTACCGTTGTGCTCTCCACCGCGATTGAACCAGAAGCATTCGGGCGGATTTCTATTGAAGGGCAGGCTATGGGCAAAATTGTAGTTGCCTCTAATATCGGCGGTTCTTTAGACACTATTCAAGACGGAATAACCGGCAAGCTCTACAAGAGCGATGACAGCCAATCTTTGGCAGATGCTTTGGATTGGGCACTTAACCTTTCTGAAGCGCAAAAAGAAAAAATCGTCAAAGCCGGCGTAAAAAATGTAAAAGACAACTTCACAAAACAAATTATGTGTGATAAAACAATTGCTGTCTATCGTGAATTGGTAGAACAAAAATAAAAACTTAGGATAAAATAAAAGGAATATTTAATATGGTTGCGATTAAATTGCCTGATGGCAGTGTAATGAATATGGAAAGCGGTGTCAGCGGTTTTGACATTGCCGAAAAAATTAGTCCGAGCCTTGCAAAAGCGGCTCTTGCAGTTAAAGTTAACAACAAATTGCAGGATTTGACTACCCCTATCACTACCGACGCAACCGTGACTATCATCACCGGCAAGGATAAGGAAGGTCTGGATATTCTGCGCCACTCCTGCTCTCATGTTATGGCAGAGGCGGTTAAAGAATTGTGGAAAGATGTTCAAGTAACAATCGGTCCGGCTATTGAAAACGGATTTTATTATGACTTCTCTCGCAAAGAACCTTTTACCACAGAAGACTTTGCCAAAATTGAAGCTAAAATGCACGAGATTGTAAAACGTGACGAGAAAATTGTTCGCAAAGTTTTGCCGCGTAGTGAGGCTATCAAATTCTTCAAGAATATCGGCGAGAACTATAAAGCCGAAATCATTGAGGATTTGCCGGAATCAGAGACCATCTCTCTGTATGAGCAGGGTAATTTTACTGATTTGTGCCGCGGTCCTCATGTGCCGTCTACCGGAAAAATCGGCGATGCCTTCAAACTGACAAAAGTTGCCGGAGCTTATTGGCGCGGTGACTCCAGCAAGGAAATGTTGCAACGTATTTATGCAACGGCTTGGGCCAACAAAAAAGATTTGGACGAGTATCTACAAATGTTGGAGGAAGCCGCCAAGCGCGACCACCGCAAACTTGGCAGAGAAATGGACTTGTTCCACTTTGAACCGGAATATGCTCCGGGTGCCGTGTTCTGGCATGACAAAGGATATAAAGTATATCGCAAACTGATTGAGTATATGCGCAAACGTCAGGAAAACAACGGATATATTGAGGTATCCACTCCGCGAGTTATGGATCGCTGTTTGTGGGAGACCTCTGGTCACTGGGAAAAATATGGCGCGCACAACTACTCAGGCCAGACAGAAGATAAAAAATGGTTCTGCATCAAACCGATGAACTGCCCCGGCGGATTGTTGGTTTATAAACAGGGTATCCGCTCTTATCGTGATTTGCCGTTGCGTATGGCAGAGTTCGGTAAGGTTAACCGTTATGAGGCATCCGGCTCATTGATGGGGTTGATGCGCGTGCGCGAATTTACTCAAGACGATGCGCATATCTTCTGCACTCCGGAACAAATGGAAGATGAGTGCATTACCACGTTGAAGCTGATTTTTGATATTTACAAGGACTTTGGTTTTGACAAGGTTAAGATTTATTTGTCAACTCGTCCGGAAAAGCGCATTGGCTCTGATGAAATTTGGGATTTGTGCGAGCAGTCTTTGGCAAAAGCCCTGAGCAAGCACGGATATGAGTTTGAAATCAATGAAGGCGAAGGCGCTTTTTATGGTCCGAAGTTAGAATTCATCCTCAAAGATGCAATCGGACGCGAATGGCAATGCGGCACAATTCAGGTGGATATGAACTTGCCGCAGAGATTTGACATCAGCTATATTGGCGAAGATGGCGAAAAACATCAACCGGTTATGCTGCACCGAGCTTTGTTTGGCTCAATTGAGCGTTTCTTGGGAATCTTGATTGAAAACCATGCCGGTAAATTACCTTTGTGGCTCTCTCCGGAACAAGTTGTGGTTTGCCCGATTGTCAGCGACATGGATGACTATGCCGAAGAAGTTGCCGCTAAACTGCGTGTCGCCGGATTGTATGCCAAAACTGACACCCGCAATGAGAAAATCACTTATAAAATTCGTGAACACTCAGTTGCTAAGATTCCGGTAATCGCTGTTGTCGGCGCCAAGGAAAAAGAAAACGGCACAGTTACGGTTCGCCGTTTGGGTTCTGAGAAGCAAGAGGTTATGAAGCTTGATGACTTTATTGCCGCTTTGGTAGAAGAAGCCAAAATGCCGAGCCAGAATAAATAACTGTAATTATTGCAGCATAAAGCCGCTCTCAACAGGGCGGCTTTTTTGTTTATTACAAATAAAGAATCATCTTGCCTTTTTGCGGTTTTGCTCATAAAGTGAATCCGTACCCGATGAGGTACGGAGACTACAAAATCTCCATACAAAGAGCGGTGCCGATATAGCACCGTCATCAAATTATATCCCCGACTTTGGTCGGGGAGCTTTCAGCGTATGTTCAGGGCTTGCCTAAAGGCTGAAAGGATCATCTCTCTTTGTATGATTTTTGTACTCCCCGGCCACCTTATTTTCAGGTGGCTTTTTCATTATGAAATAAGGAGAAATAAAATCATGCGCAAATTATATCTGCTGTTGTTGGCGGCAATACTAACCGCCTGCACAACCATAACCAAGCAAGAACAAGATACTTTGCATATTTTGCAAGCCAATGGAATAACCGTTGACAAACCAATCGGCAATTTTGAACGCCCTGCCAATCCGGCAGGCGCCGCGGCTCTGAATCTACTTCCGGGAGGCGGTGATTTTTATTTGGCATCAGGCAATGCCGGCGACAGTTCATATTGGCTATATGGATTTTTGAACTTGTTAACATGGCCGTTTTCTATTATTTGGGGCGTGCCGGAGGCGGCGATAGATGCAGGAACAATAAACAAGCGCGAGCTGGTCTACTATTACCAGTTTAACCCGATGGGTAAGAAAGAATTGGCCAAGGCCAACATATCTTTGACCAATTAAGCCACAAAAAAGCCGCCTAAAAGGCGGCTTTAGCAACCTGAGCAGAGGTTTATTTAATCTTGCTCTTGAGGTTGGCGATCAGAGCATCTACGCCGCCTTTGTTGTTTTTGATAAAAGCGGTGTATTCATTGCGGGCGGTAATGGCCAGACTGACGTTTTCAATAATGATATCAACAACCTTATACTGTCCATTTTTTTCACGCACGCGCCAAACAACTTTGGCCGGCTCGCCCTGCTCCATCGGCACTACAGAATTAACAAACACCTGTCCGGTGGAGTTAGAAGGAGCGGTTCCTTTGAAAATGAACTGTTTGCCCTTAAACTCATCAAAGCGTTTTGACCAGGTGCTGACATTGAGCTGACGATACACTTTGATAAACTCTTTGCGCTGATCGGCGGTAGCGGTGCGCCAGTTGCGCCCCAACACAAACTGTCCGATAAAATCCAAATCCAACGCCTCATTAAACAGCTTGGCAAAACGCTTGTCTTTTTCTGCCTGCGGCACATTGGCATTGATTATTTGCTCAATACCTTCAGCGGTTACATTTTTAACAAAATTTTCAGCTTTAGCGGCATCTACTTCAGCCTGAGCACTACCGGCAAAAAGCAACATTGCAACAAACAAAATTTTTAACAAATTTTTGATCATATTAGTCTGGCTCCTGTTAGGGGTTATTCTTCTTCGACATCAAAGTCAAAGTCATAGGCTGCAGCCTCCGGCGCATTGGCAAAGCGGCATTTCAGCTTGCTCTGGTTTTGACGATAAGCCGAACGCATGGTTGAATAAAAATCAACCGAATTATGCTTTAGGTCTTTATACAATCCCTCGTAATTTTCGGCAACAGAAATATATTTGACCGCATTGTAGGAATAGCTGATTTTGTCATGAACATTGGCATCATTTCTGGTTGCCCAATATACAGGGTCTGCCACCGCATCAACCAAAGTTCCGGTTATGCCGCGGGGAGTGCTGGCGCCAATAAACGGCACAACCACATACGGTCCTTCGGTCACGCACCAGCTGGCCAATGTCTCGTTAAACGAAGTCTGCGACGGTTTAAGATTCCACCCCTGAGCAACATCATACATACCGCCCAAGCCCATGGTGGTATTGAGTGCAAAGCGCCCCAAGTTTGTCAGCGAATCGGCAAACTCCAGTTGCAACAAATGGTTGGCGGCAGAAACCGGCTCTTTGAGGTTGGCAACAAAGGTTCTGACACGTTCACGCACGCTGGGAGTGGTTATTTTGCGATATCCTTTGGCAATCGGGAACATAACGTGTTCATAGAATCCGTCATTAAAAGCAAAAATCTTGCGATTTGCGCTCTCATAAGGATCAAATGTTGCTTCGGGACGTTGGAGCTGACCGTTGAAAGCGCATGCAGAAGTAAGCGCAATTGCAGACACGGCAACTAAGTTTTTTAGCGATTTAATGGACACTGCGGCCTCTTTTCTATTATTTATCCTAGCGCTAATATAGCATTTTATTTGCATAAATCAATAAATTTTCAGCCGTTTTCTGCAGATGATTTTTTTTGTTACAATGCGGAAATTTTTTGTGTTTTGCCATTGCCGACAAAGCGACTTAAGATGTGGCTCAGTTGAAACTTGTATGAGGATATGAAACTATGACTAACAAACCTGCAAAACCGATTATGTTGTTTGACTGCAAAACATCTCAGAACATTATCGGACGCAATAATTTTTTGGATGCTTTCGGCAAAATCTTGGATCATGGCGCATATTGTCAGGGACCGGAAACCAGAGAATTAGATGAAAAATTGGCCGCATACGCCGGCACTAAGTATTGCTCAACCTGCGGTTCCGGCACCGATGCGCTGACTTTGGCGCTGATGGCTTGGGATGTTAAACCCGGCGATGCCGTGTTTGTTTCGTCTTTCACATTTGTCGCATCTGCAGAGGCTCCGGTTTTGTTGGGCGCAACCCCGATTTTTGTAGACTCCGATCCCAATACCTTCAATATGGATCCCAAAGATTTGCAGCGCGCTATTGATGAAGTTAAAAAAGAAGGCAAACTCAAGCTTAAGGCGGTTATTGCGGTTGATATCTTCGGTTCTCCGTGCGATTATGATGAAATTAGTAAAATTGCCCACAATAACGGAATGAAAGTGCTTTCTGACTCATGTCAATCTTTTGGTTCGGTATACAACGGCAAGCACGCCGGCTCTATCGCCGATATGACCGCCACATCATTCTACCCGACTAAACCTCTGGGTTGCTATGGTGACGGCGGCGCGGTATTCACCAACAGCAATGAAGAAAATGAACTGGTTAAATCCTGCCGCGTTCACGGTATGAGCCCTGCAGATCATTATGACAACGTTCGTTTAGGCATGACCGGTCGCATGAACTCTTTTCAGGGTGCGGTTTTGTTGCTCAAACTGACTGTTTTTGATCAGGAACTTAAGGATCGAGCTCGCGTAGCCAACCGCTATGACAATGAGTTGGACAGCTACTTCGGCAAACAAAAAATCCTGCCTAACTGCAAATCTGCATACGCTCTGTACACCATTCATTGCGAAGATCGCGATGAGTTGATGGCATACCTCAAAGAAAATGGTATTCCGTGCGGCGCATATTATCCACGTCCGGTTAACACTCAGACAGCTTATGCAAAATGGAACAACCGTTCTTTGCCGGTTTGTGAGAAACTTTCTAAAACCGTTCTGTCTATCCCGATGACTCCGTATCTGGACAACGAGGATTTGGACTATGTCATTAAGACAATGAACGAATTTGCTGCTAAAAAGGCTAAAAAAGCTGCCTAATAAGGTCTGCTAATAAACCTCAAACAAGAACAGCCCCGGTGGCACGTTGGTGTCGCTCGGGCTGTTTCTTTATATCAGGGCTGCCAATTGTTGTTGCCGACATACCATAAATAAAACGAGGCAATCGTGGCATAAGGATGATAAACTGAACTAAGATGCAAAAAATCTTTTTTGCTAAGCTTATCTATTTTGTACAACAATTCCATACCTTTGCGAATGCCAAAGTCATTGTAGCTGATAACATCTGATCGCGATAGTGAAAATATCAGCAACATCTCTGCCGTCCAGCGCCCTACTCCGGGCAAAGCGGTTAATTGGGCAATAATTTCCTCATCGGACAATTTATCCAGAGCGGCAAAATTTATAGTGCCGTCAATTGCCGCTGCCACAGCAGATTGAATATAGCGCACTTTGTTTTGGCTTAGTCCGCAGGCAGCCAGAGAATCGGCAGAGATCTTTTGTAATGCCTGCGGAGTGACTTTGCCTCTGCACAAACCCTCTACCCGAGCGCGAATGGTGTCTGCCGCTTTGCCGGAAATCTGTTGCGATATAATGGAAGATATCAATGAAGCAAAGATATCGGGATTAAGTCGGCGTTCTATTTTGCCTACAGCCGCAATCACCGCGGCTAATTTCGGGTCTGCCGCCGAAAGATAATCTAATTCTTTTTGCCCATAGGGAAAGTTGCACATTGCCTTATCCTTTCTGATTTTTAATACAGATAAAACAAATTTTAGCGAGAAACAACCATTTATTAAAACATTAGAGTTATAGTGTTGTTACATTTAATAAAGGAGAAAAGAAATGAAAGCATTGGTTTATCTGGTGATACTGGCAGGATTGGCCTATGGCGGTAAATATCTTTATGATCAGGGATATTTTGACTCGTTTATGGAAAGTTTCAGCAACACGGCCGAACGCACCGGCGATTTTGTAACCGATAAAGCGGTCAAAGAAGCCAATTATTAAACCGGTCAGATAACATTAATAAAAAAATATCCTTAAATGCAATTTTTAACTGGACAAGCTCAAAAATATGCATTATAAGACTTTTCGTTATCTGATGCTCGGGTAGCTCAGTCGGTAGAGCAGAGGACTGAAAATCCTCGTGTCGGCGGTTCGATCCCGTCCCCGAGCACCATTTCAAATAAGTGCCTTTTTATAGGCACTTTTTTTGTGCTCTTGCCAATCAGACTTCTCTTGCGCTCGTCTTCTTGGGGACGGGCCTCGCTTTGGAACCTAATTTCGCTGCGGCTCCTCTTTCTCGCCTTGCTCAATAAGGTTTTCAAAGATGTTTGGGATTATCGCATTTTTGAGCCCATCGCTTTGAGTTTCATTATTTTGAGCTCTTTTTCAGTTATTGGTTTTTCGCCACCTTCTTTTCTACCTTTTTTCCTGAGCCATCGATGCACGGCCTTGCGATTTTTTGGATTTTGAAAGTTGCGTGCAATCACTTCCTTATTGGCAACTTCTATTGCGATTTTTCGTTGACGCTCTTGAGTATTGAAATTCTTTAGCTGTTGCAATTCTTCAACTTTTTGACGTGCTTCCAACTTCGCTTTTTCAGATTCAAGATTTTTGGCATAAGAAACTAATTCATCGTCTTCATTAAAAAAGATTAACTGATCAGGATATTGTTGTGATACCTGTTTCATCGCTGATTTCCGAGTTATTCCGATACCGCGCAATTCATTTATTTTATCATAAATCATTCTTTTATCTTTTATATTGGGAATAAAATATACCGGAATATCCCAACCTCCCTGATTTCTGGGAGATGTCATATCTATAATGGAAAAAGGTCCCTCTACCTGAAGAATTTTTGCTTTTGCAGCGGATTCATATTCATTGGTAAATGTGCCGTCAAGAGCCACGTTGGGCTTAAATGTATCTTTATCTACTTCATAGCGATATGACAAAGCCTGCTTATCAAGAAATTCTGTCGGCTGGCAACCGCTAATCAAGGCTGCCTTTTCATCCATAAATATACTTACTTTCTCACCATTTTTTTGCGATACAGAACTAGGTTTGATAACATATTGAGATTCTTTCTCTGAAGAAGCATAGCATAGAGGTTTATTTATTTTTTCTGATATGGCATTCCCTATTTTTTGGGGGTGCGGGGCTATAAAATCACCAATTTCAATTGGCGGTATCTGGCTGAAATGATACAAATGCTGGGTGTTATCCATAATTTCCTGACAACGTTTTTCTCTTAATTCTTCCAGATGCCGCATATAATGGGGAAAGTAATCTTCTCCTACTATTAATTTGAGGAGATTATCTCTGGCGGCTTCGTGCTCTCTCAGAAATTCCAAGATAGGCTTGTTGGTTGTATTGGTGTGAAATTTGTCGTTTGCGGACGTAACCTTAGAAAACAGATATTGCCCAAAAGTTTGATTGGAAAAAAATGATGTGAAATTTGGAGATTGTTTAGACAAATACAAGCTTTTCTCTTCAAAATTCAGTTTTTGAAGATCTTCTGCAATTTGTTGAAGGCTTGGCTCATATTCTTTCATATTCTTCCCCTTTTTTTGATATTATCACAAAAACTGAATATTGTACAGCATTCCATTGGGGCAATAAGACAATATGCGCATCAAAACACGCCGACATGGTTTTGTTGTTTTAAGATTATTGAGATATTTTGCAAAAAAAGCGGCCTCTTATTGAAATTAAGAAGCCGCTTTTGATCACTCGTATATAACGTTGACCTTTATCTTGCGTCTATCGGTCTCGATAGACTCAAGACTCCAGGTCTTGATTTTATCGCCCTTGGGGACGAAGATAGAGAACATACGAGAGAAGTCATTGAAAATGACATCCACGTTTCTGCTCTCTTTGCAGAGAACTTGAACATCAGTTATCTTCTCGCCCTTTCTGACGTAGACGTTAACTGTGTCATCACCCTCGTGAAGCACAATGATTTCATACTTCTGTATGGAATCGTTGTAAGCTCGCGCTTCATTGAGATGTTTTATCGAAAGCTCCTCAAGCTTTCGTAAATCTCTGCTCTCTCGCTGATTGCATGAACATATACACATGCAAAGAGCAATGAAAAATAAAATCTGTTTCATTTTGTGTTTTTTTAATATGTAAATAATGTGTTCTTGTGTGAGTTATAGCATATTTTGATTAATAAAACAATCATTAATATTATCAAATCGCAAAATATCGAAATTTGCTTACTAATCAGACCGGCATAAAACTTTAAGATGTTTCGGACAAATATAACCCCTCATATTGCAGAGGCTTGAGACAAAGTAAACTTACTCCACCGGAATTTGAGGAGTGAGAGCGGCAGCTGAGGTATAATTTTTGTTAGGCAGCCAGGTTTGATTTCTGCCCAAAAAAGCTATTTTTCCTCTGACAATCAGATTATCTCCATCGCGCCACATTTCACAGCCATAAACTTTTCCTTTGGCCGGATCCAAAATCTCTCCGCCGCTATATTTATCTCCATCTTTTTGCAGATTCCAAGCAA
Organism: uncultured Alphaproteobacteria bacterium; assembly: GCA_934255405.1. Taxonomy (GTDB): domain Bacteria; phylum Pseudomonadota; class Alphaproteobacteria; order RF32; family CAG-239; genus CAZU01. The sequence goes on from CAKQNT010000009.1 coordinate 28,329, forward strand.
TATCCAAACCTATAATTTTGGGAGCACCTGCAATTTTGGCTGTAGCATCTTTATTCTTGAAGAGCTCAATCACACGTGCATAATATTTACCATCGTATTCATAAACCCGAACCACGCTTTTTTGAGTATTTGTTTCATCATCAATAGTAGTCCAATATCCCTCAATCGGTTCTGCGGCAACAGCTAATTTGCTGAAAAATAAAACTGATAACAAAACAATTATTTTCTTCATTTAGGTAAACTCCTTCTTTATAAATGCAAACAGAGTAAAACCTAGCGCATTTATTTTATATCGTCAATAATTTGGATAATGACCTAATTTGGTTTTGGGCTCATTGGCGGCAGTAGTTGCGCCAAAATCAAACATTATGCAGGTATGACGACGATAGGCATCATATTTGTGATCCGCAATTGAGCAACTGCCGCCAACGAATATGTATTTCCGGTGATGTTTGATCTTTGGAACATTATTGGTAAAATTATTGATTTTATTATAAAAAACAACCGAAAATAAACGCTTTATTAAACTTTTATGCGTAATTTATGTATGATTTGAGAAATTTATATTGATATTTGGAGATTACCGATGATTAAATTTAATGATAAAGCTATTGCCGAGGCTGCTTATTACATTTGGCAGAACAATGGTTGTCCGGCCAACACCAGCGCTCAGGATTGGGATGCTGCCATTCATCAGCTGAACGCAATGTCTGCTTTGAAAACCGCCAGCAAAAAATTGGCTTCCAGCCGCGTTATTGCCGCCAAGAAGTCTGTTGCCAGAGCTGCCAGCTTGAAATCTGCAAGTTTTAAGGCTACTGTTTTGAACCCGAGTTCTTCCAAACTCTCCAGCAGCAAAAACTCTAATAACAGCAAGCTTTCTAACAGCAAAAAGCTTTCTAAAAAGTCCAAATAATTGCTAAAATGCAATCAGAAAAGGAGCCTTTGCGGCTCCTTTTTTATTGTCTTAGACTAGGTTTTCAAGTCAATCAGCTGTTGCAGCATCTCGTTAGTGGCGGTAAAGCTCTGCGTGTTTAGGCTATATGCTCGTTGCACCACAATCATATTAGAAAACTCTTCTTCAACATTCACTGCGGACTGCTCCAATGCCTGAGGTTGCAAAATTCCATTATTTTCTACAAAGTGAGTGTTGCCGGTCTCGCCGTTGGCCTCAAACAAAGTGCCGTTTATCGGAGTCAAGTTCTCCGGCGCGGTAAACGCCGTTAAAGCGATTTTGCCAAAGTTATAGGTATCGCCGTTGCTGTAATAGGCTTTGACAACGCCATCTTTATCAATAAAGCTCTTGACAAACTGCCCGCCAGGGGCGCCATCCTGCTTGACATAAGTTGTGCCCGGACCGCCGGCCAACTGCGTCATATTGGAAATATCTAAGTGCACATGATTGGCATCACCATCATCCCAAGCAATGCTGACATCCAAAACCTTTGGTGTTTCAACTTCGCCGCGGCTGTTGAACTGCACCTGAGTTACGCTGCCGGTAGCGGTTCCGCCTTCTACAGAAAAAGAAAGCTCCCATAAATTTTGCTGTCCTTCAACCTTCTTGAAAATCATATTCATGGTTTCGCCGTCATGAGTGGGAGCATAAACAGTCATGGAATAGCTGCTGCTATCGACACCGGTTGCCGGCACGTTGGCGGTAATGGTCAAATCTGTGGTAGGAACCGGCGGCACTTTTTCGGGATACTTAATTACGATATCCTCCGCACTGACGCCATATTCATCACGCCCTTCAATTGACGGAAAACCCTGCACTTTTAGTCCGCCGCTGTTAACCAGATAGGTGACACCGCCTTCGGTGCGGGTAGAAAAATCGCCGGCACGCGAATAGTACATATTGCCAAAGTTGTCACGTAAAGTGAAAAATGCGTTGCTGTTGCCGGAGATTGCCACGTCATAGTTATTGCCGGTGGTGGAAACAATTCCGCCGTCCAAAATATTGGTGCGGTCATAATAGCCGACGCCGGCAATATCTGCCCGCGATGAGGCAATTCCGCTGTTGTGCGACTTGACTACCGGATTAGAACCCAGCAGGCTGTAAAACATGGTCTGATTGGACTTATAGCCCACGGTGCGCATATTGGCAATATTGGTCGCAACCTCGCCTAATGCGTGGCCTTGCGCCTCTAATCCCGTCGTGCTGGGCATAAATGAACTGAGTGCCATGATATACCTCTCGTTGCATATTGTTTAAACTAACTCACAGGTATATATGCAATTTTTGTGCCAGTTTAGAATTTATATAACACACAGACAAATAAAAGATTATTCAAACGGAACAATCCAAGCCGGATTATTATGAGCCGCAAAGCACATTTTAACCTGCTCTGCCGTGCACTTTTCCACTGCCATATTTTCGGGCAGTTCAGCAATTCCGAAATATCGGCTCTCAGTCGTTTCAAGATTTGGGCTGAAACTCCCGCTAATTGCCTCACACTCAACAAACACCTTGCAAACCCCATAGGCATAAGGCGGAAGATTGTGCAAGTTGCGGTCCTGCAGAGCAATAATTCGCACCGCGCGCACCTGCAAGCCGGCTTCTTCAAACACCTCTTTTTCAGCATTGGATTTTATGCTCTGATTATAATCAACCCAGCCGCCAGGCAGCGCCCAAGTTCCGTCATTTTCGCGCACCAGCAGGATTTTATCACCATTAAAAATTGCCGCACGGGTTTCTAGTTTCGGGGTCTGGTAACCGCTCTCGTTACAAAACAGCCCTTGCACTTTTTCAATGCTCAATCCGCTGTAGGCGCTCATAATCTCGACAGAAATCTCTCGCAAACGTGCAAAACGTTCCTCGTCAAACTTGTCTTTAGTATAAGTCAAACCGTTCTGCCCAATTGCTTGAAGCTCTTTTGCCCAATCCAGCCATTGTTGCGAATTATTCTTCATATCTGCCTCCGGATAAAGTAATTTTGTTTAAGGATAACCCATATCCATAAGGCTGTCAATCGCAACTACCGCCCGTGATTAGCTTTCAGTTTCATAATATCAGCCAAAGTCTTAGCGTGTTGTTTTTGCAAACGAGAAGAAGATCGGTCAAACTTGCTGTATTTTTTCAATTTTCCGTGATTGATGCGCTCGGCAATTTTTTTAGCGCCCTCACCTTTTTTGCCGGCGGCGCTGATGTCTTTTTCCAGCTGTTGAGCGGCATCTTTAGACAATTTGGTGGTGCTGTTCAGCGCATTTTCCAAAGAAGTCTTTAGTCCATATTCTTTATAAATAGCAACACAATAAGCAAACTTTTCTTTGCTTACACCGTCCGGAAGCTCAAAAATACCGTTTGCAACCTGACTTTCAATTTTTGAATATAATTTATTTTTCTGAGCCGCAGATAAGAAAATCTCTACTGTGTTGTCATAGTAATTGTTCCATATCTTTTGCTCTGCAGAATCTTGCGCCGAATCAACTTTGGACGGAGTGTGTTTTTGAGCAAAAACCGAATCTTTAACAGCCGGTTTAACGGGAGCAGCCATAATTTCGGTTTTTGGATTTTGTGGAGCGGTATCTTGCTTGGCGTCGCACGTCTTTAGCCCCAGCAAAGAACCGGCAACCGCCAATGTCGTCAAGGCCGCAACCTTAACTTTAGAACTTATGTAATTACGCAAAGATTTTGCCCAAGTGCTTTTTTCTTTTGACTTTGGCTGCGCAACCGGCTGTTCAGCAATTTGTTTTTGTATTTTGGCCAAAACTTGCTGCGCCGGACTGTTATCATAAATGGGATGGCAGAAAAATTTTACATAGTTTACAAATTGTTGACAATCTTCCGGCTTAACCAAAACTTTGCCGTTAAGAACCGAATGCACGTAGTTTTCAGCCTCTTTGCAAAGCTTTTCTTTTTTTAACATTATGCCGGGGTGCCAATTTTCCGTTTTATCCAATTTTTTGAGCTTTTGGATACGTTTTTTCATTTGCGGGGCAGATAAATATTTTTCGACATTGCCGGTTAACGCATAACGCAATTTTTGACGCATGCTTAAATCTGGCATCTCAGCGTATTGTTTAAGATCAAAATCCGCATACGGTTGAATTTTGGCAAAAAGCTCTTTGGCCTGCGGCCTGCCAAATGTATTGATATAATCGGCCAGAACTTTAACATTATCCGAATTAACATTTAACTTATCATTCTTCAGTTCGTCTAAAAAATTATCTGCCGCAAATTCTAACTGATTAACTTCATTCCACTTTCTCAAGCTAAAACTTTTGCGCAAATCAGCAGAAATTTTCTTATAGCGGCACATTTGTTTAGACAAAACATCTGTTTTGATTTCTTTATTCATTATATACCCTTCTGATATTTCCCAACAAATAATTTGACACAATGTACAGCTTTCGAACAATTATGTCAATAAATAAAAAAACAAGATTTAACACAAAAAACCGCCCACGAGGGGCGGCTTTTTTATGGTCGGGATAACTCTCTAAATCAGGAAACAGATACCTTCTAAAATACCAAATAAAAAAATACAGCCGTCGTTAATATATAAAAGCAAGAACTATTTGGATTGACTTATAAACAAAAATATACTAATATTTGTCTAAAGGCAGATGAAATAAAATTGTAATATTATTAAAGTCTTTCAGGTAAGGAGAAAAACTATGAATTTAAGGGATAGAATAGATACATTACGAAATATTGCAGTTGCCAATATGAGTGAAGTTGAACAAGTAAAAGATAATGGCTCCAGAGTAATTAAAAATGGTAAAGACCGATACACTGTCGAAAAAACTAATGATGTTAAGGAAAAGGACTATTTTAGTTGGGGAGACCCTAGAGACGTTGATCCTACAATAGCACGTACAGACTTCGTATGTTTTAATGTAACAGATAGCGACGGAAATTCACAAGCTGTTACTGTAGAAAAAAGAAAGGTAATTTCAGATGGTTACAGAGAAATCAAATTGTGTGAAATAGGATTTGGTAAATCAGCCCGTTATGGACTAGAATTAAGCGATGATACTGATATAAATGACATAAACAGTATTCGTTATCAATTAGATAAATCTAAAGACGACAAGGCTAAGCAATTCGCTCATTTTATTGATAAATTTGTTATAGTCGCCCCAAAAGAAAGAAAGGCATATAAGGAATATGCAAATAAAATGAACAAGTTAGCTAGAGATAAGCAAAGAGAGCAAGAGCTTCGACAACGTGTTCAACAGAAAGAACAAGAAGAAAAAGCAAAACGAGAGAAACAAGAAGCAAAAAATAGAGAAACACAAGAAAAAAATAGAGCAAAAACGGAAAGAAGAATTCAAGCAAGGTTTATAGGTAGAGGAGAGTCTACAGGTAGATAATTAACAGGATATACAAGCTGGTACTTTTTTCTAGCTATCATATCTCAATAATAAAACATCATGGGTTCTCTATTTAAACAAAAACCAGAGGATTAGCGTTGTTTCACTCCACCGTTGCGTAACATCTGCTTTGCAGCACCGACGTTCTTTCGTCTGCCTGATACCCCCAACTTTGACGGTGAACCGACTTCTGTATTCTTACCACAAAAAAAACCGCCCACGAGGGGCGGTTTTGTGTGAGATACGCAATTAGCCGTTTTGTTGGCTTTTTTTCTGTTTAAGAGCCTGTTTCATTGCTAATTTGTCAAAACCCTCCGGATTTTTGGCTTTTTTATCGCTCTTTGCTTTTATGCCTTCATTAATTTCTTCAAGCAACATATTGTTTCCACCTTGGGACCGCAATTTCTGTATAGCCGTGCAAACTCGCGCCTCTAAACTTTTTCTCTCTTCTTGTTGCTGAAGATTAGCCTCTGCTTGCAACGCATTGTCTTTCTCCGTTTTCTTCCATTCAAGAGATTTAGCTATAGTCGTGCGGGCTTTAGAAATGGCCTGTTCGGCTTTTTCCATTTTGGCCAACTGCTCCAAATCAAACTGCCCACGTCGATCCGAGATATAGGAATTTAAGTCAAGATTTTCTGGAGAAATTGGTGATTTTGCGACAATTTGATCATGAAGCGACATTTGCTCATCAATTGAGACAGCTCTGCAAAAATCCTGCGTTAAACTATCAACCGCCGCACTATTTTGAGCTGCCTCGCCGGATTTTTGTTGGGCGGCTTCTTTGGTATCATCTGCCAACATTTTACCTTTGTATTGGGATAATTCACTCAAATCAACATCACGAGCAAGCCTAGATACAACCGCGTTTAATTTTTCAACAGCTCTATTAAATTCTTGGCGCTCGCTTTCTTTTCTGAAGCCAAATATTGAACCAATAAAGCTCGGCTTCTCCAATTGCGGCAGAGGTGTCGGATCACTGTGATATTGCGCTGAAACACATTGATCAATGTATTGAGAAATCAGGCGTTCAACATTTTCTGCCTTGTATGCCTCTTCATCTTTTGCCGCAAAACTTTTATCTTTGCTACAATTTTGCATTTCTTTGAATGCGGCCTGCAAGTCGCTTATTTTTTCTGCAACCTTGCTGGTCTTTTGCTGCTCTAAGTGACAGCAGTTATCTACAGCCTCAATCTCTCTATAAAGCTGAGAACGTTTACGAGCAAATTCTTTGCGTGCAAGATAGTTCTCATCAACCAGTGACAATATTTCTTTTGCGGTGTATTCTTTGCCGGTTAGTTCTTTTAGCTCTGATTTTTGTTCAGGGGTAAAATCCTTTTTTTGCTGAACGGCGTCACTGGCCAAAATTGCAAAACGGCATGAAGTTTTAAATTTCTGCTCAGAAGTCATTCGGCTATCTGGCATATCAAGACAAAAATATGAAGTATCCGCCTTAAACGCCACTTCTGAGCGAGAAATAATCGCACGTTTTTCTTTGGGAGAAAGTTTACTAAATTTACCGTACTTCTCGGATAAACGTATAAAATCAAGACCATCGACGTCAAGAACAGAGTTTCTATCAATAAGCCCCTGAACCGTATTGGGTAGCATAATCCGTTTTCCGTTGCCATAGCGCTCGACTGTTGCTATATCTTCATTGGTTATTTGGCGGATGTAATAACCATCTTTATCAGTATTTATGACTTGTTGCAAAGCATCAACCGTCAGATTTTTGACCTTACCGTTAGCAATGTCATATTGCGCTGTTTGAAGATTCACATCAGCGAGCAAACCGCTAATCTTCTCTGCCGGTATTTCATCAAATGATTTTGCGTCAAACAACTTCTGGCAAATTGTTCTAAAGCCGGCATTAGCTGATTTATTGTTTGTGCGCTTTGAGGCTTTAATCAGAGCATCACGAACTTTTTTATAGCCATTGGGAAGAATATTAACGTTTTTCTCGGCTTGAGTCTGGGCCTTTGAGGTATCTTGTTTGGCATATTCACTCGAACTATTGGGAAACCACCCAGTCCCCTCAAACCTTATGTTTCCATATCGAAGAGATTTGTCGCTATCCACAATCAACTCTTTTATAACATCTACGGTCAAAATCTTTTCATCAAGACGCTCAACCAACTGCTCAAGTCCGTCTTTTCGGTGTTCAAGTAAAAAGGTTTGAATTGCTTTTTTTCGCTGTTCTTCACTTAAGCCTTGGTAATTTAACAAATCTCCTCTTTTATAGAGTTCTTCAGCAATTTTGAACTTTAAAAAATCTTGATTATTGTTGTGTCCGTAGGCTGTTTTGCATCTTTCAGCTGCGTCAAGAATTTGCATCAAATGTCTTTCTTTTTCAAAAGAAAGTTTCGTTATATTCTCCGGCTGACCAAGAAAGTTCTTGTCAAAATAATAACTGTGTTCACTATTCAACAACGCCAAATTGTCAGACATCGGGCGCTTTTCTATATTTTCTAATATTTTCCGGCAGAAATCATAATCAAAATTTTCGGCAATATTTATAACATTAAGAAGAATTTGAGGATTTTTATTGGCCAAATTAATACATTCATTGATACGATCAGGATTTTTTCTTATAGTCTCATAGATCGCATACGCACAGATATCTGTGTTTTTGCCGGAGGTAAACACAATATCACTCATAGGAATATCATCAGCAATATGAAATTTAACGTTGCCCTGTGTCGGAGAAGAATCATTAACCAACCAATTTTTGAATTCGGATAAAGTTTCTTGATTAATTTCTATATTGTGACGTTCGTTTCCGCCATAATTTCTGAAAGTTCCCATATTACGCCTCCCAACAAAGTGCTACTTTGAAATAAATATAATATGCAAAGTATAATATTTGATTAATTGTAATATATTTTCACATTTTTGTCTATTATTTTTATAATTTTCACTCTGTACCCAACTTTGACGATACACCCATATCGCTTTCGCTGGTAGTCAAACCAGCTTCTTCGCTGGTTCGAGACTTCTGTATTCTTACCACAAAAAAACCGCCCACGAGGGGCGGCTTTTTTATGGTCGGATTGACTGGACTCGAACCAGCGACCTCTTCGTCCCGAACGAAGCGTTCTACCAGGCTGAACTACAATCCGATAACGGAATAACCTTTTAGCACAAAAAAAATTTTACACAAGTACTTTTTTTAAAAAATATCATTTTTCCTCATAACTAATGCTCTAACGCAAAATAATCCGCATTTTGCGCTTGCCAAACGAGCGCCGCTATATTAACCTGACTCTGAAATTAACTACTTGGCGGAGAAAATTTATGAAGAAAAAACTCGCTTATCTTATTGCCACTTTCTTTGGCGCCGGATACGCGCCCGCCGCTCCGGGCACCGCAGGATCTCTGGTTACCCTGCCCTTTGCCGCAGTTTTGGCATATTACTTCGGACTGGCAGGAATTTTGATTGCAACAGCGATTGTATTTGTTATCGGAACCTGCGCAACTCACGAAGTGCTTAAAACCAGCAAGCACGATCCGTCTTTTGTGGTTATTGATGAAGTTGCCGGACAACTTTTGAGCTTTGTACTGATTGCTGATAATTTGCAGTTTGACGGCGACTCTTGGCTGTTGTACCTTTTGGGCTTTATGCTTTTTCGCCTGTTTGACATTACCAAACCGCAGCCGGCAGGATGGGCTGATCGCAAAGTGCGCAACGCTTTTGGCGTAATGTTGGATGATATTTTTGCCGGAGCTTATGCGGCAATCGTCCTTTATTTATTTAACCTTTGGATGAATTCTTAGTGGAGAAACATCATGCAACCTGGCAAACTTTGGCTGAAAACCCTCAGATTATTTCGCGTTATTTCTGAAGAAAAATATCGCCGTGGCAAAATCAAATATCTGCCGCATGTTGACAAACCCGCAATGCAAAAAATTATTGATGATTTTCAAGGATGCGGAGTTGCCGTAAATTCAGGACGCTCGCCAAAATTGATTGTGACTCTTACATCATTCCCCGAACGCATGTATGATATTCACTTTACGATTTATTCGTTGTTAAACCAAAGTCTTAAGCCAGATGCGGTAATCTTGTGGCTGGCGCCGTCTCAGTTTCCAAATGGCGAAAATGACATTCCTGAAGCAGTGCTTAAGCTGAAAGACAATGGGCTGACCATTAAATGGTGTGAGGATTTACGTTCTTACAAGAAGCTTATTCCGGCGCTGAAAGAGTTTCCTAAGGATATTTTGGTAACTGCCGATGATGATATTTTTTATCCCATTAATTGGTTGGAACTGCTTTATGCCGGTTATCTGCGCGATCCTAAATCAGTCCAATGCCACCGTGGGCATAGATTGCAATTTGACAAAGACGGAAACATTTTGCCCTACAAAAAATGGAAACACCGCATTAATCATGACATTGCATCTTTTCATAACTTTTTTACCGGTGCCGGCGGAGTGCTCTATCCGCCCCACACACTTTATCGGGATATTGCAGATGTGAAATTATTTCAGAAGTTGGCGCCAAACGCTGATGATATTTGGTTTTGGGCGATGGCGGTTTTGGCCGGCACTCCGATTAATATTGTGGAAAGCCGCATCAAAAATCTGATATATGTGAATCCGGAGCGAGAATTAAAGCTTACATCAGAAATTACTCTGGCAATGGTTAACACCGCAGACCGGCAAAATGACAAACAATTGCAACAGATTGCGGAACATTATCCACAGCTAATGACTTATTTGAGATAAAAATCAATTATACGATTGCTCGTTATCTTAAAAAAGTATATACTCTATTTATTGTAGATTGACAATAAGCTGAGGCTTTGCCGATTAATATATTGGCGTATTAAGGTTAATCACTCGGGAGGTTGCCATGAACGATAAGATTCGCATATTTTATTACAGCCGCGCAAAGTTAGGTCTGTATGTGTTGTTTAATGTTATTTTGTTGGGGTTGGCTGTATTATTTACCCTAACGGTGTTTCCTCATTACTCAGCCGTGTATATTTTTGCAATCGGCGCCTGTTTATTGTCGTTTTTTGGCGCCTTGTTTGTTTTTGTGGTTCCTCTGCCATTGGCGGTTATCTCGGAAAAAGAGATAAAAATAGATCACAACTCTCCGTTAGAGTGGAAAAACATCCGCTCGGTGCGCAAGGTGTGTTTGGGACACGGCCTGTTCAAAAAATCAATCTTGCGGATTAATCCTTATAAACTTAGCGGATATCGAATGAATCTGATGCAAAAAATTTGCGCTTCCAGTGAATTTGGCGCCTTTTCTATTCCGCTATATGCGATGAACAAAGCTGATTCGCAAGAGATTGAAAAATTAATCAAAGGCTTGACCAAGCCGACTAAAAAAGCACCGGCAAAAGACAAAATCAAACCCCAAACCAGAGGCAAACGCCGCACTACAAAGAGCAAAAAGGCCTAAGCATTATCGGTTGATAAAAACTGTTGTACCTGCGGCCATATCTCTTCTGCGTCGGAACGACCTAAATCATACATTTGCCGTACGATATCCAAGTTGTGCTCCATCTTGGATATCTTGATGGTTTTGCTGGGATTGATAACCATAATCTTGCCCTCTTTTTCCTGCTGCTCAATATAATCAAGCTCCTGATTATACATCAGATGCCGATTTTCTGCCGCTTTTACAAAATTTGGATATCTGCGATAAATCAATTTGGTGAGCCATGTCATTTTTGAAGGCTTTTTGCGGTATCCGCGCGGACGAGTGCAGATAACCACGTTGCGATTATATCCCATATTTGTAAATGCGCGCAACGGAATGCTGTCACAAATGCCGCCGTCTAAATATTTTTTGCCGCCGATTTTAACCATTTTGGAAACCACCGGCAAAGAAGCCGAGGCTCGCAAATAATCAATTTCTGCCAACATGTCCAAGCATCTGATATATTCAGGCTGCCCGCTCTCGACATTGGAACAAGTTACATAAAACGCAGTCTTTGATTTTTCAAAAGTTTTATAATCAAAAACATCTAATTTTTCAGGCAGTTCATGATAACAAAATTTGGTATCGACCACATTTCCGCTCAGCAACCATGAGCGAAAACTCATAAACCTATAGTCACCGCCATAATTCAAATTGTAGCGAATACTGCGGCCGATTTGCTCCGAAACATAAGAACAGCCGTGAATTGCTCCGGCCGAAACTCCGATAACGCCATCAAAGCGAATACCATGTTCCAAAAACACATCCAAAACACCGGCGGTGTAAATTCCCCTTTTGGCTCCACCCTCCAAAATCAGCCCTGTTTTCATCTGCACCTCGCAAAAATTTATTTGTTGATAATATAAAGTAAGACTCTGCACAAGTCAATCACAACCCTTATTGACACCGCAGGCAAATTTGGATATGTTTTTTGTAATCCAAACAACAAAAGGCGTTGTATTATGAAAGTTGCAATTATAGGTACCGGATATGTCGGGCTTCCGACCGGTGTTGGCTTGGCGGAACTTGGGAATCAGGTTGTCTGTATTGATCACGATAATTCTAAGATAGAAACTCTTAATTCCGGCAAACTCACGCTATATGAAGACGGTCTTGAAGAACTGTTTGCAAAAAACCTGAAATCAGGCAATTTGCGCTTTACGACTTCTACCAAAGACGGTGTTACTGACGCAGATGTTGTATTGATTGCCGTGGGAACGCCGCCGCATCCGGTTACCAAAGAAGCAGACATGAAATATATTCACGCCGCCGCCACCGAGCTGGCCGAATACCTCACCGGATATACCGTAGTCGCCACCAAATCCACTGTTCCGGTCGGCACCGGCGATGATGTGGAGGCGCTGATTGCCAAGAAGAATCCTTTTGCTAAATTTGATGTGGTTTCTTTGCCGGAATTTTTGCGCGAAGGTTTTGCAATTCATGACTTTTTTAATCCGGATCGGATTGTGGTAGGCGCCAACAACGAAAAAGCCGCAAATGTAATTAAAGAACTATACAAGCCATTTGCCGACAAAACTAATATCCTGTTTGTTAAGCGTCGGTCTTCGGAGACTATTAAATATGCCTCCAATGCCTTTTTGGCGATAAAAATTCATTATATTAACGAGATGGCGGATTTCTGCGAAAAAACCGGAGCTGACGTTTTGGAAGTCGCTAAAGGAATGGGACTGGACAGCCGTATCGGCAATCGTTTTTTGAATCCGGGTCCGGGGTATGGCGGCAGCTGTTTTCCTAAAGACACCATGGCTATGGCCTATATGGGGCGCCAAAATGACGTAAATCTGACATTGATTAACGCCGCGATTGAAGGCAACAAAAAACGCAAAATACAAATGGCAGAACGCATATTAAATGTGGTTAAAGATATAAAAAATCCCAAAATTGCGGTTTTGGGCTTGGCTTTTAAGGATGGAACCGATGATTGCCGCGAATCTCCGGCAATGGAAATTGTTGCGGCACTGTTGGAACATAAGGCAAATATTATCGCTTATGACCCCAAAGCGATGGGAACAGCTTGTCGTCTGTTGGGAAACCAGATTGATTATGCCGACGATATGTATTCCACCCTCAAAGATGCCGATGTTTTGGCAATTTTGACCGAATGGAAAGATTTTAAGGATTTGGATTTGGCTCAGGCAGCACAGCTTATGCGCCACCAAAACATTGTAGACTGCCGCAATCTCTTGAGCGGAGAACAAGCTGTCAAACAAGGTTTTAGATACATTGGAGTGGGGCAAACATTCGACAATAGGGTTAACTCTAAACAAACAAAGGATGTCGCATGATTTTAGTATTTGGCGGTGCCGGTTATATCGGCTCTCACACGGTAAAACACCTGTTGGATAATGGATATTCTTGCGTGGTGGCAGATAATCTGATTTATGGACACCGCGAAGCAGTTGATCCCAGAGCCGAGTTTGTTCATGCAGATTTAGCGGATAAATATTCGCTGCAACAACTTTTTGACACCCATAAAATTGAGGCCGTAATTCATTTTGCGGCTTTTACTTATGTTGGCGAAAGTGTCACCGATCCGCAAAAATACTATATCAATAACGTTGTCGGCACTACAAATCTGCTTAATACTATGTTGCAACATGGGGTTAAGAAAATTGTGTTTTCAAGCACCTGCGCCACCTATGGAGAGCCGCAATATATCCCGATGGATGAGAATCATCCGCAAAGCCCGATTAACCCCTATGGGCGCACTAAGTTGATGATTGAGCAAATTTTTGCTGACTATGAACGCGCCTATGGACTCAAACATATAGCCCTGCGCTACTTTAACGCCGCCGGTTGCGCCCATGACGGAAGTATCGGCGAGAGCCACAATCCGGAAACGCATTTGATTCCGCTTGTGCTCAAGGCGATTAAAGGCGAGCGCGCCAATATCAAAATATTTGGCACTGATTATGACACTCCGGACGGCACCTGCCTGCGCGATTATATTCATGTAGAAGACTTGGCTCTGGCACATCGCTTGGCGCTGGAAAAACTTGATGACTACAGCGGGTGCATTAATCTTGGCACCGGCATTCCGACCAGTGTTAAAGAGATTATATCAGCGGCAGAAAATGTAAGCGGGCTCAAATGTCCGGTTGAGATTGCGCCACGCCGCGCCGGTGATCCCGCCAAACTCTATGCGGACAATCGCAAAGCTAAGGAGATTTTGGGCTGGCAACCGCGCTATACGCAGATTGAAGATATTATCCGCACCGCGTGGAACTGGGAAACCCACCGCAAGTTTTAGAATGAGAAGCGAAGCAATAAAGCGCTCTGTATTTGTCCGCTTTGCTTCCTTTCCAAATCAGATATGCTGTAATATGTAGCCGCTGCGTCGGTAGGGTTTGCACGTTATAGCTTCCTTTCCAAATCAGATATGCTATAATTTGCTTTGCCGTCTTTGGTCACTACTTGTTGTTATAGCTTCCTTTCCAAATCAGATATGCTATAATTCAATTCTTTTACTGTTATGCTTAAAGTCCGTTATAGCTTCCTTTCCAAATCAGATATGCTATAATCGACACCGTTTTGGTTCAAAAGAATATATCGTTATAGCTTCCTTTCCAAATCAGATATGCTATAATGCCCGTTCCCGATATTCTAAAGCCGTCCTTGTTATAGCTTCCTTTCCAAATCAGATATGCTATAATAACCAGACATACCGTGTATCCATTCAACACGTTATAGCTTCCTTTCCAAATCAGATATGCTATAATTTCCTTGTTCAGCTCTCAAGTAATTATCTTGGTTATAGCTTCCTTTCCAAATCAGATATGCTATAATACAATATAGCGTTTTTTCAGTTCCACACCGGTTATAGCTTCCTTTCCAAATCAGATATGCTATAATACGTTACGTAAAAAAAACGGCGGATTTCCGGTTATAGCTTCCTTTCCAAATCAGATATGCTATAATGTTCCATATTCACATGCTTCATTAATAACTGTTATAGCTTCCTTTCCAAATCAGATATGCTATAATGGATACTCAGTAACATTCGACGAAGACTTTGTTATAGCTTCCTTTCCAAATCAGATATGCTATAATTCAATTCTTTTACTGTTATGCTTAAAGTCCGTTATAGCTTCCTTTCCAAATCAGATATGCTATAATCGACACCGTTTTGGTTCAAAAGAATATATCGTTATAGCTTCCTTTCCAAATCAGATATGCTATAATGCCCGTTCCCGATATTCTAAAGCCGTCCTTGTTATAGCTTCCTTTCCAAATCAGATATGCTATAATAACCAGACATACCGTGTATCCATTCAACACGTTATAGCTTCCTTTCCAAATCAGATATGCTATAATTTCCTTGTTCAGCTCTCAAGTAATTATCTTGGTTATAGCTTCCTTTCCAAATCAGATATGCTATAATACAATATAGCGTTTTTTCAGTTCCACACCGGTTATAGCTTCCTTTCCAAATCAGATATGCTATAATACGTTACGTAAAAAAAACGGCGGATTTCCGGTTATAGCTTCCTTTCCAAATCAGATATGCTATAATGTTCCATATTCACATGCTTCATTAATAACTGTTATAGCTTCCTTTCCAAATCAGATATGCTATAATGGATACTCAGTAACATTCGACGAAGACTTTGTTATAGCTTCCTTTCCAAATCAGATATGCTATAATCCGACAAAATGCCGTTTGCTAAATCAATTCGTTATAGCTTCCTTTCCAAATCAGATATGCTATAATACAACGAAGTTACGGAAGACAAAGATTTTAGTTATAGCTTCCTTTCCAAATCAGATATGCTATAATTTCAAAAATCTTGTAATCGCTCAAGTCATAGTTATAGCTTCCTTTCCAAATCAGATATGCTATAATACCCCGATCAGCAGCATAAAGGCTCGGGCGGTTATAGCTTCCTTTCCAAATCAGATATGCTATAATTCACAATGTATTATAACGATTATTAAATTAGTTATAGCTTCCTTTCCAAATCAGATATGCTATAATCACTCTCATGCAAAAGGTGATGTAGGTTTTGTTATAGCTTCCTTTCCAAATCAGATATGCTATAATAGATTGATAGCCTTTTGCCACCTGTTCAATGTTATAGCTTCCTTTCCAAATCAGATATGCTATAATAAATATTATAAACAAGAAAATGAATATCCAGTTATAGCTTCCTTTCCAAATCAGATATGCTATAATAAGACTTTATTCATAAAGCAAGTAAATGGAGTTATAGCTTCCTTTCCAAATCAGATATGCTATAATATCATGGTTCCAATTGCGCTTGACTAATTTGTTATAGCTTCCTTTCCAAATCAGATATGCTATAATTTTGCTTTTGCCGCTGAATCGCTAGCTCCTGGTTATAGCTTCCTTTCCAAATCAGATATGCTATAATATGACGTAGCAGACCAATTCATGATGGATTGTTATAGCTTCCTTTCCAAATCAGATATGCTATAATAGATACAAAATAACCTGTTGATTTTCCAACAGGTTATTTCTTTTTAGCAAACAAAACTCAAAGCAATAAAAGCTGTTTTTCACCTATTTCTTCCTCTTTTTTTAGCGTCCCTACAAGTATTTCCATTGAAGCATATTGCTTTTCTGTAATTGTTAGCATTCTAACACTTCCTTCCTTAGGAATCAAGGACTTAAGACGTTTTGCGTGCTTATCCACATCATCTTGACCTTTGCAGATTCGTGAATAAACCGATAATTGCAACATTGTATACCCGTCTTTAACAAGGAAATTCCTAAAGCGACTCGCATTTCTTCGGTCGCTTTTTGTTAGCGTTGGAAGGTCAAAAAACACTATCATTCGCATAAATTTTTCACCTCCAATTGCCATTTATCCACAACCTCATGAAAAAAGTGGTAATTTTTTTAACATTGGAATTTTTAGTCCGTTCGGTGTTTTAGTTTTTATACAGTTTACAACTGATGTTGCTTCAATTTCACAGCAGTAGAGCAAGCATATATCTTCATTGTCCATCAAACCGCTTTGAGTCATAACTTCAATTAATTTGTTTTTTATTTCTATTGATAAAGACGTAATATCCGTCCAGTCCATTGTTGCCACCTGAAAATCTATAAATGGTCTAAATGGCTCCATTAAATCATCCACCAGATTAAAGGCATTTAGCTTGTTAGCATGATGAATGCCAAAACAAGGCAATAAACCTGCTCCGACAACAGAACGAGCCATCGCTCCTCTAATTATGGCATAGCCATAATTAAGCGCTGCATTTCGAATATCTGTCTCGTCATTGCGGTTAAAGCCATTCCATAAAAATTTCCAATATAAATTAGCTGCGTATGCCTCTGCATTTTTTACATCACCAGATTGCACCAACTTTGCAATTTCATACAATTTTTTAGCGCCATCTTTATTCAAACTCTCTAAAACTGCAGCCTGATTTTTAATTTTGGCTTTGACAATTTCTTGCCACATTCTCTTTTTTAATGGCTCGCTGGCTTCCACTTGCAAACAAGCTATTTCTGAGTATCGACTATGATTATGATAAGGAATTAGAACTCCTGAAGGCAAATGACTGCCATCGCATGTAAAAAGAGTAATATTATACTCTGCCAATTCAGCTAAAAAATAATTACTAAGGCTGATTTGTTTATTTTCTAAAATAATGACTGATATATCTTCTAGTGGCAATTTTAAGCTATCACTAGATTGTGTTTCATATATAAGTTGGCGGTTTTGTACCGATAGTTTGCAAGGCTTTGTAATTTGCAATATCCGCCACCCCATATTTAGCTCCTTTGCTCTTTTTTAGCCTTACGCTCAGCCATCTTTTGTTTGTTAGATTTTATATTAAAAATTGGTGTCCTCTCCTCTTGTTTTATCTCCACTAATCCTCCAAGGAGATCAACTTGATATTTCTTTAAATTTTTAAGTACTGAAACACTTACTTTTTTTTCATTGGACAATTTAATGTATCTTTCTAGTGGTTTTATATTTTTTGTATCATCACCACTTTTATTTTTCTTAATTTCCGCACCTACTCTCACTATGCCATCGGCGCAACGAACAAGCATTTGTAGATTTTTTTCATCAAACCCCTCTACAACACCTACACATTTTTCTTTAAGTAGTATTTTATCATCAATTTTGAATGTGGACGTATTAATCCTATACAATGCAGAATTATCTACACTACCAATGTATAATTGCCCGCTTTGCGCATTATATTGGTTAACATACCCTTTAATGGTTTCCTCTGCAGAATCTAGTGACACATAATCATCTTTATATAAACTGAACATAAATTTATAACTCTCATCAATTAAAGCATGGACAAGTCTATTATTTTGGTCATAAACTGGTTCATTATTTTGGTTATAAATAGTTACATATGGCTGAGGGGCATCCTCAAATTTTTCCTTCGAAACTAAATCAGCTGTATAAATGGGAACGATATAAAAAGATTTTTCTTTTCTAAACACATCAAGGCGAAACATATTCTCCTTTTCAGCCATACCATATCTAATCGGCAGGCTTCCTTTTTCTTTGCTCTTTGGATAAACAGTGTCTTTATGAGCCGATCCTGTTGCGCTTTTTCTGGGAGGGCGAGATACAAAAATTTTATCTAAAGACGCTAAAACGTCGTCTCTAAAACCACACCATGGTTCTTCAAAACGTTTTTTTAGCGTCTTGTACCATGTTTCACCTTTTTTTTCTTGAACTTCATATTTATTTTCAAATATTTTAGAAACATAGGAAAGATAATTTACCATTTCTTGAGTTGCACAAGCAATAACTATGGCATCTTGAGCATGATGTTTATCACTCTCGTTGCGATCTTTTTTCAATCCCCAATGGTGGCGCAAATAATCAGTTAATGTTCCTGTTCTCATTTGAATGCGATTTTTTATATTTTTCCATGGACTGGAAGAAAAATCCAACCCTTCTTCACAGTATTGTTTAACATACCTTGAAATATGGCTATTATCATTTGCATTGCGTTCTTTAAACTCTAATTCTCTATCAACAAAGTTCTTATCTAACAAATGATTTTCTTTGGTTTTATTGTGCAGTAGTTTTACTCTGGCTTCAAACTCATCCCAACACCCAGAATCTTTCAGATATTCATACGGTGTCATATTGCTCTTTTTACGGTTCTCTGATGACAAGCACAGTACCTTGTTGTTGTAGGAATTATCAAATGAACGAGAATAAGGAATAATATGGTCAATATCTAAATAACCAATTTCATCTAGACGAGTAATATCTATTACATTACCAGAGTATATACACTTACCATCCTGCTCTTGATATAAACGATATTTTAGGATATTGGTTGCATTTCCTTTAATATTGTATGTTTCCAGTTCTGCTGACGCATATTTGCGATCTTCTTGATTTTCTTTATTTTTATTTTCAATTTTCATTCGCTCATCGTGTGTCTTCTTCAAGTCGCGACCAGTTTCTATATTAATTTGATCCGGCACACCATACTTGCGAACCATCGCATTGTAAACTTTTCTAAACTGAGCAACCGTGCGATTAACCACCGGAACCGTTGTTAATTTATCTTCGGCAATAGGAAGTAACAATATTCCTTTTTGCTCTACTAATTTGTTGCCATTACTCTTAAAATCATACCCTGCTTTTTCGCATGCCGCATTGTAAACATCACCTTGTTCCATAAATGGTATTATTTTATACAGAGCCTTCAAAGACAGATTAATAAATTTATCAAAATTACATTGAATAAATTTAGAAATATACTTTTTCTCTATGCCTAAGCCATCTTTCAATGCATTTGAAATACGCTCATCATCTTTTTCGCAGGCAATCACATTTACAATCTTATCCAACAATGAAATATTTTGTTGCAAATTATTCCATTCTTCCGTGGTGAATTTAGATTTAAGCTGGTGCCAACCCTTCATTTCATAAAATACAACATCTTCAGGGTCAACTTTTTGTATTGAACCATCTTTTGTTTTCTTTTCGGTTTTATTATAATTTATATCTCTAAAAAAGGTCCCTTTAGGAAATACTTTTGATGCCAGAGTTTTGTACTTAACTGTTTTTGTGCTTTTTAATAATTCTATTATTTTTTCTCGCTCGTTTTTTTCTGGAAATCTGATTTTTCCATTATCGTTAATCGATAAGTTATTGATTTTGGTTAATGCAACAAACAATTCAGAAGATGGTGCATTTTTAGGAGCACGTTTTTCACTCTTTTCAAAAGTACAATAACCAACCATATTACCTACACTACCAATCTGTCTATAACGGTAAGCAATGCGTTTAAAATCGTTATATAATTTTTCTGTAAATATACCATATTGTTTTTGCGCTTCAAATATCATATCCAATTCACGTTCTATTTCTTCTCGGGGAATTGAATTATTATAAACCGCCTTATTTTCACCTTTGGCATTTTCTTTAGTACAATTTCTCTTTTTTCCAAATTTCCCTGCTTTTTCTACAATAACTTGTGCCAATGACTTGCCTTCTGACAATAATTTTTTATTATCTTTTATAGCCTGCAAGACTTGACCGCCTTCCTTATCGTTTTCCTCAACCGATTTTCGATAAGATTTGAAACCACGATGTTTAGCTAAGTGAGTTAGAACACGCAATAATTCTTCTTGCGATAATTTTTCAGACAAACCTTTAATTCTCAAATCCCAAACATCGCCACCTGTTTGTTTGGCATACATTTCATTCAGTTCATCAATGTTTTTTGCTAATCCTTGCGCAATAAATAATTTTTTTATAGCTTGCATCCGACGAGCCTTGCGACGACAAACTCGACGAGCCAATCTCTTTTCTCGACGAGGCAAAGCTAAAGAAGCACCATCTTTAGGGTTCTCCGCTACTGGAAAGCAACGCACACCGGAACCAATAATTTTTCCTTCTATAATTTCACCGGTTTCTTCATTAAAAGACTCTTTGTCAAAATCAACTACTGCCCAACCGATTGAAGCAATTCCCAAGTCAAAGCCAAAGATTCTTTTCCTCATCACACACCTCACAAAAAATAATCTTGACAATTAGTTTAACAACTAATAATATAAAAGCAAGAAGTTTTTGATGTTGTATCTGATTTGGAAAGGAAGCTATAATAATCGAAAATTTCGAGTAGGGCTCCGACGATAGTTGCTTTTGCAATGTGTAGTCGTCCCTTTTTTTATTTTAAATTATTTTTTTCCTATTCTAATCATATTAGAATTTGATACAAACAGCTCAAAATTATCATCTGAAAAGGATGGGGAAGGATACCTCAAAAGCCGTGTATTCGCCGAGTTTGGAACGCAGGCGGATTTTAGCGCAAAAAAAATTGCTCAGGCGCTTTACAATATTGAGCCCCAGCCCTGCCCCATTATTTTTCCTCGTTTCGGTTGTTGACATTTGGCAGAAAAAACTTGCGATTCAGCGCTAAAAATATAGACTTCTACTCATATTAAGAAATCTTATTTTCAGGAGATTAGAATGAAAAAAATTACCGTAATCGGCGCCGGATTGGTTGGTTCTACCTCGGTTTATGCCATGATGCTTAAAGAAATTGCCGATGAAATCGCCCTTGTTGACCTTGATGACAAGCGTTCAAATGCTGAAGTTTTTGATATACGTCATGGCTTTGCGGAGCTCAGCAGAACCATTGTTAAAAAGGGAACCTACGCTGACTGCGCCAATAGCGACATCATTGTGATTACCGCCGGCGTGGCTCGCAAAGTTGGAGAGAGCCGCAATGACCTGCTGCTAAAGAACTCTAAAATCATGGAAAGCATCTGCTCGGAAATCAAGAAAACCGGCACCAATGCCATTGTGATTGTGGTATCTAATCCGGTTGACGTGCTGGCCAATCAGGCGGCTAAGTTCTTACAAATGCCAAAGGGGCGCGTATTTGGCACCGGCTGCGCGCTTGACACGTCGCGCATGGTTGCCCTGCTAGCTGACAAGTTGCACAAACCCACCACTGCAATCAATGCTCCGGTAGTCGGCGAACATGGCGATGAGCAGATTGTTTTGTGGGATGAAGTTACAATTGATGGTAAACCGGCGGACTTTTCTGCCGCCGAAAAACAAGAACTTGCCGAAGATGTAAAGCGCGCCGGCATGACCATTATTGAAGGCAAAGGCAAAACCTATTATGGTATTGCTACCACGGTTTGCGCCCTCGCCTCGGCTATTCTGCTCGACCGCCCAATGAAATATGCCGTTTCTGTTCCTGATGAAAATGCCGACAAAGCCTTAAGCATGCTTTGCACCATTGCGCAGTCTGGCATTATTCAAACTTTTCCTTACAAATAGGAGTACAAAAATGAAAGATTTGCAACACACTTTCAGCCCGCTCGGCAGCCTTTCTCCCTCTGTTACATTAGCACTGGCCGCCCGTGCTAAAGAGCTAAAAAAACAAGGGCTCGATGTATATTCAATGTCTGTCGGCGAACCTGACTTTGACACCCCTCAAGCGATTAAAGAAGCCGGTATCAATGCCATAAATGAAGGAAAAGTCCGCTATATTGCCTCCAGCGGTTTGCCCGAGCTTAAAGAAGAAATTGTCAAGAAAATGGCAGAAAAAGGCGTTAAAACAACTGCCGATAATGTTATTGTTTCTACCGGCGCCAAGTTTGCTTTATTTGAGGCTATTACTGCTTTGTGCGGTGTTGGCGATGAAGTTATCGTTTTTGCTCCGTTTTGGCTCTCTTACCCCGAAATGGTTAAGGCATCGAGCGCCAAGACCGTAATTGTTCAGACTAAAGCGGAAAATGACTTTGCTCCAACGCTAGAGGATTTGGAAAAAGCCATTACCGAAAAGACCAAACTGATTATTGTCAATTCTCCAAACAATCCGACCGGAGCAGTATATTCGGAAAAGACCATGCGGATGATTGCAGATGCGGCAGTTAAACACAACATTATGGTGCTGTCCGATGAAATTTATGAAAAACTGGTTTACGATGACCAGATAAAACCGGTGAGCATGGCCTCTTTGGGTGATAAAATTGCCGAACTGACCATCACTGTAAACGGATTTTCTAAAGCCTATGCTATGACCGGCTGGCGCTTGGGATATCTGATTGCGCCCAATTGGCTGATTAAGCGTATGGCCGCATTACAGAGCCACGCCACCAGCAATGCGACTACCTTTGTGCAATATGCAGCGGTTAGCGCCCTGCAAGGTAAGGCCGATGCTGATGTTAAGAATATGGTTGAAACTTTTGCCCGCCGCCGGATTTTGCTGTGCAAGCTGCTCAAAGAAATTCCGCAAATCAGTTTTATTGAGCCTAAAGGGGCTTTTTATGTAATGTGCAATATTGCCAGAACCGGTAAAACGGCGGCTGATTTTGCCAAAGAACTGCTGGAGAAAAAACTGCTCACGGTTGTTCCATGCGAGGCCTTTGGCGCTCCGGAATATATTCGCCTGAGCTATGCTTGCTCAGAAGATCAGATTAAGGAAGCCATCAAACGCCTTAAGGAATTTTGTGCAGAACTGTAAAAAAACAAAAGGCTTTCACCAAACATGAGAGCCTTTTGATACTCTTGAGTTGAAACACCTTGGAATGCAGAAATGATTAAAGTTTTATTTGTGTGCTTAGGCAATATTTGTCGTTCACCGATGGCGGAATTTGTGCTTAAACATATTGTAGCCGAAAAAGGTTTGAGCGCAGAATTTGAAATAGATTCCGCGGCTACGGAAAGCTACAACGAAATGTGTCATGCCGGTATTCATCATAGAACCAGACAAATGTTGCAGGCCATGCATATTCCATTCAGCGAACACTTCTCACGCCGCATCCGCCCGCATGATTGTGAGCATTTTGACTATATATTGGCGATGGATGAGAGCAATATTGAAGATATTCAGGCAATAACCGGCCTTGATACCGAACATAAAATTTGCCGACTTTTGGATTTCACTGCCAATCCGCGCAACATCAAAGATCCGTGGTATACCGGCAATTTTGAAGAAACTTATTGGGACATATTTGAGGGCTGCCATGCCTTTTTAGAACATTTGAATACTAAATAGACGTTGCAGCAACAGAGATTATTTAAATTGTTGCCTTGTAAGCATTTTTGCGCTATAAAGGCGGTGTTTGTGTATTACTTAAATTTAATTATTATGGATATATGGGAGAGATTGAAGAGTTATAATAAAATTACAAATCAGGTGGTTAAGGTTAAGCGCTCCGAAACGCTCGGCGAGTGGGCAGTTTTTTGTTTCATTGAGGTAGATCTCAACTATGTCTTGGTATTTAATGAAGCTGATACCAGTAATGTTGTACCCAAAGTTGGTGATATGATCACGGTTATTGAGATTGACAGTAAAATAAAACGAGTTCTTTTGAACGGAAAGATCTTGTGGTCAGTCTACAGCGCCCGCAATCCCATAAGACTTATATTTTAATAAGCTATAGCAAAAAGAACCTAAAATTTAGGTTCTTTTTTTTGCATGCAATATCCTGATTGGATAAGTTTCCTCAGATTATCATAGAAAAAAAGCCTTCAACCAGCTTGATGCTCGTTTTGAGTTTTTTCACTTGTTAGTCATTTTTTTAATTTCAATACCTACGACACCAAATTCTTTTTGACGCTCTAGGGAATAAAATTCTTCCAATGCTTTCATAAGTTCTTGATTTGTTTCAAAACCAGCATTGTGGCAATTAATCTTATTGCATAATTTTTCAAAGTTATCGGCTCTATGTAATTTGACAACTTGCGCCAAAAAATTATCTTCTGCATTAGAAATATTTGAAAATTTTATGATATCTGCAACTTTTATATTTTTCCTCTTATCATCAAACAATCTCAATTCTATTGTTTTTGTTCCTTGTTTCAGCATATTATAATACTTTTCTTTTACGTTTAACGTCCACATCTTTAACTCCTTGATTGTGCCGATAATATTTGTTATATTAAATAGAAATTGAGCTTTGTAAAGGAAATAATAATGAACTATCAAATTAGAGTCATAGATAAATTTTCTAAAAACGATATAGCGCTCTATAAAAATATTGCAAAGCTTATAAGCCCAATCAGTGAGACTTATCCTAAATACAATGAATGGCTTTTTACCAAATTTTTTCCAGAACTAAAAACCCAAAAAAGAAAAATAATTGTAGCTTATACTAAAAAGAATACTCCTATAGGAGTGGCTCTTCTAAAAGATTATAATGAAGAAAAGAAAATTTGCAGCTTGTTTGTAAAAGAGGATTGCAGAGGTAAAGGTATTGCAAGTAATCTTATAAAAAAAAGTTGTGAAGTATTAAATACTAATAAACCTCTTCTAACGGTATCTGATAAAAACTTACCAATATTGCAAAAACTTTTAGATAAAAATGGTTTTAAATTTTCTTACAAAAGAAGCGGTGTTTATCAAAAAGAAGATACAGAAAATTATTTCAATAATGAAGCTACGGAAATTTTGAAAAAAGACATTTTGACACCTTTGTTATTAAGAATAAAAAATAACTCTCAAAAAGAATAATGTAGACTTTTATACGCACTCCTAATACCATTTATTTAATAAATACACTTACTATTCTCGAGTTATTTAGATGCAAATTTTTAAACAACAGTTGCATTTTCGGAATAGTTATGCAACTATTAAGGCAAACAGACGAAACAATTAAGATGTAGCAATGTTGAATAAACGACAAAGGCTGCGCTTTGTGATGTATCGGCTCAAAATAACTTCCCCTTTATACAAAGGTTATAAGAGATATAGAGCATGCCAAAAATTATAATCAGACTTTTATCTGCTTTTATTCCCGTCAGATCTTGGCGAAAATCTTTCAGAAAAAAATTGAATCGCAGAAATTTATTTGGGGATTTGCAAAGTGCTTTTACAGAAATAAAAACCAAAAGGGATACCTGCCTTGCACATAAAGATTCTTGCAAAACCATTGCGCTAGGCAGCAGCCACTGTGCATATGGCATTAATCCCAAATTTATCAGTGAAGATTGTTTTAATTTAGGTTCTAATTCGCAAGATTTATACACAGCAGAGCACTTATTGAAATATATGCAAAAACAATTACCTCATTTGAAAAAAGTCATCCTGTTCTTAGATGTTTTCACAAGAGGTCTTTGTTTAGAACGTACAACGGCGGAACATATTTGCGCTTCATACCAATATTTATACAATATTCATTATCCTCTTTTTGCTGACAAAAAACATCACCTTATAAATTGTGCCAAACTGGATAAAAGACAGTTGAACGTAATTGAAAATCAAAACGGATATTTGATGCCGCCTAAAGTAAGTTGCACGTATTCTGTTGAGGAACGTGTACAAGGATGTTTAAGGGAACACAATCGGGAGATATCTCAATATAATCATTTAACCAATATGATCCAACTATTGGCAGATAATAAGATAGAAATGATTATTCTTATTCCTCCTGTTCGACAAGATTATCAGGCATTGCTTCCTCATAATTTATTATTATCTGATGCACAGCAATTAACCAAGGGAACGAATGTGCAAGTTCTTGATTTTTCTTATGATAAAGATTTTATAAATGATGATTTTTATGATTATGATCATCTTAATCCAACAGGAGCCGAAAAATTATCTATAAAGATAAAAGGATTGTTATGATTAAGTTTTGGATTTGTATATAATAAGTGAGCGCTTATTTGGCGAAATGGTGCAGAAATCAGCACCCCAAAATGGTTTGGAAAAAATTATTGCGGCGCCGATAAAAAATGTTTAAGAGATGTAGTCTTAATAGGAATAGACACGGCTTGCCGCACCTGCTCCGACTGCGGGTCGCCCCCAATCTATGGGTTCAAACGCATGGGATTATTTTTTATTGGTGATGCTTAACTCACGGTTTTCGAACTGAAATTAAACGCTTATCTGCATTTTTTTAATTTAGTTACGGCATATTTGTAAACTTCGTGACGAAAAGCTTTGCCATTATCAATCATTTTTTTCCATAATGTCGATAATTTTTCATCTGCCTCCTTATAACCGCCGTATATCATAGTTTTCAAATCAGGTAATGGAACAAAGTGCTCTTTTTGTTCTAAAGAATTTTTTATACCATTTTTAATCAAATTACTTGATATATAAGTCATTAATTGTCCTTCAGGTGTTTTTCCTTCATAACCATAACCTATTCCGTTATGCTCCGCCATATTGACTTCAAACATGTCTTCCTGCGTCCTTTGCCATTTTTCTCTTATCAAGAACATATTTCCATGTCGCGAAGTAAAATAGCATGGTTTGAGCTTAAATTCACAATTTTTGGTCGCTCTATCCATGTCATTATCTATGACTCCTTGAAAATGGCTCTTGTGTTCTCTTTGTCTGTCAAACAAATAATTATTGAAAAAATTATTTGCAACCGTTCTATCTGCAGATTTTGGCCATTTAACATCTGCTGCCGTTATAAAACTTATCATTTGAGATTTAGCAACACCCAAGGCACAAGCCGGAGAGTGAGCAATTGTTAGCATTTGTGACAAAATTTGCTTTTGTTCATTAGTTGTATAGCCAATTTTATGCATTTCTGATATTAATTTTTTTTCTAATTCTAATGCTACATAGCCACCATGACAGTGAGCAACAATAGTCATCATTCGCATACGCCGACAAGCTTCTTCAGTAGCTATTTTCCCTTTCCCATTAGTTAATGTTATCCTCGGCTCCAAAACTTTATGATAAAGCTCATCAATATATTGAGGATGATAATCATCTACATCTGCTTTATGGTATATCTTATCATCGTCAGTTTTGCTATTCAGTGAATTTTCATGATATTTTGAAAAAGCAATACCTCTGGAGGTTGGAGCACTGTTTTGTGATAAATTGTACTTGACACTGAATACGGGAATTTTTATTCCCATTGGTCTTAAAATATCTTCTTCAATTATTTTGGCATTACCATTTGCAGATCGATCATTATTCGTTCCATCACCACCCAGACACAACACGCAGGGCTCGTCATATGGCACTTTATCAACAATAGACCAACCAAATTTATTATCCTCAGTTTTCTCGGTTCTTAGACCTATTTCTAAAGTACTTACTGAAGAGCTATTATCTTCCTTCGTGTTGAAAGTTTCTCTATCTGGACTAGGGCCAATCTTTATAGAAATCATATATTTTGCTCCATTTATTTGTTTATAATAACATTTTTCTCTTAAAAGTCAAGTAAGGACCCCTATCATAACCACTTGATTTTACTACATTCTTGCTGCAACGAGTTCGGAAAAACTCCCCAAATAGACATTTTAAAAACACAACATCTGAACTAGATTAACTTATTGATATAAAAAGGAAAAGCAGACTTTTTTACTGCCTGCCGACTGCGGGTCGAACCCAATCTATGGGTTCAAACACCGTGGGACTACTGATAAAAAAATAAGCTCTACCGCAAGAGTAGAGCTTATTTTTTTATTGGTGATCCCAACGGGATTCGAACCCATATTACCACCGTGAAAGGGTGATGTCCTAACCATTAGACGATGGGACCATCGTTTGGAACTAGGGCATATATAAATGGAAAATTGTTTTTGGTCAAGATATTTTTTTAGTTGTTTGACATTTTTTGCAAATTATTTGCCAAATTGAGGATTTAATTCAGCAACAATCCGGCTTAAAGGCATTAAAACCAGTCCCTTTTCCGGCAGTTGCGGCAACCACTCCTTGAGCGCTGCATAAGTTTGCGTTTTGGGGTGGCCGATGGCGATAGCATAGCCATTGCGGCGAGCAACATTTTCTGCTTTGGCCAATTGCCCGAGGATATAGTCTTTATCATTATTATTATCTATGAAAATATGACGGTGTGCATAGGCGATTCCGCTCTCTTTGGCGGCAGTTTCAGCGGCTGATTTGGGCGAGGTTTTGGAATCCAAAAAAAACAGCCCCTGCTCTTTGAGAACAGCCATAACCGCCAACATTCTTTCTTTATCTTCTGTCAGGCGGCTGCCCATGTGATTGTTAATTCCGCGTATGCCTTGAAATTTGCCAAGCATAACCTTAAGATTATTTTGAATCTCCTCATTGCTCATTTGAGTTGTGAGCACGTCAGGCGCCGCGTCCACGGCCTTTTGCGCCTCCATCGGCACATGAATCATAACCTCTTGCCCCGCGCGACGAGAGTTTTCGACTTGCTCATTAAGCTTGCGGCCATAAGTTAAGAATGAAACAGTCAATGGTGCCTGCAACGAAGCAATATCCGCCGTACGCTTGAGACTGATACCCATATCATCGATTACCACCGCTAAGACCGGTTTATCACCAAAGTATGGGGGTTTGTGAGCCGGAACAATATTTAATTCCGCCAGTTTTGGGTTATGCAACGGCTTATTTTCTATCACATCTTCGGGAAGTTCTTCTTCATAAAGCTGTTCCAAAATATCGGAATTAAGTTTTTGCAACTCGGCATATTTTTCTTCGTAATGCCGGTTCTGCGGCGACTCGACATTCAATTTCAGCAGTTCGGCGACATGTTTGGCAAAAGCGCTCCTTTCAGCCATCTCTGCCTCATACAGCTCCGGCACAAACTGCTCCGACTTTATCACAGCAATTTGCGCATCGGCGTCATCGTATAAAAAATCTGTTGCTTGCCGATTGTCCCAGCAGGTGCTGACCGGATTGCGCCGGCAATATTCGGCAAACGAAAGTTTCGGCTCTGTCGGTTCTTCAGCAAACACAATGTCTATTCCAGCAGAATTTATATCTGTTTGAAAATCCGGCCGGCGGTCTAAATTATAGTATAAAACAGCCACTCCGACTAAGAGGCCGGCTGCAATCAACAGCCGGCGTGCATATATGGATTTTTTATCTGTGGAAACAGCCACGATTAGTCTCTTTTGCGCATAATCGGGAAAGCAATAACATCGCGGATATTGTCAGCTCCGGTCAGCAAAATAGCCAAGCGGTCAATACCCATGCCCATACCTCCGGTTGGCGGCAAACCATTTTCCAGAGCAACAACATAGTCTTCATCCAGCATTTGCGCCTCATCATCACCGGCATCGCGCTCGGCAACCTGAGCGTCAAAACGCTCCTTTTGTTCCAGCGGATTGGACAACTCAGAATAGGCACAGCCGATTTCCATACCGCCGATGTAAGCATCAAAGTGCTCAACCAAACGCGGATTGCTGCGATGAGTTTTGGCCAAAGGAGAAACATCTCTGGGCATATCCATTACCAAAGTCGGCTGAATCAGATGGGCTTCAACCTTCTCATCAAACACCTTCTGAACAACTTTGCCCCAGCAGGTGCACTCATCGGCATCTATGCCGGCAGACTTGGCCATAGCCTTGGCCTCTGCAACATCTTGAGCCTGCAGCAAATCTATGCCGGCATATTCCTTGCACAAATCAATAATGGACTTGCGGGCAAAGCCTTTGGAGAGGTCAACTTCTTCTTCACCGAGTTTGATAACCTTGGTTCCCAAAACGCGCTCTGCAACATAAGGAATCATATCCGCAAACAAATCTGCCATATCATTATAGTCGGCATAAGCTTGATATGCCTCCAAACCGGTAAACTCCGGATTGTGGCTCTTATCAATCCCCTCATTGCGGAAGTTGCGACCGATTTCAAACACACGGTCAAAGCCGCCGACCACCAAACGCTTGAGGAACAATTCAGGTGCAACACGCAGGTACAAATCCATATCCAGAGCATTGTGATGAGTAATGAATGGTTTGGCATTGGCTCCGCCCATGATGGTATGGAGAATCGGAGTTTCTACCTCCAAAAAGCGATGTTCTTCAAACCAGCGGCGGATAGCCGAGGTTATCTGGCAGCGTTTTTTGAATATCTCGCGGCTGTCATCATTCATAATAAAATCTACGTAACGCTGACGGTAGCGGGCTTCCATATCTGTCAGACCGTGGAATTTTTCCGGCAGAGGCTGCAAGGATTTGGAAATGATGTCAAAATGCTCGGCAGCGATAGAAAGCTCGCCACGCGGAGTGCGGCGAACATAACCTGAAACACCGACAATATCACCGACATCAAGAGATTTCAGACGCTCCAAATCCGCCTCAGGCAAGTGGTTTTTGTGGCAGAAGGCCTGAATCTTGCCGCTGATATCTTTAATATCAATAAACATTCCATTGTTGCGGACAGCCATGGCGCGGCCGGCGACAGTAACTCTGTCCTCGGTATCTACACCGGCTTCCAAGTCTTTGTATTTTTCTTGTAAATCTGCCGCAAACGCATCAGGACAAAAGCGGTAAGGATACGGATTGTAGCCCTGCTCCTGCAAATTTTTCAGTTTTGTTAAACGGGATTCTCTGTGAACACTGGTCTCTATAGTCATTTTTATTTCCTAGTTTTTTTTTGTAATTTTAAACGCAATTAGTAAGACTATAAACAATGCAAATATTTTTTCAATAAAAAACGTGTTTTTTCTGGAAATGGACTCTTTTTTGCGTTATATTGCAATTAAAGAGGTGAGAAAAATGACAGCAAAAGAACGTATTGAGCAAATTAAAGGCAGGGCAAAAGTGCTCGGATTAGCTTTGACTTTCGGCTTGGGAGGGAAATCCGCCGCAGCTAAAGCTATGTCTTTACCCCAAACGGATCCTAATATTGCGCCAACCGAAATAAGCATTACTCCGGAAAATGGAATCTGCAATGACGACACTTTGGCTGCCAAACGTCGACTGATTAAAGCCGAACGAGAGTTTGCCTCTGTTGCAAAAAGCGGCAAATATAAAGGATTGCTAATTGATTATGAAACCATGCAAGCGCAAGATATCGGACACATTTTTGAATCCAGCATGGATCCGACGGCTTATACCGGCAAATATATCGGCTGGTATCAGATGAGTTTGGCTCCGGGCGGCTTGATGCAACAGTTTGTTAAGGCCTATGGAAAAAAATACCCAAATCTGGTTGGGCTTGATGTAAAAACAACTGATTTTCGAAAAAACTATAATGCTTATGCGACCGGCGCAAATAGAGCTCAGTTTGAAAAAGATTTGTTCAACTTTAACTATGATAAAGTTTATGCCAGAATTTTTAACCAATTGGCACGCGACATTAAAGATTTTCCGGCCATTACCAAAGATAACTGCAACGATCCGCAGTATAAAGCTTTGGCAGGGGCGATAATGTCTTGCGCAAATCAAAACCCCGCCAAAACCCCCGGCATTTTTAAAAATGCTTGGGACGCGCATATTGCACGGACTAAGTTTAACCCCAATGACGCCGTCAGCGCCCTGGAATTTTATGGTAAGGTTATTGAAACATCTTATGGCATACGGCAAAGCAAATGGGGATTAAGCAGCCGGTATAAAGAAGAGAAAAAGCTTGCGGCAAGTCTTCACGATTATAATAACGCCAAAATACGTCTTGATAAAGCCAAATCTCTTTTGACAACCGCCGGCAAAACGGTTTTTTCTGAGAACATCGCCACCAATGGTAATAACCTTAATCTGGCCTACACGCTGATAAATCAACGCGGAAAATAAAAGCTTGACTTTGAGAGCAAAAGAACTAAACTAGAACAAATTTTATGTTTTGGCGAGGTTTTTTATGCTCACGGAAAAGCAATATAAATTGTTGTTGTTTATTAATAAGGTATTGAAAGAGACCGGATGTTCGCCGTCTTTTGACGAGATGAAAAACGCGGTCGGGCTAAAGTCAAAATCAGGTATTCATGCGCTTATTGAATCTCTGGAAGAACGCAATTTTATTCGCAAACTGCCGCACAAAGCCCGCGCGCTGGAGATTCTGCGGCTGCCCAAGCTAAAGCCCAGCTCCATTGTGGCGGAAGAAAAGAAACGTGACACAGCTTTGCTCAACGCCATGGTCGATATTCCGCTTTATGGCAAAATTGCCGCAGGTACCCCGATTGAGGCAATTGCCGATGAGACCGAAAAATTTCAGGTGCCATACGACATGGTTAGAGGCGGACAGTATTATGCTCTGAAA
Organism: uncultured Alphaproteobacteria bacterium; assembly: GCA_934255405.1. GTDB lineage: Bacteria > Pseudomonadota > Alphaproteobacteria > RF32 > CAG-239 > CAZU01. Next base: position 60,952 of record CAKQNT010000009.1, read on the forward strand.
ATTGAAGGCGACTCTATGGAGGGGATTGGCATTTTGAACGGCGACACCGTCATAATCAAAAAGGCTGACACCGCCCGCAACGGAGACATTGTTGTGGCGCTGGTGGATAATTGCGAGGCAACGCTTAAGCAGATAAAAAAAGAAGGTTCAGAAGTTTTGCTGATTCCCAAGAATGATGCCTATCAGGTTCGGCGCCTGCCGGCCAATCGGGTAAAAGTACAGGGAATTTTGAGCTCATTGGTTAGAACTTATCATTAAGTTGAAATCGCCTCCTCTGCCCATTACTTCAGTAGATGGGATTAACCACATGGAGGATTAGCCAATGAAAAAAATTTGTTTTACGCTGATTGTGACTTTTTTACTGTTTGCCTGCGCAACTCCGGCTAAATATGATGATAAGCTGAACGGATTTTTAGGGCACAACGAAGCCTATCTGATTAAAAAAATGGGCAAGCCCAGCGCCACCAAAATCATCTCTGATCAGTTGACTGTCGTTTCTTATGTAAAAGCCAATAACACCTATGTGCCATCGGAATTTTATATCTATGGCGCTCAAGATAACAGCACAAACAATTTTTATAACCCTTTTCTAAATGATTATGACTTTACGCCTTATAGCGCAGCCTTTGGCTATCAGGTGGAATATTACTGCAAAACCGTGTTTTTGCTGGAAAACGGCATAATAACCGGTTGGAAATGGAAAGGCAACGACTGCACCGCGTACTAAAAAATTTTGATACCGCTAAACCAATTGTTAACTTAAATCTGCTTCTATTTATGTAAAGAGATATTGACTCTGCGAGTCTGTTTGGCGGTATCAGGATTTTTTAGGGGAAACAAAAAAATGGGGATATTGTGGGACATTCCGAACTGGATAAAAAATTCTGGTTTTTTGTTGGCCAGCATTCTGATTTCCCTATATTTTTCGTTTTCTTTTGTCAATGGTGAGCGCGGTCTGCTGAAATATATTTATCTGCGGCAGGAAATTGACACGGCACAAAAAATTGCGCGACAATACAATGCCCAAAAAATAGCGCTGGAAGAAAAGGTTAAGCATTTGTCAAACTCCAGCTTGGATTTGGATTTGCTGGAAGAACGGGCGCGAATTGTGTTGAATCTGGCAGGAAAAGATGAGTTTATTCTGCTTGATGAAAAAGATGACTAACTAATTTTGTGCAAAAACAAATCATTACCTCTACTTTTGGATAACTTTGTAAAAAATACTGTATTTTTTTTATTTTTTTGCTATACCTGAGATACTGGCGCAGGTAACCGGCAGATATTGCAGCTTGTTGTGCTTTGGATTAACGTTTCAGGCTTATGAATGAAGAAAAACCGCCTACTTAAACAAAAACCCTATTCTCCGCATTATACTGAGAAAAAACCTTTTTTCTCGGAAAAGGAAATTATATTCCGCAGCGCCGGCAGAGCCAAGGTGTTTACCATATCTTCAAGACTGCAGGTGGTTTTGCTGGTTTTGTTGTGCCTGATTGGCGGCTGGAGTTGGTATTCTTATCATATATATAATAAGTCTGGGCGGATTATCACTCACAAGAATCAAGAGCTGGTAGAAACTCGCGATGCCTATGTTGATTTGATGAGCGACTTTGTGGCTATTCATAAAAACATTGATTCGGTATTGGCTTCGTTGGAGAAAAAAGGCGCAAAATCTGGGAAAGAACTGGATAAATACAAGCGTCAGGCTATGGTGGTAGAAGATAAAATTAAACAAATTACTGCCGAAAAAAAGTGGGCTGACGATAAAACCCTCAATGAAAAGGCCAGTCTGAACGAGGCTCTTTTGCAGAGAGATATTGCTATATCGGAGCGCGATGCTCTGCGGCAGCAGTTAGCAGATTTGGAGACTGCCGTAAAAGAAATTAAAGCCGCGGAGCTGGAGGTCTTTGACAGGGTTGAGGCAATTGCCAAGAAAGAGATTCAAAAAATTAAGAGCGCATTCAACGCTATAAATGCTCCGATAAAAAAGCAAGGTCTGTATTTTAATCCGCTGGCCGGCAGCAAAAAGAAGGAATCTTCCGGAGGTCCTTATATTCCGGCGTCTGTTGCCAAAATCAGCGATTCCCGTCTAAATAACAAAATTTCGGCCATATATAAGGCCGCCGACGATTTGGAATATTATCGCGAGGTGGTAAAATATGTGCCGCTGGGTAAACCGGTATGGAGCTATTGGGTAACCTCCAAGTTTGGTTACCGCAAAGACCCGTTTAATAAAAAAAATGCCGGACATAAAGGAGTGGATTTGGCCAGCCGCACCGGCAATAAAATTCAAATAAAAGCCAAAGGACGGGTTATTAAAGTAGAGCACTCCAACCGCGGCTACGGCAACAACGTAATCATTGACCATGGCAACGGTTTTCAGACTCGTTATGCGCACATGAATAAAATATATGTAAAAAAAGGTGATTATTTAAAAATTGATGCTACAATAGGTGAAGTTGGCAATACCGGTCGCTCTACCGGTCCGCATCTTCATTATGAAGTCCTGTATCAGGGGCATCCGGTTGATCCGCTGCCATTTATGCAGGCCAAAATTAAATAAGAGGTTAAGATGAAAAAATTTAAGAGATTACTTTATTTGAAACTTGCACGCCGCCTCAGCCGCAGCACTACCGGAGCTCCGGTGCCCAGCATTATCAGTGAAAACACCCGTCTCAAAGGCGATATTATCAGTGATGGTATTGTGCACATTGATGGTCAGGTTGAAGGCGACATCAGTTGTGATGAACTGATTATTGGCATAAAAGGCGCAGTTGTCGGCTCTGTAAACGCTAACAACCTACAGCTTTATGGTATATTGAATGGCAAAGCAGTGGCGGATAATTTGTTTATTGCTAAGTCGGCAAAGCTGATTGGTGATGCCTCTCATAACACTATCGCCATTGAGCCGGGGGCCTATGTTGACGGGCATTGTATGCGCATTGGAGCCCCAATCCCCGCAGAACAAGGCAAACCCGATTTGATGCTGGTAGATAAGAGCCAAAAAAATAAGAGCTCATCGGTAGCTTAGGCGCAAACTGACAAGAAAAAGCCCCGTAGTTATGTGCGGGGCTTTAATTTGGGCTGTTAGCACCAGATATTACTCATCGCCGTCGTCAGCAAAGTCATCATCGGCGTCATCGTCAAAATCGTCTTCAACGCCTTCTTCACTCTCCAACAACAACGGCTCATCATCAACGCCCTCAAGCTCGGATTTTTTGCGGCGGCCGCGGCGTTTTTTGGTGGGAGATTTCTTCTTCATGGCATCAATAATGTAGTTGCCGCAAATTTTATACAAGTCAACAAGGTGGTTGTTGTACATGTGGTCGGCATCTTCAATCAGCGCATAATCAATCGAAACATTGCGCTGAGTATTCAGCTTTTTAACCAGCGCAGTAACACTGGCCGGCGTAACAATCTCATCTGCTCCGCCCTGAGTGATGAGACCGGAAGTCGGACACGGAGCCAAAAACGAAAAATCTTTATCTTTTTCATTGGCCGGCGGCGATACGGCAATGAAATTGTTGATATCGGGACGGCGCATCAAGAGCTGCAAACCAATCCAAGCACCAAAAGAATATCCGGCAATCCAGCACTGGCGTGCCTCGGGGTTGACCGACTGCAACCAGTCCAAAGCAACCGTAGCATCAGACAGCTCTCCGGGGCCGTCTTCAAAATTACCCTGAGAACGTCCGACACTGCGGAAGTTAAAGCGTAACACCGAAAAGCCCAAATTCTGAAACACGCTGAACAATGTGTATACCACCTTGTTGTTCATGGTTCCGCCATATTGCGGGTGTGGGTGCAAAATCAATGCAATCGGCGCGGCCGGATTATCGCTTTGATGGTATCTCCCCTCAAGTCGTCCGGCATGACCGTTAAATAAAACTTCTGTCATTATCTTTTAACCTAAATTTAGAACTTTACATATTATATAATAACAAAACTGTACAAATTATTAACATTTTCAGGAATGTAGCATAAAATGGATTTAAAATTCAAGATAATTTTACAAGACGCCGATGCGGTTATCGCCCGCGATCCGGCGACCAAAACCCGTTTGGAGGCTTTGCTTTGCAGTGCCGGACTGCAGGCAATTATCGCTTATCGGGGTTGTCATTGGCTTTGGCGGCACAATCTGCGTCTGATTGCCAGAATCTGCTCACAAATCGTTCGGTTCTTCACCGGTGTAGAGATTCATCCCGCGGCCAAAATCGGCTCAGGATTTTTTATTGACCATGGCATGGGAGTTGTTATCGGCGAAACCGCAGAAATCGGAGACAATGTTACGCTTTATCACGGCGTGACACTCGGCGGAGCAACGGTTTTTGATAAAAACGGCAAAATTACCGACAAACGCCATCCAACACTGGGCAATAATGTAGTGGTGGGCGCCGGAGCACAGGTTTTGGGACCAATCACTATCGGTGATGATGTAAAAATCGGCGCCAATGCTGTGGTGCTGCAAAATGTGCCAAACGGGCAAACCGTGGTCGGCGTGCCAGCTCATTCCACCAAAGATAAGCACAGCAAAGAATTTGTGGCTTATGGAGTTTGCGCTACCGATAAAGATCCTATAGAATGTCGACTGAAACTACTGGAAAATGAGATAAAACAATTGCGCAAAGCGCAAGAAATGCAGAAACACTGACATTTAACAATTTTGTAACTATTCTTATGCTATTTTTTGTAGTATTATAGAAATATATGGGAACTTCAGCGTGGGAGGGTGCCATGAAATACAGAGCTTATCTTTGGAGTCTTGCCGGTGTATTGCTTTTGGCAACCGCGGCGATGGCGCAGCTTCCGGCAAATCCGTGGGATATCCACCCTAATGACGGCTACAAAGGCGACAATGTAGCCAATACTGATATTACGCAGGCTCCGGTTTATGATAACACTGCCAACGGCGGTGATATTCTGCCGGTTGACCCGTGGGCAAGAGCCCGCGACAAAAGCGGAATCAAAACCTGGCGCGGCAGCGGGCAGCACGGAAAATTGAACTACATTGGCGAGGCCACCACTTTTGGCGAGGCTCATGGACAAGAGATGATTGCGCCGGAGGTAAACCGCCACAATATGCTGGTGGCAACTCAGCACCTGCGTAACTTAGGATATAAGATTCCTAAAAGCTATGACCAAAAAATTAAAAATATGCCTCAGGCGTATGCCGCTCATCTGCGCAAGGCATATGACGGACTGGGAAACCAGCATAATCCGTTTGATACCATGTTCTCCGGTATTTTGGATGTGGTTGAAGACCAATCCGGACTTGATATGGAAAATATTTTGTTCAATAGCATTGATATTCTTTCAACCGACTAGGATTCTGCCATGCATAAATTAGGATTTTTTACTTTGGCGCTGCTGGCATATCCTCTGGCAGCTTTGGCTCAAGAGGCTGAGATTGCTGAGCCGCAGGTTCCGCCGGCAGAAATCACGCCGGAGCAGAGCGTAGCAATTAAGAAAGATTTGCAGAAATCAATTTTGAACACGGTAGTAAAAGCTACCCCCAAAGAGCGCAAAATGATGCTAGAAATTATTGCCGCGCAGAACCAAATACTCAATCAAAAAGAAAATCTGCGCCGCCCGCCGGAAGAACAAGTGGAATACAAAGCTCCCAATATTAATTACAAAGACCGCAAAGAAATGCAAAAATATATGCAGGAGGTTTTTGTTGATCCGCTGAACAATACTGCGGCAACCGAAGAAGAAACTCCGGCAGATAACACCAACTCTCAAGAAGAATAAAAATGACAACCTTACTCCCCGCGATTATTTTAGTTGAACCGCAATTGGCGGAAAATGTCGGTATGGCTGCCCGCGCCATGATGAACTGCGGTCTTGCGGAAATGCGATTGGTTAACCCACGAGAAGACCATACTTCTGCCAAAGCAATCTCTGCTTCTTCAAACGCCGAAGAAATTTTGTTTAATGCCAAAGTGTATGCCACAACCGAAGAGGCAATTGCCGATTTGCAATGGGTTGCGGCGACAACCGCTCGGCATCGTGATCAAACCAAAGCGGTTTTGAGCGCGGAATTTGCCGCCAAAGAAGCGGCGCAAAAGTTAGGCTCCGGTATACGTTGCGGACTGATGTTTGGGCCTGAACGCACCGGACTGAACAATCAGGACGTTTGTTTGGCCGATGCAATCATTAATATTCCGCTGAATCCGCGGCATTGCTCGCTTAATCTCTCACAGGCGGTGCTGTTGGTGGGATATGAATTTTATAAAACTCAAAAAGATATGGGGACAGAGGAATTTGTCACCAACCACACATCTCCGGCAGACAAGGAAAAAGTGCTTAAATTTTGCACTTATTTAGAAGAATTGTTGGCAGACTGCGGCAATTTTAAAATCGGTGAAAAACGCGAAAAAATGGTTATTAACCTGCGTAATATATTCACTCGCGGACAGCTGACCGAACAAGAACTCAACACTCTTTATGGAGTGATTAATCACTGCAAACTGCGGTAACCGTCCAGCGGCATTCGCAAGAATTTACTCGCCGCTCACTACGTTCGGGGCTCGGGATAGAGTCGGACTTGTCGTCCGGTGTCATTCCGGCGAACGCCGGAATCCAGTGAAAAAACATGTCATGCCTCGATTGCGGAACGCAATCGTCAGGGCATCTTCCGTACTAACATTTAAAAAGCTCGGAAGACCGCTTGACCTCGGGCGAGAATACTCGCCTCTCGGAGCGGTGACAGTCTTTATTCTATCTTACCCCCATCTAAATCTTCCCCCATCGATGGGGAAGACTTATAAGGCACTATCTCCAGCAAGGTCGGATAGTGGTACAGATAGAGTGATTTCTAGGTGCTTTATAATGCCGCTTTTAAAAATTATTTTTATAGAAAACAATTCCTTATAAATCCTCCCCCTCGACGGGGGAGGTTTGGTGGGGTGACAAAATAGCAAATATTTAGCTCCTATTTCACCCCCATCTAAATCTTCCCCCGTCGAGGGGGAAGACTTATATGGCACTCAACCTATCCTCGCGCCCCGTCGATGGGGAAGACTTATAAGGCATTAAATTTTAAAAGAGTTTCATCACCGCCTGTGCCGCTTGCGATGCGAGGGATAGTGAGTTAATCGCTAGCTG
>CAKQNT010000010.1 GCA_934255405.1 uncultured Alphaproteobacteria bacterium
CTAGCTCAACAAGTAAACTTACGTCGCTTGCGGTAAAAACAACCGGAGCAACGGTTGTTTTTATCCTCGCGCCCCGTTGAGGGGGAAGACTTATAAGGCACTCTACCTATCCTCGCGCCCCGTCAAGGGGGAAGACTTATAAGGCATTAAATTTTAAAAGAGTTTCATCACCGCCTGCGCAGCTTGCGATGCGAGGGATAGAGAGTTAATTGCTAACTGTTGTCGTGTCTGCAATGCCAGCATATTGGCGGATTCTTCATTCATATCCGCAAGGGTTAACTTATCCGCACCCTCAGTAAGAATATTTATCAAATTCTCGGTAAAATCTTGCCTTGAAGTTATGATACTATAATTATTCCCCAGCTCCGCGGTAAAGGCTCTGATGCTTTTCAAAGCGCCGACAATTTCTTTGAGGCTCTGGGCAATGTCGCCCTGATTCTGCCAATCAACCGTATTTAGCCCTAATGAGCCAGCTGACATATCCTTGCCATTGACATTTAAATCAGCGTTGCCATTCTCATTAAACCGCACATTGAGCTTGTCTTTTTTGAGCAGATTCACGCCTTTGTATGACGAATCTTTAACCAGCGTGTCATATTGTTGCAAAATCTCAGAATATTGCTTATTTTCATTATTGTTTATTTTCTGTTTTTGAGATTTATACGTGCTAATTTCAAAAGGTTTATTTTCTTTGACCCGCATAATGTTAACAATATTATTGCTGTTGATTGTCATTTTTGCATGATTTGTGAACTTAGCTGTTGTTTCATAAAATTTGTCTCCTAATCCTATTTTGACGCCCTCTGATATTTCATGATTTGAATAACTCTCAAACTCTGCAAACAAAGATTGTTTGTTATAAAGTTGCGCTCCTTTTTCCACCGAAATACCTCGGTTTAGATAAAAATGATACAGTTCGGATGAATCCGCAAATATTTTGGCGCCAGCTCGAATTTGCACACCACTCACAAATGCGAAGGATGAAGTTTTAATTTGCAATATTGCATTATTATCAACAGTTATTTTACCAAAAGCACCTAATCCATTGCTCTTGATATTTACATTTCCCTGCAAAAGCATATTGCTCGATGAAGCATCATTCCATATTGCGGCTGCAAAATTATAAGTTGCCTTGGATAATATTATATTTGCGTTTCTAACTATATTATTCCCTCCAATACCAGTGATTGCGGCATATTCTCGTTCATGATAACTATTGGTATAGCTCAAACTTATATCAGAAAACGAACTATCTAGCATCTTAATACAATCTATTTTTTGGCTAGAAATAGCGGTTATAGCGGAGAATTTTTCAAGTTCAGCATCAAAATCACCAAAATATCCTATTCCTACCAGTTTTTGATTATTTAAAATAATTGCTGAATCTATGGCGCCTAAGTCAATCTGACCATAAACACAAATAGTTTCTTTGCCGGCGGCGACGGCATCTTTGAGTTCTTGCGCAGTGGTTACCACCGCACCGTTGGCGCCGACTTTTTCCTCAAAAAAAGCCTTGGGCGGTATTGTATTGGTTTCCAAAGCCGAGGTTGCTACTGCAGCGGCTTGTTCTAGGAATGTGGCGCCGGTTTCTAAGGCAGTGGTGGCTGTTTTGATTGTCTGCACCGCCTGCCCCATTGAATCAAGCAGGGAGTCTAAGTCATTAGCGCGGTTGGTTAGACTTCTGGCAGTGTAATAAGAGGACGGATTGTCTATGGCGGAATTTACTTTGTTGCCGGTGGCGAGTTTGTTTTGGGTAGAGCTGACTTGCCTGCTGATGTTCTGCAGGCTCAATAAGTTACTGCGCATACTCGCAGTTAAACTTATCTTTCCGGTCATATTCTTTTTGCTCCTTTTGTCGCACTTTCTCAAATTATAAATAAAGCCTAAGCGCAAATTTTTCCAGTGCTAACGCTTAGTTTTCAACAACTATTGACAGTTTTTTTTGCCTTGAGATAAAGATGGATTGCTTCTATCTCACCCCCATCTAAATCTTCCCCCGTCAAGGGGGAAGACTTATAAAGCACTCTACCTATCCTCGCGCCCCGTCGATGGGGAAGACTTACAAGGTGCTGGTTTTTGAATGAGATAAATAAAAAAAGGCTCTGCGGAAGCAGAGCCTGTAAAATTACATCCGTTTCCAGCTTGTGCCGGTTGGCGAATCTTCAAGGATAATACCTTGCGCCTTGAGCTCATTGCGGATTTGGTCTGCCAGAGCATAGTCCTTGTTCTTTTTGGCAAGGGCGCGTTCGGCAATCTTTGCCTCAATCGCTGCGGCCTCATCCTCGCTTTCTCCGCCCTTAAACCATTCGCTCGGAGCCTGCCACAAAATTCCCAACAACTGCGCGGACGCCAGCAATTTGCCTTTGGCAATCGCTTGCTCTTCCGTGCTTGCTGCTTTGTTCAAGATATTGGATAGCTCATGCAAATAAGACAAGGCGAGCGGAGTATTTAAGTCATCAGCCAAAGCCTCTACCACACGCTCATCAGGAGCGGAATCTTCAGCCTTAACATCTGCAACGCGCAACAAGGCATTATAAAACTTATCTAATGAGGATTTGGATTGAGCCAGCCCCTCGAAGGTAAAGTTAAACGGCTGGTGATAGTGCGTGGTTAGAAACAGCAAACGCAAAGCCTCGGCCGGAGCTTTTTCCAAAACCTGATCAATGGTATAAAAATTACCCAAAGATTTGCTCATTTTGACGCCGTCAACCATCAGCATACCACCGTGAACCCAATAGCGGGCAAACTCTGATCCGGGGTGAGCGCAAAGAGACTGAGCGCATTCGTTCTCATGATGAGGAAAGATTAAATCTGAGCCGCCGCCATGGATATCAAAACTGTTGCCAAGCAACTTGGAGCTCATAGCAGAACATTCCAAGTGCCAACCGGGGCGACCATATCCCCATGGGCTATCCCATCCGGGTTGATCGGCATCGGAAGGCTTCCACAAAACAAAGTCCGCCGGGTTTTTCTTGTAATCTGCTACTTCTATCCGCGCGCCAGCCAACATCTCTTTCATAGAGCGTCCGGACAAGTAACCATAGCCGGGCATAGAATCGACATCAAACAAGACATGACCCGATGCCTCATAAGCGTGTCCGTTTTGCAATAAAAGTTTTACCAGCTCTATCATTTCGGCAATATATTCGGTTGCCCGAGGACGATGATTGGGCGCCAATACGTTGAGCTTGGCCATATCATCGATATACCACTGATAAGTTTGTTCGGTAATCTCACGAATAGATTTTCCGGTTTCCTGATGTTTCTTTAGGATTTTGTCATCGACATCGGTAATGTTGGAAACATAATTGACATGATCGGCACCGTAAACATATCGCAACAAACGATACAAGACATCAAACACCACCGGAGTTTTGGCATTGCCAAGGTGTGCTCTGTCGTATACGGTTGGTCCGCAGACATACATACGCACGTTGGCGGCGTCTATCGGCTTAAACTCTTCTTTGCGGCGATGCAAGGTATTGTACAATGAAATAGTTGTCATGCTTCTATTCCCATCAGACGGTTATATGCGCGCTCTCTACCGATTAGCGGCAACAACATTTTTAATTCCGGTCCCTGCGCAGAGGCGGTGAGCGCCATACGCAGAGGATGAAACAGATTCTTACCGCTTTTTCCGGTCTTTTGTTTGAGCTCTGACACCCAAGCGGAAAACGTGTCGGCGTTCCAAGGCTCCGGCGGCAAAATCTCAGCCGCGGCATTGGTTAGCTCAGCATCTTCAATTATTGGTTTAAGTTTTTGACAGCAGATTTGATGCCATTCCTCAACATCTTTTACTAAAGACAGGTTGCCGCGAACGGTGTTCCAAAATACTTTGGTAACATTTACTCTATCAGCAACTTTGTCATAAGGAAGAGTGCGGACATAGTGGGTATTGAAGTGAAGCAACTCTTCAACATCAAACTTGGGCTGAGAACGTCCGAGTTTGCTCAAATCCAAACTGGCGGCCAAAGAATCTAAGTCATAATAAGGCTCAATCGCCTCTGAGGTGCCGAGTTTGGCCAAAAATGAACAGATTGCCATTGCCTCAACCCCTTGCTCCCTTAGCTCGCGAACTCCCAACGAGCCCAAACGCTTGGAGAGCTTGCCCTCTGTGCCGGTCAGAAGCGGCAAATGCGCAAACTGCGGAACCTGAGCACCCAAAACCTCAAACATCTGAATCTGCAAGGCTGTGTTGGTAACATGATCCTCACCACGGATAATGTGAGTAATGCCAAAATCCGAATCATCAATAACCGACGGCAAATGATACAAATATGAGCCATCTTCGCGGATAATTACCGGATCTGCAAGGTTTGCGGCATCATAACGGCAGTGTCCGCGCACCATGTCATTCCATTCAATAACGCCGGAAACCAGCTTAAAGCGATAGTGCGGGCGCCGCCCCTCTGCCTCATAAGCGGCAATTTGCTCTTGCGTGAGCTTGAGCGCGCCACGGTCATAAATCGGGGGCAACCCTTTGGCCATAAGGCGCTTGCGCATTACTTCCAGCTCTTCAGCAGTCTCATAGCAGGCATATACCCTACCCTCTGATTTGAGCTTTTCAACAACCTCATTATAACGCTCCATACGAGCGGACTGACGAGCCTCTTCGCTCCAGACCAACCCCATCCATTGCAAAACGTCGCGCAAAGAATCTTCGTATTCCTTTTTGGAACGCAAAACATCGGTATCATCAATGCGGAGCATAAATTTGCCGCCAAGCTTGCGAGCCAGCAGCCAGTTAAAAACAGCAGTGCGAGTATTGCCGATGTGCATATATCCGGTCGGACTCGGAGCAAATCGGACTTTGATATTATTCATTAATTTTGACCTGTATTAAATTAGAAACTAATTTGGCATACTATAAGCATTGTGCCATAATTTCAAGGATTTTTTACATATTTGCATTGGCGCTCAAGGCTTGATTCCGGCTCTCGGCAGATTTGGCCAACGCCGCCAAATCTTCCAAAAACCACTCCATCTCGCCGTCTGCTTCGGAAATCATTTGATAAAATTTGCTGCGATATGACAAAATCAAGCTGCTTTCTGCCAATTTTATATCCACCAGCTTGATTTCGGCGCCGCTTTGGTGCAACCGAAACTGCAGCAAAAAGTCTTGCGGCGTGTTGTTGCCCAAATCAACATGGACTTTGGCACTGACTGTAGTAAACTTGCCGTCGGTCAGAGAATCGCCAACCTCGTAGCTCAAATTGTTGGCAAAATCCAGCGGAAAAGTTTTGTACAAAGCTAGAGCATAGCGCTTGAAAATCTTTTGATATTCAGTTTGCTGAGTCGGTGTCATGACACGCCAATATTTGCCGACGACAAATTTGCCGATATATTCCAAATCCACATATTTCAGCAGCAAAACATCTAAATCGGCGTAGCGTTTTTGAATATCCGGCTCCCTAAAAGTATCTAACAACAAGCGCCCGTTATTTTGCGCCCAGTCCTTCGCCGCCGTGGGTGTAACTTCTGCCGCGGCAACGAAGATAAAACCAAAAACAAACAGCAATACGCTGATAACTCGCAAAAAAAGATTACTTTTCATAAAATTTTGCCTTATAGTTCAAATTAAATGAAAGTATAACATAAATTGGTTAATAAAATGAAACTTAAAACTTTGTTTTTGGCCGGAGCTGCAATGTTGCTGGCATCTGTGGCTCAGGCCGCGGAAAACAAAACGCTGGAGAGAATCCGCGATCGCGGGCTGGTTGTGTGCGGAACAGATTTGAGCACCAAAGCGCTGGCCTACAAAGACGATGCGGATTTTTGGCAGGGAATTGACGCGGCAATCTGCAGAAACTTTGCAATGGCGATATTTGACAACGAAAACGCCTTTGAGCTTGAAGATATCCACATGGATAAAGCGTCGACAGCTATCAAAACCGGCAAGATTGACATTATGCTGGGAAGTGAAAATCTTACGGCATCGCAAGAGCTGGCTGCAAATTTGACTCCGGCGGCGGTTGTCTACTATGACCGTCTGGTATTTGCTACCAGAGAGCAAACCGAAGCAACCTCCATGGAAGAATTTAAGGGGGCTAAAGTATGCGCATTATCCAACTCGGCAGATTTGGAGAGGCTCAAGGAATATAACAATAAATATGCTATGGGTTTTAAGTTTTTGCCGTTTTCGGGAGTAAATGAGCTTAAACAGGCATTCTTTCTTAATCGTTGCACTCTGGCCGGCGGCGGCGAAACTTATCTGAGAGGGTTGAAAGATACTTTAATTGCCAAAAACAGCAATATCACCATCCTGCCGGAGGAAGTCGATTATCGACCGGTTTTGGCTTATACCGCCAAAGATGACGCAACATTTCGGCTGACGGCCAAACAAATTATCAATGCCCCGATACTGGCTGAAGAATATGGCATAAGCTCTAAAAATACCGATACATTTATCGGAGTGCGCGATGCCTCTGTTAAAAATCTTTTGGGCATAAGCCCGCAATTGTGGCAGAAGTTTGGATTGCAGCCCAAATGGGTGTTGAACGCCATCAAAATAAACGGCAACTTTGGCGAGATGTATGAGCGAAATTTGGGCAACGAATCTCAGCTCGGGATTGAAAAAGGGCGCAACAAGCCGATTTCTGAAGGCGGAATTTTGGAGGCACAGCCTTTTATCTAGCGATGATTGGCGATGAATTTGAGCGCATGCTTAACCGCGGCTGAAGATATTTGATGCTCGCCGCCCTCTATCAATACGCTCTCGGTTAGGCAGCCGATTTGTTGCAACTGCGCGACGGAAAAATCCATAGACTGCGGACGAATATATTTATCTGCAGTTCCGTGCAACAGCAAAACATCCGGACAGCTAAGGGCATGCTTTGACAAATGTTCATACCCAGCCACAATTCCTGAAAAGCTTATTACCCCGCCAACCGGCTCCGGACATTTTAATGCCGTATAAACAGCGGCCATAGCACCTTGAGAAAAGCCACACAAGAACAAATCCGCAAAATCAAGCCCGTATTCACATAGTGTCTGTTCTAAATATGGATACAAATAGCCAAATGTCTCCTCCAACCCCGGGGTCATGCGGTTGTAATACTCAACAAACTCCCGCAAGGTCGGAGCATTGCGCCGGTCATACTGCGGATCAAAACGATACATGGAAAACCATTGGCGCTTGGTCGGCTCTACCTCGCAGGGAAACGGAGCCTGCGGAATATGAATAGCAGTATTGGGCAAAGAATTTACAAATTCTTCAAGCCTGACATTAACATCATCGGCACAATCCAAATAGCCGTGCAGAAACACAACCAGTTTTTTGGGTATGCCGTTTATATGAACAATCTCTTCACGTATCATTTACGCCTCAAAAAATGGCAACAAAATATTACTTAGCGCAAATATATAAATAAATCGTAAAATCAGCCACAACACGCCATAACTGCCTCTATATCATCAAGAGCCGCGGCGGCAGGTTGGCGAAAATCTATCCGGGCACCGTTTTCCAGTACGCAGTTTTGGCTCAAGCTGCTGAAGCAACAATAAGGAGTTGAAAACCACCGGATATATTTTTTGCTATCATCAATATGAATATTAATTTTTTGAGCCAGACAATATTCACCTTTGGCTTTGTCCCAAAGTTCATCCGGTATGTGCCAATCTCCGTTGGGCTGATATTCCATATAACGGCTGTTTTTGTAAAAATCGTAGATAGCAAATATTTCAGTATAAGGCAGATTCAACTGTCGCAACTTTTGGGCAATTGCAGACTTGGGACCGCCGGTGATAATATAGATTTGGTGCCCGCGTTTGACGGCTTCGGCGGCAAAATCTGCAAAATATTTCTGATGCCGGCTGATTACGCCATGATAGTCCAAACCAATTTTCAGCCTCGGACTATTGGGCATTGCCATCTCCAAAAATGGAAGACATCAGTTCTTTGAGCGAATTGGGGCTCAAAGCCGAAAGCGGATTAATGCTGACATTGGCGTCATCAATATCGCCGGTAATGGTGTAATTGGCGGCAAACACCGTACCATCTTTGCCACTCAGCAAGGTTCCAACCAGTGGAATACTACCGATAAAGGTGTTCAGGCCGTATGCCGGAGCAATCATTCCTTTGAGGTTGAATTCTTGATAGCGCATTGAATAGGTGCCGCTGCCGGTGATACCGACAACATTGCCAAAGGCTTTGCTGTCGTTTACCTTCAGAATAGATTTTTTGTATTCAAACGGTGCGTCAAAATGAGAAAAAGCTATTCCCTCTCCGGTAAGCAAATCTACCATGCCGCTGAAAGAAGCAACCGTCAAAAGTTTGGCAAAAACCGGCGTATTATAAACATTGAAATTGCGAATTTTGGCGTGTCCGACAAAGTTTTTATCGGCTCCGCGCTTGGCATTTATGCTTAAAGTGCCGCCGCGCATATTGTCATAGAGGCGCAAAAACTTAAAAGTAGAACCGGCATCGTCACTCTCAATATTGAGCAGATATTCTTTATTGGGACGCGGCACATAATCCAACTTGAGACTGGTGATTTTGCCTTTTTTGCGGCTGGAAGCGAAGTTACCGATAAGGTGCATCTCATGCATACCGACGCCGTGCACCAGTTTGGCTGAGCCGGCAAAATTGCGCAGCGCCACGTTTTCATTGGTCCAGAGGCTGTTAACCGCTATGTTGATTTCTGTGTTTGGAGAAGCGGCAAGCTCATCTTTTTCTTCTGTTTCCGGCATTGCGGAATCTTTCAATTTTTGCTGTTTGCGGCGCGCTTTGGCGGCTTTAATCTCGTCTTCATCGCGATCAAAAAATTCTGATAAATTATAACTACTACCGGAAACATTAATTTTGATTCTCTCACTCGGCGCATAAGACATATCAATTTTGGCGCGGGCTGATGTTTTGTTGCCTTTGATGTCGGTGATGTCGATGGTTTTCAGCTTGCCGTTTGGCATCAACGAGATATTGCCTTTGAGGCTGAAGTTGGGTTTTGAGAGTGAAAACAGCGGAATCTCTGCTACTTTGCCGTCTTTGATATTTAGTCTGGCACTGACCACGCCTTCAGTGCCGCTTTTTTTCTTAAAGCCTAAGAAGGCGTAGTCGATATTGGCATTTTTTAAGTCTCCGCTGACATCGGCAACGGTTTTGCCGTCCTTGTATACAGTAACCACCGCCTGCGCCGGAATAGAGCCTTGAACATAGGGATCATTCAGAGCCGAAATATCAAGTCCCATTTTCTTTTTGATGTTGTTATCAAAATTAAAGCTCAAACGATAGCGGCTGCGGTAGTCTTTACCACTGAAATTTTCGTTCCAATCCAACGTAACCGGAATTCCCTCAAAATTGGTAACACCCTCTATCTGCAGTCCCTGATTATTGACATTGAGATTGAGTTGTTTGGCCTCAATTGATTTGCCTTTGATAATATCGGCAATAACCACGTCATGAAGAGCCGAAGTTATGTCAACACCGACTTCTTCGGGCGCCAGATTTTCTTTAAGCTCAAACTGCAGTTTGAGATCAACCTCAGCGCTGCCTTTGATGCTTTGGGGTTTAATGCCCATCTCGGAAGCATAGTTCAACGGCTTGTGATCAATCAAACGCAAGATGTCTGTAATTGAGCCGACACCGCTCAGGTTTATTTTGGCAAAGTTGTCCTGCTTGTCCAAATCATACAGCTCAACATAGCCGTTATTCAGAATAACATCATCTGAAACGCCTTTGTCAAAATACATTTTAAGCTTGTCGGTATAGAAATCAACCCGCCCGTATACATCTGTTACCTTAGGCATACCATCCAGATAGTCAAGCGACACACCGGAAGCGTCAGCAGTGCCTTGCAAAGAGTTAAAAGCCAGCTGTTTGGACTTGGAATCGTAGGCAAAATTGAACTTAAAGGCGGCATTTTCAATTGAGCCTTCCGACAAACTGCTCTTGCACCAGCTCCAAGCCTGAGTGGCAATATGCCGCGGCCAATAACGATACAAGTCGTTGGTCGGCAGTTTTTTGACACCGGCAGACAGCACCAGTTTCATGTCCTTGAGTGATGACTGGAGCAAGTAGTTTTTGAGACCGGCAACCTCCAGCCCCAAAGTGGCTTGCTGTCCGTCCAGCTCCAACTCGGCATTTTCGATTTTGAGTTTATCCAGACCGCCGTTGATTTCTCCGCCAAAAGTCAGTGCTCCGATGTCATAATTATCTTCGGCATTATCAGAAAAAGCTATATGCCCCTGCCCACCTTCAATAGAAAAAGTGATTTTTTCAACTGCAGTGTCCAGACTATCTGTCAGTTTGTTCTGATTTTGCACGATGGCATTGATATCAATAAGGGCATCAATTTTGCCGCTGGCGGGAACATCTATCTTGTAGGGCTTGGAAGATTTTTGCGAAGTCAACAGCTCTAATAAATCTGCCGGCACCAAATCGGCAAAATAGAACTGCAAAGCCAGTTTGTTGGATCCGGGGCGATACACAGCCTCCAGTCCCAAAGAGGCAGGCTCGCCATTGAACCGCAACAAAGCATTGAGCTCTGTTTCCAATTTGCCGAAACCGCGGTCAAAACGATAATTAACGTCAGACAAAACCCATTTTTTGCCTAAATCCACTTCGTGAAATTCAACCTCGGCTCCATTAATACTAATGTCGTTAATATAACTCTCGGGATAGGTTTGATCCTCGGAATTAAAACGCTCCAAAAAGTCTTCAAAAGAGTTATAATAATATTCCAACTTCTTCTGATTAATCTCTTCTTTTTTTTCTTTATTGATGCCATAGGTGGTAAAAATATATACCCGTGGATCAAACACATCAATCGAACTGGGGGCGACAATTCCGTGCAACAAGGCTTTGATACTGAATGATACAGAAGTTTTGGGCGCAGTGATTGCAATTGAACCGTCGGTTTTGCGATAGGCCACATTATTGGCAATAATCCGCAGAGGCCGAATGGAGCGCACCAACTCCAAATTAACAGAATCTAAGCTGACCTGATATTCGGCATCATCGTGATTGAGAGCTTTGATAATATATGGTTTGAGAAACGGCATAGCGATAGAGCCGCGGTAAAGCTGCCATATAAGAATTAGCAGCATTACCAGACAGATAACGCCAAAATAATCCAGCAGCTTGCGCAGCCGATATGTCCGCGAATCAATTTTTTTCATGCTCTCGCAACCAATTTAAGACATCACGCCAATTAGCAAAATCAAACAAATTACCATGCTCGGCCTCCGGATAAACAATCAGCTTTTTGGGCTCATTGGCGGCAGAGAACAAAGCTTGAGCGTGTTTCACCGGCACCAAAGTATCTTTTTGTCCTCCCATAACCAGCAATGGCAAGTGCAAATCTTTTATCAGCGGGATATTGTTATAATCCGGCACCAATAATTTTAGCGGCAGAGGGAAAGGCACCAAATCTTTGACATCCTCATACATACTGTCAAACGGAACCTCTAAAATTAGTCCGGCAAACGGGTTCTCTTTGCCGAGAGTATGAGCACTGTATGTGGCGGTATATGATCCGAGCGACATACCATAGATGTATATATCTTGATTATGATAGCCCTGCCCCTGCAGCCAACGGATTGCCGCTATGGCATCTTGCTCCAGCCCTTGAGGAGTGATTCTACCTTGAATATCGCCAAAGCCGCGGTACTCCGGAATAAATGTGCCGTATCCGGCTTGAGCCAAAGGCTGCAGTTTATGATAAAATTTTTCAATATTATAAGAGTTGCCGTGCATAAAAACAATTATCGGTTTTCCGGTCTGGGGTTTGGTATACCAACCATATAGCTCCGTGCCGTCGGCAGCCTGATAATCAACTCTCTCGGCGGCATAGCCATCAGCTTGAGCCTTTGACAAATCACCGGCGACGGGCGTCGGGTCATAAAAGAACCATTCCGGAATCAAATATACAGCAGCGCAAAAGCCAACGTATCCGACCAGAAACAAAACCGCAATTATTTTTAACAACCGCTTAAGCATCATGCGCAGAATTTCCCACCTTATCAGCCAGTGAGGCCGCCAAAAACATATCAATATCGCCGTCTAAAACTGCTTTGCAATCCGAGGTCTCGACGTTAGTGCGCAAATCTTTAACCATCTTGTAGGGTTGCAGCACATAAGAACGAATCTGATGCCCCCATCCGATATCGCTCAAAGCATCGCGCTCGGCAGACGCCGCGTCCTCACGCTTTTTGAGCTCTAATTCATATAATCTGGCTTTGAGCATTTTCCATGCCGCATCACGGTTTTGAAATTGCGAGCGCTGATTTTGACACTGGACCACAATACCTGTCGGAATATGCGTGATGCGCACGGCAGAATCAGTCTTGTTAATATGCTGTCCGCCGGCGCCTGATGAGCGATATGTATCGACCCGACAATCGGCCTCATTGACATTAATTTCAATCTCATCATCTATCACCGGATATACGCCAACCGAGGCAAAGCTGGTATGACGACGGGCATTGCTATCAAAAGGAGAAATCCGCACCAGCCGGTGTACTCCGCTCTCGGACTTGAGCCAGCCATAGGCATTGTGCCCGCTGATTTTGAGAGTAACAGACTTAATGCCGGCAACATCGCCCTCGGTTTCTTCAATATATTCAACTTTGTATTTGTGCGCCTCAGCCCAACGACTGTACATGCGCAAGAGCATCTCCGCCCAATCTTGCGCCTCGGTGCCGCCACTGCCGGAATGAACTTCCAGATAAGCGTCATTGGCATCAACCTCGCCAGAGAGCAAAGCCTCCAGTTCACCATGCTTTACCTCTGCCTGCAGCTCGGTCAGCTGGCTGATAATATCGGCAATTACCTCCTCATCACTATCGGCTTCGGCTAATTCCGCCAGCTCTGTCAAATCATTGAGCGCAGAATCCATACGCTTAAAATTGCCAAGATTAAATTCAAGATTGTTTTTTTCACCCATCAGACGGCGAGCAGCAGCCGGATTGCTCCACAAGTTGCTATCAGAGGTAAGAGCGTTTAACTCTTCCAAACGTAAGCAGGCATTGTCATAGTCAAAGAGACCTCCTCAGCAGTTGAAGCGACTGCTTGATGTTTTCGGTCAATTCATAAATTTCTGAACGCATTGTTATTCCTCAAAAACAGATAAGCCTAAGTTATACGCAGCAGGTTTTAAAAGCAAGCACATTTTACAAAATGCCAGCACTTCCCAACAAATAATTTGACAATACATTGTCATGGTTATACTTATAAAGTAAAATCAAGGGAGAGAACAATGATTGACTATGATATTACCCCGAAATATTTGTGGTGGAGAGCTAAAAAAATAGCCTATAATCTGGTGCCGTCTCAAAAACGGCGAAAAGAATTGAAAAACGCCCTACCGCGCAAATGGGACGTGATATCTTATTCGGAAAAAAATTTGCAAAAGTACCATAGTATTCTGAAAAATTATCCTGATGTTTTGAGTGCGAAAGAAACTCTTGCACTGGCTATGCAAAAAGGCTCGTTCTCCCGCATCGGCGACGGAGAGTTTAACAATATCATCGGGCTTAGGAACTCTTTTAACTCTCCAGATGGCAAATTGGCGGCAAGGCTTAAAGAAATTTGCGAGCAAGGCTCCACCGACAAATGCGTGGTTTGCCTGAATAATTATAAACTGCCCAAAGGAGCCGCCGGATACACATGGTTTTTGTATCATGGCGCCCGCCGCATGGAAGGGGTGTTGGAAAAGGTAAAATTCAGCCAACCAACGTATGGTGAGGCCTATTTTTTGCTTCATATAGCATGCAAAGGAGCCGAAGGGCAAAGCCAAATCAAGCAGCTGTGGAACGGACAAAAGGTTTTGATTGTCTGCAATGCTAAATCTCCGCTACGGCAAGATCCGCTGAACTTCTTTGACAACACAGTGCAAAAAGAGTTTTTGCAAGTGCCGGATAAAAATGCTTTTGAGCATTATGACGAGATTATCAAAGCAATCCGCAAATATGACACCTCTTGGCGCATATATCTTGAAGTCGGCGCCACCGCATCGGTTCTGGCTTGGGATTTGTCCAAGGAAGGATATCACGCCTTAGACATGGGTGATATTTACAAGCGCATTCTTACCGAGATGTAGCCTGTCTAATATTCGGACCCCAGCTGAACATCATCTGCATCATCACTCTCAAACTCGGCGCTTTCTTCTGCTACGGAAGAATCGTTTTGCTCTGCGGCTGTGCCGATTACGCGTTGCTTTTTGGCATCGAAGCTAAACTCCGGCTTGAGAGCCTCAACAATAACCTCTTTGTCGCTCGGCTGCGCCGGACGACCGGTATCGTGATTAATGCGCACCAGTTTGATGCCGGCGGGAATACGGAAGGGTAAATCAGGCTGACCGGCCAGAGCCTCGCGCATAAAGTTATTGAACACCGGCAAGGCCAATGCGGCGCCGGTTTCAAAACGCCCAAGACTGCGCGGCTCATCAAAGCCAACATATACCGCCACCACCAAATCAGGAGAAAAACCAACAAACCAAGAATCCTGATTTTTGTTAGTGGTTCCGGTTTTGCCGGCCAGATGTTTGCCGATAGAACGCAGACGAGAACCGGTACCGTATTGAACAACGCCTTCCAAAATGCTCACCATTTGATAAGCACTCAAAGGATCTACAATTTGCTCCCGATTATCGGATAATTCCGGCAAGGGTTGGTTCTCCCATCTGGTTACCCGACAATTTTCGCAAGGACGGCGATCATGGCGATAAATGGTTTTGCCACTGCGATCCTGAATACGCTCAATCAGATAAGGATCGGCTTTTTTGCCGCCATTGACCATAATTCCATAGGCGGAGGCCATATTAATCAGCTTGGTTTCTCCGGCACCCAAAGACATTGACAGCAAATGCGGCAAGTGATCATTAACGCCCATCTTTTTGGCATATTCGGCAACCTTGTCCATACCGACATCTTGTGCCAAACGAACAGTCATCAGGTTACGAGACTTTTCAATTCCCTGTCGCAAGGTCATCAAACCATAGAATTTTTTGGAGTAGTTCACCGGTTTCCACTTGGGCAAGCCGGCACCTTGATCCAGCACAAACGGAGCGTCCAGAATCAAATCGGTGGGAGAATAGCCATTATCCAACGCCGCCAGATATACAATCGGCTTGAAGGCGGATCCGGTTTGGCGCAAAGCTTGAGTGGCGCGGTTAAACTGAGATTTTTGGAAAGAATAGCCGCCAACCATCGCCAAAATCTTGCCGGTATGAGGATCCAGCGCAACCAAACCGCCCTCAACATTTGGAACCTGTCGTAAATTGTAGCTGTTTTCGGGCAGTTTTTTAGCAGCGGCATCTTTAGCCGAAAGTTTCTCCGCCAGAATAACATCGCCGGCTTTGAGTACCTCTTTTACGCTTTTGGGTTGCCCGCCGACACTCTGATTTTTGAGATTTTTACGCGCCCATGACAACAAGCCGAGAGGAATTGTTCCGGTCTCGCCATCAACAGTTTCAATTTTGGCAGAATCTGCAGAAACATCTTTAACAATCGCTTTTATCCAGCTATCATCTTTGCCGGCAGGAGTTTCAACCTTTTTGAGGCTCTCGGCGTAGTCATCGTCAAGCTCGATGTTGGTAATCGGACCGCGCCAGCCGTGACGAAGGTCGTAATTGCGAATCTCGGTATCAAAGGCTTTGGTGGCAATTACCTGTAATTTGGGGTTCAAGGTGGTACGAATAAGCAATCCGCCCTCGTTTAGCGCCTCATCACCAAAGCTGGCGGTTACTTTGCGGCGAACTTCCTCACTGAAATATTCGGCATCTTTGACAAACTCTCCGCGGCGGGCAATAACTTCCAATGGTTTGGATTTGGCGGTTTCGCCGTCTTCTGCATTGACATAGCCGTCTTCCACCATACGGTCAATCACCCAATTGCGGCGAGTGACAGCCGCGGCATATTTGGTTTTGGGATTGTAGTTGTTGGGGCCTTTGGGCAAGGCAGCCAAATAGGCGACTTCTTCAATACTCAAATCATCCAGTGCTTTGCCAAAATAATTGAGAGCGGCGGCGGCAACACCATAAGAGCGATTGCCAAGATAAATCTCGTTGAGGTATAGCTCCAAAATATGCTGCTTGGTAAATGCCTGTTCCATGCGGGTTGCCAACAAGGCCTCTTTGATTTTGCGTTTGTAAGAGACCTCGGAAGAAAGCAAGAAGTTTTTGGCAACCTGCTGAGTGATGGTCGAGGCTCCGGCGGGGCGGCGTCCTCGCCCGATATTCTTAACATTGGCCAAAACAGCGCGGATAATTCCAAAAGGGTCAACCCCAAAATGGCTGTAAAAATTTTTGTCCTCGGCTGAAATAAAGGCGTTTTTTACCAACGGAGGAATTTTGTTTTCAGGCACAAAAAGCCTTTTTTCAGAGGCGTATTCCATCATCAGCTGTCCGTCTCCGGCATAGAGTCTGGTGGTGACGGCCGGTTCATATTCCGCTAATTGCAAATAATCAGGCAACTCTTGCGACATCTGCCATACAGAGGTGATAACCACCACCAAAACAATTACCGCAAAAAAGAAAAACGTGCTCAACAGCGAGGACAGTGTCTTAAACATGGCAGATCCGATAAAATTTTAGATAAAACAACTTGTTTGTGCAGATTTATAGCTAAAAAAAAATAGCCTGTCAAATACTAAAAAACAGATGCGTGCTGCATATTGTCAAAATAGCGGTCAATGGCTTTGGCAGCGGCAACCGCAAGTTTTTTACGATAGGATTTTTGCTGCAGCTGTTTTTCTTCGGTGCGGTTGGAAAGGTAGCCAAGCTCCATCAAAACAGATGGCACATCAGGCGCCTTGAGCACGGCAAAACCGGCAAAACGGTGCGTATTATCCAAAGTGTGAGTGGATTTGCGCATCTCCTGAACCATAAAGGTAGCAAACTCGGAAGAGCGATTCAGGGTCTCGCGCTGAGCCAAATTGAGCAAAACATCAGACACTTCTTTGGAATGTTCGGCAAAATTGAGTCCGGCGACAATATCCGCTTTATTTTCTTTTTCAGCCAGAGCCGCGGCCTCTTTATCGGAGGCTTTTTCAGACAAAGTATAAACCGAAAGTCCGGTCGCTCTTTTGTTGGCAGCGCTGTCGGCGTGGATAGAAAGGAATAAATCGGCATCGTGGCGGCGAGAAATTTTGACACGGTCGCGCAGAGGAATAAATATATCGCGATTGCGAGTCAGATAAACGGTATATTTGCCGCGTTTATCGAGCTCTTCCTTAAGTTCTCTGGCCATGGCCAAGGTAATGTTTTTTTCATAAACGCCGGATATTCCGATAGCTCCGGGGTCAACGCCGCCGTGTCCGGGGTCCAGCACAATAATTTTTTTGGCGGATTTTTTGGTCGGCATTGCCTTGGAGGCGGAAGAAGTTTTGGCAACCTGTCGATTTTGGCCATAGGAATCGTTGCTGATTGCCGAATCGTTGCCAACTTTGGCGGCAAACTCACGCTCTGATGCCGGCTCCAAATCAATAACAAAACGCCAACTGAATTTGCTTTGCGGCGGCAGCATAAACACTTTTTTGATAGTGGCAGGCTGCAGCAAATCGAACACCACCCGTACCCCGCCGGCGCCGGCAGTGCCAAGCCGAACAGAAGAAACAAAGTCGTTCATGGCAATGTTTTGCTGCAATCTGGCTGAGGCCTCGGCATTTTGGGTATCAACCACCAAACGGCGCGGCTCGTTGAGCAAAAATACTTTATAATCGAATTGAGAATCGGCGTCCATGACTATACGCACGCTGCCCACGCCCTGCCCGACACGGGCTCCGGAAATCTGCGCGGCGTTTGCCACACCGGACAAGCAAAAAGTGCAGAGCAAAACCGCAACAAACGGGCGCCAGCACCTTTGTAATATGTCAGAAACGCATTTCATTTAATTTTATTACAGCCTCATTACTAAGATTGGTGTTAATTATAACGCAGACTTCTTACCAATATCTTAAAACCGGCAAAAATATGCGTAGGTATTATTTTATTGTTGTGTTTTAAAACAAAACGTATATTCTGGAAAAAGATTTATGAGAATCTGATGTATCGGATGCGTCCTTTTTTATGTAAAAAGATGTAAATTTGCAAGGGCAAAATCTGGTATCGCCACCTCATCATTAGGATAGGTCGGCTTTTTCATAAATGTAAAAAAGGCAATTTTTGCCGGACGGGTTTTCGGTGTGAGGCAAATCAACCAATAAGAAGAATCAAAGCCCTGCACCATTAAAGAGATGTATAGAGTGAAACTATTGATGGTTTTGACATTGCAAGTATCTATTCCGAACAGTGTTTCGGATTAGGTATCATATTCTTTAAACTCCCTCCGGTCGTGGTATAAATATATATGTTCTGTCTTGCGGACAGGACCCGTTTGGAGAATTATTGATGACAAAAAGAATGCTGATTGACGCTACCCAACCCGAAGAAACACGCGTTGTGGTAGTTGACGGCAACAAACTTGAAGACGTTGAGTTTGAAACCACCCACCGCCGCCAGATTAAAGGCAATATTTATCTGGGCAAAGTTATGAGAGTTGAGCCCTCGTTGCAGGCATGCTTTGTGGATTATGGCGGGAACCGTCACGGATTTATGGCATTCGGCGAAATCCACCCCGATTATTATAACCTCTCGGCTGAGGAGCTGGCCGCGGTTGATAAGGAAGTTGACGAGATAATCGAAAACAAAAAGCAGGCAATTAAGGAGCGCGAAGCCGAACGCGAACGGATCCGCAAAGAGAAAGCGGCTGCTCGCGAGGCTCGTGAGGCAGAAAAGGCTCGTTTGGCCGCAGAAGCCGCCGCTGCCGCTGAAGCCGCGCAGGCAGAAGCAGAAGTTTTGCCGGAGAGCAACAAAACTGAAGAGAAATCTGAGGAAACCGCCAGAGAAGAAACAACAGTTATCGCGGAACATACTGAAAATACTGAGAATGCAACGCAGGTTGAAACTCCGGTTGCAGAAGAGGACGAGAAAAAACATCCGCAGAAAAAACGTCTGATGAAGAAACGTATTCGCAAGCAGGAAGAAGCCAAGAAAGAAGCAGAAGAAACGCTGAAAGTGCTGGCCGAAGATACCGGATGTGAAGAACCTGCTATCAGCGAGGAACCGGAAGAAGCCGAATCCAAACCGGCCGCCGCCGTTGATGATGAAATTGATATCGACGATGATGACGATGCGGAGTTGGATTTTGAACTGCAGCGCAAACTTATCCGCGCCCGCAAACTCTTTCATCGCCACAAAATTCAAGATGTGATTAAAGAAGGGCAAATTGTTTTGGTACAGGTTGTTAAAGAAGAACGCGGCAACAAAGGCGCGGCTTTGACAACATATCTATCTTTGGCCGGACGTTATTGTGTGCTGATGCCCAACCGGATTAAGAGCGGCGGCGTTTCGCGCAAGATTACAAACGCGGCAGACCGCAACCGTCTGAAAGGAATTGTCCGCGAGCTTCCGCTGACCTCTGATATGTCTATTATTGTCCGCACCGCAGGTGAAGAAAAGAGCAAAACCGATATTGTGCGCGACTATAACTACCTTATCCGCACTTGGAACCAAATTCGTCTTGATTCTTTGCAGACTAAAGCTCCGGCGCTTATTCACGAGGAAGGCAATCTGATTAAACGAGCTCTGAGAGATATTTACAGCAAAGACACAGCAGAGATTATCGTGGCCGGTGATGAAGCTTATAAGCTGGCAAAAGATTTCTTTAGAATCCTCTCTCCGCACAACCTGAAAAAGATAAAGAACTATCGCAACAACGATATGCCGTTGTTCCAACGTTTTCAGGTTGAAGGACAGCTGGACAAGCTGCACGACACCAACGCTCAATTGGAATCCGGCGGATATTTGGTGATTAACCCGACAGAAGCTCTGGTATCGATTGATGTTAACTCCGGTCGAGCAACCAAAGAAAAAGATTTGGAAGAAACCGCGCTCAAGACCAACCTTGAGGCCTGCGATGAAATTGCCCGCCAGCTCAGAATGCGCAATCTGGCCGGTTTGGTGGTGATAGACTTTATTGATATGGACGAGCCGGCCAACAACCATGCAGTGGAAAAACGCATGAAAGAGGCGCTGAAAAAAGACCGCTCCAGAATTCAGGTCGGCAAAATGAGTATGTTTGGATTGTTGGAGCTTTCACGCCAACGTATGCACTCTGCCTTTTGGGAAAGCAACTACCAGATTTGTCCGCATTGTCAGGGCAAGGGAATTGTTCGCACCACCGAATCCGGCGCGGTATATGTTCTGCGCGGCATTGAAGAAGAAGGAATCAAAAATCGTTCTTCCAGAATAAATGTTTTTGTGCCGACTGATACTGCCATCTATATTTTGAACCAAAAACGCAAAATGCTGGTTGAATTGGAAGACAAGTATAAGATGGAAGTGGTTATCAGCGCTGATGATTCAATAAAGTGCATTTCTGATTACCGAATCGAGCGCACTAAGCTGGTTAAAGAAGATAAGCCGGAAAAGCAAGAAAAACCGCAAACAGCCCCTGCTCCGGTAAAGCCGCAGGAAGAGCCGGAACCGGTTGAAGAAACTACAGAAACTCCGACACTGCCGGAACGTGAGGAAGTGGTGGAAAAGCCGGAGGCTGAAGGCGAGGAAAACAATCGTTTTGACCGCCGCCGCAATCCACGCGACCGGCGCCGCGGACGCAATCGTTTCGACCGCCGCCGCGGACGCAACCGCTTTGACCGTGATGAGCAGTCTCAGCCGGTTAAGGAACGGCAGGAAGCAGTTATCTTGTATAACAGCCATGAAGATATTATTTCTAAACCAGAGGCTCTGCAAGCCGAGCCGGTAAAGGAAAAATCAACGTGGTGGAAAAAACTTATAAAAGGATAATTTCCCGATTTTTACGACTGATGGGCAGTGTCTTGCTGCTCATCAGTTTCTTTGTGCCTATGGCAAAGGCGCAGAATCTGCGGTTGATTAGCGATGATGAAGCCGAACAGCTTTTGGCGCATATTATAAAACCATTGTTCAAGGCCGCCGAAATACCTTTTAATCCCAATGATGTCTATATTGTTGAAGACAACAGCCTTAATGCTTTTGTTGCAGACGGCAACAATATGTTTATTCATACCGGAACGATTTTGGCGGCGGACAGCCCCAATGAAATATCCGGTGTGTTGGCGCACGAGACCGGACATATTCAAGGCGGACATATTCTGCGACAAAAATTAAAAGCGCAATCTTTGCAACAGGTGTCTTTGGCCTCGGCAATTTTGGCCGGCGCCGCAGCCATGGCCAGCGGACGAGCAGATGTGGCAGTGGCCGCAGTGCTGGGAGGACAAAGCTCTATATTAACTCATTTTACTCACTATCGCACCGAAGAAGAGCGTTCGGCTGACGAAGCGGCAATTAATTTGCTGGAAAAGACTAAGCAAAGTCCGCAAGGTATGCTGACTTTTATGAAACGCATTGCCAACCAATATCAGTTGCAAGGTGTGGAAGAGATCCCTTATTTTCGCACCCATCCGGTTACCCGCGAGCGGATTACTTTTTTTGAAGAGGCGGTAAAGAAATCTCCGGTTGCTCAAGATAACAAACTGCAAGATGAGTTTGAGAGAGTGAAAGCAAAACTCTATGCCTATTTGATGCAGCCACAACAAACCTTGCGCAAATATCCGATAAGCGACAAAAGTTTTGCGGCGAAATATGCGCGGACAATCGCTTATTTTAAGCAACTACAACTAAAAAAAGCGGATAAAGAACTAAACGAACTTTTGCAAATTGAACCGAGTAATCCGTATTTGCATGAACTGAAAGGGCAAATGTATATGGAAACCGGAAAAATCAAACAAGCCAAAGCAGAATATGCAAAATCGCTGGAATTGCGACCACACTCCGCTTCATTGCAAGTAAGTTATGCGCAGGCAATTTTAGAAGATGATCCGACACCGCAAGAAGCCGGCAAAGCAATTAGCTTATTAAACAACTCGCAGGTTAGCCGCCCCAGCGGTTTTGCTTGGTTGTTGCTGGCTCGGGCATATGGTTTGCAAGGAAATATTGCCGCCGCCAATTACGCCTCGGCAGAATATTCTTTTGCAACCGGCGCTACCTCTGTTGCGATGGAACAAATAAAACAAGCAAAAAAAGCCAACCCTGACGAAAGGCTGGCTTTAAGGATAAGCGACTTAGAGGCTAAAATTAACAGCGTGGAGCCAAACAAAAAGAAAAGCGATTAAGCCAACTCGGCGATAATTTTAGTTGCAACATCCATATAAGCTTTGGCATACGGACTTTCCGGCTCGGCAATCACAATCGGTTTGCCGGCGTCGGCATGAGTTCTGATGTCTATGTGCAGAGGAATCTCGCCCAAAAACGGCACACCGAGCTCTTTAGCGGTTTCTTGGGCGCCGGCATGACCGAATATATTGTCGCGAGAGCCGCAATGAGGACAGATATAGTAGCTCATATTTTCGATAATACCCAAAATCGGAACATCTACCCGTTTAAACATATTTACTCCCTTAACCGCATCTATCAGGGCTATATCCTGCGGAGTTGAAACAATAACCGCTCCGGCAAATTCAAGTCTTTGAGATAAGGTAATCTGGATATCGCCGGTTCCGGGAGGCATATCAATAACCATAATGTCTATCTCTCCCCAATTGGCCTCGGTTAAAAGCTGCTCTATTGCGCCACAGGCTTTTGAACCACGCCAAATCAGAGGAGTGTTGCGGTCTATCAGCGAACCGATAGACATTGAGCGAATTCCCTGAAATTCAAAAGTTTCAAACGTTTTGCCATCATAAGAAATCGGGGTTGCCCCTTCGTAGCCAAGCATGGTGGGAATAGACGGCCCATATATATCTGCATCAAACAAAGCCACTTTTTGCCCCTGCGCAGACAATGCCATAGCCAGATTTACCGCGGTGGTTGATTTGCCAACTCCTCCTTTGCCGGAAGCAACCGCAATAATCTTTTTGACACCTTTTACATTCCATTTGGCAGGAGCCTCATTTAGGGGCTGATTCTTCTTGAGAGCGGTAAAAACTACTGAAACCTTATCTATACCCTCAAGTTTTTTGACCTCTTCAGCGAGCTGAGCAGATTTTTCTTTATCTTCCGCCACGTTTTGCAAGGTTATAATCACACGTTGCTTAAAAATGCCGATACTCTCAATCTCTGATGGAGAAAAATATTTTTCGACAATGTTTCTGATTGTGTTTTCCATGACGCGAATGTCCTGTTGATATATATTATGATTGTTGTTTTATTGCTATATTTATATTATATATTTTGCCATGGCAACTAAAAAAGAGAAAAGGAAAATTTAATGGCAAAAGTTCCAAATCCGTGGGAAGATAATGATAATGACGATAATCCGTGGCAGGCAAATGACACGGGCAGCGCTCGTCCCAAGATAAAAAAATTTATGCCCAAAAAAGCACCGTCAGGCGACTTTATGTTGCGCTGGGAATGGATTTTGTTGGGAATTGTGTTGCTGTGGCTGGCATCTGGATTTTATCAGGTGCAACCCAATGAGCAAGGTGTTGTATTGCGTTTTGGCGCCTATACAGAAACAACCGACCCCGGATTGCACTACCATTTGCCCTACCCGATTGAGATGGTGAAAAAAGTTAATATAACTCAGGAGCGCAGTATCAATCTCGGGGTTACGGAGCCGACCAACCGCAATGACTTTACTGAAAGCCACATGCTGACCGGTGATGAAAATATTGTGGACATTAACCTGACTATTGTATGGCGGATTTCTGATGCCAAAGACTATCTCTTTAATATGCAGAGTCCTGATCAAACCGTCAGAGTTGCCGCTCAATCGGTTTTGCGCGAGATTGTCGGGCAATCGCAAATGATGCCGATTATCTCCGGCGACCGCGGCAAAGTTGAAGATGAAACCAAAGATGAACTGCAAAAGGTGCTTAATGAATTTGGCTCGGGTATTCATATCGTGCGTGTAAAACTGCAAAAGGCCGATCCGCCAAAGCAAGTAGTTGATGCTTTTAATGAAGTACAGCGCGCCAAGGCAGATATGGAGCGCTTTAAGAACGAAGCGGAGGCTTATCGCAACGAGATTTTGCCCAAATCTCGCGGTGAGGCAACCCAAAGATTGCAAAATGCCGAGGCTTATAAACAAGCGACCATTAATAAAGCTCAAGGTGAGGCAGACAGATTTTTGTCTGTGTATGAAGCTTATAAACAAGGCAAAGAAGTTACAGCCAAAAGACTGTATCTGGAAACTATGGAAGATGTGTTGGCAAAATCAGACAAGGTGATTATTGATCAATCTGCAAAAGGCAATAATGTGTTGCCAATCTTGCCGCTTAAACAAATTAGGGGAGAATAATTATGATTGATAAGCTGAAAATTTCTCTGGCGATTGCGGCGGCGGTGATTGCGATTGTGTTGGCAAATTCGCTATATGTGGTCAGCCAAACAGAACAAGCTATTGTGCTCCAGTTCGGAGAGCCGGTGCGCGTTGTTAAAGACGCCGGTTTGAAAATTAAGATTCCGTTCATTCAGAATGTGGTGTTTTATGACAACCGCTTGTTGAATCTGGATCCACCGGCTCAGGAGGTGGTGCTCAATGACAAAAAACGCCTTGATGTGGATAGCTTTACCCGTTATCGGATTGTTGACCCTTTGCGTTTTTATAAAACCGTGCGCACCGAGCTGCAAGCTCGCTCCAAGTTGGAAGAAATTGTCAACTCATCGGTGCGTAAGATTTTGGGACGCATCACCTTGCAGGAGCTTCTCTCTCAACAGCGTACCAAAATTATGTCTGACATCAGTAACGCGGTTAAGATTGATGCCGAGCAAATTGGTGTAAACGTTGCCGACGTGCGTATTCGCAGAGCCGATTTGCCGTTGGAAGTGTTGCAGGCAATCAACGCTCGGATGAAAGCAGAGCGTGAACGCGATGCTAAAGAATTTAGAGCTACCGGACAACAAGAGGCTCAAAAAATTCGCGCAACTGCCGAAAAAGAGAAAACAGTGATTATTGCAGAGGCGGAAAAAAATGCGCAAATCATTCGCGGACAAGGCGACCAGCAGGCCGTGGCTATTTGGAATAATGCCGCCGGAGTTGACCCGCAATTTTATGCCTTCTATCGCTCGCTGGAAGCGTATAAAAACGCTTTGACCGACAATGAAAGCACTTCGCTGGTATTGTCGCCGGACAGCGAATTTTTTGAATTCTTCGGCAAGGCAGGAAAATAAGAGATGAAAAGGCTGGCATATCTGACAGTTGCGGTTGTGTTGTTATTGAGCAAAACAGCGGCGGCGCAAATCACCTCATCTTTTGCCGATTTGGTTGAGCGCCTGCAGCCGATGGTGGTCAACATATCGAGCACTCATGCACCGGAAGATATGGACAACGGCAATGACGACTTGGATATTGTCAGCCCCAATTGGCAAATTCAAAATTACTTCGCTCCCCGAAAACAGAGGCAGATGTCTTTGGGTTCTGGTTTTGTTATTGATGAAAGCGGATATATTATCACTAACAACCACGTGATTGACAAAGCCAAACAAATTTCGGTAACTCTGGCAGACGACAGGCAATTTGAGGCCAAAATTATCGGCGCGGATCCCAAAACTGATTTGGCGCTGATTAAAATTGACACGCAAGATAAATTGCCAGCCGTAACACTCGGAGATTCTGATAAAATCAGAGTTGGTGATTGGATTGTGGCAATCGGCAATCCGTTTGGTCTGGGGGGCAGCGTTACCGCCGGAATTGTATCTGCAAAATCGCGTGATATTGAAGACGGCTCGTATGATAATTTTATTCAGACCGACGCTTCCATAAATCAGGGCAGTTCCGGAGGGCCGATGTTTAATACCGAGGGAGAAGTTATCGGCATTAATTCTGCGATATATTCCACCACCGGCGGCAGTATGGGAATTGGCTTTGCCACACCAATTAATCTGGCAAAATTTGTAATCAAAGAGCTTAAGAGCAAAGGCAAGGTGGAACGTGGCTGGCTCGGAGTTAAAATTCAAACCGCCAACACTGATGGAAATCTGATTATAACATCAGTTGCCCCTAATTCTCCGGCGCGCAAAGCCGATATTGAGCCAGGCGACATTATCACCGCCCTTAACGGCAACACAATTGCCGACCCCAAACTTTTTTCTCGCAATGTTGCCGAAACGGCTGTCGGAACCAATATTAAGCTAAAAATAGAACGTAACGGCAAAATTTTTGACAAAGAGCTGAAACTTGAACTAATGCCGGAAGAAACATCAACAACGCCGCAAACAGAAAAGCCGCAAGATAACGCCCCCGAACTGGAGTTTGCCAACATCACGCCGGATTTGGTTAATCAGTACCAATTGGAGCCAAACAGCCGCGGGGTGGTTGTTGTTAATGTCAAATCGGGCAGCGATGCAGAAATTAAGGGGATAAAACGCGGAGATTTAATTAGTGAGATTGACAAAAGACCGGTTTTGGATATAAAAGACGCCCAGTCAGCGCTTGATGATGCCAAACGCGAAAATAATCGTCCGGTGCTGTTTCTGATTAATAACCGCAATATTCCGTATTATGCAGCAGTGAGACCATGAGCAGAGTAGATTTTTATCATTTACAGAGCCAGCCTTTGGAAGAAGTTTTGCCTAAATTGCTTGAAAAAGCATATTCTACAGGCAAAAGCACCTTGTTGCGCATTGGCACCGACGAGCGAGTAGATTTTTTGAACGGATTACTGTGGACATACAGCGATCAATCTTTTTTGCCGCATGGCTCCCGCAAGGACGGAAACGCAGAGTTACAGCCGATTTGGCTGACCAGCGGAACCGATAATCCCAATATGGCCAGTCTGCTGTTTTTGGTAGATGGCGCTCAGGCCGCAATTGAAGAACTGGACAAGTTTGGCCGCATATTCAATATATTTGACGGACACTCGGAAGAATCGCTGAATCAGGCTCGCAACTTTTGGAAAGAGATTAAGAAATCCGGCAATGAGTGCCATTACTGGAAGCAAGATGCTCAGGGTAAATGGGCAGAGCAATAACAAATCCCTGATTAGAGGTTAAAAATCATTTTAGGTTGCAAAACTCCGGCCAAACCGGCTTTTTGGGCGCGAGCGCGCAATTCCTCATAATCCTGCGGACGATAGTGCGAAACATAAGTTTTGGCCTTAATCTCCGGAGCGGCGCCAGCCAAAGCATCTATTTTGACTATAGCTCCACCGTTTAGGCTGACATCGTGAATAATCAGTTTTGCCTTTTGAGCTTGCTCACTGTTCAGCACAGAAACAGCGGTATCTCCGCTGTAGAGTACTTTGTCGGCAACATATAGAGCCACGCACTCCATGCCTTTGGCATGAGGCACGATAAAAGTTTCCACCGCTATATCCATGGGTATGGTCATTTGCTCGGCGCCGATACCATCGGCGTTTTGCAGCAAATTGCCCCATGCGCCGCCGATAGCGGTTTTGCACCCCAATATATTGTTACGATACTCCACAAAAGTGACGGCCGATCCGGCATGATCCTGATGTTGGTGCGACAGCAAAATCGTATCTATTTTATCGGCGTATCCTTGATCTAACAAATGCTGAAAAACACTGTAGCCGCAATCAAGCAAGATGCCTCGCCCGTCATCTCGCCACAAAACAAATGAATTGTTAACGCCTTTTTTGGCAAAGGCCGAATTAGTGCCCAAAACTTCCAGTTTCATAAATACTCCTATTTTTCAACCGGCAGATAAATGGTAAAGGTGGTGCCGTTATAGCCGTTGGAATTAACGGTTAGGTTTCCACGGTGCCGCAACATAATGTGCTTGGCAATCGCCAAACCTAATCCTGTTCCTTTGACATTCAAGTCCTTGTGTTCTTGACAACGATAAAAACGCTCGGTAAGGCGCGCTAATTTTTCCGGCTCAATTTTTGGACCTTTGTTATTGACAGAGATTGCTACCGCGGCGCCGTCTGCAACCTTAAAGCTTTTGGAAAGAGGAATGCTATCGACGTTTTTGAGATGGATGGTAATATCGGTGCCGGAAAGACCGTATTTTACCGCATTGTCGGTCAAATTCTGCACGACCTGCTTAATTTGCGCTCTATCGCCGATTACCGGCGGCAGTGTTTCATCTTTGAGGAGACGAATTTTCATTTCACGTTCACCGGCCTTAAGCGACAACGCTTCTACAACCTCATTGGCAATATCAGTAACATCTACCTTGTCTTCAGGGTGTTGGTTCTGATTGAGCTCAATTTTGGATAAGGACAACAGGTTTTCTATAAGAGAAGACATATATTCCGCCTGCTCGGCCATAATCTTCAAAAAATTTTCCTGCGCTTGCGGGTCATTTTTGGCAGAAGTCTGCAGGGTTTCTATAAAACCGGAGATAATTGACAACGGAGTGCGCAACTCGTGGCTGGCATTGGCAACAAAGTCCGATTGCATTTTTTCAATCTTAAGGGACTTGGTCATATCATAAACCGAAATCACGGCAACCGCCTTGCCTTTGGAAATCCACGGCAGCTGCTTGATATGAGCATAGAATTTTTGACTATCGGCGCCGCCGGTATAAAAAATCAGATTTTCTGACTTGCTCTCTTTGTTAAGCACTTTGCCGACCGAATTGATAAAGTTATTGGATTGGAACAGCTTATCTATGTTTTTATCGGTGATGTTTTTGCCAAACGCGGTACGCGCCGATAAATTTGCCCCCAGTATATTGCCGGAACGATCAATTACCAGAATCGGATCGGGCAAGCTGTCAAGAACCGCGGTATCTGAAATAGTCTGTGCCTCTAAAACATCGGTCTTTTGCGCCCAAAAACGATGCATAGCGTTAATCGCATCGACAAGCGCCTGCGCGTCTTTTTCAGAAAGTTTCATCGCTTTTTCGTCAACATCGGCGCCGCCGGCCATTGAGGAAACATAGCGGCGAATTTGTTGCAACTCAAACATCAGCGGAAACAAGATAACCACATTAAACAAGACAACCGCTGCCAGAGAGATAACCGCCAGCAGGGGATCAACCAAATGAAACGCCGACAACACAATAAAAACCATGGCGGTGGGAAAGCTCAAAAACAAAACCTGTTTGGCAAAATTGGCGTTTTGCTCAATTCCTAAAGATTTTCGGGCGTGTTCAAACATAATTGCATCCTATATCTTGTAAAAAAAACTGGACGGAACTTTTTATTATATTAATATATAACAAGTTTAAAAATACTAAAGATTTTTGAGTGATTATGACTGATACTTCCGCTAATATAACCCCTTTGATGTCTCAATATTTGCAGATTAAGAGCGAACATAAAGATTATCTGCTGTTTTATCGCATGGGCGATTTTTATGAATTGTTTTTTGAGGACGCGATTACCGCCTCCAAAGCTTTGGACATTGCCCTAACCAAGCGAGGCAAATGCGAAGGACAAGATATTCCGATGTGCGGAGTGCCGTTTCATGCCTATGAGAGCTATTTGGCAAAGCTTATACGTCAGGGGTTTAAGGTGGCAATTTGCGAGCAGGTTGAGGATCCGCAAGAAGCCAAAAAACGCGGTTATAAAGCTATTGTAAAACGCGAGGTTATTCGCTTGGTTACAGCCGGAACGCTCACCGAAGAACCGCTGTTAGACGCCAAAAAGAACAACTTTTTGCTCACCATTGCCAAACTTAATGATAATTTGGGGCTGGCGTGGCTGGACATATCAACCGGAGACTTCTTTTTGCAAGAAGCGGGATTAAAGGCTCGCGACGAAGCAGTTGTTCTAAACGGCATACTCTCGCGCCTGAATCCGGTGGAAATCGTAGTTGCCGACGCTTATCTGCAAAATCCGCAGATTTTTGGAGTGCTGAACTCTTGCCGCGACCAACTATCGGTTTTGCCAGCGGCGAGATTTAACAGCGAAAATGCCGCCAAGCGCCTAAAAGATGTGTATAAGGTTGATACCTTAGACGCATTTGGCAGTTTTAGCCGCGCAGAAGTTGCCGCGGCCGGAGTGCTGCTTGACTACGTGGAAAGCACGCAAAAAGGCAAATTTCCACTAATTCAGCGCCCGCAAAAAGTGACCGAAAATCAGATTATGGAGATTGACGGCGCCACTCGCCGCTCTCTGGAGCTGATTGACTCGCTAAGCGGCGACAAGTCCGCTTCTCTACTCGGAGTGATTGATTGCACGGTTACCGGCGCCGGCGGAAGACTTTTGGCTTCACGCATAGCTAACCCGCTTAAGGACATCTGCGCCATTAACGCCCGACTTGATGCGGTGGAGTTTTTTGCCACTTTTCATAATATGCGGCAAGACTTGCGACAAATTCTTAAAGCTTGTCCGGATATTGAGCGAGCCGTTTCTCGCTTGTGTCTCGGACGCGGCGGCCCCAGAGATTTGGCAAATATAAAAATTGCTTTAGCCGTGGTTCCGGCTTTGCGAAACCTTTTGCGCGGAGAAGGAACAGCAATATCCGGACAGCCGGAAGCCGTAAAGAAAATTGCCGCAGATTTGGGAGAACATTCTCATCTGGTTGCCAACCTGCAATCTGCCCTGGAAGATGATTTGCCGTTGTTGGCGCGTGATGGCGGATTTGTGCGCGAAGGATATTCGGCGGCCTTAGATGAAGTAAAACGTCTCAAGAACGACAGCCACAAATTGATTGTGGAATTGCAGGCAAAATATGCCGAAACCACGGGAATTGCCAACCTCAAAATTAAATTTAATAATGTAATCGGCTATTTTATTGAGGTTCAAAGTAAATTTGCCACTCAAATGCTGGAGGACAAGCAGTTTATTCACCGGCAGTCGGTACTAAACGCATCTCGTTTTACAACCGTAGAATTGAGCGAGCTGGAAGATAAAATCCGCGGAGCCGCAGACAAGGCTCTGGCTATGGAACTAGAGATTTTTGAGCAATTGGTGCAAGATGTTCGCGTTTATTGCGACGACATATTAAAAACCGCAAAAGCCATGGCTCGGCTTGATGTGGCGGCGGCGTTGGCTGATTTGGCCGTAGAGAAAAACTATTGTCGACCAATAATTGACAATTCCATGGCGTTTGAAGTTAAAGACGGAAGACATCCGGTGGTTGAGGCATCGATTAACAAAACCGGCAACGGAAGTTTTGTGGGAAATGATTGCGAGCTGAACGAACAAAAAGGACGATTGTGGCTAATTACGGGGCCCAATATGGCTGGTAAATCAACATTTTTGCGACAAAACGCGATTATTGCCGTAATGGCGCAAATGGGATCTTTTGTTCCCTGCTCGGCTGCTCATATCGGAGTTATAGACAAGATATTTTCCAGAGTTGGAGCCAGTGACGATTTGGCCAGAGGGCGCTCGACCTTTATGGTGGAGATGGTGGAAACCGCGGCAATTTTGAATCAGGCAGACGAACGCTCTTTTGTGATTCTTGATGAGATAGGACGAGGCACCGCCACCTTTGACGGACTTTCAATTGCTTGGGCGGTAGTAGAACATCTGCATGATGTGAATAAGTGCCGCACGTTGTTTGCAACACACTACCACGAACTGACCGCACTAACCTCAAAATTATCGCAAATGACTCTGCACTGCATGAAGATAAAAGAATTTAATGATGAAGTGGTGTTTTTGCATGAGGTGATAGACGGCGCGGCAGATCGGAGCTATGGCATTCATGTGGCCAAGCTGGCAGGACTGCCCAAAGCAGTGCTTAAGCGCTCGGAACAAGTTTTGCAACATTTGGAAAAAAATGATAAAGGCGGCTCAATGCAAGAACTGGCCGATGATTTGCCGTTGTTTGCGGCAGTGAGAGAAAAAACCGAAACCAAGCAATTTTGCTCGCCGGCGCTTGAGGCATTGGAGCAGATTAATCCAGATGATTTGAGCCCCAAACAGGCGCTGGAAAAACTTTATGAACTAAAAAATCTGCAAACAGAAAAAAATTAGGCAACGCCGACAAGGCAAAATCTTTGAATATCAAACTGTTAAATAACGGTAATATTTTACCGCTGATTAACCCATTAAAAATCAATGATATTTTGTTGTTGACAACAATGTTTTTTCCTGTATATTGAGCAGCGAATTAATTAACCAATCTTTTATAGAGAGAAAAACTATGAACACATATGCAACCAAACCCTCGGATATCGAGAGAAAATGGTACGTAGTTGATGCTCAAGGTGTTGTTTTGGGTCGTTTGTCTGCTCAGATTGCAAAAATTTTGCAAGGCAAAAACAAACCTAACTACATCAGCAACATTGACTGCGGCGACTATGTCGTTGTTATCAACGCTGACAAAGTTAAACTTACCGGTCGCAAAATGACTGATAAGCGCTATTTTAAACACACCGGCTGGATTGGCGGTATTAAAGAAACTACTCCTGCCAAGATTTTGGCCGGCAAGTTTCCGGAAAGAGTTATCATCAAAGCTGTTGAGCGCATGATCTCTCGCAACCCGATGGGTCGCCAGCAGATGACCAAGCTCAAAGTTTATGCCGGTGAGAATCATCCGCATACTGCCCAGAACCCGATTGTTTTGGACATGGAAGCAATGAACGCTAAGAATAAGAGGAGCAAATAATCATGGCTGAGAAATTAGAATCTTTGAAAGACCTTAAAAAGGCCTCGGTCAAAGCCGAATCTGCTGCTGTTGAAGCTGCTCCGCGCAAAGCAAAGAAAGACAAACAAGGTCGTTCTTATGCTACCGGTAAACGTAAAGACGCTGTTGCTCGCGTATGGATTATGCCGGGTAAAGGTGTAATCACCATCAACGAGAAATCTATTGACCAATATTTTGCTCGTCCGGTTTTGAAAATGATTATCAACCAGCCGTTTGAAGTTGCTAACCGCGTTAATGAATTTGACGTTGTATGCACTGTTAAGGGCGGTGGTTTGTCCGGACAGGCCGGCGCTATCAAACACGGCATTTCTAAGGCTCTGAATGAATATGAGCCGGAATTGCGTGCTTGCTTGAAAAAAGCCGGTTTCTTGACTCGTGATGACAGAACTGTTGAGCGTAAGAAATATGGTAAGGCTAAGGCTCGCCGTTCTTACCAGTTCAGCAAACGTTAATTGGTATCAAGAAAATATCCGATATTTTCAATGGGTTGCAAGAAATTGCAACCCATTTTTTGTATTTACATAATCTTCACACAACCAATGACAACCTTAGTTATATTTAATTTTTCATTATTTTAAGCAAATTTGAGGGTAAAATGGAAAAAATATTGAAATGAATATTTACTTGAATTTTTAATTTATAGATAATATAATATCTTTAAGTTAGCAAAAAAGAAAATTAGGGATAATATAATGTCTTTTATTCTGAAATCACCGCAAGAAATTATGCAAGATATTGCTCTTAAGGCCAAACACAAACGTTTGGAGCAAAATTTAACCCAACAAGGGTTAGCCGCTCGTTCCGGTGTAAGTTTGGGGACCATCAAACGTTTTGAGCGTTTTGGCGAAATATCTCTCAAATCCTTGATTGATATTGCATTGGCTTTAGGCTGCTTGGGTGATTTTGAAGAACTATTTTCCATCAACCAAACACCGCAGAGTCTGTTTGGCAATAGCACCGATAAACAGCGTAAGAGAGGAACAATCAAATGAGATTAAATGTATTTTTGAATGCTTATGGCAACAGGCTGTTTGTCGGGGTTTTAGAAGAGCAAAACAAACGGACGTTTTTTGAATATGCTCCGGAATTCTTAAAGAAAAATATTCCGTTATCGCCATTTATGTTGCCCCTAAAGCAACAGGTTTATGAAGACGAAAAATATACCTTTGACGGCTTGTATGGCGTGTTTAA
Organism: uncultured Alphaproteobacteria bacterium; assembly: GCA_934255405.1. GTDB lineage: Bacteria > Pseudomonadota > Alphaproteobacteria > RF32 > CAG-239 > CAZU01. Next base: position 33,657 of record CAKQNT010000010.1, read on the forward strand.
CGATAGCCTGCCGGATGGTTGGGGCTGTTTGCTGCTTGATAGAAAATTGCAAAAGAAAGGTTTGAGCTACAATGCTATTACGCCTTTGCAGCGTTTATCTTTTATTGGATTGAATGCAATGGGAGCTCTGGAATATGAGCCGATAACCGAAATTGATAAGGAATTTATGGGAGATATAGTGCTTGATGCCTTATCAATGGAGGCAGGAAAGATTTTACAAGGTAACAGTTCAGACGTTTTAGATGAACTTTTGAGCCTTAATGGTTTTTCTGCAGGGGCAAGACCAAAGATTGTCGCTTTGGTTTCAAAAGACAAACAAACATTGATACACGGCAGTATTACCCAAGAGAACTTTGAGCCCTGGCTGATAAAGTTTAATTCTTCACTGGATGATAAAGATATTGGGGCAAAAGAATATATCTATTCACTAATGGCAAAGGATGCGGGTATTGATATGCCTGAAACATATCTGTTTCCATCCAAAAGCAGTAACGGACATTTTGGCGTAAAGCGTTTTGACCGCACACCCGAGGGTAAGGTTCATATTCATACCGCTTGCGGATTGTTACACGCCAGCCACCGATTTGCCTCAATGGACTACACATCGCTCTTGAAACTAACGGCTATTTTAACCAAAGATGTTCGTGAAGTTGAAAAAATGGTGCGACTGATGATATTTAATGTAAAATCAGGAAATAAAGACGACCACAGTAAAAACTTTTCCTTTATGCTAACCAAAGACAATATTTGGAAAATGACACCGGCATACGATTTGACGCCATCAGAAGGGATAAACGGCGAGCAGACGTCTATGGTAAACGGCAAAGGAAAAGATATTAGTGCCGATGATTTTATCAAAACAGCCGAGCCCTTTGGCTTTGATGCTAAAAAGGTTAATGAGATAATAGAACAGACAAACGATGCACTGTCTAATTACAAAAAATATGCAAAAGACGTCGGCTTAAAATAAAAATCCCTGAAATGTTAAACTTTTCTATCCATTCCGACAAAGTTTAACTTTTGTTCCGTGGCATTTGGGGAGAAATGGAATTTATCGGCAGGACAAAAGAGCTTGTATTTAATATTTGGCAATAGACCATCCGATTGTATATTGAGCGACTCGTAAAAATGTGATATAGTGATAGCTGTTAATATATATAGTTGTTTATTATTTTGAACATAACCCACCTACGGTGGCTATATATATGGGGTATTGGGATTGGCTGTCTTGATACTTACTGCGAAAGCGGTTTTATAGCCCTGCAGGCATACGAGAGAGAAACATGTTTTTTCTTTTGTGCGGTTAAATTGTAAAATCTCAATCATAAAAAGTTATGCAGTTTATGATTGGGGCTTGAGAAACTAGAAATAACAACAAAAATGTCTAAAGATATTATTGTTGATTATATGGAAGAATGAAAAGAGTAGTTTGGATAGAGAGGAATTGACCTTTCGGTGCTTTTGTCACTGGACACATTGGCTGTTGCTGCCACGTCCCCCCATTTCGATAGATTTGGGCTTAGTAGAATTCCAAAACGAAAATTCATTATGGAAATGTAATCAGATAATATTCAAGTAAACATCGGCGTTGTGAAATATAGGGACTCAAGTTGTCTAAATCTTATTGATTATGACAACAAAGAACTATAGCAACATGATGGTTTTCGCCGGCGGTTACGACGGTGAAATGGTTGCCATTATCAATGCTTGCCGTGAGGCAGGTATTGAAGTCGTTGATAAACATCTCGGCTGGGGTGCGGCGGCATCTGCTTATTCTGAAGAAATCGCAGCGGCGGTTTCTGAAGATAAGATTCCGGTTCTCGTTGAGCTTACGCTCGACATAGAGGTGCCTAGCACTTCTATCGTTGTGGATCACCACAACGAGAATGCAGGGAAGCCGGCATCAATCCTGCAGGTCTTAGACTTGTTGGGAATGGAGCCAAGCCGTGAGCAACAGCTCATTGCAGCCAACGACTGCGGTTATATCCCAGGAATGTTAGCACTTGGTGCTACGCCTGAGGAGATAGCAGCGGTTCGCATGGCTGACCGTGCCGCTCAAGGCATCACTCCTGAACAGGAGGCAGAAGCTGAGCGCGCTATTGCCGAGGCTAAAATTGTCAATGGAGTAACCATCGTGAAGATGGCTCACTCTAAGACAGCAACGGTCTGTGACCGTCTTTTCGACCCCGAAAAGGAGCAGCGCCTGCTGATTATTTCGGGAGATGGAGAGAGCAATTTCTTCGGTAACGGAGAATTGTGTATGGCTCTCCAAGGGAAGAAGACCGGAAAAACGCCAGAAGGTTGGGATACATATTCCAACTTTGGCGGCTGGGTCGGAGGAAATCTTCCGACATCGGGTTTCTGGGGCGGCTACGCAGATCAGAACAAGATCACTCGTTTTGTGACTGAGTGGTTCTTGTAAAAATAAAGAAAGGGGAGGAAGAAATTCCTCGCCTTTCTTTTTTGCTTGCTTATAAACATTATTGCTTGCAAATTTTTGGGAGAGATATTATTAGGCGGTTTAGTCACAGACTTATTGCCAGCGCTATTTATAGAAACAAGATAAAGAGAAACTGGCGAGATTTTTCTATCTGCTGATGCCTTGATAATGCGCCGCGATAGCGAGTTTAGCACGGGGCATTTTGAAATCCGGAGCAATAGCTGCCGACAAATCCATTTCTTTGCCACATATCTCAAAGGTCAGAAAGTTTTTGAAAATCTGCTTATACATTTCAGCCGATTTGCCGGTATCGCGGTTTTCGGTTTCATTTTGGTATGCTCCCAGCTGGTGTTGAAAATCGCCGTGAGGCGCATAGTAACTCTGCCGATCGGGGTTTGACATCCAACAATCGACTTGCTCTTTTACGTATTGCAACCCCTCCTCGCGATTATGCACTTTTTCTGATATCCCTTCATTAATGGTGGCAGAAATCTCATCCATAAAACGGGTGCGCAAATAATCGTTGTCGTTTAGCGCCGTATCTGCAGTGTGAACAGCGGCAAATAATTGGGAGTTTTGATAGTGGCGTAACTCGTGACGAGCGGACTTTTGAGGATCGACTTCACGCATTTTCTTAAAATGTGAGATTATTTGTTGAACGGCGACTTTATCTTTTTCTGATAAAGCCTCCTGCGCCCTCTTGTTTATAAACAAACCAAAGCCATTAATTATAATCTCTGGTGGGGCCTTATCCGGCTTAAACATTGCAATAGTGCGCGGAAGTTCCACCTCGTGTCCGCAGATATCTTTAAGCACTAGCTCTCCATCATCTGTGCGGCGATCAATAACATATGTGTTGGGATAAAAACGAAGCTTAACTCCGCCATCTTTTACAGATTGGGGAACCTGATTATCCGGCAAAGCAAATTCGCGTGAAAAAAGAAGCGGAATCCCATCACGCGGGGCGATATAATCACTTTGGCGGCCAACGCCGTTTTTAAGCCGATTGATATACATTTCTAACTCCTTATGTAGAGTATATTACATTTTTGCGGAATAATAAATCTAAATATACAGAAACATGACAAATTTCAGATTTATTTCAGGACGGGCGCGGATATTGCTTGTATCGAAGTATGATACTCGGAGAATCCAAAATAGAATAAGTTTCTGGACATTGTTTTCTAAAAGTGCTATGTTAAAGTCCTTGAACATATAATTTAAAAATTTTTATGAAAAAACTGTTTCTTTTGCTGACTGCTTTGGTTATGGCACTCAGCGCAAGCGGGCAGATTATTGATCGGGCTAATCGTTTGCTATATGGCAACGCGGCTGATCAAGGCAATCAAAAAGCCCGTCGAATCATGGCTGGCGAGAGTATCAAATCTTATCGTGATCGCAACACTAACGCGGTGGTTTCGGCCTCTGCTACGCAAGATTACACTTTTTTTGTAGTATTCGGCACCATTAAACTGGTAAACACCGCCAAAGACTACATTGAAGTGTATGAGTATCGCTCCGGTGATTGGCAGGCGGCCGGACAGGTGCACCGCAATGGTCCATACACGACCATTTGGACACAAACCAAACAACAACCGCAGTTGATTACTTTCAGCAAGGGTTCCAACGGTAGGTTGTTTGTCACGGTTTATAGCGCTATCCCCCGCGATGGCGGCTGGGCGCCTTGGGCCAAATTGAGCTCATTTACATTTTGATTAATGTATGCGCAAAAGAGGAAGATTTTTCTTCCTCTTTTTTTTATATTTGTTAGAGTTATCTTGTATGCATACAGGAATATAAAAAATGAAAACCGCAGAATTTGATATCAATACCGCCGAGGGAGTGCGCCTATTTGCTGACTATCACCTCGATGATAAGTTCTACCCGCAGGGGCACGCGCTGACAAAAGAAGATATTATCATCTTTAAGATGTTTGGAATCCGTCAAGTATTCGGTGCGATTATGGACGACGATGATTTGGATCTCCGCACCGCACTGGGCATTGTGGCGGCCAAATTGTGCGGCGCTAATACGGCGTATACAATAGGAGAGGATAACGTATGCCGAATTGTTGCCGATACAAACGGAGTGTTTATCAGCACCGAAGAACGGCTAGCCAAGTTCAACCGCCTGCATCCGGAGATTGTGCTGAATGCGGTGGCGCCATATCATCCGGCACTCAAAGGAGAAATTATCGCCCGTTTGGAAATGACAATGCCAATTATTCCGCAGGCCGAACTTGATGAAATATTGTTTAAGCTCTCGGGCAATGTGGCGCTGTTGCAAATTGCTCCACAACAAAATTTTAAGACCGCTTTTATATATACTAAACTATTGGAAGACCGCGCCGAAACCACCCACTTTACTGAAGTGGTGAAAACTCTGGTTAAAAACTTTGCTCCGTATAACTTGGATTTTGTTGGCGAATATAATGCCGCTTACAGCCAAAATGCTATTGCCGATGCCTTGCAAGACGCCATAAAAGATGGTTATGAAGCAATATTTGTGCTGGGGGCAACCCGCTCTGCCTGCCGTGATGATGTGTTGCCCGGGGCTCTGCGCAAAATTGTTGATACCATTGCCTGCTCTCATCTGCCGCAGGTTGGAGCATCTGACCTTTTGCTGGCGCAAAAACGCAATGCCAAAATTATCGTGCTGCCATATAACTATAACAGCGCCGACACTACAACCGCCAATCGTTATATTAAACAAGCCCTGTTTTGCGAAAGGCTGACAGAGGCCGATTTTGCCAAAATGATTCCTGAAACTCTGCCAGATGGTGAAATGATAAGCACGGAAACGACGCTGATTGCCGCTAAAAACAGCAATGTTTCAGGCAAAAAAGCCAATATTGCGGCAATTGTGCTGGCCGCAGGTATCGGCAGCCGCGCCGGACGCAATAAGCTGATGGTGGAAGTGGCCGAAGATGTGCCTTTGTTTATGAAAGCAGTAAATGCGGCAATTGCCTCAGAGGCCAGACCGGTATTTGTGATTACCGGCTACCACGATGAAGATATGGCGGAATATTTGGATAAAGTTGACGTAAATGTGATTTATAATCCGGCATACCGCTCCGGAGTGAAAACCTCTATTGATTTGGGAATGAAATCGGTGCCGGGGTTCTGCGATGGCGCGATGATTATACCGGCGGATATGCCAAACCTGACCGCCGCTGACCTCAATAAGCTGATTGCCTCTTTTAACCCTAATAAGGAAAAACAGATATCTGTGTTTGCAAACAAAGGTGTGAAAGCTAACCCGATAATCTGGGGTAAGGCGCTCTATGACAAGGCCGATATTGTGCCGGAAAACGCCGCTATTCGTCCGGTGTTTATGGAACACGCCGATTATACCAATGTGGTGGAAATCAAATCAGCGGATAAGCTCTTGGATGTTAATTATCCCAGCGATATCGAAAAAGTAATCTGGCACAAACCCGAGCCGGCAGCCAAATAAACAGCGCCGGCGGTTTCAAGCTCTTATTATTCGGCGGCCGGACGGCGGTAGAAATGAAGAAATACTACCGGCTTGATATCGGTGGCTTTGTAGACTTTCTTGCGGATTTTAGCGCTTAGATACTCTTTTATCAGAGGCTCTTTGTAGTCATGCTTTTTGAGCATTTCGGGAATTTCCTGCCGCATTTCTTCAAGAATTTTATCCCGCAACTCGGCAAAGGCGTTTTCTTCTAAAATATCAATGGAAGAAATTTGCAAATCTTCTAAAGTCCAGTCATGGTCAAAAACCACGCTGATAAACAAACTGCAGTTATAGGCAATGCGACGACGGTTTTTTATCAACTGGGAGCTTAGGTCGGTTAATTGCTTGCGGTCTACCCCCAGCAAACCGGTGGGAATCTCGGCGCAAATTTCGGCATGACCGTTTTCAATATGCACCACCTCGCCGTTGCGGGCAATAATCACATCTCCGACGCCGTTCTCTACTGCCAGACGCTTTTGGCTGCGGATATTACGCTTGTCGCCGTGCACCGGCAACACAATCTGGGGCTTGAGCAATTTGTACATTTCCACAATCTGTTTGGGATCGGCATGGCCAGATGCGTGCACCAGATATTCTTCGGCAGAAATCACATCAACTCCGGCATCACGAAGTTTTTCTTGCATACGCTCAATTTTTTCTTCATTGCCGGGGATAATTTTAGAAGAAAAAATAATCGCATCGCCATTACCAAGCTTGATGTCTTTGTTCTCACCGTTAACAATGCGGGTCAGAGCACTGCGGTAGTTACCCTGAGAACCGGCGCAAATATACATAATCTTGTCCAGCGGAATATCCACGGCATCTTTGGCTTCTATGTATTTGGGGCAATCTTTGAGGTATCCGCATTCTTTGGCGATTTCAAGATTCTGAATCAGGCTCATACCGGCAATAACCGGAGTGCGACCGGCAGCATCAGCCGCCATAATCAGGCTTTCCATACGCATAATATTGGAGGCAAAACAAGTTGCCACTAAGGTGTTTTGAAACTTGGGCACCAGTTTTAACAGGCTCTCGCGAACCTCTTGCTCAGTGGGCTCCGATTGAGAATTGGCCATATTGGTAGAATCGCCGACATAAAGCTCAACTCCTTCGGCCGCAACTTTTTTGAATTCATCCCATGCGGTGGGCAGCATAGACAAAGATTCATCATCAAAACGCCAGTCTGTGGCATGGACAATATTGCCATAAGCCGTGCGGATTATCAGACCGGAGTTCTGCGGAGTGGAATGCGCCAGCGGGGCAAACTCAACATCAAAATTTTGGAGTTTGACATGACCGCAAGGCTTGACGACATTGAGTTTTACCAAACCATCCAATTTGTATTCTGCCAGACGGCGGTGAATGTGTCCGGCAGTAAACTCTGCGGCGTATATCGGGCACTGCAACTTGGGCCAAATATGGGCAATGGCGCCAAAGTGATCCTCATGAGCATGAGTAACAAACAAAGCCTCAATCCGATCCTGACAGCTCTCCAAAAAAGCAGCATCGGGCAAGCCAAGCTCTATTCCGGGGAAGTCATCATTCAAAAAACCATAGCCGCAATCAACGACAATCATCTTGCCGTCTACCACATAGGCATACATATTAAAACCAACTTCTTCGGCTCCGCCGAGAGCTACAAAATAAATTCCTTTTTTATCAAAACAAGATAATTTGTTTTCTGCAATAATATCATTCATTAAAATATCTATTTCCTCTTTATAAAAACATCTCCGGCATAAATTTTGCGGATTTTTCCCTGCTGTTCCAGTAGTAAAGCGCCATTATTATCCAGACCGCGGAAAATTCCATCTTCTGCCGTATTTTCCATATTTACCTTTATCTCTCCGCCCAAATGGTCGGCGTTTTGCAGCCACTGCTCGCGCACAATACCGAACCCGTGTTCGGAATATGCGGCATATATCTCATTAAAACGTTGAAGATAAAGTTTTAAGAAACTGCACCGGTCAATATCTATTTTGCATTCATCCAAACTAGTCGCAGAATAAAGCAACTCCGCTTCCTTATCGGGAGACGCTTTGATATTGACGCCTATGCCGATGATTATATACTCATTTTCGGGTTTTTCAAGCAAAATCCCCGATACCTTGGCGCCTTGCACCAAAACATCGTTCGGCCACTTGAGCGTAACTTCCAAATCCGGTTTTAGAGCCTTGATACTTTGCAATAGAGCCAACGAGCTGATAAAAGGCAAAAAGTTAATATCCTTAAGCTCGCCTTTGAGCGCCAACGACATAAATAAATTGCCCGCAAAACCAAGCCAGCTGCGGCCACGCCGCCCCCTGCCCTTGGTTTGCTCGGCAGCAGAGATAACAAACCTTTCGGCCGGAGGGGTAAAACTTTGTTCGGCAGCATAGTCATTGGTGCTGCCAACGGTTTCCAAATCCTGCCAATACCAGCCTTCTGTTATGGTCATTGTGAAACTCCGCTCAAAACAATTTCGGCATCGTGCAGCAAATATGCCGGATTTAGAATAGAAATCAGCACCAACAGCAGATTTAGAAACAAGCAGATATAAATGGCCTTATCTGTTCGGTCAAAGCTGTTTTGCCGCGGCATAAAATAAACTGTGCGAATCACTTGCAAAAAGGCATTGGCCATCAGAACCAACGCCACCAGCAGCAAGGCAACCTGAGCCCAGTTTTGAGCACCCACCAGAGTATTAATCAGAGACAAACGTCCCCAAAATCCCAGCATGGGAGGCACGCCGATGAGCGAGACCATAAACACCAGCAATGCCGCCGAAACATATGGTTTGGCTGTAGAGAGACCATTAATATCGTCAAGCTCACTTAAATAATCACCTTTGCTTTTGAAAGCCAAAAAGGTGGTGTAAACGCCAATCATCGACATTACATAAATGATGGTATACACAAAGGCGCTGACAATGGCTTCGGCATTAAAATTCAGGATTCCGAACATCATTACGCCCAAATTATAGACTGTGGCAAACGCAAACAACCGACGGATGTTGTTTTGGCTGTTGGAAGAAACCGCTCCCAACACCAATGATATGCCGGCAAAAACCAAAAGCAGCGGACGCAGAGCGGCAGACAGCGGAGCAAAAACACCGCTCATCAGAGTAATAAGGCAAGATAAATAAACAAACGGAGTGATAATGGTCAAAAAGCCGCAAACCGGCAGAACGGCAACGCTCATCACGTTGACAAACCAGATATGAAACGGAGCCGCCGCCGCCAAAAACAACAAAACAACAACTATGAAGGCTGCGGAAGCATAAGCCCAACCGCCGGCGGATTCGGAGTGATGCAGAAATTCGCTGATGCCGGAGTAGTCAAAAGTGTGAGCCAGATAGCCCAAAACTCCGATACCGCTCCACAGCAGCAGACAGAAAAACAGCGCCGCTCCGGCATAATGTTTGGCGGCAGAGCGCACCTTGTCTTCATCCCAGTGCTGCATAATCAAAATGTATGTGAGCAGACACAAAAGCGGAACCAAAATCGCCGGCAGCAAAAAGTTTTGAGCCGAAAGCAGCAAACCAAACAACAGCAGAATCGACACACTTATAAGATAAAACTTGAAGGAAGAGCGATTCTTATTCAGAAACCATTTGGAAGATAAATAAAACCAAACCAATCCGGCCAGATATATCAAAACCTTAAACAGAGTGGTATAGCGGTTGTTTTGCCACAGGTCCGGCCAAACGCTTTTATTATAAAAAACCACGGTCAAAACCATGGCCGCCGCCAAAAAGAATTTGCTGAGCGTAAAAAAAGTTTTGGCAGTTTTGCTCTCGCGCCAAATATTGACAATCCACGCAATCGGAACAAAACTCAGCAACAAAAGCTCGGGTGATAAGATAAGCCAATTTTGCAGCATCTGCGCTCCTATTCATTAATTACAAACCAAAGAGGTTTGACAAAAGACATTATCAAAATAAATACAATAAACAGCATAAAAGCAAACCAGCGAAACGAGATATCGTCATCTTTGCCAAGCCGACAGCTGTTGTCATCACTTTTGAGGCGGAACAATTCCTGCAGCAGCGTCATGCCCGCCAAAACCACAGCAAACACCAGTAATATGCCAAGCTTAATATTGGCGCCCAGCAGTTTGGAAAGAATCAGAAAGTTGTTTACAAACACGGCAGAAACCGGCAAACCAACCGCGGCCAGAATCATAAATGAATAGGCAAACGAGAGCCTTTTGGCGCGGCACAAAAAACCATTGGACGAGCTGTCTTCTGATTGTTCTTTGTGCAAAATGTAGCCTGACAAAACCTCCAGCGCCGAGACAATAATGATAAATCCAAACAAAGAATAGCCGATGTTGTATACAATTACGGCGTCATTAGTGAATATCCCCAGCAGATACATAATATAATATACCGTAATGTAAGAAAATATTTTGTATTGGGGATCTTTGTTAATGAAGCCGATCAGCCCGATAAAGACCATGGTAATAACACCGATAATGTTTATCCAGACAATATAGTCATCTATACCGCCGGCAAAGTGCGGAGGCAAAAAGCGGATAAATCCGTATAAGGCAGTGAGCGGCATAAGCGCGGTGATGATAAAGGCCAACGGATTGCGGATGCCGGAGTTAACCGATGATATCCAATAGTGAAAAGGCCAAATCGGAATTCTAGACAAGAATGACAAGCTAACCGCGCCCCAAACATAAAGCCCGATACCGCCTTTGAGCGGCAGGCGGCTGACCTGCTTGAGGGTAATGCTGCCAAAATTGCGGTAGATAAGCATAGTGGCGCTAAACAGAATCAGTGCGCCGATAAAGTTATATAAAAAGAAGCGATAATTGAGCTCTTGTTTTTTTATCTCGCCAAACATACCGATAATCATAAACAACGGAATCAGCATGGCCTCGAAAAAGATATAAAACGAAAAAATATCCGCCGCCACAAACAAACCGGTGGACATACTTAAAAACAACAAGGTGAAAACCATCAGCGATTTTTGACGGTGCGCATTGCCGTGCACGCCGGAGAGCCCGACCAAAACAGCCAAATGCACCGCCAGAATCAGCAACAGCGACAAAGTATCTACGCCGAGCACAATGTTGATATCCGGCGTTGAGAGCCAATTGAACTCCTCAATTAACTGCAGTTTGCGGCTGTTTTCATTAAGCAGCATAAACACACGCCAAATCAGCGTAAGATTGGCAATAATCGTAAAAATGCAGACATTAAACGAGTTGCGGCCACGGGTATTATCATCTTCTTTAGCCGTCAGGACAAACAGCATGCCGAAAAAAGGCATGGCAACAATCAGGGACAATAAGGCAAACGGGCTATTCATAAATATACACCCCTATATTAACAGCCAAAAGGAATAAACCAAACAACAGCCACAGAACAAAACTCGCCAATTTGTCGGACTGCATTTTTTCTAAGACGGTTGTGGTCTTTTCCATCAGGTTTGACACGGTGCCAATCACGCGGCGCTCAATAACCACAAAATCTACCGCCAGCCACAACACGCGCCCCAACAAATGCAGCGGAGCAACAATAATCAGGCGGTACAGTTCGGTCAGCCAGTCTTTATCCTGAATAAACTCGCTATCGGCAAATAGATTGCCAAGCTTTTGCGGCCAAACAACCCAGAGCAGCGCAAAGGCGGACAGAAATACGGACAAATCAGGCCAACTGCACGACGGACGCCGCCAAATCAGCCAGCCCAACGCCAACAGAATCGGCAGGCAAAAACGCCAGCCAGCACTGCGCAGCAAGGCGCAAACCTTTTCATCGGCATGGCACTTGCCCAAATATATACAATGCAGGTTAGCGGCCAGTCCCGCCAGAGAGATGCCCAAATAGCTCAGAAACAGCCAACTGCGGCCTAAAGACAGCACGGCAACAGAAAAACCAGCAGCCGCCCCGAGTGACAACAGCAAATTATATTTGGCCGGCCATGCAAATCCGCCCATTTGCGAAACATAAATTTCATCAGATGCGGAGATTGAGGCAAGCATCAGGCACCAATCTGCCAACAGCACCCACGGCAGAAGCGGAACAATCACTGTGTTCAGCGCGGAGGTGTCATGGTGCAGCAAAAATAAGGAAAAAGCAAAGAACAGCATATTGAAATAAAGAATTTTTGACTTTAGATTATCTTGCCAAAGCATTCCACCGAGGCTACAGAGCACGCTCAGAGCAAGAATTGTATACAGCAAAGGCTCGCTACAGCTAGAAACAGCGGTAAGCGGAGCGACTTTGAGATAAAGCAAAAGACCGGACATCGGCGCGCCTAACAACGAAGCGGCAAACAAGCGGTTAAAATCCAGATTCTGCAAGTCTGAGAACTGGTTTTGAAACAAAAACATTCCGCATTTTATAAAGATGCCCACCCACAGGAGGACGGCCACCAAATCCCGATGCCAGCCGGATGACGCGTATTTGCCGACAGAATCCAAACTGATGATTCCGGTCTTGGCATATACAACTGCTAAAGCAGTAAAAACCGCCATCTCGGCAGTAAAATTATAAAAGATAAATTTGTTGCGAGCCTCATTGTCATTAATCAAGTAGAAACCCAGAATCGAAAAACAACAAGAACCGGCCATAAGCTGCATAAAGTCTTGCGATGAGGTCATAAAAATAAACGCCGCCAGCATAAGCATAGAGATATTGCCGGCAGTGAGCGGGTGTTCTTCTTTGGAATAAACTAAATTCAGATACAATGAGACCAGCCAAACCGGCAGCAAAAAATTCAGGCTGCTCAGGAGAATCGGCGACGAAGCAATAACAAAACTAGCGCTGAATCCTTTGTATGAAAGCCAGCGATATGACTGAGGAAAGTCAACAGGTAATGGAATTTGCGCCCAAAACAAAACGGCCAGCACGCCAAACAATCCCAACATAAGCAGAGACCATATCCGGCGGCGTTTGCGGCTAACACCCAAAAACAACGCCCCAATAAACAATATTCCCCAAAAAAGTTGCAACACCATACAGAAAACCTCGGTTTATTATTGTTGCTAATATAACAAAAAATAAGGGCTTTTAAAGCCCTTGTTGATGGTTTGCGAGGCAATATGTGTATAAATCAGCTCAACACCACCTTGAGGTCGCGAACGATGCGCACCGGCACGACATATTCACGAGCAACTTCATCACCGTCTATCTCGGCAACCAGAACTTCATCTACCGACTTCAAAGGGGTGCGGGCATCAGCATTAATACTGCCCAAGAATACCGAGCTCTCGCGACTACGATACAACAACGCAGTTTCTCCGCCATCGTAAACAAAGCGCGGGTTTTCCGGTCCACCGCGGCGCTGTTTTATCATAATCAAAATTTCGCCGGCGGCATTTTGCAAGATATCATAAGTACCTTCTGTACTCCCCGAAGCATTAATATCTTTATTCATAACAACCTCTTGAATATTAAAAATCGTTCCATTTATTGGGAATGGTAGCATGTAATTCTTAACAAATATATTACAAATTTTATTTTTTTAACTTTTTTTATTTTTTTAGTTGACTTAGCTTTTTTTATCTTCTATACATAGGCTCGTTGTTGATTGGGTGCGTAGCTCAGTTGGTAGAGCATTTGACTTTTAATCAAAGGGTCCCGGGTTCGAATCCCGGCGCGCTCACCACTCAAACAAAAAGCTGTCCTTGTGGCAGCTTTTTTTATTTGTTGTTTTGGCTGTATGCCGCCCATTTCTTGACAAAGCAATTGATTTGAGGGCAAAATAAGGTTATACTGAGGACGAAGAAAGGATAAAATCCCAATGATTGAGTATTTTAAGAGAAAATTTTCGCGGCTGGAGAACACCTTAAAGATAGACTCTTATCCCCAGTATTATGAGGAGAACAATCTTTTGATAAGAGAAGACAAGGACGGAACCCGACATATCATTAAGCTTGATGAGAATCATAAGGAAGTTGTTGTGGGAGAATACCATGGCTAACAAACCTTGGATTGTGATGATTGCCGGCCCCAATGGCGCGGGAAAATCAACCTTTTATGAACATGTGTTGAAGCATGATCCTTTTTTCAAAAACGCTGAGTTTGTGAATCTGGACAATCTGGCCAAGGAAATGTCTGAAGAAGGTCATGATCCCAATGAATATATGCTACAGGCAGGTAGAGCCATCAGTAAACATTTGGAAGCAAACCTAAAAAAGAAAAAAAGCTTTATCTATGAAACCACAGCCTCCGGCGTGACGCACGTCAAATTATTGGAAGAAGCGCGGAAACGAGGATTTAAGGTAAATACAATCCTTATCGGGCTCTCCAGCGCAGAACTGAGCTATCTGCGTGTTCAGCAGCGTGTGAATGAGGGCGGACATAATGTGCCGCTGGAAGATATTAACCGCCGCTACCCAAAAATCATCAAACACTTTCCAGACTTGCTCAAGGTTAGCGACGTTTCAGCCGTGTTTGACAACTCCGGCAAACATCCGTTTAAGCTGATTTTTTTGATGGATGAAAGCCAATTTTTGATTTTTCACAACTACCCAAGGTGGCTCAATAAGTCGTTACAAGACAGAAAAACCAGTAAAGAGTTGATTCATATTACCGGCAAAGAAATGCGAGCGCTGCCCAAAGAAAAATCCACCAAAATCATTACCCAAATTTTTCAGCAATTGTGCCCAGACAACCGACGCTAATATTTTGTTTCTGCCCTCCAGCAAATAAAAATACTCGTATAAGCGCTGCTTTATCCGCTCTTTTTATTGTATGCGGCTATATAAGACCTTGCGGAAGTTTGATTTTATAGCAAAGGACGGTGATTGAGCGCGTCTTTGAGGCGCCTTTCCGCCAGCTCCACATACTCAGAGCAATTATCAATACCGACAAAACGACGGCCGAGTTTGAGCGCCGCCACACCGGTGGTACCGCTGCCCATAAACGGATCCAAAACCATGGCGCCCTCGGGTGTAGATGCCGCAATAATCCGCTCCAACAAAGCCAGCGGTTTCTGGGTCGGGTGGCGCCCATATTTTTTTTCATCAGGAGGAGTGGCAAAAATCGACCATACACTGCGCATTTGGCAATGAGGTTTTTTAATCATATCTTTAGGAAAATCGCCATCCTTCATGGCATGATAGTCAAAATAGTGCTTGGCTTTTTTGCTTTTGCGTGCCCAAATCAGACTCTCATGACTGGCGGTGAAATATTTACAAGACAGGTTGGGACTGGCGTTGGGCTTAAACCAGATAATATCATTCAAAATATGATATTTGAGCTGCATCATGGCAAAACCGCAAGGATATAAGCTATGATAAGTGCCGGAAACCCAAATTGTGCCATCCGGCTTGAGCAGGCGCTTACACTCGGACAACCACTTTTTGTGGAACTCAAAATTAGCCTCAATGCCGCCATCGGTATCCCATTTGCCTTTGTTGATTGAGACAAGTTTGCCATTTTGGCAACTGGTGCCAACATTAGAAATCAGGTATGGCGGATCGACAAATATCATGTCAAAGGTTTCATCGGCAAAACCTTTTAACACCTCAAAACTGTCACCATTATATAGTTGATATTCTTTTTCCATATGCGCATTATGACAAAGCCAAAGATAATAGCAACCAAATATTAGCCTTATCCCCCGAGCAGATAAAAAAAAAGAGCTTCACACTTTGCGAAGCTCTTATCTTTAACAATTTGCAGATTATTTGTTTTCTATAACAACTTGTTCTGTTCCGTTCAGCGGAACCATTACCGCAGGATCGCTCTGACCGGCATAAGGAACACGCTCATAGCTTACAGCCGCAGAAGTTCTGGGCTCATAAACCGTGGTATAAGTGGTCTTTTTGTAGAGAACTTCTACCGGTTCACGAGTAGTGCTGACTTGAGGAGCGCAGCCACCGCAAGGCTGTGCCGGCATTGCAACCGGAGCCGGAGCGGCATAACGCTGGCAACCGCATGAAGCCGAAGCTTTGTACTGACAACCGCAAGACGGACCTTCAGGAATAACCTCTATCTGACGGGGTTCGCGATAACGAACTGCCGGCGCCTGATGAACACGGCGAATATAGCGATAGCAGGTTTTGCCATCAAAATAATCACAATTCTCCGGACGTGTCTGAACGTTCTGATAGGTTACTTCCGGCTCTTCTTCATTATAGCTCATACAACCACAGGCGGATAAAGCCAAAACCGCAACCACTGCCAAAAATTTTTTCATTATTGTAATCCTTGCAAAAGTTAACATTTTGTAAATTTTCGATATTTTTTGTTTAATATAGCAATTATATCAAAAAAATCAAGTTTTTTCTGCATAATTCATAAAGTTGAGCTCCCTATAATACTAATTTCATAAGGAGCTATCCGCCGTTCCTGCCCTTGATAATTGCATAATTGCTCGGTTTTAGCAATGTTGACGGCAAAATCAAGATACCTGCCGCCCAACTCGCGGCGAAACACCAAAAGCTCCTTGCCTGCGGCTAGTTCGCGATAATCGCCATGAGCTAAGACATCTGAATCGCGGCGATACTTTGCCCACCAGCTGATATGCCGGCTCAAATCATTATCCTGCCAATCGGCAAAATCGGGGCGAACATTGACATCGCCGTCTTCTCTTCGTCCCTGCGCGCCCCACTCGCTACCATAGTAAATCGAAGGCACTCCGGGCAGCGTAAACAACAGGCCATACAGAGGCTTTAGCTGCTGTTTATCGCGGAGCACCGAGGCTACGCGCGAAACATCGTGATTATCGGCAAAGCTGTATAGGTTCAGCCCTTTATATACTCCAGAATCGATTGCAAACTGCCGATTAAGGGTATGCGCCAGCTCAAACATATTGTTATCATTGCAAGACGAGTATAGTGCCTTATATAATTCATAATTGGTGCAGCTGTCCAGCATTTGCGGGTTTGCCAAACGGCGATAGTCGCCCATAACCATCTCGCCCATGAGCCAAAAATCGTCCTTGCGCGACTTGCACATCCGGCGCAGCTCTCGCAAAAATCCGCTGCTAAGATAATGCGCGACATCCAGCCGCAAACCATCTATATCAAACTCGTCAATCCACATCGCCACGGCAGAAAGCAAATGCGCCCTCACCTCCGGATTGTGCAAGTTTAACTTGACCAAATCATCGCAACCGTCCCACCCCTCATAACAAAAACCATCGCCATAGCGGTTATCATGGCTGAAATCTAATTTAAACCACGAGGCATAGCGGGAATTTTCCTTGTGACGGAGAACATCATCAAAAGCCCAAAATTCTCTCCCGACGTGATTGAATACGGCATCCAGAACCACGCGAATTCCGTTTTGGTGCAGCGTTCTAACCAGATACTTAATGTCTTCGTTGCTGCCAAGCCGGTTATCTACCCAGAAATAATCTGAAGTATCATACCCGTGGGCCGCTGACTGGAAAATCGGCCCCAGATACAGGGCATTGACATTAAGCTCCCGTAAATGCGGCAACCAATCCAAAATCTTTTGCAGGCGAAAAACCGGCGCCGCTCCATATTGTCCCTGAAGCGGAGCGCCGCAAAACCCTAAAGGATAGATATGATAAAAAAAGCTCTGTTCAGCCCACATGCAAAGCCTATTCTTCTACCGGAGCCGGATAGTGCACCGGTCCGCGCTTTTTGGGCTGAGGTTTTTTTTCAACCTTGTATCCGCCCTTAATGCAAAGCAGTTTGTCGGAACCATAGTCTTTGCACTTTATGGGGAACAGGCTGTCCAACGGTTGCAAGTCGCCATCAGAATCGCGCTCATAGGCGGTTGTAGCGCAGCCTAGTTTACCGCAATTGTAGCCGGATTTTAAGGTAAAAACATATTGCCCATCCGGAAACTTGGCGACATAAAAATCTTCAAGTTTTACTTTGTCGGGCAATTCATCGGAGGCCGGCCCGTATATATCATCAAAAGCACGGTTAATCTCTGCAGGCGAGATGCCGATTTCATTTAAGTTCTCACTGTCCGAATTATAAAAAAGGTACAAATCCGCCGGTTTGGCTACAGCTCCGAAACTCCACAACAACGCCGCCAGTAAAGCAATCTTTTTCATTTTCAGATCTCCACTATGAATTTTTAATCATAATAAAAGACAAAGGTTAAAATTTAAATACTTTTTTAGAGTTTTGCGAATAAGCTTGATTTATATATTTTATCGGAGGATTTTGCTATGCTATTAAATGAATTTACCAAATCGGAAGAAGAAATTGAAATAACCGGCCTTACCGCCGACTCTCGCGAAGTAAAACCTGGGTATCTGTTCGGCTCGCTTAATGATGACAAATTTATTGCCGATGCCGTTGCCAAAGGCGCAGTCGCAGTTATGGTCGGCAGCCACTGCACGGCAGAAATTCCCTATAATATTGCAGTTATCCGCTCGGCAAATCCGGCGCGTGATTTTGCTAAAGCAGCAGCGAACTTTTATGGCGCCCAACCCCACCATATTTGCGCCATCACCGGAACCAACGGCAAAACCTCAATTGCCGATTTTATCCGCCAGATTCTGACTATGATGAACTACAAAGCTGCCAGCTGCGGAACTCTTGGTTTTATTAAAGGCAATGAGGAGCCTATTCCCTCGCCCAACACCACACCGGTCAGCGTCACTATCCAACGCGAACTCAAAGAGCTGGCCGATGAAGGATATGATTGGCTGGCAATGGAGGCATCAAGCCATGGGCTTTGTCAATATCGCTTGGGCGGCGTTAGCGTTGAGGTTGCCGGCTTTACTAATCTGACCCGCGATCATCTGGATTATCACAAAACTATGGAAAATTACCTCGAGGCTAAGCTTATCCTCTTTAGAGAGAATCTGATTGAAGGCGGTGTCGCCGTGCTTAATGCAGATATTCCCGAATACGATATAATCGCCAAAGTCTGCAAGGACGGCAACAAAAAAGTTATCAGCTATGGGCACAAAGGCAAAGACATTAAACTCCTTGCCGCAACTCCGCTGGCTCACGGGCAAAGACTGGATATTGAATATTTTGGCGAAAAAATGAGTATCGAAATTCCTCTGGCCGGCGAATTTCAGGCGATGAATGTCTTGTGCGCCCTTGGTATGACTGCCGAACTCACCGATCTGCCGCAAGAGGTTATCAAATATGCAGGCAAAATCCACGGAGCCAAAGGACGTCTGGAACTGGTTGGACAAACACCTAACGGAGCCGCGGTTTATATTGATTATGCCCACACTCCCGACGCACTTGAAAATGTTATCCGCGCCTTGCGTCCGCACACCGCCGGCAAGCTCCACGTCTTGTTTGGTTGCGGCGGCGATCGCGATGCCGGAAAACGCCCGATTATGGGCAAAATCGCCAACGACCTCGCCGATGTGGTTTATGTTACCGACGATAACCCCCGCACCGAAGACGCCGCCAAAATTCGCGACCAAATTATGGCCGCCTGCCCTAAAGGACAAAATATCCCCGACCGCAGTACCGCAATCAAAACCGCAATAGCTAACCTGCAAGCCGGAGATATTCTTATCTTGGCCGGCAAAGGACACGAAACCGGTCAATATATCAACGGAAAAATAATTCCCTTCAGCGACCACTGCGAAGCCGCAGAGGCATTAGCAAGCTACCGAAGCCGGTAGGGGCATTGGCAAGCTGTTACTCCGGCGCTCACTAGCGTTCGAGCCTTCGGAATCGCGGCGGTTTTCAGAACTTGCAAACTCGCCTAAAAATATAGTACACAAGCCGCAGAGGCATTAGCAAGCTGTTACTCAGGCGCTCACTAACGTTCGAGCCTTCGGAATCGCGGCGGTTTTCGGAACTTGAAAACTTGCCTAAAATATAGTACACAAGCCGCAGAAGCATTAGCAAGCTACCGAAGCCGGTAGGGGCATTGGTAAGCTGTTACTCCGGCGCTCACTGCGAAGCCGCAGGGGCATTAGCAAGCTGTTACTCAGGCACTCACTAATGTTCGAGCCTTCGGAATCGCGGCGCATATAAAAGAATCTCTTCAAGCAACTCTACTGGTTTTGGCACGGAAATTGCATATACATCTGTAAGATTTATTGTCAATTTATTGAGGCTGTAACCTTATGATGTATGCAAAAGCTATGAAATCCGCCGCATTGGCACTGATTGTTACCGGTTTTATGTTTGTTGCCGAAAACGCGAACGCGGTTTCTCGCATAAAAGATATTGCCGACTTTGAGGGAATCAGAGACAACCAGCTAATCGGATATGGTTTGGTTGTGGGCTTGAACGGCACCGGTGACAACATCAAATCAGTGGATTTTACTCGTGAAAGCCTTATTTCCATGATGGATCAGATGGGAATTAATGCTCGCGGCGGACAAATCAAAGCCAAAAACATAGCCGCGGTTATGGTTACTGCCAATCTGCCGCCGTTTGCCCGTCAGGGTAGCAGAATCGATGTGGTTGTAAGCGCGGTAGGCGATGCCAAAAATCTACAAGGCGGTACCCTGCTTGCTACTCCTTTGACCGGTGCCAACGGTGAAGTTTATGCCGTGGCTCAGGGACAAATCGCCGTGGGCGCTGTTTCTGCACAAGGCGTTGGACAATCTGTTTCTAAAGGGGTTCCGACCTCCGGCAAAATTCCCAGCGGCGCAATCATTGAAAATGAAATTCCTTTTGAGCTGGAGAGCCTGAAAACCATTACAATTGCTTTGCGCAATCCTGATTTTACCACCGCGAGACGTGTGGCAGATGCTGTCAATGCAATGATGGGCACAATTGCCGCCAAAGCAACTGATCCGGCAACCATTGTTCTGAGCATTCCGGCATCTTACAAAGGCAAAGTAGTTGACCTGATGACCAAAGTTGAGCAGTTGCAGGTGCAGCCTGATCAGTTGGCAAAGGTAGTGATTGACGAAGGCTCGGGAATTGTGGTTATCGGCAAAGATGTAAAGATTAATCGTTTGGCAATTGCTCAGGGCAATCTGACAATCAAAATTACCGATGTTCCGTTTGTTTCGCAACCGCTGCCTTTTGCTAACGGGGAGACAGTTACAGAATATAATACGGTTATTGATATTAATGAAGACACTGATGCCAAACTGACGGTTTTGGACACCGGCATAAACCTGCAGGAATTGGTGGACGGGCTTAATGCGTTGGGTGTTACCCCGCGCGATTTAATCAGCATCTTGCAGGCGATTAAAGCCAGCGGTGCTTTGCAAGCTGAAATTGAGGTGATCTAATGACTGATATTTTGAGCACAAACAACGCCCTGCAAACTCAACTGTGGAATATTAACGCCACACCGCAGATGAACGCCAAAGATTTGGCTAAAGCAGAAAAATCGGCTGAAGATTTTGAGGCTTTTTTCCTTACCAAAATGATGGAAACCATGTTTGACGGTGTTTCTACTGATGGAATGTTCGGCGGCGGTCATGCTGAGAAAATTTATCGGTCTATGTTGCTGGACGAATATGGCAAGGAAATGGCCAAAGTCGGCACCGTAGGTGTTAAACAAAGTGTAATGCGCTCTATTCTGGAGATGCAAGAGATGGCGTCTCAGGGTTATATTGAAGGCTAAGGAGAAAGAAAATGGAAGAATTGCAGACAGAAGAAATCAATGCCAAAGTAGAAGACCTTTTGGACGTGATAGACGGTTTTGCCGCTTTGCTGGAAAAAGAGAACGAAGCTCTGCGTAAATTTGATACCGAAGCAGTCGGCTCTATGTATGAACAAAAAGCCAAAACCGTTTCGGCTTATCGCTCTATGAGCGCGTTCTTTATCAAAAATCAAGCTTATTTGAATCAGGCTGATGCTGATTTGAAACAAGAGCTCAAAGATGCGTCTAAGGAACTGGATGGTTTGCTGAAAGAAAATGAGCTTTTGCTCAAAACCAGAATGGAAACCAGCAAAAACGTGATGGACACCATCATCAATATTGCAAAAGTTACCAACAACCGCAACGCAACTTCTTATGGCGCGCACGGAACGTATGCTCCGTTGGATAACAACAAGAATGCGCTGGCCATAAACAGAACATTGTAGGAGGTATGCCATGGCTCTTATACCATCTTTATCTACTTCTCTTTCGGGTATGAAAACCGCCCAAGGTCAGCTTGACGTTATCGGGCGCAACATTGCCAATGTCGATACCGAAGGTTATACTCGCAAAATCGCCGGACAGAACAATGTGGTTCGCGCCGGTTCCAGCATGGGAGTGTCTTTGGGCGAGGTAACCCGCAAGGTTGATGAGGGATTGCTCAAAAGCTATCTGGCCTCTAACTCCACCACCAATAATTTTTCGGCGAAAAATAAATATCTGAGCAGCATAGAAACAACACTCGGCACCCCGCAAGGCAACAACTCAATTGCCGCCAATGTTGCTGATTTGCAAAAAGCGCTTGATACTTTTGCATCTGATGTTACATCTTCGGCCAACAGATATAATTTGCTGAATCAGGCTACCACCATTACCAGCCGTTTGAATTCTGTTTCTTCGGAGATTCAAAAATTACGAGGCGATGCAGATATGCAAATCAGTGATAATGTCTCTCGTATTAATGAATTGTTGGAACAGCTTGATACCCTGAATGATGAAATTGTTAAATACAATATTTTGCAATATGACGGCAAGGCCGATTTGTTGGATAAACGCGATGAGGCTCTGCGCGAACTGAGCGGATATATTGACATATCTTATTTCAAACGCGAAACCGGAGCGTTGGTTATTCAAACAACATCAGGCACAACCCTGCTGGATAATGAGCCGCACAAGCTCTCACACAGCGCGTTGACTCAGGCCAGCCCGACGATTAGTTATGCAAGCGGCGGAATTAACGGTATTTATGTTGATGGAAAAGATATTACCAACTCCATCAAAGACGGCGAGCTTAAAGGTTTAATCGAAGTGCGCGACACCGTCCTGCCCTCTTTGCAGAGCCAGTTGGATCAGCTCGGTGGCAACCTGATGACAGAAATCAATAAAGTTCATAATCAGGGAACATCTTTTCCTGACACCGCCGATATTTTGACCGGTACTCGTACTTTTATTCAGGCTGATGATGGTTCTTATCCGCAAAGCATCAGACTGGAAAAAGGCGATGTTCGCTTTACGATTTTTAATGGCGAGGGGAAACAGATTTCTACCACCAATCTCAAAGGCGGATTAGGTTTTACTGAAGGTTCTGTCAGCGATATGGCGCAGGCAATACAGGATTGGATGCGCTCTGCCGATGGTCCGAATCTGCCGCAAGCACAGGTTTATTTTGATGGCGACGGCAAGCTGGTTATCAATACCGGCGACAGCGATTATGGTTTTTCGGTTATCGATGAGGCCAGCTCCACTCCGGGGTCGGATCAGCAAGATGCATTGATTAAGTTTGATGCAGGAAACAATGGATTATTTTCTCAAACTTATGAAGGTTTTTCCAGTTTCTTCGGGCTAAATGACTTGTTTATCGGCAATGACAACAACACCATTTATGACTCAAAAGTTGTTGCGGCCAACGCCAACCTCGGAATTGCCGGTATGACAATCTGGAGTTTTTCAGACCAACTGAACGGCTTTAATTATGGCACTGTAACAATCAGTCCGAGCGACAGCCTCAGCGATATTGTAAAATCAATTAACGATAGCCAAGCGCTGAACGGCTCAATCCGCGCGTCTATGGTGCCAAACGGTAGCGGTTATATGTTGCGGATTGAGAACCTGAACGGCGACCAACTGGAAATTGTTGAAACCCAAGGCAATAATCTGATTGGACGCTTGGGGTTGGAACCGTCATCGGCAAATATTGCCCAGAAAATTGCGGTTAGAAAAGATATTCAGACTAATCCGGGGCTGATATCTGCCAGCGCTCCGGAATTTAACTCCTCAACCGGAAAGTATGTTATGAGTCCGGCCTCCAACAATATTGCCAATCAGCTGGTGAAAGCATTTGGGGCTTCTTATAACTTTAAGCAGTCAGGCACCATTGCCCAGACCAGCAGCACTTTTGCCGACTACGCCTCTACTTTTGTCGGTAATATCGCTTCACAAACCAGTAACGCCGAAAGTTCTTTGGCATATCAGCAGGAGCTTACCAACTCAATATCTACTAAAGAAGCAAAAATAAGCGGCGTTGATTTGGATGAAGAACTCGGACAAATGATTATATTCCAGCAAACCTACGCGGCTTGCGCTCAAGCGTTCACCGCATCCAAAGAAATTTTGGATATGTTGCTGAATATCGTATAGGAGGATTAAGAAATGACCAGAGTACCTACTTATTCAAGCTATATGAACCTGTTGAATCAGACGATTAATAACAAGTCCAGATTTGAACTGTATAATTATCAAAGCATTACAGGTCTTAAGGCTCCGACTTATTCCGGTTATGGCGTAAGCGCGTATAGTATTGTTAATATGGAAGCTTCGCTCAATGTTACGGACAACTTGTTGGAGAACAACAAGCTGATGAATATTGAACTCAAGACCATGAATACCTCCATGCAGGCAATTAATAATGCCGTTAGTGATTTTAAGGCCATGATTAACTCTTTCAGCGGCTCTGATATAGATAATCTTACGCCTGATTATACCGGTGGAAAAATAACTTTTACCGATAACAACGAAGCCACATATTTGGGCAAAACAATCACCATTAACGGCACCAAATATACTTTTGCCAACAACGGAACCGGCAACAATATTGACATCTCTGGGATTGCTGCGGATTCTGGAGCAGATGGTTATGCAGAGAAAGTTATGCAAGCGCTGCAAAACAAAATCGACCCAACCGGCAAGCATCCGGACTATAAATTTGATGGCGCAACTTTTGAGTTTCCGCTCTATACCATTAACGGCGGTTCTTCTATCCTGAAAGCGACCGGCGTTAAGACCGGAGATCCTTACACTATGAGTCAGGATCAGGCGCGCAACTTGAACGAGCTGCAAAACACCGCTTTTTCTACGATGCAGATGTTGGTTGATGCTCTGAATGTTTCGGCTAATGGAAAATATCTATTTGGCGGCGGCAATGCCACAACCTCGCCGATTAATTTTCCGTTTAAGTCTTTGAGCGAGTTTCAGAGCTACTACGATGGCAAAAATATTAAATTTCCGACCAACAGCACGGCAAATTTGTGCAATCGCTTGGTTACCAATGCCACAACCGGTAGCCTGACAATTGATAAAATAGAGGGAAATCAGTTTAAGATTACTCCGGAAAAAGCCGATGGCTTTTTGGAGCAGGCAGTTGCCGCAAATCCCGAGACAACCGGAAAGCTGACTTTCAATGCCGATAAAAATTCACTCAACGCTACTCAATATGGCGCTTTTAACACCATTAAAGCCGGAGACACGTTGGTTATCGGCGGAACCGGCGACAACAATAACTCATTTGTAGTAAAATCAGTTTCTGAAGACGGCAAAACAATCATTTTTGAAGATAATGCCGGTCACAATATTACTGATGAAGCACTAGACGATCCGACCGGAGTCACCATCAGCACATCTTATCCGGTGGGGGCTGTAATTGAGATGGAAGGCATGGGCAGCAACGTTGCTCCTCGTGTACAAGTTACCAGCGTGAACGCAGACGGTTCACTCAATGTAACAGCAAATCCGGATTATTTTAATGCCAATCAAGTAGTTATACCGGATTCAAGCCGTTGGAAAATGACAACAACCTCTTATTATGTAGGAGGACAGTCTTCTGTTGATCGGATGATTTCAAGCAATCAGTCTATCAGTATGGATGTGACTGCTGATGACGGAGCATTCGAAAAACTATTCCGCGCGCTGGGACAAATTGCTCAGGGTAATTTGGTTGATACGGAGAATCCGGCAGATATTGATGGCTTAATTGAAACAAACAAAGCTTATGATATTGTGACCTCTGCCAATAAACTGCTTTTGAATGCAGTTGATGACAGCGGCGGCACCAAGAAATCCGGTCCGAATTCCAGCTTGTATTCTGTTACTGCAAAACTTGATGCTAACTATGTTTTGCTTAATGCCACCGATGAGAATTTGACACTGGTCAAAAACAACTTGCAAACCAGTGTAGATTCTCTCAAAAATGTTAATCAGGAAGAAGCGGCGGTTAAAGCATTGTTGGCGCAAAACAATTTGGCTGCTTCTTATTCGGTTTTGCAAAACGCTATGAGTATGTCTCTCTTGAATTATCTTAAATAAGCAAAATTCAGCCACAAAAAAACTCCGAACTCTATGAGCTCGGAGTTTTTTGTACTTGAGGTTTATTCTTCCTCTTGGGGTTTGTTGCCGCTAAACCGTTCGCTGATAGTTTGGAACAAAACATACAGCAACGGAATAACAATCAAACCGGCAGCTGTACCAAGCAACATTCCGTAGAACACCGGAACACCGATAGCAATACGGCTGGCAGCGCCGGCTCCGGTGGCCACAATCATCGGCAGAACGCCCAAGATGAAGGTGAATGCAGTCATCAGCACGGCGCGGAAACGTTCTTTTGTGCCGGTCATGGCAGCTTTAACGATTGAAGAACCGCGCTCGCGCTCCTCTTTGGAGAACTCAATAATCAAAATCGCGTTCTTACTGGCCAAACCAACCAACAGAATTAGTCCCAGCTGAGCATAAATACTCAAGGGCAATCCGGTGATAAACAATCCGGCCAAAGCGCCAAGCATGGCAACCGAAACCGAACTCAAAACCGGCAGCGGGGTCATCCAGCTCTCGTATTGAGCAACCAAGAACAAATAGCCGAAGGTAACCGCCAGAGCCAACAAGTAGCCGATTTGCCCACCGCTGGCTTTTTCTTGATAACTGATACCGGACCAGTCATAGGTGAATCCTTGCGGCAATTTTTTGGACAATTTTTCCAGCACACTCATTGCCTCGCCGGTACTTACAGAACCATTTTGCACCGCGGTAATAGAAGCGCTGGGATATTGGTTGTAGCGGGTTACAACACGCGGTGACAACACCTTGCGCAGTTTGATAACACTGCCCAGCGGCACCATCTCGCCGGATTTGTTTTGAACATATAGCTTGTTGATACTGTCAATATCTTTACGATACTTCCAGTCTGCCTGAATCATAACTTTGTTAACCTGAGTACCAAAGTTTACATCGTTAACATAGCTTGAACCCAAATAATTTTGCAGAACCGAGAAGATGCTGCCGATTGACACGCCCATAGCCTCGGCCTTTTGACGGTCAATATCAATATAGATATTCGGGGTCTGCGCGGTATAGGTGGTATAAGCATAAGCAACTTCAGGCGCCATATTTATCTGCATAAGCATATTCTGCAATGCGGACTCAATCTTCTGCGGATTGTCCGTATCGGTAGAAAGCAAACGATAATCCATACCGCCGCTCATGCCCAAGCCCATAATTGCAGGCGGCTCAAAGAGCTGAACAGATGCCTCCGGACGATTGGAAACTTTGGCACGAATACGGTTCATAATATTGGTAGAATACAGCTCATCGCCTTTGCGCTCGTTCCATGGACGCAGGGTAATAAAGCCCAGAGCAACGTTCTCTCCGGTACCGCCAATCATACTAACTCCGGCAACAATCATTATGCTGTCTACGCCTTTTTCTTCTTTCATCAGCGGATAAATCTCATCGATGAATTTTTGAGTACGTTCACGAGTTGCGCCTTCGGGCAGTTGAATATTGAGCATAATAACGCCCTGATCCTCGTTTGGAATAAACGAAGTCTGGCTGATACTCAAGAAACCATACACGGCGGCGACAATCAGGCCAAAAAGCAGCGCAATAACCGATACTTTGCGAGCAACAATCGCCACAATCGCAACGTAGGTATCGCGAGACTTGTTGATGATGTTGTTAAACCAAAACAGCGGGCCGTGCTTAACCTCTTTGAGCGGGCGCAATATGGTGGCGCACAGTGCCGGAGACAAAGTCAACGCGTTGATAGAAGAAAAAGTTACCGAAGTGGAAATGGTAATTGCAAACTGCTGATAAATCTTGCCGGTGATACCTCCCATAAAGCCAACCGGAACAAAGATTGCCAGCAAAACCAAAGTAGTTGCAACTACCGCACTGGAAACCTGCTCCATTGCCTTTATGGTGGCGGCTTTAGGCGATAATTTTTCGGTTTCCATCAGGGTCAGCACACGTTCAACCACCACAATAGCATCATCAACCACCAGACCGATTGCCAACACCAAACCAAACAGAGTCAGCATATTGATACTGTAGCCAAGCGCCATCATAACGGCAAAAGTTGCAAAAATAGATACCGGAATGGTCAACGATGGAACCAGTGTCGAGCGCCAGTCTTGCAAGAAGATGTAGCAAACCAAAACCACCAATGCAAAAGTCATAATCAGAGTAAAGACTACTTCTTCAATAGACGCGGTGATGTATTCGGTAGAATCGTAACCGATAATATAGTTCATATCATCGGGAAAACTCTCTGACAAACGAGCAATCTCGGCTTTGACCGCCGCCATGGCATCCAAGGCATTGGCGCCGGAGAGCTGATTGATAGCAATAGCTACGTTGGGCGCATTGTTAAACTTGGAGGTTGCGCGGTAGCTCTCCTCGCCGATTTCTACACGAGCAACATCTTTTAAGCGTAGCAAACCACCCTGCTCTGCGGTGCGGACAATGATGTTCTTAAAGTCTTCTACTTCGTTGATACGTCCTTGAGTCTGCAAGGTGTAGACCATTTGCTGAGTTCCGTCTCCCGGCATGGCGCCAACGTTTCCTAACGACGGCTGATAGTTTTGGCTCTCAATGGCAGACTTAATACTGGACAACGGCAGATTTAGCGCGGTGATTTTATCGGCGTCCAGCCAAACACGCATACTCAAACGAGAAGAATATACATTAACCTCGCCCACACCATAGACACGAGCCAGATTGTTTTTGATGTTGTTTTGGACGTAGTCGGCCAGCTCCAACGGAGTGTGAGTACCTTTAGGCGAGCCGATAGTAATAAAGCCCAAAATATTGGAAGAACGGCTCTGCACCGTCAAGCCCTGACGAGTAACCTCGGTCGGCAGTTTGCTTTGCGCCTGCTGGATGCGGTTTTGCACCTTTACTTGTGCCATATCGCGATCCACACCAACCTTAAAAGTTACGGTCAGCTGATAGCTGGAGTTTTCGGAAGAAGAACTCATATAGAGCATATCTTCCACACCGTTAACCTCTTCTTCCAACGGAATACCGATGGTTTTGGCAACAACCTCGGCACTGGCACCGGGGTATGAGGCAGAAACCACAACCTCCGGCGGAGTAATCTCCGGATATAGGGCAATCGGCAAAGAGAACAAAGAAATAACGCCGGCCAAAGTCAAAACGATGGAAATAACCATCGCAAAGCGCGGGCGCTCAATAAAAATTCTTGAGAACATCGGTTATTTTACCTCCGCAGAATCAGATACCAACTGCGCTTTAACCGGCTGTCCCTGACGAACCTTTTGCAAACCTTGGATAATTACCTTATCTTCTGCATCCAATCCCTCAAGCACAACTTGCTTGTCTTCAACAACATCGCCAAGAGTAACGCGTTTTTGCTCGGCAATATTTTCATCATTTACTACCATAACATAGTTGCCGTGCTCGTCTTGAGCCAGAGCGGCCTGCGGAACCAGCAATGCCATTTGGGGCTCTTTTTCGCCGACACGGATATCAACATAGTTGCCGGGGATTAACAAATCCTGATCATTGGTATATTCGGCATATACGGCAACAGTGGCGGTATCGGTGTTGACTTCATTATCGGTAAAACGTGACTGCAAATGGTTTACCAAAACCGTGCCATTAGAAAGCACCAGTTCAGTTTGCAGTTTGGCGCCCTTGTCGCCATAGAGTTGACGCGCATTGAGCATATCTTTGTCGGTGAGTGAAAATGCTACGCGAATCGGATTAGTCTGAACAATACGAGCTAAAGTCTGAGTGGCAGATGAAACATAGTTGCCCTCGGTAACCAGAGCTTTGCCGATGTGTCCGCTTATCGGAGCCTTAATCTCGGTATATCCCAAGTCTATTTTTGCCAAATCCAAATTAGCTTTAGCCTGAGCGACAGCCGCTTTTGCCTGCAAATAGGTGCTCTCGGCGGCATCTAAGGTTGCTTTGGAGGCATAGTTTTGTTTGCTGAGCGAGGATTGGCGTTTGTAGTCTCGCTCTGCGCGCACCAGATTGGCCTTGGCGCTGGCAAGCTCCGCCTCGCGCAAATCAACCGTTGCCAGATAGCGCTCTTGCTCGATTACAAACAAAATATCGCCCTCGTTTACCTGAGAGCCCTCTTCAAACAAGACTTTTTCGACATAGCCGGTAATCTGCGGCTTGAGGTTTACGCTCTTGATAGCCTCAACGTGCCCAATGTATGTGTTTTTGGGAGCAATATTGCGAGTTTCTAACTTTTGCACCAACACATAAGGAGTGCCGCCGCCCATCATGCCCATTCCGGCCATCGGCGGGGTTAATCTGGACTTGAGAAACCAACCAAAGGCAACGCATAATCCCAGAATAATCACATTTTTGATAATTACGTGTTTTTGTAATTTTCCTACTCGCATTTTATTTCTTCTCCACTTTCAAACCATCCATAATCAAATCAAAGGCTTGCAAAACCGCATGGCGCAAGTTCATCGGATATTGCTTGGCAATATACGCATCGGTGGTGCCGCGCCAGGTGCAAGACAACAGAATGGCTAAATCGTCTACATTAATATCGGCGCTTATTTCTCCACTTTTTTGGAGAAAAGTCAATCTTTCTTTGAGCAAATTTTGCGGATAATCAGTTATCTCACGAATCTTTTGGCGAATTTGCGCAGTGATTAATTCCGACCACTCCATCTGAAAGATAATAAAGAACAAAAACTTGCAAAAAGACGGATCAGACTCTATCGCCTCGGCGGTATGCGCATAATATTCCCTGAGCTCGGCGAGGGAGCAAACTTGCGGCTTGGTCGGCCAGGTTTTTTGTTCTTTTTCGGTAAAAGTGCGGCGCATAAGCTCCGCCAACAAATCTGTTTTGTTGCGAAAATGCCAATAAACCGCGCCTTTGGTAAGATTAATCCGCTTGGCAATCTCGTCAAATGTGGTGCGAGCAAAGCCCTTTTCATAAAATAATTCTAACGCCGAATTAAGTATTTCTGTTTTGGTCTGCTCGGCGTCTTCTTTAGTTCTTCTAGCCATTTATGTCACCTCAATTATACATACTAGTCATTGAGTATGTATAACAAAGTTTAAAATTTTGCAAATATTTTTTCATTATTTTTGAAAAATCGGTATGTATATTGGCGACACTGCCGAAGCCCGCGACGGCGGGCGGCGCTGCCTTTGCTGTTACTCGCCGCTCACTACGTTCGGGGCTCGGGATAGAGTCGGACTTGTCGTCCGGTGTCATTCCGGCGAACGCCGGAATCCAGTGAAAAAACATGTCATGCCTCGATTGCGGAACGCAATCGTCAGGGCATCTTCCGTACTAACATTTAAAAAGCTCGGAAGACCGCTGGACCTCGGACGAGAATACTCGCCTCTCGGAGCGGTGACAGTCTTTATTCTATCTCACCTCCATCTAAATCGTCTAGCTTAGTAAGTTCGCCAAGGCTCACTAACCTTGCCAATTCCAACTAAGCCTCGCTGCCCAGCGCTGGCGCTTGCTTGCTCGGCAAGTTTCATTGCTTGGCTCATAAAAATAATCATTACTTTGATTATTTTTATTTCACAGGGTCACTTGTTTACTAGTTTCGCTGCGTTTGCTCACGCCGCACTAGCTCAACAAGTAAACTTACGTCGCTTGCGGTAAAAACAACCGGAGCAACGGTTGTTTTTATCCTCGCGCCCCGTCGATGGGGAAGACTTATATGGCACAATCTCTAGCGAGGTTGGATAGTGGATTTTATAGAGTGATTTGAAAGGCGGCGACACCGGAGTTTACAAAAG
>CAKQNT010000011.1 GCA_934255405.1 uncultured Alphaproteobacteria bacterium
TATGATGAAGAGAAAGATACCTGGTATTTTTCCGTTGTTGATGTTATCTCCATTTTAATAGAGAAAGACTATCAAACAGCCCGTAAATATTGGAACAAATTGTCAGAGCGTCTGAGAAATGAAGGTGCTGTTGAGCCGGTGACAAATTGTCACCAACTGAAATTAGAAGCCGCTGATGGTAAAAAATATTTGACTTCGGTTGCCGATGCAGAAACAATGTTGCGTATTGTTCAATCTGTGCCTAGTCATAAAGCAGAACCCATCAAACAGTGGTTGGCACGAGTTGGATATGAACGTATGAAAGAAACAGCCGACCCATCGTTAAGTATCGATCGTGCACGCGAAAATTGGCGAAAACTCGGACATTCTGATAAATGGATACAACAACGTATGACGGGGCAGGAAACCCGTAATAAATTAACCGATTATTGGAAAGAACATGAAATTACTAAAGATGAAGAATATGCAGTTTTGACAAATATTATTCATCAAGAATGGTCTGGATTGTCTGTCAAAGAACATAAACAATTAAAAGGTTTAAAATCTCAAAATTTACGCGACCACATGAGCGAAGCAGAACTTATTTTTACCGCTTTAGCTGAACTATCAACAAGACAAGTTGCTGAAAATACAAATGCGACCGGTATGAAAGAAAATAAACAAGCGGCAAAAATCGGCGGCAACATATCTAAACGTGCTAGAGAAGATTTTGAAGAGCGAACAGGTCAAAAAGTTGTAACAGATGAAAATTATTTGCCAACAAAGCCTGTTCAGAAAAGAATAAAATCAAAAGATGCAAAACAATCAACTGATTATCGGAATCAGCGAGCACTTTTTTTACGAAAGTGAAATTTCAACCTGTTGATTTTGAGGAGCTGTAATCATTCACCAGCGAGCCCTTAAAACTCACCGCATTGGTAACATTTTGCTATGATTTTTGAATTTTACTAAGGAAAAAGTAAGATTTTTACGTTATTGATATATCTATATAAAAATATAGAGGTAAAGATGGCAAAGTATGATAATTTTTCCAGAGAAGAACTTATAGAGTTACTGCAAAAACAAGATAAAGAATTAACTCGTAAAAAGTATGGGCTTGTGTGGGATAAAGAAAAAGAACCTGAGCAAGTCGTTTTGGATTGCGCAAACAAATTACCAATTTTAAAAAATGTTGCTCAAAAAGATATCAAAACTAATGATGACGATTACAATATTATGATTGAAGGTGATAATTATCACGCTTTACAAGTGTTAAATTATACCCATAAAGGCAAAATTGATGTTATTTATATTGATCCGCCATATAATAAAGGAAATAAAGATTTTATCTATAATGATAGATATGTGGATAAAGAAGATGGGTACCGTCATTCAAAATGGCTTAATTTCATGGAAAAACGTCTTGATTTGGCGAAAGAATTACTTTCAGACACAGGTGTAATTTTTATATCTATAGATGAAAATGAAGAAGCAAATTTGAAATTATTATGTAATAAAATCTTTAATAATAATTGCGTAGGAACATTTATATGGCGAAAAAAACAAGGTGGCGGTCAAGCTGATGACTATTTCGTTACAGAACACGAGTATATATTAGTTTATTGTAAAAATAAAAGATTTTTTAAGTGGATTGACGACGAAATAGACATAAAAGAAGAAGATTTTAAATACAGTGATGAAAAAGGTAAATATAAATTAGTTAAGCTTGAAAAATGGGGTAATACATCAAGAAGAGAAGATCGCCCAACTATGTATTACCCAATAAAGCAGCCAAATGGAAAAAAATATTATCCAATTGCTCCTGATGGAAATGATGGAAGGTGGAGAATTGGAAAATCTAGAATGGAAGATATTTATAAATATGGGTTAATAGAATGGAAAGAAAACAAGAAAGGAGCTATGACCCCATATGAAAAGATATATTGGTCAGAAGATGATATAAAAGTTATCAAAGAAAGAAGCATACTCTTTGATTTAGCTTTTACATCTGATGGTACCAATACTCTAACAAATATATTTGGTAAAAAAGATGTATTCAAAAATCCAAAATCAGAAATTCTTGTTTACAATTTAATTTCTCATGCAGGTACTACCGATTCCACGGTCTTAGATTTTTTTGCAGGATCTGGAACAACGGGACACGCTGTATTGGAACTGAATAGACAAGACGGAGGCAATAGAAGATTTATTCTTTGCACCAACAATGAGGGAAACATTGCTACAGAAGTTTGCTATCCTCGTGTTCAAAAAGTAATTCAGGGTTATAATAAAAACGGTAAAGAAGAGTTTATTGAAGGTTTGGGTGGAAACCTTAAATATTTTAAGACCGATTTCATCGCTAACTCTAAGAATAAGACACAAACAAAAATTAATTTAGCAAAACAATGCTCTGAAATGCTTTGCTTAAAAACAGGTATTTATAATCCTATAGATGAAGAAAACCCTTGTTTTAGGTTATTTGATAATAATAAACATAACAAATTCTTATGCGTGTATTTTGATTTTTTCGGCAACAATATTAATAATTTTATCAATAAAATCAGAGCATTAAATGGTGAAAAATTTGTCTTTATGTTTTCACTAGATGAAAATGTCGATAAAAGTCTTTTTGAAGGGATAGAAAATATAAAAATAGAGCCAATACCACAGAAGATACTTGACGTTTATAAAAAAATTGCTAAAGAGCATATTAAAGGGGATAATAATGACTAAAGAAATAAAGAAATTTCAGCAGAAAGCTATTGATAATATTACAACATTTTCTAAAATAGTGTTGGATGGCAATTCCATAAAAACGGTTATATTAAAATCCCCAACAGGCTCTGGTAAAACTTTTATGATGAGCCAAGTTATTAACAAAATTGCAACAGCGCAAGAATTTTCGTACATGGATTTATGTTTCTTATGGGTAAGCATTGGTAAGGGCAGTTTACATGAACAAAGCTATAGGGTTCTTGTAAAAACCTTTAACGGCTATCCAGATTGTTATTTGCTTGAAAATGAATTCACCGGTGGACGTGATAAGATAGAGCGTAACGAAGTTGTTGTATTAAGCTGGGAAAAATTAAGAGCTCAAGATAGCAAAACCGGTGAATGGATAAATATTTTAATGAAGGACAAAGAAACGTTTAACTTCATTGATATTATCAAAAATACAAAAGAAGAAGGCAGAAAAATAGTATTAATCATTGATGAAAGTCATTCATCAACAGATACAGCAAGGGCAACACAACTTCGTGATGAAATTATCTGTCCGGATTTAACAATTGAAATGAGCGCAACTCCTGTTCTGACAGGTTTAGCTTTTCCTTATGAAGTGAATCCCAATGATGTTATCAATGAAGGATTGATAAAAAAAGAAATTATCATCAACAAAGATATTGATCAAATTGTAGATGATGAAATTGATTCTGAAAAATTGGTTTTGGAAGCTGCCTATCAAAAACAAAATGAGCTTAAAAGAGCCTATCAAGCAGAAGGAATTGATATTAATCCGCTTGTTTTGGTTCAACTTCCAAATTCTGATGAAGGGGAACACAAAAGAGAAAATGTCGAGAATTTCTTAAAAACAAAAGGAATAAGTGAAGATAACGGAAATTTGGCAGTATGGTTAAGTGATGATAAAATTAATACTGAAACACCATATTTGATACCAAATACAAGTAAAGTTGATTTTTTGATATTTAAGCAAGCAATTGATACAGGATGGGACTGTCCACGAGCTTCAATTTTGGTTCGTTTTAGAGAGACGAAAAGTGTTATTTTTGAGATTCAAACAGTCGGTCGTATTTTACGTATGCCGGAAGCTAGACATTATAATAACGAAGCCTTAAATAAGGGATACATTTATACCAACATTCAATCCATTGCTGTAAAGCGTGAAGAATATAATCCAAATATAATTAAGTCACTATACGCACACAGAGGAGATATTCGCAACTTCACTCTTAAATCTTATTATAAAAACAGAATATCTTATAACGATTTAACATCATCTTTTTACCCCGTCTTTGAAGAAGAATTTTGTAAATTCTTTGGGTTTGAAAAAGGAAAATATGAATATTTTAATAAAAACAAAAAACTGGCTAAAGAAAAATTGTTATTAGATAATCTAGTCAATGATGATGAAATTATATTAAACAAAGTGATTGAGAGTAATATTATTGACGAAGTTTCTAAAATTGAAAACGTTGATAAAACAAAAGTTAAATTATCTGAAGATGATAAATCTGCATATATAAAAAACATATTAGCAAGTGAATTAAATGGCTTTGCCTATAAAAGATCTATTGGAATTATGCAACAGGCAGTGTTTGGATGTTTCAATAGATATCTTGGCATTGAACAAGCTATAGATAGTTGGGTGATATACATAGAAAGTTTAATCCTTAATAACGAAAATACGATAAAACAATTGTTAAATAAAGCTATTGAAATATATAAGCCTATTAAATTGAAGGAGGAAAAAGAAAAAGCAGAAAATATAGATAATTTTG
This sequence comes from uncultured Alphaproteobacteria bacterium, assembly GCA_934255405.1. GTDB lineage: Bacteria > Pseudomonadota > Alphaproteobacteria > RF32 > CAG-239 > CAZU01. The sequence continues at coordinate 4,497 of CAKQNT010000011.1, forward strand.
ATGACCATTGGGTTATGCCAACGAGCAAAAATTACAATCCTTATACTTATGAGAAAGTGGACTGCAAAAATTATTTATATGAGCCCTGTTATTTGGAAACAACGAGAAGCAATCCTGAAAAAGCATTTATTGAATTTATTAATAAGTCCGATAAAATCTTGTGGTGGTGGAAAAATGGCGACGAGTCAATGAAAGAGAACTTCGGCATATGCAAATATGTTAATGACGATGACAATGCTTTCCGACCTGATTTTATCGTTCAATATAAAGATGGTAGTGTTGGTATATATGATACTAAAGATGCAGGCTTTCAAGAAGATGATAATAAAATAAAGGCAGAAGCATTGCAACGATACATCAAAGAAGAAAATGCTAAAGGGAAAAAATTATGCGGAGGTATTATTATCGTAGACAATGGTCATTTGAAAATTAATAATAATGATGAGTATATAGGGTTTAGAACTAAACCGGATGATTGGAAATTCTTTGAATAAAATTTTCTAACTAAAATTTAAAAATGTTAAAATTTTTAAACCTCTGCAAATTTAGTAGAGGTTTTATTTGTTCAAAAAACTTTAGTAGAAATTCGCAAGGTTTATGCTTTGTTTTTCTAAAAAGTCCGATTCTTGGCACGAAAAAAGAGATTTTGAAATTGATATTATCGGACTGCAAAAAGCTGTTTGGTGGGGAAGTTAGTTTAAAAATTGCTGCTGGCAAGCTTGTGCAGTGGTGTTGCACACCGCAGCCTTACGGCCTCGCAGTCAAAAGACTGCTCGCTTTCCCTCGCTGAACCTCGGTCGGCTCAGTCACCGGACATTGCTTCGCAAGCCCAACCCTCCGCTAACTAAGCACCATAACAAAAAGCCTCCGCGAGGGAGGCTTTTTGTTATGGTGCCGCTGGCAAGAATCGGACTTGCGACCCCGTCATTACCAATGACGTGCTCTACCACTGAGCTACAGCGGCATGATTTATCTCATCATGCGAAAGGTAACATACCCAAACATTTTATAAAAATCAAGTCCTGATTTGCATTTTTTTATATTTTTTTTAATCTTATTATGCTAAGCCTTAGAAAAATAACCGATTGAGAGCAATAAAATGACCGCTGAAACGACTGCAAAAAAGCAAAAATCTCGCAAGGAGTTGCGTTTTGACCGCGAGGCTAAAGCCTTGCAGAAGAATCTGGCTAAACGCAAACGTCAACAAGAACAACGTGAACAAGCCGTAAAGGAGAAGCAAAATGGACAGAATTAAGATTCATGGGGGCAAATCCCTTAAGGGCAAAATTCATATTAGTGGTGCCAAAAACGCCGCATTGCCGCTGATTTGCGCCAGCCTTTTGACTGATGAAACCGTAACTCTGACCAATATGCCGATGCTTTCTGATATTCGGGCAATGAATGCCTTGCTGGAGCAGTTGGGTACCAAGATTGATGAGTTTAATGATTTTGTCGATGGACATCCCACCAAAACTTATTCTTATCGCACCAAAGAAGCTGCCAGTCTGATTGCTCCCTATGACTATGTTCGCAAAATGCGCGCTTCTTACTATGTGTTGGGACCATTGTTGGCTCGTTATGGTAAATGCGAACTATCTCTCCCCGGCGGATGTGCCATTGGCGCGCGTCCGATGGATATCCATCTGGCGGCCTTGGAGCAGATGGGGGCGCGCATAGAGATTAAAAACGGCTATATTTTTGCCGACGTTGACGGGCGCCTTAAGGGTGCGCACATTATTTTCCCCGGAGTTTCTGTTGGTGCAACTTGTAATGTTTTGATGGCCGCGGTGATGGCTGAAGGGCGCACTGTTTTGGAAAACGCCGCCAAAGAACCGGAGATTGGAGATTTGGCCGAACTTCTAAACGCTATGGGCGCCAAAATTGAGGGCATCGGCACAGCGGTTTTGACTATTGACGGCGTGAACAAACTCCACGGCGCCACTCACAAGGTTATTCCTGACCGCATTGAGGCCGGATCCTATGCCGTGGCCGCCGCAATAACCAGAGGCAAAATAGAGCTGATAAACGCTCAAGCCAGCACTTTGCGCCGTCCGTTGCAGGTGCTTAAAGATATGGGCGTTCGTGTTTCTGAAACCGAACACGGAGTCTTGATTGATGCTGTTGGGTGTGATCTGGTGGGGCAGGATATTATGACCGAGCCATACCCCGGATTTCCAACCGATTTGCAGGCGCAGTTTTTGGCTTTGATGCTCACTGCCGAGGGCGCCGCAATGGTGACCGAAACCATTTTTGAAAATCGTTTTATGCACGTGCCGGAATTGCTGCGTATGGGAGCTAATATCAATGTTCATGGCCATGCCTCAGCAATTGTTCGCGGTGTCAAAAAACTCTCCGGAGCGCCGGTTATGGCAACAGACTTGCGCGCATCTTTTGCCTTGATTTTGGCGGGTTTGGTGGCAGAAGGAGAAACAATCGTCAATCGTGTATACCATCTTGATCGCGGTTACGAAAAACTGGAAGAAAAACTAAAATCTGTTGGCGCAGATATTGAACGTATTAAAGATAATGATGAAGAATAAGGAGCTTGGAATGAAAAAAATATTAGCTTTTTTTAGTTTGATTTTTTTGTTGGGAGCCTGCTCTGCCGAATCTTCCCCAGAGGCTGGGTTTATCGGTAAAAACTACCAAATGCAAAATGCTTGGAATAATGCTCAAATCACTTTGGGGTTTGATGCCTCCGAGCCGCGTTTTTTTGGCTCCGTGGTTAATAATTATTTTGGCTTTTATAAGCTCAACGGCAATAAACTCAGCTTTGAAGATGCCGGCGTAACCTTAATGATGGGGCCGGCGGAAGAGATGGAAGCCGAACGTCTTTATCTTGAGCTGCTGCCTAAGATTTCAACCTATCGTATGGATGGCACCGATTTAATCCTGCTCACTGCCGATGGTGCGGAATATCGCTTTAAGGAAGTCCCGCTTGCCGAATAAATAAAGAGCTCCGTTAAACCAAACGGAGCTTTTTATTATTTTGAGCTTGACCAAAGCGGGATTCTGCAAATTTTGATAAGATGCTTGCCTGATTTGGTGGTTTTGTTTTGCCACAAAAAACGCTTAATCGAGTATACCCAGCGTTCTTTGAAAAATGCCCAATAATCATGTTGCATAAACTGTTTAATAGCCTGATTCGGCATATTGTGAATCAGCAAAAATTTAGAGCATTCAGCAAAGCCGCCGCGAGTAAAAATTTTGCGTTTATAAAGCGGACACCGAACCTTCAGCAACTTTGTTCCTAGTTTTGAGGCATCGTGTCGACCGGCTTTAATCGGGCAATATACATCAAAAGTAAAGTGTCCTTGTTCTATCAGCAGGCGGCTCAAACCAACTTCATAATGCGATACCACATCCCAAAAGCATTTTTCGGCGCGAACACTCCTAAAAAAGTTTGCCAACAATTCGGTTTTAAATACTTGCGGCTCAAATACCAAAAAATAGCTCTGGATATGCTCTATAATACCGGTGCAGTTCTTGGTGATTCCCCAAAAGTCAACGTGTTTTTGCTCCATTGCCGCAAACATTTCCGCAAACGGAAATGCCGGAGCATAGCAACTGTCGTTGCACAAAACCAATTGATCAGCATCGTCCAGCCAATTGTTCTGAACAGCGGCGGCAAAACCTCTTTTCCAAGAGCCAAAGTCATATTCGCCATGTTTTTCAAATATTGCAATGTCAGCCAATCCTTTCAGCTGCTGTTCATAAGCCTCTGATGGATTATTATCTGCCACATATATTATCTTGTCGGCAACTTTTTTTAGTCCGTTCAGATAATATATAACATAGTCATCAATTTGTTTGCCGCGATTAAACGCCGCAAAAATCACAATACGTTTAGTCATCTGCTTTCTCTTTAGATTTTTTATTTTTATAAAAGACAAAATACTGATATATATGCGCAAAGAAAGATGCCTTAAAGCAAGAATCTAAGAACGATAATGCCAATACCAAGATTGTAAACAGCAAATCCGTAACATACATATCAGCGCCGATTATGTTGTAAATCATCGCCAAAACATAAAGCAAGATTGCCCCCGGAACCATCATAATTGATTGTCCCCAGAAAATTTTGTTAAAATTTCCTTTGGTCAATGCATAAGCTTCTTTGATAGTGATTGTTTTGTCGTCAACGGTGATGGCGGCAAAAATCAAAAAGGCCGGAGCCAAATATATGCACCATCCGACTAGCGCTGCAAATATTATAATATATCCCGCTCCGCCAAAAGGTTCTACACCTGCGGCATAAGATATCATACCATAAATAATTCCTAATCCAAGCGTCGGCAAGATGATTGCCAACCCCAAAACCAGAGTTGCCAGAATATATTTTACGCTTCTTTTCCAAAACCCGAGAGAAATAAAATCAATATCTGCTTTAAGGATTACTGCGCGGCAATAATTAACAATCATCGCCACTGATATCAGCAAAATAGCCAAACTTGAGGTGGTTTGCCATGCCCCTTCCTGACACTTTCCTTCTCCCAGAGAGCACAAAATTGGAAAACCGCCCAACATTTCAATAACCAACGCTGCCAGTCCTAAGGCAGCCACCTGCAAAAATAATTTTGGGGTGCTCAATGTATACATAAAACTGCGTCTGATGGTCTCAACAAAGGGCAGTTTAATTATTTTCTGTTTTTTCATTGATTTTCCTTTCTGTCAAAAATTTTTGTATGCCGCAAAAGTTTACAAAACAGCTTATCATAATCAGCATTACAAAATTGAAAACATATTCTCCGAAAAATATTGCATAAATTGAACCGCCGCGGGCGTATTCTGCAAAATTTGACGCTATGGCCGAGATTCCAAACACCCATACAAAGAACCACAAGGCGATTCCGCACAAAATACGCAAGTTGTTGCCGCCGCAAATTTTCCATATATAGGCAATTGAGAGAATTTTTTCTCCACCCCAAATATACGCAAGTATCAAATAAAAACGCAACAACACAAAAGGAACCAAAAAACCTGATGCCACAATTCCAAAATACGTAAGTTCAATCCGCCAATCCGGATTAGGAACTCTGGCATATAGCAAATATCCTGAGAGCAGGGCAATTCCGTTTAGCAACAAAAATGCAATAATTGCGCCCACGCTGAGCAAATCATTTTTTTGCGGTTTAAACAAAAAAGCCAAATTTAAAGGTGCATTTTGCCAAACGGCTTGATAATAGCGCACACAATAAACCGCAATCAGCCCCAAAATTATAATTCTGACGACAATCGCCAACGTTAAAGACTGGCTGCAAAAAACGGCAGATATTGTTCCCAACGAGCAAAACAAAGATTGCCCGCCCATCAAATAAATTATACTCAGAATCAGGGCATATAGCGTGCCAATATAGGCAAAGGCCTTGAATTTGTTAATCAGCAACATATAAGGACCAAATATTATTTGCGTTATCGGAAAACGCACTCTGCCGTCTTCCGGTTCGGCAAACAGTTTTTTGAATATGGATTTTTGTTCAGCCATGCTAAATTTCCTTTATCATCGATATTCCGGGTAGCGCTCTGATTTGGCTCAAAATATCGCCAAACAGGGCATATCCCCCCGGTAAGGTGATTCTGATGTCCCATTCATTATTATCAGGTTTTATATATATTTTGTTTTTGCCGTTTCTATCCCGACTTAAAATTTGCCGCAACGGGCCGGCGGCGGAAGAATCATTTATACTTATTTCCAAGCCGTTTGCCACTTCTCCGATAGCCTTATCCAGCGTATCTACATGATTAATCATCACCTTGGGGCGACCTTCTTCTTCCTGTTTATCAATAGTAACGCTAACCAACAGCGGCTGCCCTGATTTAATCACTTCTTCATACCGAGCCAATCCCTCTGAAAACAGCAACCCTTCAAAATTGCTGCTGCCATCGGAGATTTCCAAAAAAGCGTACTTGTTGCCGTTTTTGGAAATGCGCTTTTGGAATGAGTTAACGCAGCCTGCCAACTTGGCGCGGATAACATCTCCGACCCTGATTCCCAAAAACACTTCGCTGCATTTTTTTACGCCGAGTTTTTCCATGCCGATTGCATAACTATCCAACGGATGTGCCGAAAGATAAAATCCGATAGCCTCCGCCTCTAATTGCAATCTTTCCAACTCTGGCCAATCCGGCTTGTCGGCTAATTTAACTTTGGCTTGTAACTCTTCCGCGCCAAAGAGAGAAGACTGCGAGCTGGTTTTGAGCTCGGTTGCCGCGCCGATATGAGATATTATCGTGTCTATGTTGGCAAACAACTTGCCGCGGTTGCGGTCAATGCTGTCAAATGCCCCTGCCTTAATCAGTTGTTCCAGCTGGCGGCGGTTTATTTGTTTGGCATCTATACGATGAATAAAGTCAGATATGTCCTTAAATGGACCATGTGCTTTGCGCTCTTTTTCAATAGCTTCCATATTGGCGGCGCCCACACTTTTGATTGCTCCCAAAGCATAGCGAATATTGCCGTCTTCCACTGCAAAATCAGCATCTGATTTATTGATATCCGGCGGCAGCACTTTGAACCCCATTTTTTTGCCTTCTTCTTTATAGAAGAACAGCTTGTCGATATTGGTAATATCCAAAGACATAATCGCGCACATAAACTCAACCGTATAATGCGCTTTGAGATATGCCGTTTGATAAGAAACCAGAGAATACGCCGCCGCGTGCGATTTGTTAAAACCGTATGATGCAAATTTCTCCATTTGGTCAAAAATTTTGGTGGCAATATCTTCGGCAATACCGTTTTTAACAGCACCCTCGGTAAACATTTTGCGCTGCTTGGGAATTTCATCGCGCATTTTCTTACCCATAACTTTACGCAGCTTATCCGCACCGCCCAAGGTATATCCGCCCAACACCTGAGCAATTTTCATAACTTGCTCCTGATATACCATAATGCCGTATGTTTCGTCCAAAATAGGCGCCAGAGCAGGGTGCAGATAGGTTATTTTTTCTTCGCCGTGCTTGCGTTTAATATAAGTCGGAATATTGTCCATCGGTCCCGGACGATACAACGACACAATCGCGATAAGGTCTTCAAAACGGTCGGGTTTGATTTGTTTGTGCACATCTTTCATACCGGCGGATTCAAACTGGAAGACAGCGGTGGTGTCGCCGCGTTGCAACATTTCATAGGTTTCTCTGTCATCAAGCGGCACATTATCCATATCCAGCTCAATACCGCGTGTTTTTTTGACCCAATCTACCGCGCGTTTAATCACCGTAAGAGTTTTTAATCCCAAAAAGTCGAACTTAATCAGACCGGTTTCTTCCACAAACTTCATATCATACTGGGTCACCGGCATATCGGCGCGCGGATCTTTATATAGCGGCACCAATAAATCCAACGGTCTGTCGCCGATAACCACGCCAGCAGCGTGTACGCCCGAATGGCGATACAAGCCCTCAAGCTTCATCGCAATATCAAACAGCTTATTAATCTGCGGATCATTTTGCCGCATTTCTTCCAATTCCGGCACTTGATCCAAAGATTCTTGCAAAGTCGGGTTTTTGCCCTGAACTCCGGGGGGAATCATCTTAGAGATTTTATCGGCTTGCGAGTAGGGCATTTGCAGCACACGCGCCACATCACGGATAACCGCCTTAGATTGCAGCTTTCCATAGGTAATAATTTGCGCTACATGATCAAAACCATATTTTTGTTGCACATATTCAATTGTCTTGCCGCGATTCTCCTGACAAAAATCCACGTCAAAGTCGGGCATGTTTACACGTTCTGGATTCAAGAAACGTTCGAACAGCAAATCCAATTTTATCGGATCCAAATCTGTAATGCGCAACGACCATGCTACAATTGAGCCTGCGCCGGAGCCACGTCCGGGGCCCACCGGAACCCCATGCCCCTTTGACCATTGAATAAAGTCTGCCACGATAAGAAAATATCCGGGGAACCCCATCTTTTTTATAACGCTTAATTCATACTCCAAACGGGCATAGTATTTCTTGTCAATTTCTTCTTTCTGTTCTGCCGTCATGCCTTCAAAATACACATGCTTCTGCATGCGGGCAGCCAAACCCTTGCGCGCCTCTTGGTCAATAAACTCATCTTGACTCAGTCCGCCCGGACACTCAAATATCGGCAACAACGGTTGAACTTTTTCCGACAAATAAGAGCACCGTTTAGCAATATTGACAGTGCTTTCCAAGGCCTCCGGCAAATCGGCGAATAACTCCACCATCTCGGCCTCGGAACGCAGCCTGTTGTTGGGGGAGAATTTCTTGCGGTTGTCATTAGACACATATTCTCCGGCGGCAATACATACCAAAGCATCGTGAGCTTCATACATATCAACATCAAAAAAGAATGCTTCGTTAGTAGCTACCAACGGAATATTATATTTGTATGCCAGATTAATAAAGGCGTCTTCTGTTTGCTTTTCGGCATCTAAACCGATTCGCGAGATTTCCATATACAAGCGGTTGCCAAAATATTTTTGTAGAGTAATCGTGCATTCTTCAGCCTCTTGATCACGATGCTCCAACAACAGTCGTCCGATTTGTCCTTCCACCCCGCCGCTCAAGGCGATTAACCCTGCGCTGTATTTTTCCAAATCCGTCATTTTTATTTGCGGTTTTTCGCCGGTTTGCGGATTGTCCAGATAAGACAACTTCATCAGGTGCATAATGTTGGCGTAGCCCTCGGCATTCATTACCAGCAATACAATCTTATCCGGATCAATAATCCGTCCTTTGGACTTGAGTACATCATCGGCATCGGGATTGCGCAAATAAAACTGGCAGCCCAAAATCGGCTTAACCCCCTCATCAGAGGCGTATTTTGAAAAGGCTTTGCCGCCAAACATATTGGCTGTATCCGTAACCGCAATTGCCGGCACTCCCTGATCATGCAGTTTGTGCATCAGGGCAGGCACCTTCATCGCTCCCTCAGAGAGCGAATAAGCGGTATGCACCCGCAGATGTATAAATTTCGGTTCGGCCATCAATGAATCCTCTAAACTTTAGGTATCATATACGGATTCATATTTTCAGACAACGAAAATATGCTGATTATTGCACTATATTTATCGCCAAATCGGTTTTAGTCGAGTTCAGCCAACTTCTGGGCTTGATCTTCGGCAATCAGCGCATCAATAATCTCGCCCAAGGCATCTCCGCTGACAACTTCGTCCAGTTTATAGAGCGTCAGGTTGATTCGGTGATCAGTCACACGTCCTTGCGGATAGTTATAGGTACGAATGCGCTCAGAACGATCGCCGCTGCCTACCTGCAATTTGCGCTTTTCAGAGTATGCGGCATCGGCCGCTTCTTTTTGCGCATTATAGAGCTTGGCGCGCAGTTTGCGCATGGCGTTGTCGCGGTTTTTGAATTGAGAACGCTCTTCTTGCGATTCTACCACAATTCCGGTTGGAATATGGGTAATACGTACCGCCGAGCTGGTTTTGTTAACCTTTTGTCCGCCGGCGCCCGATGAGCGATAAGCCTCCATCTTAATATCCGCCGGATTAATATAAATGTCCACTTCTTCCACTTCAGGCAATACTGCTACTGTTGCCGCCGATGTGTGCACTCGTCCTTGCGATTCTGTAACCGGCACGCGCTGCACACGATGGGCGCCGGACTCAAACTTAAGCTTAGAAAATACGTCTTTGCCGCTGATTGAGGCGGTAGCCTCTTTGTAGCCGCCGATTTCATTCTCGCTCAAATCCATAACCTCAAATTTCCAACCTTGCAATTGGGCATAATGCTGATACATTTCAAACAGCACTCCGGCAAACAAAGCCGCTTCATCGCCGCCTGTTCCGGCACGCACTTCCAAAATTGCGTTTTTCTCATCTTCTGCATCTTTGGGAATGAGCAAAATTTTAATTTCTTTCTCCAATTTAGGCATTTGCTCTTTGAGTTCATAATATTCTGCCTCTGCCAGCTCGCGCATCTCTTTGTCCAAAGAGGTATCGTCCATCATAGCTTTGGCATCATTCATGTCGTGTTCGGCTTTGTTAAAGTTGTTGATTGCCTCTACCACCGGAGCCAGTGTTGCCAGCTCTTTATTCATCTTTACCAACTCATCGGAAGAAATATTCGGCTCAGAAATCAAGGCCTCCACTTCCTGATAGCGGTTTACCACATTGGCTAATTTTTCTGCAAAATTCATTGTGTTGTTTTCCTGTCAATTAAATGGTTACAAAAAAAGAGAAAACAGCCGCGTAAATTGCCGGCTGGTTTCTCTTTTCAAAATTCATACGCTAATGAGCTTCCGTCAAAAACGGGTCCAGCGGAATATTGGTTTTTTTGTTGGGCTTAACAACGTTGGTAAGCTTGCCGTTAACATAAACATCAACTCCTTCAACCTTACCGATTGACAAAATCATGCCTTTTCCGCCTTCCGGCACCACATATTCACTCCCCGGTTGCAAAACTTTGCTGATGTAAAGCTTGTTGCTGTCTTTCACCTCAATCCAAGATTCCTGCTTAATCTTCAGCACAACGCCATTTTCTGTCTTGGGCTCCGCCTTGGCTTTGACCTCTTCAGTTGCGGCCTTGGGCTCAACAAAAGATTCTTCGGTTATGGTAACCTGCGGAGAAACCTCGGTACCAACCGGCTCAATTTCTATTGCCTGTCCTTCAACTTCGGTTGTTTCCGGAGTCATGGCAAAATCTTCAACCACAATCGGCATCTCATCATTGGTTTGTTCTTCAACCACAATGGCTTCCGGCACGATTTCTTCCACCGTGCCTTTGTTATAAACCGACCACAGCACATAAATTAAAATAATTGCCAACAAGCTGATAATCAAATACTTGCGGTTGGGAACGGTAGCCTCGCTCTGAGGCTCCAACACATACATATCTTTGTCATTGCCGGTGTTGGTCTCTTCTTTATACAGTTCAACGATATTACTACTGTTCAGCCCCAAAAAATCTGCATACGAGCGAATAAATCCCACTCCGTATGGAAACGGCGGAATCCCTTTGTAGTTACTTTCTTCAATAGCTTCAAGATACATCTTGCGGATGCATAAGCGTTTTGCCACATCAGTTAGGCGCAAACCTTTCTGCAGGCGCATTTCTTTGAGCAGGTTGCCGACTTTGTTGATAATCTTTTCTTCCGCAATAGGGGCTTCGGCGTGAGCCTCTTCTGCTTTGATTGCTTTTTCGGTTACTTCTGCCTCAATCGGGGCATCTGGGCTGACTTTTGTTTTTCTCACGATTTTTTCCTTTATAAGACTCGTAATTTGGGCTGATTGTTACATACTTTTTAATAAATTTCAATACCGTGATCATTGGCATATGAAATTAATTGCGGTCGGAGGGTGCGGCGGTCTGATTTTAACAAAGTTTTGATATAATCTTCAATATCATCAATGTTTATGGAACGAACCATGCTTTTAACTTTGCCGAACGCCGAGCCGGACATTGACAGATTGCGGAATCCTAGCCCCAACAATGCCATAGCCTCAATCGGGTTTGATGCCATTTCTCCGCAGACAGAGCAAAAAACGCCGGCTTTGTTGGCTTTGGTTACAATCTCCTGCATAATTTTTAAGAACGGCGCCGACAACACGTCGTAGCGATCGCTTAATCTGGGATTTCCGCGGTCGCAGGCAAAAACAAATTGTGCCAAATCATTGGTGCCGATGGAAATAAAATCGGCAACTTGCAAAATGGCGTCTAGCTGAAAAATTACCGCCGGAACTTCAATCATCAGTCCGACATTAATTTTCTTAGGCACCGGAAGATTGCGGCGCTTTTCTTTTTCCAGCTCCAGCATTAAAGTTTCTTTGGCATCGGCAAATTCCGACAAACTGGTAATCATCGGAAACATCACGTTCAGCTCTTTGCCTGCCGCGGCACGCAAAAACGCCCGCATCTGTTTGCGTAAGATTGCGCGGCGGTCAAGTGTAATTCTAATTGAGCGCCAGCCGATTGCCGGATTGTCTTCTCCGCTGTAACCCCAATAGGGGAGCAATTTATCAGAACCGACATCGAGGCTGCGGAACACCACTTTTTTGTTGCCGGCCTTATCCATAAGCTCTTGATAATATTCTGTCTGTTTTTCCACATCTGGCATTTCATCAGATGTCATAAACGGAATCTCCGTACGATAGAGCCCAATGCCGTCGCAATTAGTAGACTTAATATAGTCCAAATCAAATGCCAGACCAACGTTTAAGTAAAGATTGATTCTGGTTCCGTCTTTTGTTTTAGATGGAAGCTTTTTTAGCTCTGCCAGCTTGGCGCGGAGTTTTTCTTTGGCGGCGATTTTATCGGCAAACTTTTGCTGTACCGGTTCGCTGGGGCGAATATATACATACCCATCATCACCATCTACAGCCAGCAACTCACCGGTTTTGATTTCGTCGTAAATTCCCTTGATTTTAGAAACAACCGGAATCCCTAATGCCCGAGCCACAATTGCCACGTGCATCGTTGGTGTGCCGTCTTCAATAATCAAACCGCGGATTTTGGTGTAGTCATAATCCATCAAATCCGCCGGTCCCATGGTCATGGCTACCACAATCAGGCTTTTGGCATCAAGGGCGGAAACATCTTTTTTGTCGCCGCTTAAATATCCGAGCAGCCGGTCTGCCACGTCGCGCAAATCGTGCAGACGCTCTTTAAGGTAGCTGTCATTGGTGCCGGACAAGCGGTTCCACATATCTTCATACGCTCGTTCAACTGCCGCCTCGGCTGTTAACCCGCTGTTTACATTATCAACCAGCTTTTGGTACCAACCTTTGTCCCGCGCAAACATTCGGTATGTATCCAAAATGTCGGCATGTTCGCCAATACCCAATTTGGTAGAGGCAAATTTCTCATCCAAATCTCGGTTCATCTGGGCGTAGGCAATTTCCAACTTGCGCAGTTCTTTTTCTCGGTCATCGGCAAAAATCTTGGTTACAGTCTGTCGCCGCCGATGCACCACGGCTTGCCCGATGCCATACCCTTTGCTGAGCGAAATTCCTTTATATTTTTCTTTTCCGGTTTGTCCGCGAGATTTTATAAGTTCTTTCTTAAATTCGTTCATCTCGTCAGACGAGATAAAATCGCTCAAAAACATTGCCACCGTTTCCAATATGCCTACTTGATTATTGGCATATCCGGCGCTTTTTTTATTTTGCAACGCCAAAACGCCGACAACGCGGTTCCAACGCACAATCGGCACCCCGATAAATGATTTAAAAGGTTCTTCACCCATTTCCGGCTTATAGGAAAATTGCGGGTTTTTCCATACGTCATTGACAACCAGCGAGCGTTTTTCTTTGGCTACTTCGCCAGCCAGTCCTTCGCCCACCCGCAAAGATATCTTGTGAGCAATGTCGGGGGCATATCCGCAAGCGGCAAAAAGTTCTAGATAATTGTCATCAACCGCCACATAGCAAACTCCGGCATCGGCCTTGGTTTGCCGCACAATCATGGTAACAATTTTATCCAGCTTTTCGGAAATTCCTGCGTCGGTTTCGGTAATTTCTCTCAGCGAGCGCAAGATATCCATTGCTTGGTTTATGGCCGGTGACTTCATTCTTTTCCACCAATCTTAAAATTAGCCTTGCGAAAATACTTATAGCCTCTATATTGGCTTACATCAAGTAAAAACTTAATTAAGAAGGAGCAAAAAATGACAAATAATTACAAACGCGGCGACCACGACACCCGCCCTTGGGGAACATGGGAGGTTTTGGATTCTGAGGCCAATTTTTGCGTTAAACGGATTAAAGTCATTGCCGGCGGAAAGTTGTCTTTGCAACTTCATCATCACCGTAGCGAACATTGGATTTTGGTAAAAGGCACTGCTGTAATCACTCTGGGTGAGGAGCAGATTTCCAAATCTGCCGGCGAGAATGTATTTATTCCGGTAGAAACCAAGCACCGCATCCAAAATGACACCAATTCCGATGTAGAGTTTATTGAGGTGCAAATCGGCGATAATTTGGACGAGAATGATATTGTCCGCTACGAGGATATTTATGGCCGCGCTTAAATAAAGTTGTTTTATCAATCGGCAAGGGCACTCCGCAAAGAGTGCTCTTTTTTTGTATAAAACGATATTTTGTCAAATTTTGGCTTGAATTGTCGGTTATAATATGCTATGTATACCTAATATTTGACAAAATGGAGGCAATGTTGGCTTTACCACCTTTACCCACAAATGACGAGATTATTTTTGCTGTCAGCGAACCGCCGCTTGGCGAGGGCGAAGAGGCCAGAGTATTTAAGGTTCACACCAGTCCTCACTTTACGATTCGAATGTCTCGAGATTTGTCTGGTGACAAAATTTTTCAATATTTGAGTGAGTCCGAGCTTGTTATTCAGCCCGATATTTTTGGCGGTCGCAATTTTGCTCAAACTGTAGCTTATTTTCGCCACCCTGATGAAAAAGAAAATGATTCTCCTCTGATTACCATCAATCGCTATGTTCCCGGATTTTCTTATGAGATTGAGCGTTCTGGCGGCATGAAACTGAATTCTGAAGAGGCATTGATTAAAACCCGTGTCATGACGCAGAAAATTTTGGAGATTCCCAATAAGGCGCTTGATATTATCTACAATGATTTGCACTATCTGTCCTCCAAAAAGAACACCATAGACGTTGGCGGCGGGCTGTTCACCAATTTGGGCAATATTCTGTATTCTACCAATGATCAGCGCTTGTTTATTATTGACTTGCAGCCATTTATAGACGGGCCGCGGGTTAGTGCGGACAATACCAAAGGTTTCAATTGCCCGTATTTCTTGTGTAATGGTTTGTTGCCGGGGTTGTACCGCTATCGCAATGAGCACGCGACAGACAAGGATTTGATTTCTATGCGCACCGAAATTATCGATCGCATTATCAGCGGGGCGGAGCACAATCATCTGAGCGATGTCGGCTGCTATCTTTCCGGCGACGCCGCGCGAATGGGCAAGTATTGGAATGCTAAGTTGCATTTGCTGCGCATTCCCGAAAAATATCATCCGGACTTTATCCGTCGCGTTACATCTATCAAAGATGAGCAGCGTTATCATATCCCCAAGCAGCAAATGCTGTATCAGCGCGTAAGCGGCAAAGGTGATTAAATTTGTATTGACTCTAAAGCATAAAATTTTTAGTATCGACAGCAATGTTAATCTTTTGAAAGAAGTCCAAATAATGAATTTTTACGATTTGGGTTTGAGCGAACAAACCATTAAAGCTATTGATGAGTTCGGTATCAAAGAGCCGACTACCGTGCAGGCCGATGTTATCCCTTCAATTCTTGAGGGCAAAGATGTTTTTACCATTGCTCCTCAGGGTTGTGGCAAAACAATGTCTTATGTGCTGCCGCTTTTGGATATTATCAGCAGCAAAAAAGCCCAAACAATTCTTATCGTTACTCCAAATTCCGAATGTTCGGTTATGATTTCTGATCAGCTGGCTGTTTTTAACAAATATCACGAAGTCAGCGAGAATGCTCAAGGGGAGGAAGATATTTCTTCGGAAGCCAACGTTATAGTTGCTTCACCTGATTTGCTGGTTGAAGTTGCCGAGGGTGGCAAAGTCGATTTATCCAAAACCGATATTTTGGTAGTTGATGATATTAATCTTATCAAAAAGAATAAGCAACTTGGTAATCTGGAAAAGATTCTGGCTTTGTTGCCGGCTGAAAAACAAAATGTGGTTTATACCAACCGCCGCTCTAAAGAAACCCAAGATATTTTAGCCAAGATACTCAAGGCTCCGGAGGAGATTAAGGTTGATAAGGCCAAAGAGCAGGAGGCTGAACTCAGCGCCAGACAGAACAACGTTGCTCCCTGCCGCAAACCTCATGGCAGTCGACCGACTGCCGCCCCTAAAGATACCGAGGCGGTTGAACTGGCCAAAAAAAACAACGCTTTTAATGGGCGCACCCCCGGTTTTATTCTGGTAAAAGGAATTTTGGCAGAAGATAATGGTGCTGCCTAGATGTGTTTCACATTAAAAAAGCCGCTTTTAAAAGCGGCTTTTTTACTACCACGGATAACCATGAATACATTTTTCCGGTGTTTTGTTGCAGTCTGGCTTATTAGAGTCATACAATGCTTGTCGCTCCGGCGGAATATCTCCCACCGTGCAGGCGCCCAAACCGAACAAAACCAAAATAGCTAATAAATATCTCATTTAAAAATCCCAGTCACAACTTTGAGCAATACCGAGCTCCAAATAGACATCACCATGCCGATAATTCCAATGCGCGCCAAAAAAGCCAAAATCGGACTTTTGTCATAATTACCGGCGCTTTTCCATACCCCAACCATAATATTCCAAGAATATGCGGCCAATATCAATAGTCCCGAAACATAACACAATGTCCACAATATACTTAGCTTTGAAGATGTAATCGGATTAAAGTGATAAAAAAAGAAGTTATAAA
Organism: uncultured Alphaproteobacteria bacterium; assembly: GCA_934255405.1. Taxonomy (GTDB): domain Bacteria; phylum Pseudomonadota; class Alphaproteobacteria; order RF32; family CAG-239; genus CAZU01. The sequence goes on from CAKQNT010000011.1 coordinate 20,843, forward strand.
TTGTTCGCCCCTGCAGGTGCTGATTTAGCAAATATCCAAATCCCTGCACGGCCAGTTTTAAGATAATCAGACCCAAAACACCGAACTTCCAAAAAGTCTCAGCCAGTGAGAGCTCACCCTTAAACAATTTAGACAGCATCAAAATTCCTCATAACTTAAAGTTCAAACATCAACAAAATTGTAGCGTTTTTCTGAACGTTGGCAAGCAAATTATTGCACTTTATCACAAATGGTCGGCTATTGTTTGTTGCTTATCTGCATATTTGTAATCTGTATTGCTGCCGGATTATCCGGTTCTCCGGTCAACTCAATCGCCAAATTAAAGGGGAATTTATCAATTTGCATATTTACCACTTCATCTTCATTTATGGCAAAACCTATTTTACCGTTTTTACCAATTAGGTTAAAGTTGTAGTAAATGTCCGGCTTGATTCGAACTCCGCTTTTTTCCAACATTTGCAGATTGTCTTTATATAAAACAATTTTGCTTTCGCCATTTTCAATCTTTAACGCAATTTTATAAGTGTGATTTTCTTTTTTCAGGATAAAACTTAAATCCGCTGTTTTGGTTAGGCTCATTACCTGAAAATTCAAATTAAAATCATTGCTGACTTTATATGGATTTTGCAAGACAACGCCTGTTGAACCAATCGCTTCTTGAATATAAAAATATTCATTAGTTGCCTCAAACACGGCATTGTCTGTATCTTGCACCCAATTTGCCAATTCATTTGGAGTGATTTCTGCTGCTTTTGTCAGTGGACGAAGCGCCCAAAAGGCCACTCCCGCAAGGCAGATTACAATAATCAAAAGTCCTGAAAATAGATATTTTCTCATCTTTTATTGTCCGAATACGGCGTCTTTAAGGCGCTTAAGGGTTGCTTGTGCTGCCGGCCGCGCTTTGGCCGCGCCCTTAGCCAACATCTCTTCGACTTCATTATAATGTGCCATATAGTAGTTGTATTTCTCTCGAGCATCTTTCACTTCGGAGATTACAGCATCTAACAGCATATTTTTAATGTGTCCGTAGCCGAGCTTGCCGTTGCGTAGCCCGTCGGACATTTCGGCAACTTGTTCCGGTTTGGCGACTGATTTATAGATTTGATAAACCAAGATTCCTTCCGGATCTTTGGGTTCTTCCATTTGCCGAGAGTCGGTTTTAATGGAAAAAATTGCTTTTTTGATTGCCGCATCGCCTTCAAAAATCGGAATCACATTGCCATAAGACTTACTCATCTTGCGTCCGTCAATCCCCGGAACAACCGCCACATTCTCATCGGCATAATAAGTTGGCAGATGCAAAAGCTCCTTATTGTAGTGGGCATTAATTGCGCCGGCAATATCGCGGGCAATTTCCACATGTTGAATTTGATCTTTGCCCACCGGCACAATATCAGTGTCATAGGCCAAAATATCTGCAGCCATCAAGGTCGGATAGGTATATAGTCCCATATTAATGCCGTCGTCATCGGGTTTCCCTGCCTCACGATTCTTATCAACCGCCGCTTTGTAGGCATGAGCCTTGTTCATAAAACCTTTGGGAGTATAGGCATACAAAATGGTAGTAATCTCCGGAATCTCCGGAACATCTGACTGACGATAAAAAATTGTCTGTTCGGGATTCATGCCGCATGCCAGATAGATGCAGGCAATTTCGCGCATTTTCTGGTTCAAAACAGCCGGATCCTTTTCGGCGTTAATGGCATGATAATCGGCAATAAACATATAGTGCTTTCCGCCTTGCTCCAGCGCCTGTTTGCCCAGAGCAATTGCCGGTCTGATTGCTCCCAGATAATTGCCGAGATGAGGAGTTCCGGTAGGCTTTACACCGGTCAAAATAGTTTTATTTGCAAACATTTTAGTGTTTATCCTTATTTTTTTATTGAATTTATTTGCAAAAAAGCTACTCTGTTTTTCGACTTAAATCAATTACTTTTTTAGGAATAGAACAATGCTGGATATTAAATTTATTATCGACAATCAGGAATATGTTAAAGAGAGTTTGGGCAAAAAGGGTTTTGCCGCCGAAAATGTCGATAAATTAATATCAACTTATTTGGAGATGAACAAACTCAAAACTTCATCACAGTCCATAGCTGAGGAGAAAAATAAACTCAGTAACTCTATCAAATCTGCTTCTGCAGATGAGCGTCCTGCCATTATCGCCAAGAGCAAGGCTTTGGGCGAGGAGCTAAAAAAAGAGCAGGAAGAGCTCTCTACAATAGAAGCCGATTTTGATTTGCAAATGCTCAAAATGCCCAACTATCCGAGCAAAGATTGTCCGGTTGGCCCCGATGAAAGCGGCAATGTGGTTATCCGCAAGGTTGGCACTCCGCCCCGGTTTGACTTTACTCCGCGCGATCATGTTGAGCTGATGGAGCTGAACGATTGGTCGGAGATGGAGCGTATTGCCAAGGTTTCTGGTTCTCGTACTTATGCAATTAAAAATGATTTGGCCAAATTGGAATTGGCAATTCACATGATGGTGCTGGATAAATTACGCGACAATGGTTTCACAGTCATTACCGTTCCGGCATTGTCTAAGGAGAAGCCTCTATATGGTCAGGGATATTTGCCGTTCTCTCGTGATGAGATTTATTATATGCCGGCAGATGACTTGTATTTGTCTGGTACTGCTGAGCTGATTCTCAATTCTTTGCGTGCCGATGAGATTATTCCTGAAAACGAGTTGCCGATTCTCTATGCCGGTTTTTCTCCCTGCTTCCGTCGTGAGGCCGGCGCTGCCGGAAAAGATACACGCGGTTTAGTTCGTGTTCACCAGTTTATGAAGACTGAGCAGTTTGTAATCTGCAAAAACGATTTAGCCGAGAGTGAAAAATGGCACCAAAAACTTTTGGCTATTTCTGAAGAGGTTTTGCAAGATTTGGAATTGCCATATCAAGTTTTGGATATCTGCACCGGTGATATGGGCGCCCCCAAATACCGTCAGTATGATCTTGAGGCTTGGGTGCCCAGCCAAAATTGCTATCGAGAGACTCACTCTTGCTCCAATATTACCGATTGGCAGGCTCGCCGCACCAATTTGCGCTATCGTGACAATGCCGATGGCAAGGTTAAATATGCCCATACCTTGAATAATACCGGCATTGCTACTCCGCGCGCTTTGGTTCCGTTTATTGAAAACCACCAAAATGCAGATGGTAGTGTTAATATTCCGGTAAAACTTCAGCCTTATATGGGAGGCAAAAAGGTTATCGGCAAAGGCAAATAGCCGTTGCCAAAACCGTTTAAACAAGCCCCGCCTTTGTGCGGGGTTTTGTTGTAAGGATGTTTTTGTATTTTGACGTGCATATTGTGATTTAGACAAATATAAGTTGCAAAATGCTTAATTTGTGCTAATGTTTAAGTTGAAAATTAGAGGAGGTGGCCGAAGCTCTGTGAAGGAAGTTATTACCAGCAATAACCGCCCAAATGATATTTTATCACCGGACTCGCTCCGACCACCGCAATAAGCTTTGGTCTTGTGCGTTCTGAATGCCTTTTGCAAAACACCAGAACGGTGTTGATAAAGCGTAGGCGGTACCAACACCGCCGCTGATAAATATCGGAACCTTCACATTCCAAGTCAACTTCTGACCCGTCTGTTATGCTATATCAACATTCTTTATATTTCAAGCGCTAATTTTTTACAAAATATATGGCTCAAAAGTCCAAATGCTGCTTGCAACCATATTGCTATTTTACTATAATGCCCCCAATAACAAAATCTGGATAAAGGGATATAATCATGCTGCCCGATAGAGCTAAACTTCAGTATGTATTGTTTGATTGGGACGGCACGTTGGCTGATAATGCCGAGGTTGTCCGCAGTTCGGTAGAGCAAGTGCTTGCCGAATACGGACTGCCGGATTGGGAGGTTATGAAATCGCGCCGCGATCCCAAGCTGTCTTTGTGGGATAACTTTGCCAATCTGTTTGGTGATAAAGCTGTTCAGGCTTATGAACGCTATTTGCAAATCTACAAACAGGCCACTCCCCGTATGCTAAAATCTTTTGCCGGAGCTCAAGAGGTGTTAGATTTTTTGCGCGAGGACGGGGTGGATGTTATGATTATGACCAACAAAGACCGCCGTTTGCTGGATATTGAGCTTCCCATGCTGTATAATCCGAATATGTTTTCTCGTATTGTCTGCGCGCATGAGGCTCCGCGCGACAAGCCTTATCCCGAGCATATCATTTATACTTTGCGCGGACTGCTGACCCCTGCGGAAATTAATTCGCAGGTTGTCTGGATGGTTGGCGATAGTAATCAGGACAGCGACTGTGCTCTGGCTGCCGGAGCCTTAGCAATAAGGGTAAATTCTCCGCTGTTTGGCAATGAGGGAACTGCAAATCAAAATGTCAACTATTTTGCCGATTTTACTGATTTTCTGACTGCAATGAGAAAGGAATAGCTCATGCCCGACAATTATGAAACCGAAGGCAGACACTGGTTTAAATATTCTATTTTAACTGTGCTGGCCGTTGCAATAATCTCGCTCAATATCTTTTTTGTCCGCCGTTATATTTCTTCTAATTCCGATCTTATAAATGATTATTCCCTGCGCGATAATGATATCAATACCGTCCGTGATACGGCAGTCGCCGGCTTGTTTTATCCTGCAGACTACTACCAGTTGGAAAGCAGTATAAAAGGATATCTGAAAACTTCGGATCCGGTTTTGAGCAAGCGTCCTCATATCATTGTGGTGCCGCACGCCGGCTATATATATTCAGCCAAAGTTGCCGCCAAAGCATATCAGCACCTGTTGCCTTTTGCTCAAGAAATAAAAAAAGTTATTCTCGTTGGGCCGGCGCATCAGGTTGTGCTAAAAGGTGCGGCTCTTTCTTCGGCCACGGATTTTAAAACTCCGCTCGGACTGGTACCTACGGACAAAGAGCTCACCTTATCTTTAGCTGCTCTGCCGGAATTTAAGATAAATGACAAAGCCCACAAAAAAGAACATTCTTTAGAAGTGCAGTTGCCGTTTTTGCAAAAAACGCTTAATCGGTTTTCGATTGTTCCGATAGTTTATGGCCGAATTGAACCGGAAAAGTTGGCGGCGGCGCTACGCCCGTACTTGCTTCGCAATGACACCTTGCTGGTGATTTCTGCCGATTTGTCGCACTATTTGGATAATGATACTGCTCAAGCCGTTGATAGTGCTACCGCCCAGATGGTTGCCTCAGGCCGGCCTTTGGGCGAGCATCAATCTTGCGGCGCCACAGGTATTAATACCGCTATGCTTTTGGCCAAATCCGCAGGGCTGCGTCCTCAATTGTTGGATATGGCAAATTCCGGAGACGCCACCGGTAATACTGATAGCGTTGTTGGTTATGCTTCTTGGATGTTTACTGCACCGGAAACCGCCAAACCGGAGTTATCTCCGCTGGAGCAGGAGGTTGAAAATCTGAGCAATTTTGCCCGTCACAACCGCGAAAACATTCTCAATATTGTTTCAGCGGCGTTGCAGGCCGCCGCTAGTGGCAAACATTATGAGCCCTCGCGCGATGATTATCCCGATGTCATGTTTGACAAAGGCGCCGCATTCATAACCCTCTCTCTCAACGGCGAGCTGCGCGGCTGTATCGGCTCGTTGTTGCCGCATCGGGCAATTGCCACAGATTTGGCCGAAAATTCTTACGCGGCCGCCCGCGAAGATTCTCGCTTTGCTCCGCTTACGCCGGATGAGTTGAAAAAAATTGGCTATAGCATATCTTTGCTAAGTGGATATGAACCGATTTCTTTTGTCGATGAAGAAGATTTGTTAACCAAAATTTCTGCAGGCACCGATGGTTTGGTACTGCGCGACGGCGATAGGCAGGGATTGTTTCTGCCATCTGTATGGAAACAGTTTCCAGACAAAAAAGAGTTTCTCAATAATCTGAAAATCAAGGCCGGCCTAAGCCCGTCTTATTGGTCGGCTAAAGTTAAAATATTTAAATTTCGTACCGTGGAGATTACGCAACAATGAAGTACAAAATTGCCATTGCCGAAGAAAAACTGGATGATATTTTTGCGCACAAACTGCGTGAAGTTGAGTTGATTGATGAGAGTTTTCCGGCATATCAGGCGCTGCCCGAAGGCGATAAAAAAGCGCTTAAATATCTGGTTCGTGCCTGCAAAATAATGAATGAAGTGTCTTTAGAGCAGGATAATCCGTTCAACTTAGACGCCAAAAAAGAGCTGGAAACCGCCGCACCGCATAGTTCTCATGCCGCTAAGGCTTTGCGCCTGTTCAATTCTTTCAATGGCTTGAGCGGTCGCAACGGCATAGATTTGCAGCCGATTGATATTTTTGAAGGGCTGACTTTGCTGTCAGGGCGCAATTTTTATCCTCAAGATTTGCAGCCCGAAGAATTGCACGGCATCTTGAAAGATATGCTCAAATCAGGCCGCAAAGAAGAAGTGCGCAAAATTCTTTCTGCCCGCACTATGGTTCGTCGCGATGGCAATGGCGGGCTTAAAGCAATTGACTACACTGAATATTTTGCTCCGCAGTTCTCCAAAATTGCCAATGAATTGGAGCTGGCCGCGCACTATTCAACCAACGATGTGTTTAATGACTTTTTAGGTTGGCAGGCGCAGGCGCTTATTCAAAACAATGAAGATATGGATATGCTGGCAGACAAGCATTGGGCGGTTATGCAAGATACTCCCTTAGAATTTACCATCAGCCGAGAAAATTATGATGACGAGATAACCCCTACGGTTTTTGATGATGCTGAGCTGAAAATGCTATTGGCAGAGGCCGGAATAGAGCCGATTGCCAAAGATATGCTTGGCGCCCGCTGCGGTATAGTTAATCATAAAGGAACAGAGTTGTTGCTGACCTTTAAGGAACAAATGAAAACTTTGGCCAACAAAATGCCGGAGACCGAAAAATATCATCAAAGTATTACTGACGGCAACACTCTCAAACAAACTATGGTCGATGTCGATTTGGCCGCATTATGCGGAGATTTTGCTCAGTGTCGCGGTGCCATTACTACCGCCGAGAACCTCCCCAATGATGATAAATTATCTGTTAAAACCGGCGGCGGTCGGCGTAATGTATATCATCGTCAGGTGCGCATGAGCTTTGACCGCGCCCGTGATAAACGCTTGCTGGAGGCTTTGGTTGCTCCGGAATTGCACCAATATTATGACCATGAAGCAGACCATATTTTTGTTATCGGACACGAGAACGGGCATTCTCTGGGGCCGGACAGTCACTTTAAAGATGCTTTGGGTGCATACCGCCACATCATAGAAGAGAACAAAGCCGATGTCGTGTCCATAGTTATGATGCCGGAATATGTAAAAAGTGGCGTGATTGATGAACTTATGCTCAAAAAAGTCTACACAACTTGGATTATCCGTTGCTTTGCCAAAGCTCAACCGGTAGAAAGTCATCGGGTAGGCGATTTGATCCATTTTAATTTTCTGCTTGAGCACGGGGCAATCAGCTTCAACAGTGATCGCAAATTAGAAATAGATTTTGCCAAACTGCCGCAGGCAATGCACCGCATTTTGCAGAAAACTATAGAAATCCAGCTTTCGCGCTCTCCGCAAAAGGCCAAAGCATGGATTGACAAATATACCAAATGGGAGGATTTGCAGCAATACATTGCGCAGACTTTGCAGAATTTGGGGGTTAAAAACTATATTGAAATTAAGGCACATTTTTAATGTATTACAGTTTATTTGAAATTTTTTCTATTGGTGTCGGCCCCTCAAGTTCACATACTGTTGGTCCGATGCGCGCTGCCAAGCGTTATTTAGACAACCTCAAGGCCAAAGGTGATTTTGCCCAAACTTCTCATATCGAAGTTACCTTATATGGCTCGTTGGCTCTTACCGGTGTCGGGCATGGTACGGTAAAAGCCATAATATATGGGCTTATGGGGCTGGAGGCAGAAGCCATCAATCCGGAGATTCCATATATTTCAGCCGTGGAGCGCGACAAAATTCTTCACCTTGGGCAAGAAAAGGCAATTTCTTTTGATATGGACAAAGATATTGTTTTTGCTAAAGACACTTTTTTGCCGGAGCATTCCAATGGAATGAAATTTGCCGCATTTGCCACTGACGGCAAACCATTGTTGGAAGAAGTATATTTTTCGGTTGGCGGCGGAACAATTGCTCGCCGCGATGAGGTAAGCAAGCGCGTGGCGCGTGAGCCATACAATGTACCGCACCAGTTTGATTCATGTCACGAACTTTTGGAGAGCTGCGAAAAATACAACTTAAGTATTTCCGATGTGGTTTTGCAAAATGAGGTTTCTCTACGCAGTGAGGCCGAGGTCAAAGATTATATCTTTAAGATATATAAAATTATGCAAAATTCTATTGACCGTGGAATTAAAACTTCCGGTGTTCTCCCCGGCGGACTCAATACCAAGCGCCGTGCTGCCGATATATTTGCCTCGTTGCAGGAAAAGTTTATCCAAAACGATATGGATTCTCTTATGATTGTCGATTGGATAAATTTATGGGGATTTGCCGTGGCCGAAGAAAACGCCGCCGGCGGACAAATTGTTACTGCTCCAACCATGGGTTCAGCGGGGATTTTGCCCTCGGTTTTGCGCTATTTTGAGCGCTTTGCCGGTCATAAATCGCCTTATGCCATAGAAGAGGGGATTATCAAGTTTTTAACTACCGCCTCAGCAATTTGCAGTTTGTATCGTACCAATGCTTCAATCTCTGGCGCAGAGGTCGGATGTCAGGGTGAAGTTGGCGTGGCTTGCTCTATGGCTGCTGCCGGCTTGGTTGCCGCTATGGGCGGAACTTGTCGTCAGGTAGAAAACGCTGCTGAAATCGCCATGGAACACAACCTCGGGCTGACTTGCGATCCGGTCGGCGGACTTGTTCAGGTTCCTTGTATTGAACGCAACGCTATGGGCGCGGTAAAAGCGGTTAATGCCGCTCGCTTGGGGCTGCGCAGCAATGGTGAGCATCTGGTAAGTTTGGATAGCGTTATCAAAACCATGTACTCAACCGGTATAGATATGAGCAACCGCTACAAAGAAACATCTTTGGGCGGGTTGGCAGTCAATGTTGCCACGTGCTGATTAAAAAACGCCGCCTGAATTTCAGACGGCGTTTTACTTATTTCTTGCGAGCCTCTTTTGCGGCTTTTTCCGCGTACGGATTGTTGGTTTTTCTAACCGTAATCCTAATCGGAATACCTCTCATATCAAAATTTTCGCGCAGTTGATTGGTCAGATAACTCAAATACGCATCAGGCAGCCCCTCCGGATTGCTGGAGAAGATATAAAATGAAGGCGGTCTGGTTTTTGCTTGAGTGATATATCGCAGCTTAATCCGACGTTTGTTTTTGCCCAGCGGTGGAGGATATCTGTCTATCATATCAGCAAACCATTGGTTTAGAGGCGCTGTCGGGATTCTAATGTTCCAGCGATCATAGACCTTAAACACCGCTCGCATCAACTTGTCCAAATTTTCTTTTTTGAGTGCAGAAATTGTAACTGTTGGCACGCCTTCTGCCTGCGCCAAAGATGTCTGTAGCTTGTCATTAAGTTTTTGCAGTGCTTCTCTGCGGTTGGCAATATCCCACTTGTTAACCGCAATTACCAGTGCGCGCCCCTCATCAAGCACCTGTCTGGCTATGGTCAAATCTTGTTTGTCCAACACGGCATCTGCATCAAGCACCAACACCACAACCTGCGCCATAAATGCAGCATGCTTGGTACTGGCGGCAGACATTTTTTCCAGTGAATCCGATACTCGGGACTGCCGACGCAAACCAGCGGTGTCTACCAGATTAATCTTGCGTCCCATATAAGACCACTGAGTAGCAATTGCATCACGAGTAACACCGGCTTCCGGTCCGGTTAACATTCTTTCATCGTTGAGCAGAGCGTTTACCAGTGTGGATTTTCCGACATTGGGGCGCCCGACAATTGCCAATTGTATCGGACGTTTTTTATAGCCGTCTTCTTCATCAATCTCGCTGTCCGGCTCTGGCTCGGCTTCCGGCGGTAGTGTTTCGGCTTGTTCCTTAAGCGCGTCATACAAATCCAACAGTCCCAAACCATGTTCGGCAGAGAAGGGTATCGGCTCTCCCAAACCAAGTTTATGAGCCTCATGAATACTATCTTCTTGCAACTTGCCTTCGCACTTGTTGGCCAGCAGCACCACCGGTTTTCCGCTTTGCCGTACTAATCCCGCCAAATGTTCGTCATAAGGCTGCAATCCGTCACGCGCATCAAACAAAAACAAAGAAACATCAGCTTCGGCTATCGCTCGCTTGGTTTGCTCCCACATCCGTTTTTCCAAAGAGTCTTCTTTGGAATACTCATATCCGGCGGTGTCAATTACGCTCAGTTTCAAATCATTGAGTTTGGTCGGAGCCTCGCGGCGATCGCGGGTCACCCCCGGTTTGTCATGCACAATTGCCACCTTGCGACCGACCAAGCGGTTAAACAAGGTAGATTTTCCAACATTGGGGCGTCCGATAATTGCAATTCTTAGTACCATAATCATTCCTTATTTATAAGCAATCAACTCGGCGTCATTGGTGGTGAATATCGCCATGCCGTCCACAACAATCGGCGCCAGTTCAATGCCCTCATCTGCAGAAACATAGCCCAAAATCTCTCCGGTATAAGGCGAAACCGAAAAGATGTAGCCGTTTGAGGTGGCAACCAGCAAGCGGTCGCTTACCAATACCGGTCCGCTGCCGAATACGCCGTTTTTGGCATCAGAATCATCGCCTTTGGGAATTGCTGTGTTCCAAATAATTTTTCCGTCGTTTTTATCCAGAGCCAAAAGGTCAAAATCATTGGTCAAAACATACAGGTAGTTGCCGGCAACCCAAGGCTGATTGGTGCCGCCGGTTTCTCGTTCCCAAATTCTGGAACCGGTGCGCAAATCAATAGCTGTCAGCACGCTGTTGTAGCCAATGGCAAATACCTTGCCGCCGTCAATTACCGGATTAGCTTTAATCGCTGAAATTTGTGCCAAAGAATTTGTGCGTTTGTGCGATATCAGCAAGTCTGTCCATAGCGGAGTTCCTGTACTTGCCTTATATGCCTGCAACTCTCCGTTAGAGAATGCGGCAATAACCACATCATTCTCCGGACTATATGCCGGAGTTGCGCCTCCCACCAGAGTAGTGGCCTCTGATTCCGTCTGGTTCTTCCACAAAATGCTGCCGTTGTCGGCATCAAGCGCAGTCAGCGTATTGTCAAAACTTTGCACCAAAATTCTTCCGGCATTTATGCTGGGGGCAATTCTAATCGGCATATCCAAATCCTGCCGCCAAATTTCCTTGCCGTCTGTCATGTTCAGACAAAACACGCTGCCAAATCCGGTGGTTGCATATATTTTTTTGTTAAATTCTGCCAAACCGGCGCCCTTGAGCGCAATGCCGCGCTCCGCTTTATTGCGTGATTTAAGGCGCTTTTTCCAAATCTGTTTGCCGTTATCCAGCCGACGCGCGGTAACAATCCCTTCTGCATCAACCGCAAACACGGCTCCATACGCGGCAATCGGTGAGGCAATCAGATAATCGCGTTTCGAACTGCCTTTGCCAAAACTTTTGCTCCACAATTTTTTCAGTTTAGTCTTTGCTTCCAAATGCCCGATTAGGTGCATGGAATTATCGCCGTTTTGCGTCCACTTGTTGTTAACATACGGAGCTGGCAATTTTATTTTTGCTTCACCGGGGGCATAGTCGGGAGCCAACGATGTGTCTTCGCGGATTACATCAATCCTTTCCCCATCAATATCCAACGGTTTCTTGCCAAACAGCCCGCAACCGGAAACTAATAAAACTATAGCGCAGGCCGCAACTGACCGATAATATTTGCAATGCATCTGGGTCTCCGTCTATTTATTTTGGTCGCTAATGATGGTAATCATATCCTGAGCGCGCGATTTTAGAGCATCAGAACTGCTTGCCGATGCCACAATCATTTCGTATTCGGCTTTGGCTTTTTCAAGGTTTCCTTCGCGGATATAGAGCATTGCTAACAGCTCTCGTGCAACATTATAGCCGCCATTGCCTTCTTCAGTCAGCGGAGAGAGCAATTTCTCAACTTCTGCCGCCGGAGCGTCTGCGTCCAGCTTATATGCGGCCAGTTTGAGAGCTGCAATATCTTTCATTTGCCGGCTGACGCTACGCTTGCTGACCAGCTGTTGCAACAAATCCACTGCTTCTTGCGGCTTATTTTGTTCAAAATAGATATTGGCAATTTGCAGTTTGGCAATATCGGCATACAGACCGGAGCGCTCTGAGATATTTTGCAAAAGTTTCATGCTCTCGTCCAGACGCCCTTGATTTTGCAGGGAGATTGCCACGGCATAAGCATTAGAAATTTCCTGATCGCGTTTTTTTGCCCAGCTTCTGAAACTTTCAAAGCTGACGGCAGCCGTCAGAGCCAGCGCTACAAAGATGATAATAAACAAGCCGTATCTGTCCCACAAATCTTTCATTTTGTCATTTTTAACATCTTCGCTGATTTCTTTCAGTAAGGCATCTTGCACCAAAATATCTTCGGTTTTCTTGGACTTTTTAAACATCAATATCTCCTAAAAATCTGCAATAAACTTTATGTTAATATATAAGCTAATTCCAAAATATCAAACGAATTTTACTTAATCACCTCGTGGATTAAAAATCTTTTTATCCACTGTAGAGTTTTTATCGGCAGTTTAGCGCCGAAAGTAATGGTGCGGTTATCAGATATAATTGAAACAAAATAGCGTCCGGTAGCCGGATTTTCCGTAACTTCAATCGCCTCAATATCCGGTTTCATAACCTCGTTGTGCTTGGTGGAAAACAGCATATATTTATGCGTGTTTACAATTTTATCTTTTTTTAGCACCAACTTCTCTTTGCGAAAGAGAATAAATATCGCCGCAATAATTATTGTTGCCGCGCAGATAACAATTCCATAAAAAGCCGATGCCAGATTCTGGCGAAATACTTCATAATTAGCCAGCATCAGCAGCAAAAATAAACTCATAGTTACAATTGCGAACCAAGCCATAAAATTATACGCATCCCAAATTATTTTGCGGGCTTTTAAGACGATTTTATCTCGGCGGCGCACATAGCGGATTCCGTCTGGCAGGTCTTCGTATGAATCATAATCATCAACAACAAAGCCGAGTTTGGCCATTTCTTTAATTGATTTATCCAGATTTTTCAAGTCAATTGCCTGCAACCCCTGATCGGTGTTAATCAGAGCCGGCATCTTAAAAAAGCGTGCGTATTCTTTCCACTTTTTGCGCACACCTTCGGGAGAGGTAGAGATATAGAGCGGAACAATCTTGCTTGGGTCCTTGTGATAAAGCTCAATAATGTACTTATTGCAGTTTATCAGTCCCGATTGATAAAAAGCGATTCTGAAACGCACGCCCAAATAGTTTTTTATGTTTTCAGTTGCGATTCTCTTTTTGCCAAAAATCGGGCGGTCTCCGATAATCATATTCTTGCCGTCAAAAATAAATTTGCGGTAGCGGATATAAGAAAGCACGCTTGCCAAACCGATGCCTAATCCCACCAGCATAAATACAACGTCAAAAAACAGCGGAGCTACGGTCGGTTGATATGTCGGCAAAGCCTCCAGCGGAATAATTTCTGCCACATTGGGGTTAGAGTATCTGAAACCATTGAGCATTTCGTATAAACCGAGCAAAAACAACAATGCTCCGAATATTATCCCCGGCAGCTGAAAACGCCAGTTGGTGCGGTCAGATATTTTGGCCGGAAGTTTTTGCAGTTTTTTAATGCTAAACTCAAGTTTGTGGCTGAGATGATTCACTGTACAATTGTTCATAAGCAGATTTCCTTGCATATATGTCTGTTAATCAACACAATGGCATCTTAATTCAAAACGATTAAATAATCATCAATTTTTTAATGTATTTTAATAATCTTTGCTTAAACTTACAAGAGCTTAAATTTTCAAATGGAGCTTTTTATGGGAAGTATAGAGGTTTTTTCGCAATATCACCAATTTTTAGCCACTTTGGCGGCTTTGGGCATTTTGCTGTTTTCCTGCATTTATGCCACCTCTGGACAAGACCGACTTTTTGCCCCGCTTTGGTTGCTGTTTATCGGACTGGTGGCCGACTTTGGCGCCAATGCCGTGGCTTCTTCCGGAGCATCGGCCTATGTTTCGGGGCATAATATCAATATTTATGTGTTCTGCGAATTGCTGCTTTCTCTGGTTTCCATGCTTTTTATTTTGCTGGCCTCTGTTCGCTTTTTTATGAAAGGCGGTACTGTGCTGTGGGTGGGACTTTTGCTGGGCATAATTGGCGCTCTGACGGCGTTTTTGTTTGTTTATGTCACTCCCAATGGCAATGTTGTCAACAATATGCGTCAGATATTTCCGTTAGCTGCTTTTGTCTGCTTGACCGCGGTTTCGTTCTCTTTGAGCAAAAGGGAATATTCCGGCGGTTTTACCTTTTTTGGGCTGTTGTCGGCAGTAATTGCAGTTTGGTTGTGTGCTCGCCTTGTCGGGATATCTGAGCAGTGGGCGTATGGTTTGTGGTATTTGCCGGCGTTGTTCTATGTCCTTATGGGTTTATCCGTCGTCATGATGAAAGTTGATTGCCTCAATGAAAAGATAGGCAAATCTGCTCAAGAAATTGAAAAATATAACCAAAAGATTGAAGAGATTATCCGCCTCTCTCCGTTTCCGATTATTATTTCTCGCCTCAGCGATGACAAGATTATTTTGGCCAATAACAATGCGGTAAAATTGTTTGGTATCAACCCGCGCGAATTGGAGCGATACCGCCTTAAAGACTTTTTTGCCGATTCCGATAACCGCCGTATGTTGACTGAGCGGCTGGAAAGTGAACGCGAGGTACAGGATTTTGAGGTGCTGGTTAAAACCCCGATTTCCAACACGCCGTTTTGGCTTTTAGCCTCTGCCAATGTCATTGACTATAACTACGATTTGGCTCTGTATTCGGCGTTTCAAGACATTACCTCCCGCAAGAGCCGTGAAGATTTGCTCAAAAATCAGGCTATTCGCGACCCGTTGACCGCGCTTTATAACCGCCGCTATTTTGAAGAAGAGGTCTCCAAACAAATTCTTGAGGCCAAAGCCAAAAATCAGCCCTATACCGTGCTTATGCTTGATGCCGACAAGTTCAAAAATGTTAACGACACATATGGTCACAAAGTTGGCGATAAGGTTTTGATAGAGCTGGCCAATACTTCGGAGCGGGCGTTGCGTGATAATGATATTGTCGCTCGCTACGGCGGTGAGGAATTTGTTGTCTTTCTCCCCGGTATTTACGCCGAGCAGGGACGGGTGGTGGCAGATCGTCTGCGTGAAAGCATTGCGGCGCAAGTAGTATATTCCGATGCCAATCAGCCGGTGCATTTTAGCGTTTCTATCGGTGTGTCTTCTTCTGAGGTTTCCGATAATGTAGATACTCTGATAAAAACTGCTGATGAGGCCTTATACCGCGCCAAACAAAACGGACGCAACCGCGTAGAGGTTTTTTCTGCGGCGGATTTAGACAAGTTTGTTGCGGCCGGTCAGGTTGAGCGCAAAGATGAGAGCAAAAATCACCATCCGATTTTCGATAAGGAAAATTCAGCGGAAATCTCTCTGCTGGACGGTATTGAAACTGCGCCGATTTCTGAAGGAGCAACTATGGTAGAGGAGCCGCAAAAGTAGTCATGAATTGTCCGTTAGCAGAAATTTGCGGCGGTTGTCCGCAGCGAGGTAAAGAGATTGAACAATACCGACAGGATAAAGTTGTGGCGGCAGAACGTATGCTTTCAACCTTGCCTAAGCCGCTGCCCTGGGGAACCCCTGTGTTTATACCTGATGGAACCAGACGCCGCGCCGCTATGGCGTTTCGTTTTCACCGCGGAAAACTAACGTTGGGATTCAATCAGTACCAAAGCAAGGAGATTGCTGATGTCGAAAGTTGCCGGCTCTTGACGCCGAAACTTAATGAGATTCTGCCGTTTTTGCGCAAACTTTTGACAGACATCTGTACTGAGCCGTATCAACTTCGCAAAGGCAAAAAAGTGCAAACTGCCATGGTCACTTGCGGTGATGTCTGGCTTTGCGAGGCGGCCAACGGCATCGATGTGGTTTTGGAATATGATGCTCCGGTGGAGCTGAATCATCGGATGATGATATTTGAGGCCGTTTCCGCTTGTGCGGATATCGTTCGTCTCTCTCACCGCCGCGCCAATGCCGATACTCCCGAGCCGATAATCGAAAAAGCCAAACCATATATTCAAATCGGCGGAGTCGATGTTTTTATTCCTGCCGGCACGTTTCTCCAGCCTTCGCAAGCAGGGGAAGACGCGCTGGTTTCGCTGGTGCAGAAATATCTGGGCAACACTTCCGGCAAAATTTTTGACTTGTTTTGCGGGGTTGGCACTTTTTCTTATCCGTTGGCGCAGAACCTGCAAAACCGAATAACGTCAGTCGATTCTTCAGTCGAATTGCTGCGTGGTTTTCAAGAAACGGTCAACCGCAACCAGATTCCCAATATCAAAATCCTCACTCGCAATTTGTTTAAATATCCGCTTGATGTTGCTGAGCTGCAAGGAGCTGCCGCGGTGGTATTTGATCCTCCGCGCGCCGGTGCTGCCGCTCAGGTAAAAATGCTGGCCGCCGCCAAACCGGAAAAAATAATTGCTGTTTCCTGCAATGCCGGAACCTTTGCTAATGATGCCAAAGTCTTATTAGATGCCGGATACCAACTTCAAGAACTAACATTGGTTGATCAGTTTACTTATTCTAATCACAGTGAACTGGTTGCCTTATTTACAAATTCATAAGCTTGTTTTATGATTGGAGACAAGATGAAAAAATATGTTTTATTGAGTTTGATTTGTGTGCTTGCCTCTTGCGTGTCTTCTGTTCGACAAGAGGACTTTCGTTGTCCGCGGGTTGTTATGCCGGCCGAAAAAGCCTATATGACCCAAATTGTGCACTATGCTGATAATTTCCGCATTGAACTGACCGGTTATGAGGGCTATTGCTATAGGGAGACTGATGTTGCGCGGCGCTATGCTGTTATTACTCCGCAATTCCGAGTTACCCGCCTGAATGATAATGACGAAACGACAGTTGATTTTGAATACTTTACCGAGATTGTGCAAGGACCGCCGGAGTTTGTCGGCAAACAGAGATATTTTGCCTCGGCTCAAATTGGCAAAGATGTTTCCTCTGTTATGACCTACGGACGGCCGGTAAAAGTAAAAATTCCGTTGGATAATGATGATATTGAGGTGGTTTTGGGGTTGGATATATCTGCGGCTTCCGATGCTTATAATCGTAGCACCTTTGCACCGGTGTCAGAAAACTCTTTTCAACCGGCAGGACCTCAAGCTGTTTCTAAGCCCGTGCCGACCGAGCAAAGTTCCGATTGTGATACCTGCGCTTTACGTCGTTTGTTTAACTAAGGAGAAAAGACAATGAGATTGAATTTTGGCAAGTCAAAAGAAAAAGCTATGGCTAATGCGATTCGTTTTTTAGCCGCTGAGGCTATCGACAAGGCCAATTCCGGGCACCCCGGTATGCCTTTGGGTATGGCCGATGTCGCCACTGTGCTGTTTACCAAATTTATCAAACTCAATCCGCAAGCGCCGCGCTGGTTTGATCGCGACCGTTTCGTGCTTTCGGCCGGACACGGCTCTATGCTTTTGTATTCGGTTTTATATCTGTTGGGTTATCCGGATATTGATATTGAAGACATCAAAAACTTTCGCCAACTTGGCGCCAAAACTGCCGGACATCCGGAATACGGACATCTATCCGGTATTGATATGACCACCGGCCCACTGGGGCAGGGTATCAGCTCCGCCGTAGGTATGGCAATGGCAGAAAGAATTTTGGCTGCCAAATATGGCGAAGATGTGTGCAATCACTACACCTATGTAATTGCCGGCGATGGTTGTCTGATGGAGGGGATTTCAGAAGAGGCTGTTTCTCTTGCCGGACACTGGAAACTGAATAAATTGATTGTGTTTTGGGATAATAACAATATCACCATTGACGGTCACGTCTCAGATGCCAATTCCACCGACCAAATCAAGCGTTTTGAGGCTGTTGGCTGGAACACCATAAGTATAGATGGGCAAAATTCCCAAGAAATTGAAAAAGCAATCAAAAAAGCTCAAAAATCCAAAAAGCCGACTCTTATTGCCTGCAAAACCACCATTGGTTTTGGAGCCCCTCACAAATGCGGCACTTCCAAATGCCATGGCTCTCCGCTAGGCGCGGAAGAAATTGCCGCTATGCGTCAAACCTTGGGCTGGAGCGCCGCTCCGTTTGAGGTGCCGGAGCCGATTCTAAATTGCTGGCGAGAGTCCGGCAAACGCTCGGTTGCTGAATATCAAGATTGGGAAAAACGCGCCAAGTCCAAAGGCAAGGAGTTTATGAATGCGATTGAGGGCAAATTGCCCAAAGGCTGGGACAAGGAGCTAAACGCTCTTAAAGAAACCGCAATCAAAGAGCAAACTAAAGTAGCCACTCGCAAGGCATCGCAAATGTGTTTAGAGGCCATTGTTCCTCATATTCCGGAACTCGTTGGCGGCTCTGCAGATTTGGCGGCGTCTAACCTCACGCTGACTAAAGCCTCAAAAACCATCACCGCTCAAGACTATAGCGGCAACAATCTCATGTATGGTATCCGCGAGCACGCTATGGGAGCGATTATGAATGGATTGGCATTGCACGGGGGAATTATTCCGTTTGGCGGCACATTTTTTGTATTCTCCGACTATATGCGTCCGTCTATGCGGCTGGCGGCGCTTATGGGTATCCGTGTAATTTATGTGCTTACTCATGATTCTATCGGTGTTGGAGAAGATGGCCCGACCCACCAGCCGATTGAACATCTGGCTTCTTATCGCTGTATGCCGAATATGCTTACATTTCGTCCGTGTGATGTGGTGGAAACCGCCGAGGCATGGCAGCTTGCTCTGGAAGCTGAACACCGCCCGAGCATTCTAGCGCTCACCAGACAAGGATTGCCGCTGTTGCGCAAATCAGCTCAAGAAAATCTGACTGCCAAAGGCGGCTATATTATGGCCGGAGACGCTCAAAAACGTCAAGCCACTATCATTGCCACCGGTTCCGAGGTTTCAATGGCTATGGAAGCCCGCGCCAAATTGGCAGAAGAAGGAATAGATGTAACTGTTGTTTCTATGCCGTGTTGTGAGTTGTTTGATGCTCAGCCGGAGCCTTATCGTCAAGAGGTCTTGGGCAATGCTCCTCGTGTTGCTGTAGAGGCCGCCGCCAAATATGGCTGGGAACGCTATGTCGGGGAAGACGGTGATATTATCGGAATGGACGGTTTTGGCGCCTCAGGTCCGGCCGGCGAGCTGTACAAATATTTTGGTATCACGGTTGAAGAAGTAGTTGAGGCCGTTAAAAACTGCATCAAATAAAAAAGAGCCCTCCGCTGAACTGTGAATTGTACCCGAAAGTTTAGCGGAGGGCTTTTTTTAACGCCCTTTATTTTTTCGCCAGTTAAACGTAAGCATCTTACTAAAATCCTGCCGTTTGTACAGGCGGTGGGTTGTCTCATACTTGTTGATAATTTTTTGCACTATCGGTTGCGGAGTTACGACTTTATCTTTGATATAAACCGAAAAATCTACTAATTTGCCGTCAATCGGAAAGGTAAGACAAGTGCTGACGCGTCTATCCATTTCTTTTTTGTCAGATTCTTCCGGCAACAGGAAATCAAATTGTTCTGCTTTGTCGATATAATACTGCACATCCCTTAAACTGGTGTATGCATATTTATGTTTATTTTCGACAATCCAGCGGTCAAATACGGCATTAACCAGCAGGGCATATTCTTTTTGTCTGGCTTCCGGAGATGTGTCAAACGGGTCGATTTCTCCGTTTTTCAGTGCTTTTACATAATCATCTTGATTGTAAAATTCATTAATATTTTTGCTCTTCAGGTATCTTTCCCGCTCATAAATCCGGCTGCCGACTTCTGCTCCAATCTCGTTATATTGTCCGATTCTCGCAAAGTCACTTAGACTCATCAATCCAACTTGAGCTATTCCGTTAGGAGCGCAATGCGGGTCTTTATATGGCACCTTGGGATTGACAGATAAAGTATCAATCTCTTTCCTGTAAGGTCTGCTTTTAATTTGGCCGTACCGATGAAACGTAAGATGGCAAAGTTCATGGACTTTTAGTCTGCTGACATGTTTCTCAAGGCTAAATTTTTCAAAAAATCTTATGAAAGCCGAATCCTCGGAAGAAGCCCCCGTATAGTCAAATACATAATGTTTGAATTCAATTTTATCTTTATTGGGATTATATTGTCCCAAGCAATTGCGCCGTCTTCCTGTTTCTTTATTAATTGTCAGAGTATCATAATCAAAGTCTTCGCTAATTTCCAAATACTCGCTGAAACTCTTGGCGCGCCCTTCCTCAAAGGCTTTGAAAATATTGTCCTTGCTCTCTTGCTTTTGTGGAGCTTCTGCTCGCTTATAGGTGTCGCCACAGACTGCGCCGCTCAACACCACGGTTGTCAAAAATCCCAAAAACAGTTTTCTCAGTTTGTTAGATTGCTTCAATGCCATCGTCTTATCCTCATTACCCTCACATCATAGCACAATTTTAAAACAGAATAAACCACTAAATTACTTTGCAAAATCAGCCACACAATTTTATTATTGAGATAACGGATATAAGCGTGGCCAGACATTTTTCGCAATTGTCCGTCCTCAATGCTCGTCACAAATTAATGTTTACTAATTTTTAGATTTAATCTGCTATAATGCCGCTAAAATAATTTTTGAGGATTCGTAATATGAATATATTTTTTGAGGCGGTCGGGTATCTGGCCGGAATTTGTGTGGCAATTGCCTTTTTGCCGCAGGCTTGCAAAATTATCAAAACTCGGGATGTCAGTGGAATTTCGCTTGGCTCATACCTGATTTATAATGTCGGTTTGGTCAGCTGGATAGTATATGGCGGTTATCTTCATTCGATTCAGATGGTGATTTTTAATAGTATCAGCTTTGCTATCGCCCTGCCGATTTTGATTATGATTATTCGTTATCATAAACGTTAAAAAATTCTTGCAAAGCAAAGCGGTTGTTATTATATTTTCAACAGTTGATTTTATATATTTAAGGAGAAAATAATGCCTTTAGTTACAATGCGTCAGATTCTTGACCATGCGGCCGAAAACAGCTACGGCGTTCCGGCTTTTAATATTAACGATATGGAACAAATTATTGCCGTGCTCCAAGCTGCTCGCAAAGTCAATGCTCCGGTTATTTTGCAAACCTCTACCGGTGCTCGCAAATTTGCCGGCGACCCGATGATTCGCCACATGGTTGCTGCCGGTATAGAGATGTTTCCGGAGTTGCCGATTTGCTTGCACCAAGATCATGGTGCGTCGGTCAATATCTGCCAGTCAGCCATTGTAAACGGCTATTCTTCGGTTATGATGGACGGTTCTTTGGAAGCAGACGGCAAGACTCCGTCTTCTTTTGAATACAATGTAAATGTTACCAAAGAAGTTGTTGCCCGTGCTCATGCCGTCGGTGCTTCTGTAGAGGGTGAACTTGGCGTTATCGGTTCTTTGGAAACCGGCAAAGGCGACAAAGAAGATGGTCACGGCGCAGAGGGTACTATTGATAAAAAACGTTTGGTTACCGATCCCGATGAAGCCGCTCGTTTTGTAGCGGAAACTCACTTGGATGCTTTGGCTGTTGCCGTAGGAACTTCTCATGGCGCCTACAAATTTACCCGCAAACCCGATGGTGATATTTTGGCTATTGACGTAATTGAGAAGATTCATAAGAAGTTGCCCAACACCCACATGGTTATGCATGGTTCTTCTTCCGTTCCGCAAGAACTGCAGGATTTGATTAACGCTTACGGCGGCGCAATTCCGCAGACCTATGGCGTTCCGGTAGAAGAAATCGTCCGCGGCATTAAGTCTGGTGTTCGCAAGGTAAACGTTGATACCGACTGCCGTATGGCTATCACCGGTGCTATCCGTCGTCTGTTTGCCGAGAATCCCAAAGAATTTGATCCTCGCAAATACCTCAAACCGGCTATTGAAGAAATGCAAAAAGTTTGCGAAGCTCGCTACATTGCATTTGGCGCTGCCGGTCACGCAGACAAGATTAAAGCCATTCCGATGTCGGTTATGGCAAAGCGCTATGCTGAAGGCGAACTCTAGGTTTGACTTTTCGCATAAATTCAAAAAAGGCGGTGACAATCACCGCCTTTTTTGTTATAAGGTTTACAGGAGAAGACGTCTATGCTGCGGATTAGTAATCTTAAATTTGATATTTCCATTGAACTATCGGCGTTGCCGGAGTTGGTTGCCAAAGCTTTGGGTGCTACGGCAAATTTTAGTTCATTTAAGGTGGTCAAACGCGCGGTAGATGCCCGCAGCCGCACGCAGGTTTATTTTGTTTATACTATAGATATTGAAACTCCGGAAGAAGATTTAATTTTGCGCCGAAAATTGTCTGGGGTTGAAAAGATTATTCCCGAGCCGCCATTGAGCATACCGCGCCTCAAGCCTGCCTGTTTGCGTCCGATTGTGGTTGGCAGCGGTCCGGCCGGAATGTTTGCGGCTCTGACTTTAGCCAAAGCCGGACAGAAGCCGATTGTCTTGGAACGCGGTTCTGAAGTCTCAGAGCGCCAAAAAGAAGTAAAAAATTTTTGGACAACCCGCAAGCTTAACCCCGAGAGCAATGTGCAGTTTGGCGAAGGTGGAGCCGGTACGTTTTCTGACGGCAAACTGATGACCGGCATCAAAAAAGATATTTATACCGCAGAAGTTTTTAATGAATTTGTCGCAGCCGGCGCGCCGGAAGATATTTTGTGGCTGTCCAAACCGCACTTGGGCACCGACAAACTGGCGCTGATTGTTCGTAATATTCGTGCCAAAATTGAAAAGCTTGGCGGCGAATACCGCTTTAACAATAAGCTGGAAGATATCATTGTTAAAGACGGCAAGCTCGCCGCTGTTCGCGTGCGCAACGCGGTTGGTGCCCTATATGAACAACCGGCTGATACTCTTATTTTGGCTATCGGGCATAGCGCCCGCGATACGTTTGAAATGCTGTTTTTGCACAAATTGCCGATGGAAGCCAAGCCGTTTTCGGTTGGTGTGCGCATTGAGCACCCGCAGAGCCTGATTGACGAGGCGGTTTATCATTCCTTTGCCGGCAACCCCAAGCTTGGCGCGGCAGACTATAAATTAGCGGTGCATTTGCCAAACGGGCGCTCGGCATACAGCTTTTGTATGTGTCCGGGCGGCGTGGTTGTTGCCGCCGCATCAGAGAGCGGACATTTGGTAACCAACGGTATGAGTTTTTATGCGCGAGACAAGCAAAATGCCAATTCGGCTCTATTGGTTGGAGTTGAACCGAGCGATTTTGAAGGTACGCACCCTTTGCGCGGCATGTATTGGCAACGGGGGTTGGAACATCGCGCGTTTATTGAGGGCGGTGGCGACTATACTGCTCCGGCACAGTTGGTTGGTGACTTTTTAGCCAAAAAAGCGTCTCAAGAGTTGCAAGATGTTGAGCCAAGCTATTCTTGTGGAGTTCGTCTTACAAGCCTTAGTTCGGTTTTGCCAGACTTTGTGATTGATACTTTACGTTTGGGGCTGCCGGAGATGGAGAAACGTCTCAAAGGCTTTGCACATGCCGGCGCCGTAATGACCGGAGTAGAAACCCGCAGTTCTTCGCCGGTTCGCATGGCGCGAGATGAAAATCATCAAAGTCCGCTAAATGGCTTGTATCCTTGCGGAGAGGGCGCAGGGTATGCCGGAGGAATTGTTTCTGCCGCCGCCGACGGAATTAAAACCGCCGTCAAAATCATAAATAGCAAAAAAGCCTGAAAGTGGGGCTTTCAGGCTTTTCGTTTATCTGCAAATCGCTAAAGTTCAAACAAACCGACAATTATTTGGAGTATGATTATGGTTTGCCTCAAAATTCTCAATTTATCAGATAAAACTTATATTTTTAAGAATTTGCGAATCTAACTTTTGGCAATATTCTGCAATAATTAGACAAAAATGTCAATAAAGAAAACCGCATAAATTTAGCTTTAGGGCTTTTATTTATTTAAAACAATGCGTTATTCTTGATTAGCGCCAAATTTTTGTCCGGCGCGGATATCATCGCCAAAATCACCGATTTCCTGTTCATGCTCAACTTCTTCTTTCAGGATTTTCGCCGCCATTTTATAAGTCACATAATCTTTGCCGAAAGTCATATCGCAAATTTTCTGATAGCGGGCAATCGCGCAGCGTTCTGCCGTTACATTTTGCTTAATCAGATTCATAACATAAGGCTCAACCGGAGCCTCATATCTGCAACCGGCGTGTTTTTTCCAGTCATCAGGGTCAAGCAACGGTGTTCCACCCAGTTCTATAATTCGTTCACTGAGCCAGTTTGCGTGTTTTAGTTCTTCCTTGGCGTGTTCTTCAAATTCAGCAATAATCTCTTTGCGCATCGGTCCCACTGCCACTTGGGCGCCAATCCAATATTGATAATATGCCAGCCACTCTTCAGCAAAAGCAATATTGAGTTCTTTTAATAGTTCTTCTCTATCGATTTTTATAATTTTCTGAGCTGTTTCACCCATAGCAAATCTCCTTTGGTTAATGTTTTAAGACTAAGGCTCAGATAATCATTAATCTTCAAAAAACAAGCCGAAAGTTTACCGACTTTTAAAGTTATCAGTTTATTATCGCTCATTATATCATTTGAGGAGAATTTTTATGGTTAAGATTGCTCCAAGCCTGTTGTCGGCAGATTTTGCTCATCTGGCAGAAGAGATTAAGCGTTTGGATGCCGCCGGTGCAGATTGGCTGCATCTTGATGTTATGGACGGCTGCTTTGTTCCCAATATTACATTCGGCTCCGGTTTAATCAAAGCCTTGCGCCCTTTGAGCAAAACGGTTTTTGACGTTCATTTGATGATTCAGAACCCCGATGATAAGGTAAACTGGTTTGCCGCTGCCGGTGCCGATATTATAACAATCCATGCTGAAGCCTGCCGCAATCTGCCTCAAACCCTAAGACAAATAAGAGCCTTGGGGTGCCAAGCCGGTATATCTCTAAAACCGGAAACCCCCGCAGATGTTTTAAGCGAGGTGCTGGATTTGGTAGACGTGGTTTTGGTTATGAGTGTCAACCCTGGGTTTGGCGGACAAAAATTTATGCCCGAGCAGTTGGTAAAAATTGCTCAAATCAAAAAACTGATTGGTAATCGCAATATAGTAATAGAAGTTGATGGTGGTATTAACCCGCAAACTGCCGCGCAGGCTAAAGAATACGGCGCAGATGTTTTGGTTGCCGGCACGGCTGTTTTTGCCAACGGAGAATATGCCAAAAATATTCAGGCTTTGCGCTAATTAAAGGAGAATCAATATGCAACACTTGATTATGGTGATTGAAGATGAAGAGGCGCTGGCTCTAATGTTGCGCTACAATCTGGAAAAAGAGGGGTATCTGGTTGCGGTGGAAAGTCGCGGCTCCAAGGCAATCGCCGAGATAGAAAAAAATCATCCTTCGGTTATTCTGCTGGATTGGATGTTGCCGGAAATGTCCGGGGTGGAGATTTGTAAATTATTGCGTTCCAAGCCGGATATTAAAAATATTCCGGTGATTATGCTCACCGCCAAAGGAGAGGAAGAAGACAAAATTAAGGGTTTAAGCGCTGGCGCCGATGACTATGTAACCAAACCGTTTTCTATTCCTGAACTTATGGCTAGGGTTAAAAGCCAGTTGCGCCGCGCTCCTGAGCCGCATACCGAAAAAGAACTGGTTTTTGAAGATATCCGTATGGATTTAGTGGAGAAAAAAGTTTTTCGCGGAGAGAATTATATTCACTTAGGACCAACGGAATTTCGTCTGCTGAAAATGCTTATGGAAACCCCGGGAAAAGTTTTTTCGCGCGAATTTTTGCTCAAAAACGTATGGGGCGACAATATTTATGTCGAATCTCGCACGGTTGACGTCCATATTCGCCGCTTGCGCAAATCCCTAAATGAGTTTGGTGCTGATTATATCCGCACCGTGCGCGCTACCGGATATTCCATCGACATCAATCCGCTCTCTGATGAGGAAACCACGGAATAAAAAAATCTTGCTTTGTATGCAGATTTAGGGCATTATCCTTGCCAACAGAAAGGATAACAGATGTCGCTTAAATTTGAGATTTTAACTCGTCAGGGCAAAGCTCGCCGCGGACAATTGCATACCAAACACGGAATTATAAATACTCCGGCGTTTATGCCGGTTGGCACCTGCGCCACAGTCAAGGCGATGATGCCGGAATCCGTTGCCGCCACCGGTGCGGAGATTCTACTCGGAAATACCTATCACCTGATGCTTCGCCCAGGGGCAGATTTGGTGCAAAAAATGGGCGGTTTGCACAAGTTTATGAATTGGAATAAACCGATTTTAACCGATTCCGGCGGTTTTCAGGTAATGAGCTTGTCCGGTCTGCGCAAACTCACCGAAGAGGGGGTGGCTTTCTCTTCCCACGTTGATGGCAAAAAGTTTTTCCTTTCTCCGGAGGAATCTATCAAAATTCAGCACAAACTGGATTCCAATATTACCATGTGTATGGATGAATGTGTAAAGCTTCCCGCTTCCTACGATGTTGTAAAAAAGTCGGTTGAAATGTCCATGCGCTGGGCGGCACGCAGCCGCGCCGCCTTCACAGATCGTGACGGCTATGGTATTTTTGGCATTCAACAGGGCGGCGATTATGAAGATTTGCGTGCCTTCTCGGCAGAAAAGCTCAAAGCTATAGGGTTTGATGGTTACGCCATCGGCGGTTTGGCGGTAGGCGAGGGGCAGGAGACTATGTTTAAGGTTTTGGACTATGCTCCGGGAATGTTGCCTGATGACAAACCGCGTTACCTTATGGGCGTGGGGCGTCCTGATGATATTGTCGGGGCGGTTTTGCGCGGTGTAGATATGTTCGATTGCGTAATGCCAACTCGTTCCGGTCGCACTTCTCAGGCCTTCACTGCCCGCGGCACGGTAAATATCCGCAATGCCCGCCATCGTGAAGACCCCCGCCCGCTTGAGGCTGAGTGTGATTGTCCGTTGTGCCGCAACTATTCGCGCGCCTATATCCACCACTTGCAAAAATGTAACGAGGTATTGGCTGTAATGCTGCTAAGCTGGCACAATATTCGTTATTACCAGCGCCTGATGCAAGGCTTGCGTACAGCTATAGAGCAAGGCAAATTAGAAGAATTTGCCGCGGATTTTTATGCCAAACAAGCCATGGGTGATATTGAGGAGATTTAGTCATGGCTGAAGATGGATGTAATATTGCCCCCAAAAATATGCGGGTCTGCGTTTCTGGTGGACATCATGAAGGTAGCGATCCGGCATACGTCGAAGAATGCTATAAACTGGGCGCCAAAATTGCCAAGATGGGTTTTCGTCTGGATTATGGATTTTCTAATTCCGGCGTAATGGGCGCCGTTGCCCGTGGCGTTTTGGACAATTGGAAAGAGCGTCAGGAAAAATATTATGGCGATGTTACCCCGATTGTCGGTGTCACTACTAAAGAATATTATGAGCTTTATGAAAAAGACGAGTTCTTGCAACAGATTAGCGAAGTCGTGCTTGAAGACACGCTGGAAAACCGCAAAATCCGCCTTTTGGAAGCAGATATTGTCGTGTTTGCCCCCGGAGGTGTTGGCACCCTTGATGAGTTGGCTTACGACTGCGTGGCCATGCAGGATGGATTCCTCAAGGTCAAACCATTTATCATTTATAATATTGACGGCTTTTTCTACCATATTTTGGAATTTCTTAAATCTATTGCCGCCACCGGTTTTGCCGCTCCGGTGCCGTTCATTGTGGTAGATGACAGCGAGGAGCTGGAGATTGCGTTCCGTCTGCTCAAGTTGCGCTATAATGAATGCGCCGATGGCAAAGAAGCCTATGCTCATGCTCGCCAGTTGGCGTATGAACTGCCTTATTTTATCAAAAAGAAAACCGATAGCAGTGTGCACGTAGAAGATATTATTGCCGATATGGATAATATTGCCCGCAACGGCACCGCAGAACAGCAGTCCGCGCTAAAAAATGAAATTGAACAGGCGTATCTTGAAAAAGAAATTGAGCGTATGTACGACCGCTTGGCCAAAACCGGACGCGATACAGCAGTGGTCAGCGACAAGCTCACTCGCCTCAAAAAACGTCGTAAATTAAATAAATTTTAAGCCGCTTATTCTAAAATCCGCCTATAATACATACAAGGCGGATTTTTTGTGCCATGCGCTAAAAGGGATAACAAAAATGTTAAATATCATTTGGGCGGGATTTTTTATTGTGGCTTTTGCCTTTGCCGCCGTAGACTCTTTTTATTTTGGCAATTCGGCAATTTGGGCGGGTATGGTCGGCGCAACATTTGAATCTGCCAAAACCGCTTTTTCAGTCAGCATAAATCTTACCGGCATTTTGTGTTTGTGGCTGGGACTTTTGAAGATTGCGCAGGCCTCCGGTCTTACTGAGCTTTTGGCCAAAGCACTGCGCCCGTTGTTTGCCAAACTTATGCCTGATGTTCCTTCCGATAGTCCGGCGTTGGGCTCTATAGTGATGAATATTGCCGCCAATATGCTGGGGCTTGACAACGCCGCCACTCCGATGGGGCTCAAAGCTATGGAGCAGTTACAAGTCCTAAACCCTCATAAAGATACTGCTTCTAACGCTCAAGTTTTATTTATGGTGCTGAATGCCTCTGCGGTTACGGTTATTCCGATTACCATTTTGATGTATCGTGCCGAACTCGGTTCTGCCAATCCGGCGGCAGTGTTTTTGCCGATTTTGCTCGCCACATCAGCCTCCACACTGGCCGGATTTTTGAGTGTGGCTTGGGCTCAAAAGCTTAATATCTTTAATCGGGTTGTTGGTGGATATCTACTTGGTTTTGCTTGCCTTATTGGGATTATGTGCTGGAGTTTTGCGGTTTTGCCGCCGGAAAACCGCCTCAACGCCGCGTCAGCCTTTGGCAATTTTATCCTCTATGCGGTAATAGTTTTGTTTTTAATCTGTGGATTGCTAAAAAAGGTTAATGTTTACGACACTTTTATTGAGGGCGCCAAAGAGGGATTCTCAATTGCCGTAAAAATTATTCCCTATCTGGTTGCAATGCTGGTGGCAATCTCAGCGCTCCGTTCCTCCGGTTGTTTGGACTGCATAGTTGGCGGTTTTGCATGGCTGTTTAATCAGTTGGGAATAGACACCGAGTTTGTTGGCGCTTTGCCAACCGCTATAATGAAACCTTTGTCCGGCAGCGGTGCTCGGGCGATGATGATAGAAACTATGCAAAACTATGGCGCCGATAGTTTTCAGGGGTTTGTAGCCTCGGTTGTGCAGGGTTCCACCGAAACAACGTTTTATGTTCTGGCTGTATATTTTGGTGCTGTTGGTATTTCTAAAGTAGGCGCAGCTTTGCCTTGCGCTTTGTTTGCAGATTTGGTCGGAATTTTCACTGCAATTTGTGTTTCTTATATCTTTTATTAACCAAGATATGATAGGGTCAATATTATGAGAGCTTTATTACAAAGAGTAAAAAACGCAAGTGTAACCGTAGATGGTAAATTGGTTTCTTCCATAGATGCCGGATTGTTGGTCTTGCTTGGCGTGCAAAAGGGTGATACCGGACAAGAGGCCGAATATTTGGCGCGCAAAACTGCAGACTTACGCATTTTTGAAGACAGCGCCGGCAAAATGAATTTGTCGGTTAAGGATATCGGCGGACAAGTGCTGGTTGTTTCTCAGTTTACTTTAGCCGGCGATACCAGCCGCGGCAACCGCCCCGGTTTTGAAACCGCCGCTCGTCCCGAAGACGCCAACCCGCTGTATCAGTATTATTGCCGCTGCCTGCAAGAGCATGGATTGCCCGTTGCTACCGGAATTTTTCAGGCCGATATGCAGGTTGCGCTTATCAATGACGGACCGGTTACTTTTATGTTAGAAAAAACAAGCAAGTGAGGTGGATTATGGACACAACCGAAAATTCTTCCGTATTTGAAGATTTGCTGTATGAGATGTTTGCTTTGCCATTCAGCCGCAGTACAGACATCGCGGCATTGGAGCTGAAAGTCTATGCTGAACTGCAAAAGAAGCCAGCCGATATTTGCGGGCTGATTGCCCTTATGTTTGTTTCCATCATGAGCGGCAACCGCAACAAGGCCAAAGAGCTTGCTTATAAAATATGGGAAATCGGCGGCGAGTTGCCCAAATTTTTTGAACTTATTTACATAGAAAACCTTTTGAGCCTCGGGTTGTTGGATATGGCAACAATTTTGCTCAAGCCGCGTTTTGAGCAGTTGCGGGAAAATATAGAAGATTTTTATCCGGTTCTGAGCAAGTTTGCGGTTATGACCGGTAATATCGGATTGCTTGACCGGCTTCAGGCTTTTCCTGAGGCATCGGCCGATGACCGGCTTCTGTTTGATTTTGCCGATATATACAAAGAGGCCGGTTGTCAGGCGCAGTTCAAAGATATCCAAAAATTATTGCTGGAGCACTCTGGAGATTACCTCAATGCCTATGAATACAACCTGTACGATGATCGCGGCTTTGCCGAACTGGAAATTGTGCTTTATGCCGGATTTGATGACGTGTTCTGCCTGAAAATGCAGTCTGATATCGAAAATAAAATAGAGGCTTATTGGCGCTCAATCGGCAAACCCCGTCTATACAATCACTCGGTTTCGGTGCGCAATATTCGTCAGCACGAAAGCTGGCTTGCCGAAGACGAGGGCTAATTTTCCGGCGGTGTAATTATTGAACCGGGGATATAGCTTTCAGGCTTGGTCTTAATCTTGGCCTTAATCTTGGGCAGAATTTGTCCGGCCGCTTTGCGCAAAAGTTTTTTCAGCAAAGATACTGCTACGCTTTGCTCATTTTCCGTGCTCTCAAACAGCATAAAGCGATTCTGGTGCTCCGTCAGGGTTGAGGAGTCTGTTGTTCTTATCAGCTCCAGCGCCACCACCATCTGCATACGGTTGGTTTGTTTATTAATAGGATCTACCTTGGCGCGCAGCACTTTGGTCTTAATAATGTAGTCCGCGTCACTCAAACTGTTGGTGATAGCCAATTGGCGATTCTCTTCTATCGGCGCTGCAATATCCTCCCGAAAAGCATTAGTGTCAGTGTTGTTATAAAATTTTGTTTTTTCTATAAATACTTTGGTTTTTCCGTTGTCAACCTTAGGGGCGGCAATCGGCGCCGCCGGCTTTTCTTCGGCTAATGTATTTTCAACCGCAATATCCTGACTGATTTTAATTTCCGGTTTGGGTGGCATTCCGGTAGGTGAGGGCTCGGTCAAGGCCGCTTTTTCTATTGTTAGGCTATCTGGATATTGCGCCTCGCGTTCTGCTGCCATTTTTTGTGCCGCAGCTTCAATGTTCTGAGGGCTCAAATATGCGGTTACTTCAACGCAGACCTGTTTGTCATTATGCTGCAAAGTGCGCACGGCCATATCTTCAAGGTAATTATCAACCAGCGTATATACCAAAACTTTGTAGTCATGGGCATCATATTTGCTGTGATAATCGCTCAGCTCGTTCATGTTTTCCAACGCGTCAAACGCCGCCTTATCCGCCGCCCGCATTCTTGCGGCAGAGTTGCTCTCGCCATAGCGCAAAGGTTCACAGGCTGTGGCATAAATTGCCCGAATTCCATCGTCATAATCATCAGCCGTTTCAATTGCCAAAGCCGGCAGGCTGAATAAACACAATGCCAATGTCAAAAATAGTTTACGCATTACCACCAACTGCGATCATCATTACCGACACGGCGGAAAGTTTCCACCCACTCATTAATTTTTTTGTTCTCAGTATCAAGCAGAATCATTCTGTATACCAAAATTGGCTCTTCCGGCGAGCCGGCATTTTCAATAATGGTTTCCAATATATAATCAGCCTCGTTTTTGTCGTTCACCACCTTAAAGGTCTTTGAACCCTCAATAATTTTGCGGGTGGTTCGCTCGGCGTTATAAATTCCGTCAGGCATTTTGCGGTCAGCTTTTTTAAGATCGGTTATAAATAGAAAAGTATCGCCGTTGTTTTCATAAATATCTCTGGTATCGTCCAGCATACGATTAGTAGCACGGGCAGCCGGAATAGCATAGACTTCTGCCATTGGGGCATATTCCTCATAGCGTTCGGCTCTGGTCGGCAGCTGATAGGTTCCAAAGCCCTCGACAACTTCCACATTGGCAGCCGGAGCTTCCAAAATCGGTGCCGGAGTTTGTTTTTGCACAGTAACTCTTCGGGTTTCGCTATAGTTCCCATCATCAAAAATTATTTCTTCCAATGTGCTGTTCTCGGTGTTGGCGCAGGCCGCCAGCCCCAACAGTCCGCAAATCGCAATCAAGGTTTTTCTCATTAAAACGCCCTCAAAAAATTAAATCTATCTTGATTATAAAGATAATTTTACAAATTCACATAATATTTTTTTACTTATTCACTATTTGCAATTTAAAACAAATTATATTACACTGTCGCCGATTGGTACCACAGAAGATGTAAGAACTTATGGTTATAACTTTTACGGCAATTTTGTTCGGGCTGGCGGCTCTTATTTATCCTTTGCGCCGCAACTGCCTGTTTCTCCTCAATAGCACGCTGATTATCGGAACCGCCTATTATCTGGAGAATCACTATTTTACAGCTCCGATTTTTCATCACAAAACAATTCTGTTATTTGTGGTGTTTCAGTTTATTTTTGCCAATATCACCACTTTTTTTGCCTATGGCATAGATAAATACGCCGCGATTAAAAAGCGTTGGCGTGTGCGGGAAAATGATTTGCACATGATGGAGTTTTTGGGAGGATGGATAGGCGCCTTTGTTGCGCAAAGACTTTTTCATCACAAAACCTCCAAAAAGAGCTTTCAAAATATGTATAAATTGATGATTGTGATGGAGCTTGTCGCTGTCTATGTAATCGTCAAATTTTTAAACTTATTGTAGGATTAAAAATGTCTAAAAAGAATAAATTGGCTGAATCTCCCAAACTTCCGTTTATGGATCACTACAAAATCATGTGGCCGTTTGTCTGCCCGTACCTGTTTAGGGCGCTGTTGGCTATTGCTTTGTGTATTCCCATCGGGGCATTGGATGCGGTTGTTGCGATGTCGCTTAAGCCGTATATGGATGTGGTTTTGGTTGACAAAAGCGCTCATTCTCCAGCCTATATTCCGCTGTTGATTGTTGCTTTTACTTTTGTGCAGGGTGCGCTTAATTATACTGCCACCTACCTAAATTCTTGGGTGGGCGGACGCATTACCACCGATGTAAAACTGGCATTGTTCCGCAAACTGCTGACTCTGGAGCCGGCTTTTTATGACAAACACGATTCCGGACATATCATTCAGCGCTTTTCCTCAGATGTAGATACTGCCTGCAGCGGGCTCATAGATAATTTGCGATTGTTTGTGTCGCGCACATTTTCTTCATTGTCGCTAATTGGCGTTCTAATTTATAACTCGTGGCAGTTGTCTATTATCGCTATTTTGGTGCTGATTTGCGCATTGCTGCCGCTGACTTTTGTTCGCCGTATGATAAAAGGCGTAATTTTAAAGACAGTGCAGGAGAGCTCAACGATTATCACCAATTATAATGAAACTTATCACGGCAACAAAACGATAGCATCTTATAATTTGCAAGATCGCACTTACAACGAATATAATTCGGTAATCACCAAGCTGTTCAAGCTCTCAATCAAGATGATTCAGCGCACCGCGTGGATGACTCCGATGCTGCATGTGATTGCCTCAATCGGTATCGGCGGTGTTATCGGCTACGGCAGTTATCTGATTGTTAACGGCACTATCACTTCCGGTAATTTTGTATCTTTTATCACCGCGTTGATTATGCTTTACAATCCAATCAAAAGCATCGGCAAAAACTTCAGTGCGGTTCAGGTCTCTTTTTTGGCGATTGAGCGTATTGCCGATATTTTGAGCATTAAGCCGCAAATTGCTGATAAACCCGATGCCAAGGAGCTTAAACAAGTTAAGCAAGATATTGTTTTTGATGATGTCTGTTTTTCCTATACTCCTGATGTTCCGGTGCTTAAGCATATCAATCTAAAGGTCAAGGCCGGCACCACAACTGCCCTTGTCGGCAATTCCGGCGGCGGCAAGTCTACCGTCGTCAGTTTGTTGCCGCGTTTTTACGATGTTTGCTCTGGTCATATTAGCATAGATGGGCAGGATATTCGCAATCTTACGTTAGAAAGCCTGCGCAGCAAGATTGCCGTGGTTTTTCAGGATAACTTCCTGTTCTCCGGCACTATTCGCGACAATATTCTTATGGGTAAGCCAGATGCCTCGGAGGCGGAAATTAACCGCGCCTTAGAGATGGCTTATCTTAAAGATTTTGTCGATGAGCAAGAAAACGGATTAGATACCGATATCGGCGAACGAGGCAGCCTGCTTTCCGGCGGACAGCGCCAGCGTTTGGCAATTGCCAGAGCCTTTCTAAAAAATGCGCCGATTGTAATTTTGGATGAGGCGACCTCGGCACTGGATAACAAATCTGAGGCGGTTGTGCAAAAGGCTATCGAAAACCTTATGCAGGATAGAACCGTATTCGTAATCGCACACCGTTTGTCAACCATTCAAAACGCTGATGTTATAGTTGTTGTCAATGACGGTGAAATAATCGAAAAAGGCTCGCATGAAGAACTGTTGCAAAAAGAGAATGGTTCCTATCGTTCTCTGTACAATGCTCAGTTCAAAAAGAAGTAACTGCAAAAAAACAACCTTTTTGTCAAGCAACCATGGTTTAATCTTTACAAGTGTTTTATCGTATGTTAACATTAGAGAGTGTTTATAGATACAGGAGGTTAATATGCGTAAAATCTGGCTGGCTCTTGCAATAATTCTAAGTTGTTCTCCTGTTGCTGCTAAGACGTGGTTTCTGCCTGATTATCAATATGGTATTGAGTCTTTTGAAAAATGCGCCAGTAGAGGACTGCGCAATAACCCGCAAAGCGGTATGAATTGTACAGCGATTACTGTTGATGGTATCACTTGCTATAAGTGCAAAGGTTGTGAAGAATATGGGCTGCTTGATTCAATTCCCAATGGTATGTCATGCACTTCTGATACAAATACCATTCCTGGGGTAATTTGTTATAAATGTACTGCCTGCAGTGATGATTACAAATATACAACAAACAATTGCCCGATTAACACCTATATTCTATCCGAAAAATGCGGCAATAAATACAAAAAATGCACTTGTAATCCAGCCATATACGAGGCTCAATGTCCAGATGGCTATATTCGGGATCATAACAATTGTTGTACAGATAAGAACACAAATGAAAAGATTTGTAAATGTATAAAGCCTATATGCGAAACCAGCACCAGAGTGGTCGACTGTCAGGCTAGCGGCAGCGGATGCACCCCGTCCACCACCAACGGCTGTGAGCAATATTGTGCTGACGAGTGTCCGGACGAGTGCGCCTACCTTCTGAAAACAGGGCAGGCTCGTAATGATTGCAAATATGGTTGCGCCACCGGTAAATCTGTTGCTAATTGCCCTGGGCTATGCTATGAGTGCAAAGACAAATGTACATATCTGGTGGAAACGGGGCAAGCCATATCCAATTGCCCGTATGGGTGTGCTGCCGGTAAGGAGGTTGCAGGCTGTCCGGGGCTATGCTATGAGTGCAAAGACAAATGTACATATCTGGTAGAAACGGGGCAAGCCATATCCAATTGCCCGTATGGGTGTGCTACCGGCAAAGAGGTGAGTGGTTGTCCGGGGCTTTGTGCCGAATGCAAGCCGGAACCGCTTCCTGAAACACCGCGGATCAGATGCTACGAGCATGTGAATCCACACAAGTATGTGCTTACACACCAGTGCGCAATCAATGGCAAAGGAGACGGCTATATTTGTAATAAGGTTGGCGAGAATGCAGGTGTAAATTTGCCGGCAAATTGTACTATCGATGAGTTCGCAAATGCTTGTCGTATAGTTGGCGATGATTCGGGTTTAGAGGATGAGGCATATTTTCAAGGCGTCAATATCGGTTGTCCGCATGGCTGTCAAGAAAATGATGAAATCAATATTATGAAGGCTGGATGTACGTTGTGTAATTATTGTACTGATTGCTCCTATATGAATAACGGCAAAAAGGCCACTGATGAATATTCAAACTGTGTGCCAGACTCCGACCCCATAAAGCTGATCAAAGAATATTGTCCTGCGAACACTTCTGATAAATGTGGTGATGCAACCTATCCTTTCCGCAAAGGAGCGTGGTATATACCATCTATCGGTGAAATGCTTGACTTATTTGGTATGAATATAAGCAAGATGACATCTGATGGATCTATCCTTGATAATCGATATTTTAATGATGTTCACCCTCTTGATGAAATAGATCGTTTAGAATACATGACGGCTGAATCCCTTTATAAAATTGAGGCTGAATTAATAACGTTGCATGAGCGATATAACCAATATATAGATGGAGGCGTAACGCCATTGGTGTATGAACATGATGACAAGATTCCCGGTTGGACAATTTATGGATCAATCACCGAGGATTATATGCACATTGGGAGTAGTGATTATAAGACATACACTATGACTGGTGGTAGTCAATTCCTGACGTCTACGGAAGAAATCTCGTTTTATATAAGACGCCCATTCGAGGCCGATGCCAATCTACCGGGTGATTTGCCGGAAATTCTCAAGCGTAAAGCTATAGGTGCTGTAGTAGGTTCAGTAGGCGGTTCAGTAGGCGGTTCTGGGCGCATAAGGCCAATGATTTCTTTGACAGGCTCAACAGATAATAACACGATGCTGCCGGGCGTAGGTAATACTGTGTTTTATAAAAATGATAATTCGGAAGACAGGGTTTCGTTTATTCCTTTATATAAAAATGCTGGGTTTGATGGTTCCACGTATGATGAGCTTAAAGCTGAATTTGGAGATCCGGTTGGGGTGGTGTCATCAGCTATAATTAATGAAACGGATATGACTTATGATGTCAGAATCATCGCTTTGAAAAATATCTTTTTTAGTAATGCTCCTGGCGCGCTTATAAGTTGGCCGGAAGATTTATATTCTAGCTGTCCTAACGTGTATCCTGTTAGAGAGGATGATACCAGAGAATTATCTAGGTGCTATATAGCGCTTAAAGGTGGAAACTGGCTGAACATAATACCTAACGAGTGACGCAAAAGCGAGGAGATAATCTCCTCGCTTTTTTTATCGTAATCCTCTGGCTCTTTTTTTATTGTCATCCTCGGGCTCTTTTTTTATTGTCATCCTCGGGCTTGACCCGAGGACCCAAGGTCAACCAATTAGCTATGCCATTGCGTGAGCGGCGATTAGCCGTCTTTCCTAGTGTCCCTCACGGTTGCGACGCAACAGAACATATAGGGCGCCGGTGCCGCCATCTTCTTGTTTGGCATAACTTATGCCCAAAATCAGTGGTCGGAGTTCTGGGTTGTTCAGCCAGTTAGGTACGCAGTCTTTAAGGATTCCTTTTTTCTCATACCAAGCCGCGTCTTCGTGGTTAATCCCTTTGCCGGTAACTATCAATACGCAACGCAATCCCTGCATATAAGCATGACGGATAAAGTCATCAACGGCCGCAAATGCCTCCTTTTCCGTTAGCCCATGCAAATCCAGACTGCGTTCAATCTTAAACTCTCCGCGCTTAAACTTCTCAGCAGTGCGGCGGTCAATATTATCGGTGTTGCCGATTTGCAACGTTTCTAAGCTATTGCCACTGTATGCCGCGGCATAATTTATTTTGGGAGTAATATTTCCGACAATTAGCGGGGCTTGTGGCTTTTCTTCTGTCTCTGGCAGTTTCTTAACACCGGAAATCGCCTCTTGCCACGCTCCATCATCTTCGGGAGCGACGATGCGATCTAGGCGTTTCATCTTTAGGTTCTTCCTTGAGTTCTTCCTTAGGTTCTTCTTGCGGCGCAGGCTCTTCTGCCGGCTTTTCTATCATCAAATCTGCAAAATTCTTGACCGCAAATTCTTTCCAATCTCCATCCGGTGCCAGACAGCCGATTTTTTTGTTTTCGGCATTGACTAACACAATCCCTCCAAACTCCCACAATTGGCAGAAGTTATCATAGCCGGAGAGCAGATAGCTTCGAGTGCGATCCAGCAATTTGGTATCAAGCTTCTTTTTTACTAAATTGGCCGATACCATAATTGCCGCAATCATAAACACCAAACCAAAAATCGGTCCGACCGCCAGAATTAATATCAAGCCGAGAATAACCGGCAACAACGCCGGCAACAAAACTTCCCACGGATTATAAACCGGAGAATTTGGACGATTAATTTTGCTCTCCACTAAGCAGAGATGAAGTTTATTTTCTTCTACTGCTTTTTTCAGGGCGCGATACGCCATTTCTTCTGCTCGGTTGGGTAATTTTTTTGCCATAATATCAGTCCCTTTCAGATTTTGGCATCAGGATATAGTAATTTCCGGCGGCGTTCATTTTGCCTGCCAGCTCCAATATATCGTCACCGCCGCTACCCCAGTAAAAATCTCCGCGAATAGCCCCTTTAATGGCGCCACCCACATCTTGCGCATTTACCAGTTTTCTAATCGGTTGTTTGTCGGGAGCTGTTGTTTCCAGCCATAGCAAAGCCCCGAGCGGAACATAGTTCTTGTCAACCGCCAAAGAGCGCTGTGCCGTAAGCGGCAAGCCCATGGCGCCCAACGGACCTGTTGCCCCAATTAGCTGATGAAACACATAGCGCTGATTTTCATTCATATATTTGAGCGCTTTTTCCGGATTCTCCAACAACCATTTTTTGACATTGCCCATTGAGGCTTCTCC
>CAKQNT010000012.1 GCA_934255405.1 uncultured Alphaproteobacteria bacterium
TTCATGTACTACTATGTACACTAGGATTTTCAGCTTTTTCATTTTTACTTCTATTCAGCGGCTCTATCGAGCTTGCTGGAGATTGAGTAGTAAAATTACCTGAAATGAGTTTTGCAAAAAACTTAAGCTTATTTAATATTTATTTAGATTTGTTTTTGTATAATGCCTCTCAAGTATAAACTCAAGTCTGAGGTGTGCGTTATGTTGCAATATATCTTTAATATACTTTCAGCGCCGGAATATCTTAACACTGCATATTCTCGCTGTTTTATGGCTTTTTTTGTGGCGTTGATTTTGGCTTTGGCGTTTGGAGATCGCATGATTAAAATTCTGCATGCGCATCAGAAAAAAGGTCAGCCGATACGCGAAGATGGTCCAAAATCTCACCTGCAAACCAAAAAAGGTACGCCGACGATGGGAGGAATCCTGATCTTGGGCAGCTCGCTGTTTGCTATGCTTTTGTGTGCCGACTTGAGTAATCCTCTGGTTTGGATTGCAATGTTGGTGCTGGTTGTATATGGGGCGGTTGGCGCCGTTGATGATTATACCAAGGTTACCAAAAACACCGCTAATGCCATGTCGGCAAAAATGAAGCTGTTGTTGCAGTTTTCCACGGCATTAATTGCGGTTTTGGTTATTTCTTATGAGATGCCGGAGAATAGCCGCTTTGTACTGACGTTTCCTTATTTTTGGAATCTGTCTTTAGATTTGGTGTGGTTTTATGTTCCGTTTGCCATGATAGTTATTGCCGGAGCCTCAAATGCGGTTAACCTTAGCGATGGTTTGGATGGTTTGGCCGGCGGGTTGATGGTTATTGCTTTGCCGGTATTTATGGTGATAGCTTATATCTGTGGTTCTGATTTGGTGAACAATGTTTATATGATGCCGGTGCCGAGAGCCGCCGAAGTGGCTGTAACCTGTGCCGCGGTAATCGGAGGATGCTTGGGCTTTTTATGGTTTAATGCCGCGCCGGCCAAGGTGTTTATGGGCGATACCGGTTCTTTGGCTTTGGGAGCATATTTAGGTACGGTTGCAGTTATGCTAAAACATGAGATTCTGTTGGCTGTGGTTGGTTTTGTTTTTGTTGCTGAGGCTTTGTCGGTCATGATTCAGGTATATTGGTTCCGTCATACCGGAGGCAAAAGATTCTTCAAGATGGCGCCGATACATCATCACTTTGAGCAATGCGGCTGGCCGGAAACCAGAGTGGTGGTTCGTTTTTGGGTGATAGGCATTATTTTGGCAGTGCTTGGTTTCTTGTCGATTCAATATAAATAGGGGGCAAAATTGATATCTTTTTCCCGCAGCAGCCGTGGAATGTTGGCGAATTGGTGGTGGACAGTGGACAAACCGCTGTTGATGCTGATTGCCATTCTTTTGGGAATAGGTGCGATTTTGAGTATTTCGGCTTCAACTGCTGTTTCAAACAATCTTGGTCGCGGGCAATTTTATTTTATCTTAAAACAAGCAATGTTTTTGCCGCTGGCAATCGGTGGCATGCTGTTTTTATCAATGCTGGGGCTTAAGTCGATCCGCCGTATTGCCGTTGTCGGTTATTTGATTGCTATGGTGCTGCTGGTTTGGACTTTGTTTTTTGGCTATGAAGTTAAAGGCGCAAAAAGGTGGATAAATTTTGGCTTTTTTTCTTTGCAACCATCAGAATTTATTAAACCTACATTTATTGTCGTAACCGCCTGGCTGTTGGAGGCAAAACGGAGATATCAGGATTTTCCGGGGTATCGGCTTTCTATCGGGTTGTTTGTAGTAACGGCATTTTTGCTGTGGAAACAACCGGATTTGGGCATGACTTTTGTGGTGGCCGCTATTTGGGTGATGCAGTTGTTTTTGGCTGGAATCCCTTGGAAATATGTTTTTGCTTTGGGCGGAACCGGTGTGATCGGCGCGGTAGCTACTTATTTTTTGCAACCTCACATGCGAGATCGTATAGCGCAGTATTTTGCCGGTGAAAACAATTTGAGTTATCAGGTCAGTAAGTCTTTAGCCGCGTTTGAAAACGGCGGTATATTTGGCGTTGGTCCGGGGGAGGGTGTGGTTAAAATGCATATTCCCGATGCGCATACAGACTTTGTATTTGCCGTTGCGGCAGAAGAATATGGCATGATACTCTGTTTGGGAATTGTGGCGTTGTACGCGGCAATTGTAATAAGAACTATGGTGATCTCTTGCAAAGACAATAATTTGTTTATCATATTGTCCACATGCGGTTTGGTCGCCAGCTTTGGTTTGCAGAGTATTATCAATATCGGTTCCACCATGCACCTGTTACCCACCAAAGGAATGGCTTTGCCGCTGATTTCTTGCGGCGGTTCGTCCTTGCTGGGTATGGCCGTTACAATGGGAATGCTGCTGGCCATAACTCGTAAAAATGTTTCTGCGGAGGAAAAAGATGAAGAAGCCTAAACAAAAGCAAAAACCTCTAATCATTTTAACTGCCGGCGGCACCGGTGGACATGTTTATCCGGCAGAAGCCTTGGCAGAAGAATTGGCAGCGCGCGGCTATCGTCTGATGTTGGTTACGGATAAACGCGGCAAAGATAATTATAAGGGCAAATTGGGCGAGATTCCCAATGTGGCGGTGCTTTCCGGCGGAGTTGTCGGAAAATCTAAGCTGTTTAAAATTAAGAGCTTGATTAAAACCGCGTTGGGAATCGTGCAGGCAATTTGGGTGTTGTGGCGGCAAAAACCTTTGTGTGTGGTCGGTTTTGGCGGATATGCCTCTTTTCCGGCATGTATGGCGGCAATATTGAGCGGCACCCGACTGATTATTCACGAGCAAAATTCCGTTATGAGCAGAACTAATCGCTTTTTGAGTAAATATGCGGATTTGGTGGGACAAAGTTTTAGAAAAGTAAAATATGCTCCGGAGGCGGAGAAATGTTTGGTGTGCGGAATGCCGGTGCGGGCAGCAATTGTCGAGGCTGCGGATTTGCCATATCCCAAGCTCGGCGCTGATGACAAAATGCAGATTTTGGTGCTGGGCGGTAGTCAGGGCGCAAAAGTGTTTGGCGATGTGGTGCCGCAAGCAGTACAAAAATTGGATAAAAAGCTTCGTGCCCGCTTGAATATTTTTCAACAATGCCGGAGTGGTGAAGAAAATGAAATTGCCGCCGCATACGAAGGCAGCGGGGTGGTGCCGGTAATTAAGCACTTTTTTGATAATATGCCGGAACTGTACAGAAATTCGCATCTGGTAATATCTCGTTCGGGGGCTTCTTCAGTTTCGGAAATTGCGGTTGTAGGCGTGCCGTCGGTTTTGGTGCCGTTGCCGACTGCGGCAGATGATCATCAGACTTCCAACGCGGCGGAAATCGCCGAGGCAAAAGCCGGAGTGGTTATTCGGCAGGTTGAATTTTCGCCGGAAAAACTGCAAAAACTTATTGCCGATTTGGCGGCTGATTATCCACGGTTGAAACAAATGTCAGAAAACGCGGCCAAAGCTGGTATTAAAAATGCCGCAAAGCGCTTGGCTGACGGGATTGAGAAAATATTGGCGAAAAAATAAAACGGAGTAGGATATGTTTGGTTTGGGAAATAAGAAAAATGATTTGGTAAAACTATTGCCGGAGGTAAGGGGAAAATATCTTTGCAATGTGCCAATGTCAAAACATACCTGGTTTGCGGTCGGGGGACCGGCAGAGGTGATGTATTATCCTGAAGACGACGCCGACTTGAGTTTGTTTTTGAAAACCAAGCCATATAACCTGCCAATATGCGTGGTGGGCGGCGGTTCCAACTTGTTGGTGCGCGATGGAGGTATTCCGGGCGTAGTGATTAAATTGGACAATTCGTATTATAAAAAGGTTACTATAGGTGAAGGGGAAATCACTTGCGGTGCCGGTATGCGAAACGCCGAACTCAAAAAAATTATGGTTGAAAATAAATTGGGGGGACTTGAGTTTTTGGTGTCTATTCCGGGGCATTTGGGCGGCGCGGTAAAAACTAATGCCGGATGCTTTGGCAAAGAACTCAAAGATGTGTTGATAAAAGCAACAATAGTTAATGGAGACGGGGAGATTCGTGAGATTCCGGCGGCGGACTTGAGCTTGTCTTATAGAAACAGCTTGTTTCCTGATGATTGGATTATTACGGCGCTTACGCTTAAGACGCAGCCGCAGAATCCGGCAGAAACATTGAAAATTGTTGAAGAACAAAAAAATTACCGCCTAAAAACTCAGCCGCATAATGTGCGAACAGCCGGTTCTACTTTTAAGAATCCGGAAGGGTTGCGCGCTTGGGAGCTGATTAAGAGCTCAGGGTGTGCCAATCTGCAAATCGGCGGCGCCAGAGTTTCGGAAAAACATTGTAACTTTTTGGTTAATGGCGGGCATGCGACCGCATACGATATTGAAACTTTGGGCGAGACGATTGTGCAACGAGTTAAGGATAGCACTTCCATCACATTGGAATGGGAAATCAAGAGAATGGGTATCAATAAGTAGCCATGGCAGACGCAACCGAAACAGAAAATAAAAAAACAGAAGCTAAAAGCGCAGTCAATATCATACGGCCGGAAAAAGAGTGGCCGTGGAGATTGGCCGGAACTTTGGCGGTTTTGGGCATGATTTTTATGACGGCGGCGGCTATACTTACTTTGAAAAATGATTTGATTAGTAAGCGCCTTAATGATTTGCGCGACAATTTCTATGAATGGGGCGGCAAACAAGGACTGGTGCTTGAAGATGTGGTAATCAGCGGGCGAGAACACACCGAAAAGGAAGATATTAATCAGGTATTGCAACTTGAACGCGGCGCAAATATGCTGAAATTGAATGCCGATGATATTAAGCGCCGCTTGGAAACTTTGCCGTGGGTTAAGGAAGCTGAAGTTAGAAGAAGCTTTTTCCCCAATGTGCTGAACATCAGTATTAAAGAACGAAAAGTTAAGGCAATTTGGCAGATTAATGAAAAGTTTTATCCTCTGGATGCCGATGGCGAGGTAATTAAGGCCGACTATCGGATTAGTGAACCGATACTGCTGATTGTTGGTGCCGGCGCGCCGGAGAATTTTAAGAATTTGTTGGTGGCGCTCAAAGACGGCGATAAGGATTATATCGGGCGGGTGAAAGTGGCTAATTTTATCTCCGGACGCCGCTGGAATCTGATACTTGATGATATCCGAAATGGTATTACTATCAAGCTGCCGGAAGAAAATATTGAGGCAGCATGGAAGAAATTGGTAAAATTAGATGAAACCAAGGGAATTTTTAAGCGTAAATTAACCATAATAGATTTAAGATTGCCTGATAAAGTGGTGGTAAAATTGCGGCATGGCAGCGGAGAAAACGCGTTAAAGCTGCAAAAAGCCGCAGAACATAAGCTTTAGAGAGGAAGTTTTGGTAGCGCATTCTTTTAATAAGCCGACAACGGTTGCCGCTTTGGATATCGGGTCATCCAAGGTCTGTTGTGTTATAGCCAAAATGAGCCGCGATGGCATGATAAAAGTCATCGGGTATGGTTGCAATGCCTCTCAGGGTATCAAAAATGGAATTGTTACCGATATCAATCAGGCGACATACGCGGTCGGGAATGCTGTTGATGCTGCGGAGCAGATGGCTAACACCCATATTAGCCGCGTGATTGTAAATAT
Organism: uncultured Alphaproteobacteria bacterium; assembly: GCA_934255405.1. Lineage (GTDB taxonomy): Bacteria > Pseudomonadota > Alphaproteobacteria > RF32 > CAG-239 > CAZU01. The sequence goes on from CAKQNT010000012.1 coordinate 5,609, forward strand.
GTCGGGAGATAAGATTAAAAGCGCTGTAAAAACTTTTAGCATAAACCTGAATAAAAATCGTCCCGTAAATGAAAATGATTTATCTAAAATTAAGGCCAAAGGGACGGACAAGGTTAATGTGGAAGGGTGCGAACTTATCCATTGTTTGCCGACTAATTATCGATTGGACGGGGGAGACGATATTAAAGATCCGCGCAATATGTATGGCGAAACGTTGTCTATGGATATCTTGCTGGGGTTTGCGCCGGATGTAGTGTGTCGCAATTTATCGACAGTTATTGAAAATGCACGTTTGGAAATTGCCGGCAAAGTATTTTCGGCATACGCTTCCGGACTGGCTTGTTTGGTAGATGATGAGCGCGAATATGGTGCCACGGTCATTGATATGGGCGGCGGAACAACCTCAATTGCTTGTTTTAGACACGGGTACCCGTTTTATTTTGGCTCAATTCCGGTAGGGGGCAACAACGTCACCAATGATATGGTGGCCGGACTTAATACATCGTTTTTTCATGCCGAACGTCTTAAAAATTTGTATGGCTGCGCTTTTTGCAGTACTCAGGATAAAGAAGAAACCATCAATATTTATCCTATGGGAGAGGAAGACGATAGCAATATCAAACAGACGTCGCGCGCATTTTTAACCAGCATAATTCAACCGCGTATCGAGGAAACTTTTGTGTTGGTTAACCGCAAATTGGCAGAAGCCGGATTGCGCGATATCTCCAGCCATCGGGTGGTGCTGACAGGCGGAGCATCGCAATTGGTTGGAGTTAGTGAGGTTGCCTCTCTGATACTGGATAAGCAAGTGCGTCTCGGGCGTCCAAAAGGAATTGTCGGATTGCCTGATGTGTTACGCAATCCCGCATATTCGAGCTGTGTCGGAATGTTGTTGTTTGCGATGAACTATGCCGAGAAAAAACCGCGTAGAATCATCAATAAACCAATGTATGGCAACGGCGGTACCTGGGGCAAAATATTTTCTTGGTTTAAGCAGGATTTTTGATAAAAAATTTTTCTTGGTAACTAAAACTTAATGTATTGATAGTATCCTATTCTAAATTGGAAAATTTAGGATTTTGGGAGTAAGAATTACCATGTCAATTAAGTTAGCTGTACCAGAAAAAAACGTAATGCAACTCAAGCCGAGAATCTCAGTCATCGGTGTGGGCGGCGGCGGCGGAAATGCCGTGAACAATATGATTACCCAAAATCTGGAAGGGATTGATTTTATTGTTGCAAATACTGATGCTCAAGCATTGGAGAACTCAAAAGCCAGCCGCAAAATTCAATTGGGGTTGGAGACTACCAAGGGTTTGGGTGCCGGCGCTCGTCCGGAGGTTGGCAAACTGGCGGCAGAAGAAGCCAGAGAAGAGATTGAGCGTGAGCTGGAGGGCGCCAATATGGTGTTTATTACCGCCGGTATGGGTGGCGGGACCGGCTCCGGCGCAGCTCCGGTAGTGGCAAAAATTGCCAAAGAAAAAGGAATCCTGACGGTTGGCGTTGTTACCAAGCCATTCCAATTTGAAGGCAAAAAACGCTATGAAACCGCGGAACAGGCGCTGGTTAATTTTACCAAAGAAGTGGACAGTATCATTGTTATTCCAAACCAAAATCTGTTTAGAATCGCCGACAAAAACACAACACTGGTAGATGCATTTGTAATGGCAGATAATGTTTTGTATGCCGGTGTTCGTTCCATTACCGATCTGATGATGATGCCGGGGTTGATTAACTTGGATTTTGCCGACATTAAAGCTATTATGGAAGATAAGGGCAAGGCTATTATGGGAACCGGCGAGGCCGAGGGCGAAGACAGAGCAATTAAGGCGGCCGAGCAGGCGCTGGCTAATCCGCTTTTGGATGATTGCTCTATGCACGGCGCAAAGGGCGTGTTGATTAACATTACCGGTGGCTCGGATATTACGTTGTTTGAAATTGATGAAGCCGCCAGCCGAATCAAAGAAGAAGTGGACGAAGATGCCAATATTATTTTCGGTTCCAGCTTTGACGAAACTTTGGGCGGAAAAATCAGAGTTTCTATCGTGGCAACCGGAATTGAAGGCGAAGGCATTAAACGCAGCCAGATTCCGCAGGCGGAGCCACGCCACGTTCAAGAAAATTTGGCCGGATACGAAAATAAAGTTGCCGCTAAGCGCGAGGTGATTGAGGCCAATTTAGAGACTTTTGCCGCTACTAAGCCGCTGGAAGATCCGGAGCTTGAGGAAGTTGTAGAAACTGTGGTTGCTCCGATTGAGCCGGCGGATAAAGATGATGAGATTGAAACAGTGGCTGTTGCCGAAGAGCAGTCGGTTCAGTTTAATGACTTTGATTCTTTGGATAAGTCTGCTGTTATGGAAGATATGCCGAATGCAAGTTCATTGTTTAAGGCCATAATTAACAAGCCAGAGCCGACATCAGCTCCGGTTGCTGCCGCTGCCGACGAACAGTTGAAGAGCGCGCTTTCTTCCAATCAGAATACTTTTAAGCCGCAGACAACTTTGCGGGTGATTGAAGAAGAACCGGAACTTTTCCCTGAGCATTCACCGCTTGCTGCGCCGCGCGTCAGAGAAGAAGAGCCAGAGCAGTTGATTGTTACCCGCGATGAAGAAGATGATCATATTCCGACATTTATTGAAAGGGTAACCGGTTTTTCAATTGCCAAACGCAATCGCAGAAAACAAAAAGAAAATGAGCGGATGCAGGAACCGGTTTCTCCGTCTTTTTCAGACAGCGATTTTGGTACCGAAGATAGGGTTAATTTGGAATTGCCGTCTTTCTTGCGGAAAAATAAATCATTTTAAGTTTGCCGCTGAGGCGTATTATTATAAGTTATGAACCAATAAAAACTGCAAATTCGATATTTGAATTTGCAGTTTTTTTATGTTGCTGCAGCAAAAATCTCATTAAAACAAACTGCCTTGTCTGGGCTCAGCAGCAAGGTTGTTCAAGGCTTCTTTGATTATGGGGATGGTTATAGCACGTTTGCGCATAAGTGATACGCTATCTACTTCTGCAACCAGTTTGCGGGCAAATTCAAAGGAGCGCACCATATTATCCAACATATAGGCAACAACCTCCGGAGAAGGCATTATCTGGCGGTCGGCAAAAAGTTTTACCAATAGGGCAGAGAGCAACTCGTCATCGGGTTTTTTGATCTCGGCGGCGGGGACAATATTCATACGAGAGCGCAGGTCCGGAAGTTTGAAATTAAGACGTGCCGGAGCTTGGTCAGCGGTAAAGAGAATATTGCCGCCTTCATCGCGATACATATTGTAAAGGTGAAACAGCGCTTCTTCATCTTTTAGATTTTGCAAATCTTCAATAACCAGACAGCGGTTTTGTTCAAATAATTCGTGACTCTTGTCAATATTAAGTTGCTCGGCGCGAATAAAGGGAATCCGATAAGGAAAGTTTGTAAGGTTGGCGACATTATTGGCGAATACATTAGCCAAATGAGTTTTGCCGCTGCCCGCCGGTCCGTATACGCAAAGGGCAAAGTACGGCCAATTGGGCCATTGCTCTACCAGAGCCACGGCCTCTTTGTTGCAAGGTGATACTAAGAAATCCTCACGCCCCAGACTTGGACGGTGCGGAAAATCAAGCGCCAATTGCATTATGTTCGATTCATTTCCAGACATATCAGGCTCTATTTAAGACATCAAAAACCTTAGCTGTCAAGTCACCCAAACTGTATGGTTTGGTGATAAAATCAAAATTCTCAAAATTATCAAGCTCTTGAGCGACAATATCTTCGGAATAACCGGAAGCTAAAATTACCTTAATTTCCGGACGGAGCCGGCGAATGGCCTTGGTAAGGTCGGCGCCGCTCATGCCGGGCATTACCATGTCGGTAAGCAGAAGTTCAAATTCTTCTCCGTTATTGATATGTTCCATCGCGTTTTCTCCAGAGCTGCAGCCAACGATATCGTAGCCTTTTTTCTGCAATGCTCTGATGGCAAAAGTGCGAACCGAATCCTCGTCTTCTACAAACAAAATTCGCGCCGGTTTTGATGGAGCCGTGTGGGTGCGATCAATAGCGTTGGAAACATTTAGTCCGACGATGATTTTTTGATTAATATTGAGCGGAGCAGCGATTTTTTCTTGCACACGCAAAATTTGGTTGCCATCGCGTCCGGTAATAATTTCTTTGTTATCGGCAGTCGGCTCGGCCTCAATGTTATTTTCAAAGCGCGGTAGATAAATGGCAAATGTGGTGCCGCGTCCGACTTCGCTCTCAACTTTGATAAAGCCTTCGGTTTGGCGGACAATACCATAAACCATTGCTAAGCCCAGTCCGGTTCCTGAGCCCACGATGTTTTCTTTGGTGGAGAAGAACGGATCAAATATTCGGCTCATGTTTTCCGGCGGAATACCGCATCCGCTGTCAGTAACATTAATGACAACAAATTCTCCGGCTTTGATTAGGTCATCGCCAAACTGATATGGCTCGGTGAGGGCTTCGGTGCGGGTTGATATAACTAATGTGCCATTGCCATTCATGGCGTCTTTGGCGTTAACTGCCAGATTGATGATTACTTGAGAAAATTGTACCGGATCCACCCTGATGTAGCCCAAATCTTTGCCGTGGCGGAATTTGAGGGTGATATTTTCTCCAAGAATGCGCTTTAGCATGTGGCTGAGTTCGGCAAAGTTGTCGGTAATATCAATTAATTTGGGCTGCAACGGCTGTTTGCGTGAGAATGCCAGCAGCTGTCTGACCAAACCGGCGGCACGGTTGGCATTTTGTTTGATTTGAATAAGGTCGGCAAAAGAAGGATCGCCAACGCCGTGGCGCTGTAAAAGCAAATCCGTAAAACCGATCATGGCAGTCAAAAGATTGTTGAAGTCGTGAGCCACGCCGCCAGCCAGTTGTCCGACAGCCTGCATCTTTTGAGCCTGCGCAAACTGGAGTTCTAATGATTTTTGGCGTGTGGCGTCGATCAGATAAATGACAAAGCCGGCGGTTGGAGCATCTGCCGCAGCGTGCAGGTGATTCATGCCGCTGATGTATAGCGATGCAACCGAATCTTTGCGGGCAGAATTGAGGTGTATCTCAAAATTAAGGGCGTTTTGGCGGTGAGCAGCAACGTCTTCCATAGCATTTTGCAAAGAGTTTTTTTCGGTCGCGGAGACAAAATCGGTTAATTTGTGATTTAGTACTTCGTTGGGCAATCGTTGAAACAGCTTAAAAGCGGTTTCATTGCCATCGGTGATTTGTCCCTGAGTGTTGAGAAACAAGATGCCGACGGGCGCGTGATTAAAGAGCCAGCTGATTTGGTCGGTGGCGGCTATAACACGGTTATTGAGGTCTCCGGCAGTGGGCAATTGGCTCAAAACCACGCCGCGCATTTTAATCTTTTCAGCTTCGCGGAATCCGGTTTGTAAAATATAAGATTCTTTAATCTCGTTATCGGCAGAAACAAAATATGTGTTTCCTTGCCAAAAATCTTTGTGTTCGGGCAGGGAGGAGTTGGTGGCTAAAAAATCTGATAAGTTGCGATTTGTTAAAGCTGATGCCTCTAAACCTAAAAAATCGGCAAAGCAACGATTGGCGTATTCTATGCGATAATCTTTGTCAACGGTATAAAGCCCAATTGGCATATAGTCCAAAAAATCGTGCAGAGAGCTGCATTCTTCTTTAAATATGTGTTCCATATTCTTTTGCGCAGTGATGTTGTTAATGGTCCAATAAATATAGGTTTCTTTGCGAATACGCTTGATGGAAAATGCGCCGTCAAATATTTGCGGACGTTTAAGATACATCGGGCGGACAGAGATTTCAAACCACTCCATATCGTTGAAGATTTTGTCATTAGTGGGATGAAAAATCATAGATAAGGTGACTTTTTCGGTGCTCAGATTTTTGTATGCGGTTTGCAGACGGTATAAGGCAGATTTGTTGGCTGGTCCTTCGGCCAGATAGTGCTCAATAAATTTTAAGGCAGATTCTTCCTTAAGCAATTCTTTGGCAGGATCGTTTTGAATTATCGGCTCCCCGTCCGGATTTTCTATACGGCGAATTTTGAAGTCATTGCGGATAATCTCGTTGGCAAAGCCGCCATAGCTGATGGCGGTTTCTCCGGCATCAAGCGTTTTGATAGTGTTTAATAGGCAATAGCTTATCAGTATGACCGTGCAGAGAATCAGATAAAGGTGGTGTTGCGGATATAAAAACAGCAATATAATCACAATGGTCAGCAAAACCAAAGCGAACGCCAGTTTTATCAGACAAGACTGTAAAAGCTTATCAGGACGGTTGTTGATTTTTGAGCTGCATAACATATCCAATTACCTCGGCTACGGCTTTAAAGTGTTCTTCAGGTATCATTTGGTCAATTTCGGTGGAGGCAAACAAAGCACGCGCTAATGGTGGATTTTCCACAATCGGTATCTCGTTTTCCTCGGCGATGGCTTTTATGCGCAGGGCAATATTATCCATACCTTTGGCGGTGACAACCGGCGCGTCCATTTTATCCATTTTATATTCCAATGCAACGGCATAATGAGTCGGGTTAACAATAACTACATCGGAACGAGGAACAGCTTCCATCATACGATGTCGTGCGCGTTCGTTGCGGATTTGTCGAATACGCGATTTAACCAGCGGGTCACCTTCCATTTGTTTGTATTCTTCTTTGACTTCTTGCTTGGTCATACGCAATTTTTTCAAATGAGAATAGCGCTGATAGAAGTAGTCGGCGGCAGCGATAATCAAAACGCCGCAAACAACGGTGAATAGTAACAATACAACCACTTTGTGGATGAAAGACAAAATGGAAATTGTATCCAGCCCAGGTAAAAGTTCGGCTTTTTTGACATAGGGCTTGACTACTAAAATGGCAATGAATGAGATGACGACGATTTTGATAATGCCCTTTAAGCTTTCTACGATTTTTTTCATATTGATAAAGTTGGGAAGGGCGGCAAAAATGTTGAGTTTGTCCCATTTGGGTTCAAGCTTTTTGGGGGCATAAATAAAACCGGTTTGCGACAAACTGGCAACAACGCCCAATACCATAAAAATTATGAATGGAAGGCTCAAAATCTTGAATAGGCCAAAAGCACTATTTTTGAAAATCAGCAAAAAATTTCCGGGGGTTACTTCAATTTGTCCGGCATTTTCAATGAACTTTATGCCCAAATAATAAAACCATTTAAACATAAGCGGCAACAACAACCAAACCACAAACAACATGCCCAGTAACATGATAAAACTTTTGGCATCTTGGGATATGGCAACATCGCCTTCTTCTTTGGCTTTGGATATCTTTCGTTCGGAAGGTTCTTCGGTTTTGGAGGATTCATCTTCCTCTTCGGGGGCTATCATACGCTATCTCCTAATGCAAAAAGGGAAGAAGCCCCTCGTTATAATATTTGGAAAACCAAAGTATCATCATCGGGGTGGTTATAAACAAAAGTCCCAGTCCGAGATATATTTGCAAGGGCAGAGACAGAAAAAATATATTTAGCTGCGGCATCAGGCGAGAAACCAGTCCCATGCCGGTGTAGAAAACAATCGTGAAGGCTACAAACGGAGAGGCAATTTTGAAACCGGCAATAAATCCGGAATTAAGTGTGGTGCTGAGCTGGTTGGCAAAATCTCCCCAGGGCAGAGCCGCGCCGACAGGAAAAATATGATAACTGTCAACTACAGCCGAAATCATCAGGTGATGAATATCGGTCAAAAAAATGACGGTCAGAGCAATAATACTCAAAAAAGTTTCGACTACGACGCTTTGAGTTTGAAAAGTCGGATCAAAAATTTGGGCATTGCCGAAGCCGATAGCTTGTCCGGCCATAGAGCCGGCAAGCGACAAAGCCGCATATAGCATTTGCATTACAGCGCCTAAAAATACACCGATAGTAATCTCTTGCAGTACATAGGTAATGAATGAGGCGATATCAGCGGGCTGTGGCGGCAGGTGAGGAGCTACGGCCGGCATCAGAATTATGGATAGCCCCAATGCAATTGAGAGGCGGATGTTGGCGCTGATGTATGAACTCATAAACCCCGGCATTAGCATAATTGCCGAGCCAAGGCGCAAAAATACCATCAGAAAATGGTACATATTGAGGTTTAGGAGTTCTGTCATTTTGTATTATCCGCCGCTGACAATTCGATTAAACAAGCCTTCCGTAAGTGTGCGCATTTGGTTAAGCATAAACGGAAACAACAGAATCAGAGCCACAAATACACTGATGATTTTGGGAACAAAGGCCAAAGTCATTTCCTGAATTTGGGTCAGAGCCTGAAAAATACCGATTATCAGACCGATAAACAAAGCAACCGACAAAATAGGAGTTACCACTTTTAACAAGGTAAAAATGGCATCGCGCGAAATCTCTAATACTTCAACTTCAGTCATGGGCACTACTCAAGCGGGGTTAAATGTTCAAAATAAAGGTGGTTTTCAATGCCGGTGAAGAATACACCATCATATCCGGAGCGGACAATATCCTTAAAATGGCGAGATATAATCTGCCGCCATTCTTCTGACCAATAGCGGGTTATGTAGGCGTTTGGCGTTACAAATGAAGAACGCACCAGCCAGTCAGGATTGCCTTGTTGCCAGCGTTTTTTCCAAAAGTAATCAGTCGGCGAGGCTTCGGATACATTCATTGCCGCAATCAACAAACGTTTGCCGCCGTTTTTCTTGAATTGCATGCTGCGGATATCGGTTTCACTATATGGAGTATGATTGTGAAACAACGGATTTATAACGATAATATCAAAATTACTGCGAGAAATCGCATCAATCAGTTTCTCGGGGGAGGAAAATTTATGGTCGTCCAATAAAAAGGCAATGTTTTTGGCGTCTTGTGCGGTATTGATATTGGCGGCAGAATCATTAATCATCGGCAGAGAAGCTAAATCCGCAAATGCAACGGAGCGATCGGTGAACGGATAAATGGCTTTTTGATCCAGTATGGAGCGAACAACGGCTTTGTCCAGCTCTTCTTCATCGGTGCACTGTTCAATGCTGATATGCCCGAGGTTGTGGTTAATCGTGATGACTTCTTCTTTGCCATGTCCGCAATAATAATTGTTTAGCACTACCGCATTTACCATGTGCAGCCAGCGATATTCGGGGGTGTTGCTTTCCGGTTCGGGGTTGCCTAAATCTTTGTTGAATAAGAATACCGGATCATTGGCGTTTTCTTTGAGGGTGCGAACACGATTATAGCCTTCCAGCTCATATTCCCAGCGGCTTTTGTAGAGCAGCTCCTGCCCTTCATGCGACAAAACCTGAAAATCGGGATTGTGCTTGCGGGCGTAATCAACCAACATCAGCAAATTATCTCTCATATCAGCACGATAATTGCGGATAGAATCCGGCAGATAATCCATATGAAGAATCTTTTCAGAATTGGTATAAGGATTTATGGAATCAAAACCATAAAGACCTGTGCCGGCGTGAGCAAACACCGGCAAAAGGCCTGCGAGCAAGGTTATTAGAAATATGTTGTTAGGTAACGACATCGGCTTGATGTTTTCCTGTTCGTTCGGGGATTTCTGAAATGCTCATGGCAATTTTAAAAATCTCGGTTAACATTTTGAGCGGATTATTGCGCAAATCCGTTTTGCTGTAGCGTTCCAAATATACGCGAATGGTGGCGCCGCTGGAACCGGTGCCGGATAGGCGGTATACAATGCGAGAGCCATCGGCAAATTTTACAACCAGTCCGTTTTTGGTGGAGCTGTGGTCTACAGGATCATTGTATACAAACGCACCGGCTTCAGAAATTGTAAAGCCGTCGTATTCTTTGCCACTAAGCTGCGGTAGCTTAGCCTCCAAATCAGCCATAAGTTTGTCGGCAACTGCGGTGTCTACACCTTCAAAGTCAAAGCGGACGTAGTAACTGCGACCGTATTTTTGCCAAAATTCTTCGGTAATCTGCTCAACCGATTTGCCGGTGGCGGCAATAATGCTCAACCAGAACAAAACCGCCCAGATGCCGTCTTTTTCGCGGATGTGGGAGGAACCGGTGCCGAAGCTTTCTTCTCCGCAGAAGGTAATGCGATGGGAATCCATCAAATTTACAAAGTATTTCCAACCGGTCGGGACTTCATAATAACCGATGTTGTGAGCCGCCGCGACGCGAGAAACTGCGGTGGAGGTGGCCGCAGATTTAGCCACGCCGTAAATTCCGTCTTTGTAGGCGGGAATCAGGTTGAAATTATCGGTAATAATGGCCAGACTATCGCTCGGGGTAACAAAAAACTTTTTGCCCAAAATCATATTGCGGTCGCCGTCGCCGTCATTGGCCGCGCCAAAATCAGCAGCTTGGTCAGAGAACATAAAGTCTACCAGCTCTTTGGCGTATACCATGTTGGGATCCGGATGCAAGCCGCCAAAGTCCGGCAATGGTTTGTAGTTGACAACCGAGCCCTTGGGAGCACCCAAAATCTCTTCAAAAATCTTTTGAGCATAAGGACCGGTAACGGCGTTCATAGCGTCAAAACGCATGGTAAAACCACTCTGGAACAGTTTTTTGAGAGCGGCAAAATCAAAAATATGTTCCATCATCTCGACATAGTCTTTGACCGGATCAATCACCTCAATTGACATGCCGCAAAGCTCCTGATGCCCAAGTTGGGAGAGATCTACATCCGGCACATCGCAAATTTTGTATTCTTTTATTTGCAGAGTTTGTTGATAAATCTGATCACTTATCTGGCTGGGAATCTGTCCGCCGGTGTGGTTGGAATATTTGATACCAAAGTCGCCGTTGATGCCTCCGGGGTTGTGCGAGGCAGAAAGAATAAATCCTCCGTCAGCTTTGTTTTTGAGAATAATATTGGAGCCTGCCGGAGTGGACATAAAGCCATTCTGCCCGACTATCAGGCGGGAGATTCCGTTGGCGGCAGCCATTTTGATGATTTTTTGAATGGCAACGTCATTAAAATAGCGTCCGTCTCCGCCGACAACAAAAGTTTTGCCCTGTAGGTCGCCGATAACGTTAAAGATACTCTGCATGAAGTTTTCTATATATTTAGGTTGAGTAACAACCTTAGATTTGCGGCGCAAGCCGGCGGTTCCCATCTTTTGGTCGGAATAGGGTTCAGTCGCGATTGTTTTAATCATAATTGCTCCTTTGGGGTTAAAATAATTTTTATGGAGCGATTTTAGCACTAAAGGGCTTAAAGACAAGCACTATTCTTAAGTTATGGGCAAATAAACTCGGCTAAGTTTTTAATTTCCAGTTTGGCGGCCAGATGCGACATGGACATCCGGCGTTTGAGAGGCTCTGCCTGCATATCCAAAACAGTGAGACCATCAAGAAAAAGCTCACGATAAATCACGCGGTCTTTCAGACCATTGCAGAATCTAAAGCCATAGAGCTTGCCCAGCTTTTCCAACACTTCAAAAACATAAGTTTTGTTGCGGGAGCGAGTGGTAGAAGTCTTGTTGCCGCAAATAATCCAATTAAGATAGGGCTTGCCCTTGGAGGCCAGACGTTTTTTGACATCCCAGACAAATTCGGCATAAGGTCCGGGGCTTTGCAATTCGCCGGATGACGAATCGATGTCGGCAATTCCGAAAAGGTCAATCAGGCTGTCGGTTATTGGAGTAATCAGTGTGTCAGCATAATTATGAGCGGCTTCAAACAGATAATTTTTGCTGCCTGGGGTGTCGATGATGATGGCGTCAACTTTGGTTGATAAATCGCGAATCGTATCATCAAGTTTGGTCAGTTCTTCCGGTATTTTGTCATAATCGGAAATCGGCTCAAAGCGGTATTGTAACGGAACCGGCAGAACAATGTTATTCGTTTCGCAAAATTTGCGGCGGTTTTCCACGTATTTGGTTAGAGAGCCCTGACGCCCGTCCAGATCAATAACCGCGACGCGAAATTTTTCCAGCATAAGTTTTACGGCCAAGTGCATGGCAATTGTGGATTTGCCGGTGCCGCCTTTTTCGTTTCCGATTACGATGATATGAGCAGAAGATGTGTCAGTCATTATTGATTTTCAGCCATTGCAAATTGTTGTTTTTGATCAGATGCGATAACTATACATGACTTATTTGATTTTTTCAAACTGTTACATGTTTTATCCGCTTCATTTTTTTCAAAACCGATTAATTTGGAGCGATAAACAATCGCAGCACCTTTTTGCGCCGGTTCAATATCTATGTGAGATTTACGCACCGGAGCAGTGTTGAGTTGACGGCGGATGTGTAGGGCATAGTTACGAGCCTTGGCATAGTTGGAAAACGCGCCAACCTGAATCCCCCAAGCGCCATTGGATTTTTCGGTGTTGTCGGCAATAATGATATTGTCAGATGAGGGCTTGGGTTTCTCGGCTTGAGCATAGAGTGACGGAGCGGCAATTTCATTAGCCAGAGCCAGTTTGCGCAAGCCTTTGTCCATCATGCCGGCGATTTTGCGATCGCGCTCTTTGAGGGTGTTGTGTCCCATGGTTACGGCAATAACCCTTTGTCCGTCGCGCTCGGCAGAGGTTACAATGTTAAAGCCGGCGGCGTTGGTGAAACCGGTTTTCATGCCGTCTGCGCCTTTAAAGGTTTTGAGTAAATGGTTGTGGGTGTACAGGGTTTTGCCCTGATAAGTAAAGGTTTTGGAGGCGAACAGGTCATAATACTGCGGATAATGATGATAAATTGCGGCGCCCAAAACAGCCATATCGCGCGCGGTGGTTTTCTGCTCGCGGTGCGGCAGGCCGGAAGCATTGCGGAAAGTGGTGTTTTTCATGCCAAGTTCATGAGCGACTTTGGTCATGGTTTTGGCAAAGTTTTCTTCTGAGTAACCGAGCCCTTCGGCAAGAACAACCGCACAATCGTTGGCAGATTTTACAATAAGTGCCATCACGGCATCGCGGACTTTAATTTTTTCCCCCGGTTTTAGGCCAAGTCTGGAAGGAGTCTGGTTGGCGGCGTGTCGAGATACCGGCAATTTGTCGTCCATCTTAATCAGGCCTTTGTCCAGAGCATTAAAAGTGATATATAATGTCATCAGCTTGGTGAGAGAAGCAGGATATCGGCGTTCATCGGCATTGTTTGCGGAGATTACATCGCCGCTATTGGCGTCAATCATAATGGAGGATGTGGTGCGGCGAAATGTTTTTGCCGCTTTCGCCTGCGCTTTGTCGCTAACAAAGCAAAATAGCCCTGCAATTAAGAGGCAGGACAATAATTTGTACGAAATTGATTTTCTATTCATTGTTGTGATTCTTCGCCGAATTTAATCCCTGTTTTTCTCAACTTTATGCGTAAAAAGAAAATAAATTATTAACGGGGAGATTAATTTTTTGCGATTTGCTGATTTTTTTAGCTTGACTTTGCTGCAGAATGTGGATAGAAGATTGTGCATTGATGGCGGATTTAGCTCAGCTGGTTAGAGCGCTGGTTTGTGGTACCAGATGTCGTGAGTTCGAATCTCATAATCCGCCCCATTAAAAAAGCCTCCCTTGCGGAGGCTTTTTTAATGGGGCGGATTCATCGGTTTGCTGGCTAGGGCGCAAACCGAATGAGATTATTCTGGCTTGTAAGTATTGCGTATTATCGCAATACTAACTCGCTGCGGTCACCGCTATGTAACGCTTGTCTTGCGGCGTTGTCACTTGCAGACAAGCTAACAAACGCGTAAGTTCCGTCAAAACAAGCCAATTACTTTTGGCTTGTTTTTTCCTCCACCATAATCCGCCCAATTTTAAACTTCGTGTAAACGCGCCCTATTGAGGGAGGCTTTTTTAATGGGGCGGATTCATCGTCAAAGTTTGGCAGAGTAATCCCTTGTTTTAGACCTGTATATTTGATTATAATTTAATTTTCTGCAAAGCGGCGACAACCGGTTTGTCGGCATCGGCGAAGTCGTAATTTTGCATTTCTTGCGGTGTGACCCACGCAGTTGCGGCGTGTTCGTTTGAGGTGATTGTGGTTTCCGGCGCAACCGAGGCAAAGTAGCAATTCATTTCAATGTTGCCAAATTCATAAGAATGTGTGGTTTTCATAAAAAAATCGCCGATTTTGGCATCTATTTTTAATTCTTCATTCAGTTCTCGGTGCAGAGTTTGGGGCAGGGTTTCTCCGGCTTCTTGTTTTCCGCCCGGAAATTCCCAACGGAGGGGTGGCTTTTTGGTGGCTGGTCGTTGGGCAATAAAAATTTTTCCGTTTCTGACAATGATTGCAGCTGCTACAGTTACCATGTTTACCTCCTAAAATATGCAACGGCATTCTAAGAGGTATTGCAAAAGAGTCAATAGCAATTAAAATGTAGGTGATTTTTTAGCGGGAGGGAATTTTATGAGCAAGTTATTTAAGTTGATAGTGGTTTTATCGGTTTGTGTTTGGGGTTTTGCGGCCGCGGCGCAAGAAACAGAAATTGCCGAGCAAGTGCAAAATACCGAGGAAGAACAAGAGCCGGTGCTGAATCGTAAAGAGCGTGAACAGCAGCAAAAACAACAGAGAATCGCAAAAGAGCGCGCGGAAGAGACCAACCGTTTTAAGCGCAAGGCTATAGAAAGAGCTGAGGCCCGAGAGCGGAGGCAAGAAGAATTGCAGAAACAAAGAGAGCAAAATGCATCGCGTTTTCAGCAACAGGCAATGGAAGAAGAGGCTCGCAAAGTGGAAGAACAAAAGAAAGCGGTAGAAAACTTTTCTGAAAAATCGCGCTTTGCTCAAAAGGCGGAATTAAGAGCTCAGAAACGAGCTGAAAAAGAACGCAAAAAGTTAGAACGGTTCAATAGTCGGCGGGCAAAAAAATAGCGTGTTAACGTTTTTTTGAGACTCTTTTAGTAATCTGAAAACGATGTGTTTTTTATAAAAGGAGCATAATTATATGACGTCTAAAAAGGACAAATCCGCAGAGATTAAAGGATACTGCGGGGTGAAGACTATTGATGATTTGAATGTAATCATTGATCGGGTGAAAACCGCTCAGGAGGTTTTGGCTACTTATACGCAAGAACAGGTTGATAAAATATTTGCGGCGATGGCATTGGCGGCTAACGACGCCCGCATTCCGTTGGCAAAAATGGCGGTTGAAGAAACCGGAATGGGCGTGGTTGAAGATAAGGTTATCAAAAACCATTTTGCTGCCGAGGAAATTTATAATAAATATCGCGATGCTAAAACTTGCGGTGTGATTGAGCGTGATGATACTAATGGATATACTAAAGTTGCCGAGCCGTTGGGAGTGATTGCCGGCGTGGTTCCGACTACCAATCCGACTTCTACAACTATTTTTAAGAGTCTGATTGCGCTCAAGACCCGTAACGGCATTATCTTTTCTCCGCATCCACGCGCTAAAAAGTCTACAATCGCGGCAGCCAAATTGATGCTTGAGGCGGCAGTGAAAGCCGGAGCTCCGGATAATATTATCGGTTGGATAGACGAGCCCTCGGTAGAAATGAGCCAGCACCTGATGCAACACGAGGGGATAGCGATGATTTTGGCAACCGGTGGTCCGGGAATGGTTAAGGCGGCATACAGCTCCGGTAAGCCGGCATTGGGCGTTGGCGCCGGCAATACTCCGGCGATTATCGATGAAACGGCCGATATTAAAATGGCCGTAAGTTCGGTTTTGATGAGTAAGACTTTTGATAATGGTATGATTTGCGCCTCGGAGCAATCAGTGATTGTTCATAAAGATATTTATGACGAAGTTAAAAAAGAGTTTGAATATCGCGGCGCTTATATTTTGAATAAAAAAGAAAAGGAAAAAGTTGCAAAAACCATTATTCAAGATGGCAAGTTGAATGCGGCGATTGTCGGGCAGCCGGCTTATAAAATCGCTGAGATGGCCGGAGTGAAAGTTCCCGAAGAAACCAAAGTGCTGATTGGCGAAGTTTCTAAAATCGGGACAGAGGAAGAGTTTTCTTATGAAAAACTTTCTCCGGTGCTGGCAATGTATAAGGCGGATAATTTTGAAGACGCCGTATCTGACGCGGCAGAATTAATCCATTTTGCCGGTCGGGGACATACTTCCGTGCTATATACTGCCGATCATAACCGCGATAGAATTGCCCACTTTAGCAATATGCTGGACACAGGGCGTATTTTGATTAACACTCCGTCTTCTCAGGGCGGTATCGGAGATTTGTATAACTTCAGACTGGATCCGTCTTTGACACTGGGCTGCGGCTCTTGGGGCGGCAATGCGGCCAGCGAAAATGTGGGAGTAAAACATTTGGTAAACATCAAAACAGTTGCGGAAAGACGTGAAAATATGCTGTGGTTTAGAGTTCCGCCAAAAATTTATTTCAAACAAGGCGCAACCGGTTTTGCTCTGCGCGAGCTCAAAGGCAAAAAGAAAGCCTTTATTATAACGGATAAGCCTTTGTTTGGTCTGGGTTATACCGATAAAATCACCAGTGTGCTGGAGGATTTGGGGATAGCTTATCAGATATTCTCCAATGTTAATCCTGATCCGGATACAGATACAATCGAGAACGCTCTTAAAATCGTGCGTAATCTGGAACCGGATGTGATTATTGCTCTGGGTGGCGGTTCTCCGATGGATGCTGCCAAAATCGTATGGCTGATGTATGAGCATCCGGAGGTTTCGTTCCATGATCTGGCAATGCGTTTTATGGATATCCGCAAGAGAATTTGCACTTTTCCGGATTTGGGCAACAAGGCAATGCTGATTACAATTCCGACTACATCGGGTACGGGTTCAGAAGTGACGCCGTTTGCGGTGATTACCGATTCAAATACCCATATTAAATATCCGATTGCAGACTATGCGCTAACCCCAAATATGGCAATCGTTGACCCTGATTTGGTAAAAAGTATGCCGCGTGGTTTGGCCGCCGCATCCGGTATCGATGCTCTGACCCACGCGCTGGAGGCTTATGTTTCTATTTTGGCAACTCCGTTTACAAATGGTATTGCTCTGGAAACCTGCAAAATGATTTTTGATAATCTGGCGAAATCGGTGAATGATGGGGCAAATAATCCTAAGGCTCGTGAAAATATGCACTATGCCGCTACCATGGCAGGTATTTGTTTTGCGCAGGCTTTTTTGGGAGTATGCCATTCTATGGCTCACAAGCTCGGTAGTGCTTATGGCATTGCTCACGGTATTGCCAATGCTATGTTGATTTGCAATGTTATCAAATTTAACTCCAGTGAGAAACCAACCAAACAAGGTGTATTTTCTCAGTATCACTATCCGGAAGGCAAACATCGCTACGCTGAAATTGCCGACAGTTTGGGACTGGGTGGTAAAAATGATGATGAGAAAGTCAAAAATCTGATAGACGCAATTCAAAAGCTCAAAAAAGAAATCGGTATTCCGATGTCCATCAAAGAAGCCGGCGTTGATGAAAAAGCATTCTTTGATAATCTGGACAGCTTGTCTGAATTAGCTTTTGATGACCAATGCACAGGCGCCAATCCTCGTTATCCGCTGATCAAAGAGATTAAGGAGATGTTGACAGATGCTTATTATGGGCGAGTATAGGCAAGCTCGCAAGAGCGCTGCCTAATCGTAAAAATAAGAAAAAGCTGAAAATTCATGTACTACTATGTACACTAGGATTTTCAGCTTTTTCATTTTTACTTCTATTCAGCGGCTCTATCGAGCTTGCTTGAGATTGTGCAAATAAGGGAGCTAAAATTCAATTTTTGAATTTTTAGCTCCCTTTGTTATTTTCTCGTGGTTCAAATCCTGTATCTCAAACAACAAAAAAAGCACCACCATGAAGGTGATGCTTTTTTATTGGCTGCGCTACATGGATTCGAACCACGATTAACGGAGTCAGAGTCCGCTGTCCTACCATTAGACGATAGCGCAATATGTTTGCTGAGAAAGTGTATATACCAACCAAATTTAAAATGCAAATAAAATTTTTAGAAAAAATCGATTTTTTTAATTTTGTGGACAGGGATAATGCTATGTGCTAATGTTTTTTCGCGGGGAGAGAAATATGTCACGGATTGGCTTGGTATTTATATTGTTTTTGGTCGGATGCTCATCATATTATGGAGAATATGAGCGCGAATACTATATAGATAGCGGAGAGAGCAATTATTTCAGCCCATATAATGACGGATATGCTAATTATTCAGGTCGGGCAGCCAATGCGGTAGGAAGTTATATGGCATCTTCTAATTTTCGGGGTTTGACTACCGATGATTTTTATATGATGGATAATTATCCGCGGGAATATTTTAACTCGCAACTGCTTTCGGGATTCAGTAGTCTGAATCGCTATGTAATCCATAGTCTTTTTCAGAGTCTTCCGCGATAGGGCTTGACAAATAAGCAGATGATTATACTTTAAACTAATGATAAATTTTAGAGGCTTACAGAGCGTGAAATTGCAGACACAAATAAAAGACAATGTTCTGAATGTTGTTTTTGAGGGGGATTATATCGCTTATAATAATGATGCGGCGATGTCGGCATTGTTGAAGTCTGTTCAATGTCCGGATGTGCAACTGCTTGAGCTGGTGGGAACAAGCCTCGGACGTTGGGATTCAACCTTAACTGTGCTTCTGTTTGAGCTGGTAGGCAGAGCGCGGCGGCGCAATATAAAAATTCAAACGCAAAATATGCCGGATAATTTGATGCAGTTGGTTGATTTGGCGTTGTCGGTTGATCGTAGGCCGGAGCAAAAGAAAAACAGCAAAGAGCCATTCTTGGAGACCTTGGGCGGACGTACTTTGGAAATCTGGAGCTCAATAAAAAAAGGCATGGCGTTTATCGGACAAACAATCCATTCAATCGGGCGCTTTTTTACCGGAATGGCGGTAATGCGGCGGGTTGATTGGCTGTTTGCGTTGGAAGATTGCAGTTATAAGGCTGTCGGCATCGTTTCTTTGGTCAGCTTTATGGTGGGACTGATTTTGGCGTTTGTGGGGGCAATCCAACTCAAGACATTTGGCGCGCAGATATATGTTGCCAGTTTGGTGGCTATTGGCATGACCCGTATTATGGGAGCGATAATGGTGGGGGTGGTGATGGCCGGAAGAACCGGCGCTGCTTATGCCGCGACTATCGGAACTATGCAGGTAAATGAAGAAATCGACGCGCTCAAAACCATGGGAATTCCGGTGGCGGATTTTTTGGTGTTGCCACGGATTATGGCGTTGACTGTCACAATGCCGTTATTAACGATTTTGGCTGATTTTATGGGGATAATCGGCGGTGCGGCGGTTGGAGTGATAATGTTGGGCATTTCGGCGGAAGAATATTGGATGTATTCCATAAACGCGCTGGGTATGGACAACTTCTTGGTGGGATTGTTTCATGGCTTGGTGTTTGGAGCAATTATATCTATATGCGGATGCTATTATGGTATCTATTGCGGGCGCAATGCCGATAGTGTGGGCAAGGCGACAACTCAGGCCGTGGTTTCGGCAATTGTGTGGATGATTGTGGCAACCGGAGTTATCACTTGGATTTTTGAGGTGTTGGGAATATGAAACAAGGAGAGCCGCAAATAGAAGTTAAGAATCTGACCATTGCTTATGGGGATTTTGTGCTGCTCAAAGATTTGAATTTTAGCATAAACAAGGGTGATATTTTTATCATAATGGGGGGCAGCGGTTGCGGCAAAAGCAGCCTTTTGCGAGTGTTGACCGGCTTGGTGCCGATTGCCAAAGGCGAGGTGATTGTCGATGGTGTGGATTTTGCCAAAGCCAAACAGACAAAAAGAGATCAAATTATGCAGCGTTGCGGCATTTTGTATCAGAGCGGAGCATTGTTTAGCTCAATGACGTTGGCAGAAAATATTGCGATGCCGTTGCAACAGTATACCGACTATTCGCCCAAATTGATTGATGAACTGGTGGAGCTGAAACTGGCGTTGGTGGGGCTAAAAGGCTTTGGTGATTTTTATCCTTCGGAAATCAGCGGCGGCATGAAGAAGCGCGCCGGTTTGGCGCGGGCGTTGGCGCTTGATCCGGAGATTGTGTATTTTGATGAACCGTCTGCAGGTTTGGATCCTATCAGTTCTAAGCTGCTTGATGATTTGATTTTGGATATTAACAAGAGTTTGGGCACAACTATTGTAGTTGTGACTCATGAGCTGGCCTCAATCTTTGATATCGGGACTAACTCGGTGTTTTTGGACGCTGAAATCAAAGGAATAGGAGCACAGGGCAATCCAAAAACATTGTTGCAAAATCCACCAAATGAAAATGTCTATAAATTTTTAACCAGAGGGGCAAAATAAAATGCGCAAGGAACCCAATAAGAAACTTATCGGAATATTTATGCTTACCGGATTTGCGGTGTTGGCTTTGGTTTTTGGCATATTTCTAAAAGAAAAAGTATTTGTGAATAATGGCAAAACTTTGGTGATGTATTTTGAGGAATCTATAAATGGTTTGAATGTCGGTTCTCCGGTGGTGTTTAAGGGCGTGCAAATCGGCAAGGTGGTGGCGATTGATTTGATTGCCAATCCGGATAATTTGGAATTTAGCATTCCGGTATATGTAAAGATGGAACAGAAGAAAAATATTGAGGATATGGAGTTCAGCGATAGAGAGACAATCTTGAATGAATTGATTAAAAAAGGACTGCGCGCGCGCTTGACCACGCAGAGCTATCTGACCGGACTGCTGATGATTGAATTGGAGATATTGCCGGATTCACCAATTGAGTTGCATCATCAGCATGGTAATCGCGATGTGTTGGAAATTCCTACGGTGTTGTCGCAAATGGGCGAGCTGTCTAAGGGGATTCAGGATTTGCCGGTTAGAGAGAGTGTGGTTGAGTTTAACAAATTTTTTGCCAAACTCAATACCGATATAATGCCGCAATTGCAAAACACCATCAATGATGTTAACCGCCTTATCAGCGGACGTTCCGGTGCCTCTGCCGATACCTTGATAAACCTTAACCGCACACTAAGTAATGTAAGCGAGGCAGCGCGTTCGGTGCGCAATTTGACAGATTATCTGGAGCAACATCCGGAAGCGTTGCTTAAAGGCAAGGGAAGGAGAGATTAAGATGAAAAAAATTATCGCATTGGTGGCAGTGCTGTTGACGACCGCTTGTTTGGGCGGAACCACCAGACCGGCAAAAATTTATAGTTTGAACTCAATTAGCGATTCCAGCGTCTCCTTCAAAAGCGCAAAGCTGGTTATCGGGGTTGAGGAAGTAAAAATGCCAATTTATTTAGATAAACCTCAGATTGTTACGCGTGAGCCCAATCAGGTGGAAATGAATATTTCTGAATATAATCGCTGGAGTGAGCCCTTGGGCGCGGCTATGCAAAGAGCTATCGCCGACGATATGGCGGTGTATATGCCTAATGCGTTGGTTAAGCCTACCAGCTTTAGACGTGAGGGATTTGATTATATAGTCTGGGTTGAGGTCAATCGTTTTGATGGCAGTTTTGGCAAAACAGTGGAGCTTAGCGCATGGTGGAGCGTGTATACCGCCAACGGCAAGCTGATGTTCCGCGGCAAATCTGAATTATCTCGTCCGCTGGGTAAGACATATGATGATTTGGCATTGCAATATGGTGATATTGTCAGCGAATTGGCGCGGCAAATATCCGCCAAAAGTGCAAAATTGGCAAAATAAAAAAAAGAGCTCGCGAGTCGCGAGCTTTTTTGGGTCTTGAATAAAAAGAAATCACGATTATATCAAATTTTGTTGGTGGAAATAACTGATTAATATACCGTCAAATGTCACGAATTTTTTAAGAAAAAGAAAAGATTTAAGGCTTTGTTTACTATTGTGTCATTAGTATACGAGAGTCGAAAGTGCTTGCAAGGAGCGCTATTTTGTGATATATTTATTTCTGTAGCGTCAGTATGACGTCACAGATTTTGTGTCCACAGTATTTTGGAGAAAAAACATGTCTAATATTTCATTGACAGCATCCATGAGATCAAACCTTCTGTCTTTGCAGAATACCCAGAGCCTTATGGATACCACCCAAGAGCGTTTGTCAACCGGTAAAAAAGTAAACTCCGCTATTGACAACCCGTCTTCTTATTACACCGCACAATCTTTGAACAACCGCGCCAGCGACTTGTCCTCTTTGTTGGACAGCATGGGTCAGGCAATTCAGACCATTAAAGCCGCTGATGAAGGTATTGAAGCTATTACCACTTTTGCTCAGCAGGCCAAGGCTGTTGCTCAGTCTGCTTTGGATAGTTCTTCTTCTACTGATCGTGCTGATTACATGAAACAGTTTAATGATATTTTGACCCAGATCGACGGCGTTGCTAAGGACTCCGGCTACAAAGGCGTTAACTTGTTGAATGGCGGCAGCTTGTCTGTTAAGTTCAATGAAGATGGCACTTCTAAATTGGATATTGCCGGTGTTAAAGCTTTCTCCGGAGACGATGGTGAATTAGGATTGGCCGCCGGAAAAGATTGGGGCAAAGTTGCTGATGCCAGTGCAGGTGCTACTGCTGAGGAAACCAAAGCTCAGAATACCGCTATTAATGCTTCTATTAAAGCAGTAGATGATGCAATTTCTAAATTGCGTTCTATGGCATCTGAGTTTGGTAACAACTACTCCATCGTTCAGAGCCGCGAAGACTTTACCGAGAACCTGATTAACGTATTGACCGAGGGTGCCGATAAATTGACCTTGGCCGATATGAACGAAGAGTCTGCTAATATGTTGGCTCTGCAGACCAGACAGCAGTTGGCTATTAACTCTCTGTCTTTGGCTTCTCAGGCTGCTCAGTCAGTTCTGAAGTTGTTCTAATCAGAGCTAAGCTTAATAACAAAAGAGCCTTGTTCCTCGGAGCAAGGTTCTTTTTTTTATTATTATACTCTGGCTTGACCAGAGTATGACGGAGTGGGGCGGGTTAGACCGCGCAGTCTATAGCTTAAGTTATTCTAATTTGCTATTCTGTCGCTCCGCAAACCATCTGGCTTGGTAAGTTATCCATACCTTACAAATTGCAAAATGAAATTAAACTTTTTTTAACTACTGTTGTAATATTCTACCATCATGGAAAAGCATTTATTTGGGTGCTATTCAATCTTTATGTCTGCAATGGAAGAATTGCATTTGCAGATTATGTGTCCACAGTATTTGGAGAAAAAACATGTCTAATATTTCTTTGACCGCATCCATGAGATCTAACCTTCTGTCTTTGCAGAATACCCAGAGTCTTATGGATACTACCCAAGAGCGTTTGTCAACCGGTAAAAAAGTAAACTCCGCTATTGACAACCCGTCTTCTTACTACACCGCACAATCTTTGAACAACCGCGCCAGCGACTTGTCCTCTTTGTTGGACAGCATGGGACAGGCTATTCAGACTATTAAAGCCGCTGATGAAGGTATTGAATCTATTACCACTTTTGCTCAGCAGGCTAAGGCGGTTGCTCAATCTGCTTTGGATAGTTCTTCAGATACCGAGCGTCTTGCTTATATGAAACAGTTCAATGAAATTTTGACCCAGATTGACGGCGTTGCCAAAGATTCCGGCTACAAAGGCGTTAACTTGTTAAATGGCGGCAACTTGTCTGTTAAATTCAATGAAGATGGCACCTCTAAATTGGATATTGAAGGTAAAGGCGCTACTGCTGCTGGTTTGGGTTTGGCTGCTCAAGCTGAAGATGCTTGGAAAACAACCGGTAATATTGAGACCGCTGTTACTAAAGTAGATGCGGCTATTTCATCTCTGCGTTCTATGGCATCTGAGTTTGGTAACAACTACTCCATCGTTCAGAGCCGCGAAGACTTCACCGAGAACCTGATTAACGTATTGACCGAGGGTGCCGATAAATTGACCTTGGCCGATATGAACGAAGAGTCTGCCAATATGTTGGCTCTGCAGACCAGACAGCAGTTGGCTATTAACTCTTTGTCTTTGGCTTCTCAGGCTGCTCAGTCAGTTCTGAAGTTGTTCTAATCAGAGCTAAGCTTAATAATAAAAGAGCCTTGTTCCTCGGAGCAAGGTTCTTTTTTTATTGTTATTCTCTGAGCTGACTCATAAATGACAGCGTGTGGAGGTAAAAAGATATATAAAAAAAGCCGCTTTGGAAAAGCGGCTTTTGTTTTAGCGATGAAAGTCAATTTCTTGAGTCTGCTCGGCTTGTTCTGCCGTTGAATTTGAGGATTTTTGGGGCTTTTTGACATGAATTTTGACACGGGTAATCCGCATATTGTCAATTGCCATAACCTCATAGCGGCAATATTTATCCTCAGCAGTATCGCCGACTTTTGGGGCGCGCCCGATAAGAGCGAAGACATAGCCGCCGATGGTGCTTTCTTCGGCTTCAAAGTGAGGAAGATCCATGCAGTCATAGGCATCTTCAATCAGATAGAGACCATCAAACTCGCAATTGCAGTCATCAATCTTTTTAATCGGCTCAATGGCAACGTCATCGTGTTCATCGCGGATATCGCCGACCAATTCTTCCAAAATATCTTCCATTGAAAGCATGCCTGCAGTTCCGCCATATTCGTCAACCACAATGGCGAGATGGATATGCTTGACCATCATTTGGTGCAAAATATCGGAGATTGATTTGTTCTCAGGAACAAACAAAATCTGGCGGGTAATGCGATTCAAAAAATCTTTGGCATCTCGGTCTTCCGGATGTTCTAAGATGTCGCGGAT
Organism: uncultured Alphaproteobacteria bacterium; assembly: GCA_934255405.1. Lineage (GTDB taxonomy): Bacteria > Pseudomonadota > Alphaproteobacteria > RF32 > CAG-239 > CAZU01. The sequence continues at coordinate 30,127 of CAKQNT010000012.1, forward strand.
ATGCACCATGCCGACAATGTGATCTTTGTCTTTGTCGCAAAGCGGAAAACGAGTGTGGTTGTGCTTGCGGATAAAGTCCATGGCTTCGTTGTAGCTGGAGTTCTTGTCTACGCATTTGATGTCTTGACGCGGAATCATAATCTCGTGGGCACAAGTCTCTGAAAAACAGATGGCGTTTTGGATAATTTCGCCTTCGGTGTCATCGATAATGCCGCCTTTTTGAGAAGCATCGATAATCAGTTTGATTTCTTCCTCAGAGTGAGCATCGCCGTTCTCGTTGCCGGGTTGAATGCCCATCAGTTTAAGAATACCGATGGTGACATGGTCAAACACCCAAATAAACGGGGAGAAGATATGGTTAAAGGTATAAAGAGCCGGAGCTATAATCAGGGCATAGCGTTCTGTGTCTTGAATGGCCAGAGATTTGGGCACCAGTTCACCCAAAACCACGTGCAGCAATGTGATAAAGCCAAAGGCGATACCAAAACTAATGGAGTGAAGCAAAACCGGATTATCTGACAGCCAAAAGCCAAAAACAGCCTCCAACAGGCGGGAGACGGCCGGCTCGCCAATCCAGCCCAAGCCCAGAGAGGCGAGGGTAATGCCCAGCTGAATGGCGCTGAGATAGGTGTTGAGCTGATCATTGATTTTTAGCCCGATTTTGGCACGTTTACTACCGTTGCGCGCCAACTCCTCAAGCTTGGTGCGGCGGATTTTTACGATAGAAAATTCAGAAACTACAAAGAAAGCGTTTGCGAAAACCAGTAAAAAAACCAGTATAAGGTTAAAGATATACAGATATATGGAACTCATAGATGTTATTTATTTTTTACCTCAATTTATTATGAATATTCATATCCTAACGATAAGGCGATGTTTTGTCAATCTATGATTCTTAAAATGTTAGTTATATTCATAAAAACTGCCAAAGGCTTGTTTCGGTGAGGAAACAAGCCTTTGGCGGAGATTAAAATGCATATTTCAGGTTTATGCCCGCATCTGTGCGGTATTCGTGGTCAATGTTGGTCAGCAGGTTGGCTGAAACACTGGTGCTGTTATTGACCTTGTAATCCATGCCAAAGCGGAGAGCGGCGCGGTTATCACCACGTTTTTCGTCTTGCAGGCGGTAGGTGCCATCCATGCCGGACATGGAGATATCCAGCTCATAGGGGTTGGCAAATTCTTGATATACCATAACTCCGCCGTTGAATTTGAGGTGGCTGTTTTTATTCAAGGCAAATTCTTTTTCACTCATCAGTCCGATACCGGCCTCAACCGAGTAGTGGTTTTGCGAGTTTATCTTTAGGGCATATTGGTTATCGTCTTCATTGGCTTTAATGTTGTAGCCAATGAGGTTAAATTCGGCAGTGGGAATAATTTTGGCATTGCCGTAAGTCAGGGGATATTTGGCCTCGTTCATCAGGGCAAAAATGCGCTTTTGCACCTTGCCGTTATAGGTGACATTTTCGTACCCTTCGCGGTCGTAGGTTCCGTAGGAGTAACCCAGCTTGGGAGAGGTGATAAATTCCATGCCGCCGGCTCTGAAACCTATCGGCAGGCTCATAACAAAGCTGCGGTCAAAACGGCGGTTGTCATCGTGGTCGTCATGAGAGGAAATATCGCTGATAGCCATGCCAAAACCAAGGCTCATATTGCCGTTGCTGTAGCCATTGACCGAGTAACGTCCGATAGAGCCGTTGCTGTTGTTAAAGCTGGTGGGCGTGAATTGTCCGCCAAAAGAAAAGCTGCCGGTTTGGGCAAGGAACTTTTGATTCATGTCGAAGTTGACCTCGCGAAGCATGGAAAGGTCTTCATAAGCCATACGAGAAAACATATCTTTGCCAAACAAGCTGCTGACACGCTCATTGAGTTCGGCGGAGGTGCTTGCAGACTTGAGAGCGGCAAAAAGTTTTTCGTTATTGGCGGCGGCATAGTTGTTTTGTAAGAACTTGGAGGCTTCGTCGTCTTCTAACACCGAGGAGAAAGATTTCATGCTCAAGACCGCGTCGGTGCCGTTTTCCAGTTGGGCATCAAACAAGGCAGAGCCGGAGGATAAGCGGAAATCTGATAAATCTGCCGCTTTGACCATATCAGCAACTTTGTAAGTGGTGTCAAAACCATTGCTGACAATATCTGAACTCATGGTGACATTGCCAATCAGAGCATCTTGCGCCGAAAATTGAGCCCCTTGAGTGGCTATGACATTGGCGTTCATGGCCGCCAGATTGAGGCTGGTTTCTGAAACCATGCTTCCGCTGTTGAGGATCGTGCCGCCATTGAGGTTGATAAATTTGCCGTCGATGGTTGAATTGTTGGTCTGAGAATTGCCATCAATTGTAATGGTGCCGGTATTGTTTACGGTGACGGTGCTGTCTTCTCCCAAAATGCCATACGCAGTGCCGGCATCTGAGATACTGATTGTTCCGGAATTGCTGATGGTTGAACCGGCAGCTCCATAGATACCAATCGCAATTCCATCCGGACTTGGCGTGGTGGGGGATAGTGTTTCGCCACCGCCACCTATGATGTCTGTGTCGTCGTACTCTTCACGGTCAATGATTATGGAGCCGCTGTTGGTGGCGGTGCCTCCGTCAATATACATACCGATAGCGGTGCCTCCATCAAGATTGTGCAGTTTTATGGTGCCGCTGTTTTCTGCCAAAGTTTTGCCATACATGCCGATGATAGTTCCAACATCAACGTTGGCCATTTCTATCAATGAGGTGGCTTGAGTGGCTGCATCAGTGATGTTTTTGGATTTATCGGCGTAAATGCCATAAGCGATGCCGCTCGGATCATTATTTACCATAGTAATAGAGGAATTTTGGGCTACGTTCTTTCCGGTGGTGTTGGATATGCTTTGAGCGGTGTCTGTGGCGTATAAACCATAGCTTTTGCCGCTTCCGCTATTGTTGATGTGAATGCTTGCATCTACATGACCTGTACCATCTATTGGATTTGTTGATTGGGAATTAGTGGCAGTTTTTCCATAGACACCATAGAGATTACCATTGCCGTTGCCGTTGTTAAATATTTGAATTTTGCCGGTAGTATTTGCTATTTCGGCTCTGTGCGAAGTTATGTTAACAGCGTTTGTATTTGCATATACTCCATAAATATTGCCATTGCCATTGTTTATTATATCAATTGTTCCTTCTGTGTGAGCACCTCCTATACCGTCATCAGCATTAGACGCCGTGTTGGCTTTTAATCCATAAACGTTGCCATTTCCGGTGTTGTTTATAGTGATTTTTCCCGTACTGCTGTCATAGGCATTTATCACTGTAGCGTCGTTTCCGGCTGAAGCAACACCATAAACATTGCCATCACTTTTGTTGCCGATGGAAATTGTCGCCGAAACATTGGAATTTGCATTGTAGCCATTGGTGGTGGTGTACATTCCATAAACATCGGCATATTCTGTATTTTCGATAGTTATATCGTCGCCGTTTTTGGTGCCATAGATGTCAGCACCTTTAATCACACATGCGCCACTGCCGTTTTTGCCATATCCGCTGGCGCAGGAGCCGTCATCGTTGTAGCCGGGGTTATTTTCGCATTTATATTTTTCTGTAGCGCCGGATTGGCAAGTGGTTTGAGTTTGCCAGCTTTGGCAAGTTACGCTGTCACTAAAACCATCGCAAGTGTCTGCCACGCAGTTGTCGCCGCTTGGTGTATAGCCGGTTTTGCAACTGCCGTCGTCATTATATCCTTCATTATTGACGCATTTGTATTTAGTGTCGCTGCCGGATTGGCAGGTGGTTTGAGTTTGCCAGTTTTGGCAAGTTACACTATCACTAAAGCCATCGCAGGTGTCGGCAGTGCAGTTAATTCCGCTATATCCGTTTAGGCACTTTCCGTCATCGTCAAAGCCTTCTTTGTTGACGCATTTATATTTGGTGTCGCTGCCGGATTGGCAGGTGGTTGTATTCTGCCAGTTTTGGCAAGTTACGCTATCACTAAAACCATCGCAAGTGTCTGCCACGCAGCTGTCGCCGCTTGGTGTATAGCCGGTTTTGCAGGATCCATCATCATTAAAACCCTCTTTGTTGGTGCATTTATACTGAGTCTCGGTGCCAGATTGACAGGTTTCCGATGTCTGCCAGGTTTTGCAGGTATCTGTACTAAAGCCTGCGCCGCAGTTTTGAGCCACGCAGTTGCCATCGGTGAGAGTGTAGCCGATTTTGCAGGAGCCATCGTCATTAAAACCCTCTTTGTTGGAGCACTTATATTTGGTAGCGGTGGGAGTGAGGCAAGAGCTGTCTACAATCTGCCAGTTTTGGCAGGAATCATAATCATAGCCGTCACAGGTGTTGGCAAGACATTCCGCATTTTCATCCGCGCGAGAATAGCCGTGAGCGCAAGTAATGGTGCCGTCTGTGTCAATGTAGCCTTCTTTGAGCTTACAAATATAACGAGTATTGTCGCCGTCAAAACAGGTTGATGTTTCTTCATAGCCATAACCGCAGGCATTATAGCCATAGCCGGGGCATTTGTCATCGTCGCCGCCGCCGCCACCACCGCCGCCGCTGGCTGCCGCAATAATTCCGCCGCCTACAGCGGCCACACCAAGGGCAGTCCAGGTGCCGGAGCTGACATTAAACACCGGTCCGTTAAAGGCGCTATGGTTGGCCGAAAGCGCCGAAGACAAACAACGCGGTTTGGGGTTGGCGCCAAAACGGCGCAAAGTATAGTAGGCATGCTGATTGTCATCGGCAATGGCCTTGCACAAAGCGGTGTAGCCGCTGCCGTCAGTTACATCAATATAGCGCCCTATTTGGGAGAGCGCGTCATAGTTAAGATCGCGGGCGTAGCCATAGATGCGCTCGGCGGTAATACGGGTGCGCGCTTGAGTGTTGTATGAATATACGGCCAGCAAAAAGGTCAAGAAAAATAATTTGATGTATTTGGTCAGCGACATTAGAAATGTTCCAATTAAATAGTTAACTATCGGCTAATATCAGAGCACGTATAAGCGGTTCGCTCAACTACTTTTTGCAATTGCCGCTAATTCTGTGCAAAAGTATTTGCTACTACAGGACAAAAATCTTGCATTTATCGGGCAAACTTTATAAATTTGAAAAAATAATGTTAATCAGATTAAAAAATGCCCCAGATAATAAACGGATAAGAGGTTGCAGACATGAAAAATACGGGATTTATAAATATCAGTAATAATACGGCAGAGTGCAAGCTGGCTTTGTGGGGAGCAACCCTGCTTTCTTATTGTCCTAAGGGCGAGGTGCATGATGTGTTTTGGCTGGGAGACCTGAACAAGTTTGACAACGCGCAGGCAATTAGGGGCGGTATACCGGTTTGTTGGCCGCGATTTGCCGCCGAAAAGCTGAATGACAATCTGCCGCGGCATGGGTTTGCCCGCATATCTGAGTGGAAAGTGCAGGGGATATGTGCTGATGAAAATATGGCAGAGGCGGTGCTGCAGTTGGTGCCTGACGCAAAGTATAATATCAGAGCCGCGGCAACCTTGCGCATTAAGATAATCGACAAACTTGATTATAGTTTGGAAACGGTTAACTTGGGAGAAGAGCCGTTGGTTTTTGCGGAAGCGCTGCACTGCTATTTTAATATCAGCTCAATCGAAAACATATCCATAAATGGTTTGCAAGGGTGCAGCTACAGAAGCTCTTTGGACGGACAGAAATATACGCAAGAGGGAGCGTTGAAAATTAATGGTGAATTTGACGCAGCATTCTTAGAGCATTGCGGCAGGACAGAGATTGAAGACCGTGAATATCAGCGAGTGATTGTGATTGAAAAAAACGGTTCAAAAACCACGGTGGTGTGGAATCCGGCCAAAGATTTGGCAGAAATGAGCGCCGGACAATACAAAAAATTTGTATGTGTAGAGCCGTCTAATGTCGGCGATTTTGCGGTTTGTCTGCAACCGGGGCAAACTCACAAAATCGGGTTGAAAATCTCGGTACAAAAATTGTGAGCAATTATCTGCTGTGAGCGGATTTGGACATAATTTTGTGCATTTGCAATTCTTGCAAAAGCGGCGGAACTTTTGGCGAGGAGATGCTTAACCCGCTTGAGCTTATATATAAAGTATCTTCCTCAATCAGGGATTTATATCTGCCGTTTTCGAAAATCTGCAGTTTTTCGAAGCAGATATTGTCGCCTTTTCTTAAGTCACATTGAGGGCGGCGCACATATTGACCGTCTTTTTCTATAAGATAAGGGGCTGTATATTCTCCGCCTTCAATCGTGGCCAAGTGTTCCAGCTGGTGTTTGTCATCTTCCCAGTCGTTCCACTGTTTGCAGATAGCCAGATTGCTAGGGGCATTAAATTCTCCGGGGGTATCGGTGCAGACGGCATATTTCAGCGGAGTAATGTGGTGGACACTGGCGCCGGCCATTTCGCCTTTGGACAGCAGTTTGGCGATAAGATTACCGGCATTATTGTTGGTCTGAGTTCTGAACTCTTGATTGAGAGCCAAAGATGCTTCTTTGTTTTGCGCTTTGAAATCTTCCCACTGGTACTGTTTTTTCAGGTTGGGGAGATTTTTGCGGTCAAGCTGAATATCGGGCTTGTCAAAAAATACTTCCAGATAGGTTTTGAAGAGATAATCATCAGTACTCCAGCCGCTCATTTTGGATTGTTCGGCTGAGCTCAAATTGCGTTTGGCGAGGGTAATGATTTCATCTTTGGAATCCGGAGCAGAAAGAGCCGCCATAATTCCTAAAGTTTTGTAGCGTTTTTGGTATGGGGTCAGCACCGGAGTGAGGTTGCTTTCTTTGTTTTCAACAACATCGCCGATTAAATATTGGAAGTTAGGCTCTTTGCCAAGCGCTTGTTTAAATTGTTGGTAGTTTGCGCGGATATATGCCTGCTCGTCAGCGTTAAGCTTGCTTTTGTCGGCAAAGTCGAGCTTTTTTCCGTCGGCCAGACAGCGCAGCATGGCGGTCAAGGGTTTGGACTTGAGAGAGGTAGAAGCATTATAGGTAATATTTTTGATTGATATTTTGTAGCCTATTTTGTGCAAAAGGTTGTTCATTTGGCTGATGTTGTCAGAGGTGGTATCTGCAGCTAAAGAATGGGTCTCTATCGTTCGCAGTAAAATCAGTTTGCTGATGCCTTTGGATAATTCGGCTTCTTCGGAAGATAGAGCTTGTTTTACCGACTGCTTTTCTTCATAGAGTGAAGAAACAACGCTTTTATAGTAGTTTTCGTTGGCCATGCTTTTTATGTATTTGTAATAATTTTCGCTGATATCATTCCAAAGACGGATATCTTCCTGAAATTTCCTGTATAAATATGTACGCATATTAGAAATTACGGGCTTATGCGGTGAAGAGTATATTTGCAAAAAGTCATTAAATATCTGTCGCGTGGTTTGGTTCTTTTTGTTGTTGCCTTTGGCCGGAGCAAGGAAGTTGAGAATTGCGTTGTTATCAAGTTGCTTGATGGCTTGTTCAATATGCTGATTAATGCTGTCAATTTTGTTGAGCTTAATCTTTGCCAATTTTGCTTGTTTTTCCTGATACTCTTGCTTTTTTTGCTCTTGTTTAGATTTTTTTTGCAATGTGTTATATTTCTTTTTTAGCAGAGTAAGCAGTTGTTTGGCGTTTTGGGTTTGTCCGAGAGAACAATATATTTTGTAGGCTTTTTGTTCTTTGTCAAAATCGGCTTTTTGTTGAGGATCCAGTTTCGGCAGAGAAAGTTCCTGCCGCAAGGATTTTTCTTTAGCCGCAGTTTTTTCTTCCGGCTGAGCTTTCTTCTGAAAAGACAACTCTTTATCGGTAAGAAATTTATATAATTTTTCAGTTTCGGCGGGGGTGTCTTTAGCAAAAAAAACATGTTTATTTTGGGAAGTATGTCGAAAAAGCAGATCAATGTGGTAGTTTTTTGGGAAAACTGCTCTGAGATAAGCCTCTCCTTTGTCGTTTTTAACCAATTGCGCTTTGATTATTTTGTTACTGTTTTCTGAAATGTATTGTTCTTCGGCGGTTAGCTCTCTTCGAGAGCTTCGGTTTTGCAGTAGGAAGTCTATGGCATTGGTGATTGTGGTTTTGTAGTCGTCTGTGCGAGATTGCTCTTTTTTGGATTGATTCTTTTTATTTTTTTCTTGGGTGGACTGCTTTTCGGCTTTGGTTATCAATTGTTTTATTTCTTCGGCGGGAATAATCTCGTCGGTTTCGGAAATTTGGGTTAGTTTTTGGTCGAGCCGGCTTTCCATTTCAAGAGATTGCAAGAGGTCTTTGATTTGAGTTTGCAAATTATCATTGCTTAAGAACGCCAGCTCAGATGAAGACAGCAATTTTTGCAGGTCAGTAATCTGTTTTGCCAGATTATTGTCGGCGGCAGAGAATGTCAGTTGTTTGATGAGCTCTTCTTTTAAGCTATCGGTCTGCTTGTTGAGGTTGGGGCTTTGATTATTTTGGTAATACAGCAGGTATGCATCAAGGAAATTTTCCAGAGCATTCTCATAGCTATCTGTTTCGGTGCAAGATTTATCAGCGCCGCGGACTGCCGTCTGTTGCAAATCGTGCATGGTTTGCATATTGGTTTTTAGTTGGTAGTAGGTTTCCAGTTCTAAGGATGTTGGCATTGTTTGTTTCCTGTTTGCAATAAAACTCTTGTTTGAGATACATTATACACTATAAAAAGTTAATTTTTAAACAAAAAATAAACAAAATTTGTGCAATTATGTGTTGAATTTTATTTAATTTTGTGATACAAGGACTTCGTAATTTAATAATTAAGATATGAAAAAGGAAGAAAAGCAGGCTAAATTTATCAGCTTGCGCTTTTTTGCAAATCGTTTCGGCGTGGAAGAAAAAGACTGCGCTTGGGGCGTGAGAGCGACAAAAATCGGTGATGATGTGTATTATTCACCGGTAGTAAAGATTAAGAACAGCCCGATAATGGCAATAGATATCATGCGGGATAGAATTGTCAAAAATGTAGGAGCCTTTGGCCGGCAAGCAAAGATGTTGGATGCAACGATGACGGAGCAAGCAGACATCTATTCCTTTACGGTTGTAAAAGAGGAGGCTTCGGGCTACGGGAAGGATATTGTGGTATTTCTTTCCAAAAAAGGCTTGATAGAGGCATATCGCGGAAAAAGCTTTTTGCCTGAATTATTGTGACAAAAAACCGCCGGTTGTGTTGAGACAACCCGCGGTTTTTTTGTTTTTTTTGAATCATAGCCTTTTAATAAAAAAGCATCACATTGATGTGATGCTTTTTTATTAGTCAGAGTAGCCCTTCTTCTTTGGCCAGACGTTCAATCTCATTGATGCTGTCTTCAACGATTTTGAGCCCGTCGCGCCAGAACTTCGGGTCATCTACATCCAGTTCAAAGGCCTCCAGCAAATCGCGGTATGGTTCAACTCCGGTGTTTGAGAGCATCTCCATGAAGCGCGCCGAAAAATCGCAGAGATCGATGTTGTCTAAATCTCCATCTTCATAAACCTTAATCAGGTTGTTGACCAAAATGCCGGCAAATGCATAGCAGTATACATAGAACGGCGAATTGAAAAGATGTGAGATGCGCATCCATCGATAGCGATTGTCACCCTCGAGCTTTTTGCCGGTGTAGCGTTCTTGCTCTTCGGCCCAAATCTGATTCAGGCGTTCGGTTGTCAAGCTACCTCTTTGACGTTCGGCATGAACGCGTTTTTCAAAGTTGTAGTAGCCGATTTGAGCGTGGATCGTTCCAATCTGTTCAGATACTCTGGCAATTAGCAAATACAGCTTTTCGGTATTGCTTTTTGCCATGGATATCTGTTTTTGGAAAACGATGTTCTCAGCAAACTCGGAGGCAACTTCGGCCAGAGAAATCGGGGTGGCGTCATTCAGATAGCCTTGCTGAGAGCAAAGCAAATGATGAATACCGTGTCCCAATTCGTGGGCAAGAGTTCTGATGTCACTCTCGTTGCCGGTAAAATTCAGAAGGATGTAGGGAGTTTCGCCCGGCATACAGTAGGCGCCGTCCTTTTTTCCTTTCTTGGTTCCGACATCGATAATTCCGGCATCAATGATTGATTTGCCATAAGCTTCATACATAGGAGAAAACTCCTTATATGCGCTTAGGACAATCTTTTTGCATTCTGCCCAAGAATACCTTTTTTCCGGCACCTTAATCGGGTTGCCCACAGGATTACACTTCTTGGAGCTGTAGAGCTTGTCACGCAGTGAATAAAACCTTCTGGACATCGGGATAAAGGAATCCGTTACCGCAGAGACCAGCAAGAGCAGGTCTTCTCGAGGAATCATGTTCTCGTCAAAGCTTTCATTCTCGGCATTGTAGTAACCGAAAAGTTTGGCATCAACATCTTCATTTTTCATAATTGCGTTGAGGCAATTGGTGAAAATGTGGGCATTCTGCTTGAAAGCCTGATTGATGATCTCGTTGATTCCTTTTTCTTCCTCTTCGGTCTTTGCCCTTTCTTTTAGAGCAAAGATCTCTGCCGCATTGTAGGTCTGCCCCTGATAAACAAACTCCATTTTGGAGCATGTTTCGTTGTAGAGCTTTGACCACTGGCCTTCGGTTGCCGACTTCTTGCTGAAGACATACATCGCTGTGTCATCAACATCAGCTGAGTAGAAGATTCTTTCCAGCCAGGGGACATAGCGCCGCAACTTCGGGCTGAGCAGCAGCTCATACTTCTGATAATCTGAAATCCTCCGGATCTCTTTGGTCAGAAAGGAGATTGGCTCAATCAGCTCATCTACCTTTTCTGAGATGGATACCGCAAAATTGGTGATTTCTTGGTTGTCCAGATTGGTGTCAGAAAGCAGATGAGAATAGACAAGCAACTTGCGAACCAAACCACAAAGACCATCGTAGAGACGAACCAGCAGAGCAAATTCATAGGGTCGTAGCTCAGAAATTTGCCCTTCATACTTCACAATCTCTTTGACGGTTGCTTTGATACGCAGGAGATCAATTTGGATTTGTGGATCATCATGTCCGGCGTAAAATGCGTGGGATAAATCCCAAGAAGGAAGCACTTCTCTTGAAGCGTCAGCCTTTTTGTTTGTTTTCGTTTTCATAATTATAATAGTTGGTTAAAAATATTTTTTGTAAGTGTATTTTGTCAATATATGTAAATTATGTCAAGATATTTCTGCCTAAATTTTTTGCGGTTAGTAATTGTTTTAAGCAGTGCTTGCATAATAAATCCTTATATTTTATAGAATGATTGGTTTCTCGAAAAGCATAGACAAAAGATAAAAGGTATGATAGTATAAAGGCATGCTTGAATTTCTAAAGGATTTTGGAATGAATAAGTATATGGATAGCAAAGGAGAAAATTCATGAAAAATGTTCAGTATAAAAAATCAGGTGCCACCGTGAGTGTTAGCCAGGACGGCTCAACTCAAACTTATAGAATTGAGCGTGGCGGAAAAACTCTTGAGATGTCTTTTACTCGTCAACAAAGCGTGGAAGGTGAACCATATATAAGGAGCATGGGTGCCTGCGCAGGTCAGGCTATTAGAGGTGCTCATATCGCAAATTACGATGTTGGAGTTAAAATCGGTGACCAAAAACAAGTTTTTTCTGCCTCAATAATTGCTAAACATTTTGATGAATGGGGTAAAGAAGCTCCTAATTATGAGGCTGATTTTGAAAAAGGTATTCCAGTTCAAGAATATGGCGCTTTGTCTGAAAAATTATCTGAACAGAATACAGCAGTTGCTCAGGTGATGAGAGATTATGTTCTTAATGCTGATGAATTGCAAAAATGCAATAATATACAGCAGTCGTTGTTTAATCAAAAATTGGATGAATTTTTAAATATAAAATAACTGAAAGAGAAAATTCGACTATTCAACCAAATTCTCAATCATATAAAGCGGAATGTTGAATAAGCCATTGTTTTCCTCGTAGCCTGCAAGTGAGGTGCGAACGGCTTTTGTCGGTTGATATTTCTGCCGATAAGAAGCAAGGCTTTTTGCCTTTAGATTGATGGTGGCTTTTACTTCTATCGGAATAACCATATCCTTATCCTGAATAACAAAATCGACTTCCGCCGAACTGTTATCATTTCCCCAGTAAGCAATCGGCAGATTATCTTTTATTTTAAGCTCCTGCAAAACATATTGCTCGGTTAGTGCTCCTTTGAATTCTTCAAAAATCTTGTTGCCTTCTATGATTGTTTTGGCATCAAGCATTGCTTTGGCACATAACAAACCTGTATCTATCATATAGAGCTTGAAAGCCGAAGCTTCTTCGTAACCGCTTATAGGTAAATCAGGTTTGGTGATTTTATGGATTTTATAGACTAATCCGGTAAGTGTAAGCCATTCTACAGCAGCTTCATATTCACGAGCTCTGGCTCCTTTTTGAACGTCTTTATAAGTGAATTTTTTGTTTTCTTTAGCAAGCTGTGTCGGTAGCGAATTCCAAACAGCATTGATTTTCGGAACATTGTAAGATTGAGTATATTTTGAAAAATCTTCCTTATAGCCGGCAATAATAGCATTCTGTAAGCGGCGAACTTCAGCCATATCTTTATTATCCGCAAAAGATTTAACTGCTTCGGGCATACCGCCGACAAACATATACTGTTTTAATAAATTGATGCATTTGTCTTGGAAATTCTGCAAAATCGTCCAGTTTTTCTTCAAAATAAGTTCGGATAATTGGTTTTCGCCGATAGCATCCAAAAACTCACAAAAGCTCAAAGGATATAGATTTAAGAAATCAACTTGTCCGACAGGGAATGAAAATTGTTTCTGCCGAACAGCCACGCCAAGCAAGCTTCCGGCAGCGATGATATGATAATCCGGCGCATTTTCTTTAAAGAACTTCAAAGCATTTAGGGCTCTTTCACATTCTTGAATTTCATCAATGATAATCAACGTATCATGCGGCGTGATTTGAACATTGGTTAACACGTTCAGACCCAACAAAATGTTATCCAAATTATAATTACCTTCAAAAATGTTTTTGGCATCGGGTGTATCAACAAAACTAATGTAAGCTGTCTTTTTATAAAACTGCTTGGCAAATTCCCGCATCAGCCAAGTTTTACCGACTTGTCTTGCGCCACGGATAACCAACGGCTTGCGATTAGGATTTTCTTTCCATGCTTTAAGCTGCTCAAATGCGTATCTTTTCATTGCAATCTCCTTGAAATTTAAGACTTAATATAAGCCTATAATCACATTTTAGCAAGGAAAAAATGACTTCTAATCACATTTTTATGAGGAAAAATTCAAAAACAATCACATTTTAGTAATGAATGGGCTAAAGAAACTGAATCTTGCAAACTCTAGGAATCTAAAGCGTTATAAGCTGATTTTGATGGATTTTCAGAAGGTGTAAAATTGAGTGGCTCTAACCGCAAAATATCCATAAAAAACAAGAGACAGGTCCTCAAAATCTAATCTCTGTTCAGGGGGCGGGATTACTCTGCGCTATGCTTGAGCTGCACGGGTGCTCACCGGCTATGCCGACCGGCATACTTTAGTCTGCCTTACCTCGTAAGTGCTACCGCATTATATTTTGGCGATTTTTTTTCCTCAAATAGATTTATATGTTCCCGACTAACACCTAAGATTCTGTTTTTTGAATCGGCTAAAGCTAAAGCGTCCACTTCTGATTTTGGTTTGTCAACACGTCTCGCTGCAGAAGAGCATTCTTTGTCATCCTTTTTTTCAATTTTAATGGTAGAAGATATCTTTTTCAATCCTTCTCCAAGTGATGAAATCCAACCTTTTCTGGTTATGCGTATTTTGTTCAGTATGGCTTTGGCCGCAATTGTCATCTTTACTTTCTTATCAACCAGTCCGGAATCTAATATTGCCGTAACAATATCTCCCATTTCTTTACCGGTTAAAGATTTTTCCGGCTGTATTACTTTTCCATTTTCATCTTTAACTTCTTTTTGATAAGTTATAATATCTGATAATGCAGTCAATCCTCGTTGTACTTCGTCAATGTATAAAGTGTTAAAATTAAGTTTGTCGCCGGCTTTATCAATATTTTTTACTTTTCTAACCATATAGTCTGCAATGTTTTCACCGTTTCTAGCCGCTCTTGCCATACCATAGAGCAATTCGCCAAGTAATACTTTATCTTTAAATTTAGGATTATTTTGAATTTGTGCACCGGTATCAAAAATACCTATAATAAATTTCTTAAACCCGTTTTCTGCGAGATTTTGCTGACCCTGATGCCTATCTGTATCCCATTTGCCTCCGGCTAATAGGTTGGTGAGTTCCAAAGCAACATAAGCAACAGCCATATCATGTTTTGTTTGTTCGGGCATTTGTGTTGATGTCATTGCTCTGCCTTCTGCCATCGACATAATTTTATATACTTGATTATCTTTACCTTTGCCATAGCTTATCCACTTTGCTACTTCAGGGGTATATTCACCTTGAGGTGTAGTAATTTTAATATTGTCATAAATTTTTACTGCTTCTACAAATTTTTGATAGTCAGCCTCAATATCTGTCTCGCTCATAGCAGATAAACGCGCTTGAGTAGCAATATTTAGCAATGGTTTATACATGGCATCTTGTTTTGCTAAATCTACGATAGTGTCATGTATCATATCCATACCGGATTGGGCTAAATCTTTGGCATAGGGCCTCATAAGAGCTACAACGCATGGCTTGCCTTCATATTCAATTTTTGCAGTTATGAAGAAAGAACCGGCACCTAAAATTTTATCAACTCGTCCTATTTTTGCCAATTCTTCATTAGGTAAAGTTTCTTTCATAAGATTAAATAAATCAGCACGCGTAGGAATATCCGCTTTATCGCGTAATTTTGCCAATGGCTTTCTGATATCTGGGTCTAATACCGGTAAATAGCTCAGGAGTTGACCGAACTTAACAAATGCCGGACCTTTATTTTCAAAAAACATTTTTAACCCTTCGCCAATTGCTTCACCACCGGTTTTTGCACTTTCCAAATCACGTTGATTAGCTGATACAAGTGCGGCTAATATTAGGTTTCTTTCATATGGCTTTAAATGTTCAAATACTGTTTTTATAACGCGCTTAGCTTCTTTATAATAGGGTGATTTTTTATCAAAGTGCATATCCACCACTAAATTTAAGACATCTTCGTCTTTATTGGAATAGGCTTTAAGAATTCGATTCATTAAGTATGCACGAACAGGTAAATCAGCATGCCAGAAGTTCTCATGCAAAAGCTGTAAAGAAAAATTATCTAACGTAATGTTTTTACTTCCAAAATGGTCAACTTTAATTTCAGCACCACGTCTTAAATCGTAAGATTTGGGTAATTTATCAAATACCTCATCAATGCTTTCAGAAGTGCACTTTTTACTTAAAAAATCAATGGCGGTTTTGGCAGATTTAGGGTCTTTTGCCAACGCAGAAATAACCCCTTCAGCACAGCGAGCAGCAATATCAAAATCTTTGGCGTCTTGTTGAGAAAACTTTGCATCTCCTCTTTCTGACAACATTTGTGCAGTTAATTCTTGCGAAACAATATTTGTTGAAATCTGTTTCATGATTGATTGTAAGGTTGCTCGCGGAAATTTTTCATGATCAGTTAGGCGTCCGTCGTAATATCCTTCATTAATTTTGATAGGAGAACAAATTTCATCAGCTAGTTTTACAGCTTTTTCATAATAAGCATCACTACCATCATCAATACCTAGGATATCAGATTTTCCTTTGGCATAAAAGCTGATTAAAACATCTTTTTCTTTGGAAAATTCAATATCATGAGATTTCAAGTGATGCTCTTTTAAAGGCTTTCCGGCATATTGCAAGCTTAGA
Organism: uncultured Alphaproteobacteria bacterium; assembly: GCA_934255405.1. GTDB lineage: Bacteria > Pseudomonadota > Alphaproteobacteria > RF32 > CAG-239 > CAZU01. The sequence continues at coordinate 45,863 of CAKQNT010000012.1, forward strand.
AGTTTTTCAGTAATTTGCATTGCCTCACCATGATTAGGATGATTTTCGATGTCTCGAACTATAGATTTGAAAAATTCTGCCTTATTGGCATATTTTTCTGAAAATAAATCTAAATCGCTCATTGTTTCATATACATATAACTTATCTTTTAGCGATAGAGAATGAAATTTGTTGCGCTTTTGGATTGCTTCTGCAAAGATATCGGTTATAACCGGAGCATAATATGATGATGTTTTACAAAAACGAATGTACTTAAGTGTATTTTTAAGGTCAAAATCTTTTCCTTCACGGATTGCATTAGCGGTTACAATGATACCGGCACTGCGCCAAAAATCATATGTATCATTTTGTGAACGCATGTTAGACAATTGCTGTACCGTTTCAGAAGTTTCATTAAATAATGAAGTTTCTGAGGTGTGGCCCATTAAGTGATCAAGTCGTTTTATAACACTGTTCATGTCGGCTTCATAATCGAATCCGTAAGCAGTCATAGCATTTTTTAAAATTTCAGATTTTTCTCTAAATTTAAAATTATCAATAACAAGATTATCTAATTGTGTAGTATTAGATGAACGATAAAGCAGATGATAGTGAACATATTCCTTTAATTTACTGGCACGTCTTAACTTTTTCTGGATAATTTCCTTTGCTGAATTTTCAAATTTCTTTTCTACTTCTTTAAGTTCTGTTTCATATTGATTGTCTCCATAATCAAAAGACGGCTTGCTGAATCTTTCAATTTGTCCATCTACTAAGCCGTAAATATTAACAGCTCTTTTCTGACTTATCGGAGCAACATAATCTGCTAATTCCATTAATGAATTACATACTTTATCTCTGAATTCGCGACGACTATATTTATTCGTTTTCCGAATAATATCACGGTACATATCATTATCTTCAAGTGCAGCTAAGGCTCGTGAGAGCTTATCATTATCATCGACAATATTTTCCTTGAATTTTCTTTCTTCAATTTGTCGCTCTTTATATCCAGAAACCCTGAATATATTGTCACTATCTGCATCAAGATTGTCGCAAAAATACTGTTTAGTTGGGGAATTATTAAATCTCTCGTAAATCTCTTTAATATTCGGATTACGCATGAAGAACGGATTTGACGTTCTGGTATCAAAGTGAAATAGAGGAGTATCTAGTTTATATCGAACATTATCATCGGCAAAATATTCGGCTAATTCAGCGGCTAAAGATTTCTTTTCCTCTTCACTAGCAGACATAGAAAAGCGTGCTAATTTATCGTAAAATTCAATCTTTTCATCAAAAGCTTTCTTAGATTGTTCGCATTCATCCATAAATTGTTGGCTCAAAGAGCGCATACGCATTTCTTTGTTCAGTTGTTTTGCTTCTTCTCCAAAAGCTAAAACTATTTTATTTTCATCCAAAAAATATTCACTGTGGTCATAACTATTTGAGAAGCAGTATTTTTTTGCATATTGATTACCTAGTCCTACAGAGTCCATTGCCCATTGCAAAATGCGATAATCTTCATTTTCTTTAGGTATCTCACTCAACCATTCTTTAAACTGATCAATCGGAAGTTTTTTACCAATATTATCTTTTCCTTTGGGATTTACAGTTGCAAAGTTAACATCATTAAAACAGCTGACATAATCTTTTGTCCACGCTAATTTATACATTTCACGAGCGTAGTATAAAGCATCATCTTTAGATTTATAATTGGCAAAATTTTTAACATTCTCTATTTGTTGTGCAAAATCACCAAAAGGCTCCAATTTAAAACTATACAGCATACTTTTATTGTTGCTTTTCAGTGCCTTCTTTATATTTTCCGTTTCATAGCTATAGGGGATTGCTGCCGCATCATGATGCATTTTCATAAAAACTTTTTGGCACAAATCAATCAATTCAGAAGATTTATTATCAAATTTTTTTGCTTCACTCAAACGTTCAACCCATTTATATATTTCAAATTTTCGGGTATTAATATCAAGGTTACCGGCTTCGAGCTCTCTGTGTATTACATTCATAACTTGCTCTGCGGATAGTTTTTCTATATCCTTACTTCCGTATGAATTAATTAAACATTTTTCTATGTATGTGTTGTAGCCTTCTTTAGCATATGCCTCATGTGATCTTTCTCTGATTGATAAATACTCAGTATCAGGCTTTTCGTCTGGCAGTGCAAAATCACCCTTTTCATTGGCGATCATAGTTAATCGGGCTTTTATATCTTCAACACGCGCTAATCCGTTTCCGTGAACATCTAAGCAAATATCTGAGTAACTTCTGCCACCATAACTAAAAATTCTTTCACACACATTCAGATGGTTTAAAGGGTTGTATCCACCATTAATCATCAAGTCCACCGCTCTCAAGTCTGCAGCTCGCTCTTGAAAAATTGTATTTTTACCACCGGCTATTTCAGACCACAAGTAATGTCCGCATTCATGCCCAATAATGCCAGCCAATTCATCTTCATTATTACAAGTATCTAAAAGTCCACGAGATATGGCAATAACATTCTTCTTTTTTTCTTTGGTGTTTTCTTTATTTATAAAAAATGCATTGGCATTTTCATCTTCAAAAACAGTAAAATGAAAATCATCAATATTTAGTTCCGTGTTCTTAAACAAACGCGACACAATTCTACGCATTAAAGGGGTAACCTCTTGATTCATCAAAGAATCATTTTCATATAATTTCAAGCCTTCAAAGTCGTTATCGCTTAAAATGCGTCCAGTCATATCAGTTCTCCCGTATTTATTTAATTGTAAGAATAATACATAAAAAAGTCAATTGATTTTGTCTAAAATCAGAGTCTAATATATGTTGTAAGTTTTAATGGATGTAATTTTCCTTACGCGAACAATGATTAAAAAATTTGAAGTTTAAATAATATTTTTGAAAGACTGCATAACTAACAAATTACAAAAAATGTAATATTTGACATTACAAATAAAATATTTTATATCTTTTGCTGAAATGTAACAAAACTTATTACAATTTAGGAGAAATATAATGAAAATTGCTGTTGTTTGCGCAAATGGTAAAGCGGGTAAATTGATTACAAAAGAAGCTGTGGATAGAGGTTTGGATGTAACCGCCGTTGTTCGTGGCAGCAATGAAACGGTTGCAACAAAATCAATTTCCAAAGACTTATTTGATTTGAGCAGAGATGACTTGAAAGATTTTGATGTTGTAATTGATGCTTTCGGTGCTTGGACTGAAGATACATTGCCATTGCACAGTAAATCTTTGAAGCATTTGTGTGATATTTTGAGCAATACAAATACTCGTTTGTTGGTTGTCGGTGGCGCTGGAAGCCTTTATACAAATAAAGAACATGTTGCGACTGTTGCTGATGCGCCGAACTTTCCTGATATTTTCAAACCATTAGCGCTAGCTATGGCAAAATCCTTAGACGAGTTACGTTCTCGTGATGATGTAAAATGGACTTATATCAGCCCTGCTGGAGATTTTCAAGCAGAAGGCGTAAAAAGCGGCAAATATATCTTGGGCGGCGAAGAATTAACATTGAATAACAAAGGTGAAAGTATTATCAGTTATGCTGATTATGCAGTTGCGATGATTGATGAAGCAACCAAAGGCAACCATATTCGTCAAAGAATTAGTGTTGTTCGTGAATAAGAGGATAAAATGCAAATTTCAAGCCGATTTACGATAGCTTTGCATATATTAACTGCCCTTGAAACATTTAAGGGGCAGTTTCCGCTTACCAGTGACTTTTTGTCCAGCTCAGTACAGGTTAATCCTGTGATTATCCGTACTATTCTTTTGAAACTAAAGGCAAACGGAATAGTCCAAATATCCAGAGGTCGTGGCGACAGTATTAAACTTAATAAAACACCGGATGAAATCAACTTGTTGGATGTATATAAAGCCATTGAACCTCTGGAGCACGATACTTTGTTTGCTTTTCATAAAAATCCGAACCCCAAATGTCCGGTCGGGCGCAATATCCATAATATTTTAGATAACCGTCTGTTATCTGTGCAAAAAGCAATGGAGGATAAATTAAGTAATATGAAACTATCAGATGTTCTAAATGATTTGCAGAAAATGATACAGAGGTAATTTATGCACGATATTTGGAACCCATGGCACGGATGCGTTAAAAAAAGTGAAGGCTGTCAGCATTGCTATATGTATTTTTTGGACAAGCAGCGGAATGCTGAAGGGTCTAAGATTTATCGTGTGAAAAATAACTTTGATTATCCGTTGCATCGAAATACCAATGGAATGTATAAAATCAAAAGCGGTGAGTATTTACGTGTGTGTTTGACTTCAGATTTCTTTTTGGAGGAAGCGGATGAGTGGCGTGATAAAGCTTGGAATATCATCAAAAAGCGTCCTGATGTCGGATTTTATTTGCTCACCAAACGACCTGAAAGAGTAGCCGAACATTTGCCCAAAGATTGGGGCAATGGTTGGGACAATGTGTTTTTTTCTGTAACAGCGGAAAATCAAGCCAGAGCAGATGAAAGATTACCGATTTTAATAGATTTGCCATTCAAACATAAGGGGGTAATGACCGCACCATTTATCGGTTTAATCAGCTTACAGAAGTGGCTCCAAACAGGACAGATTGAACAAGTTGTTGCCGGCGGAGAAAATTATGATGGCAGCAGAGTTTTGAAATATGAATGGGTAAAGTCACTTTATGAAGAATGCAAAGCCAGCAATGTGATGTTTTGCTTTATTGAAACTGGCACCAAATTTGAAAAAGACGGCAAAGTTTATACTATGCCAAGCAAAAGACTACAAAGTGAAATGGCTCATAAATCAGGTTTACAATTTGCAGGCAAGCCGATTAAATGGAATTTATATAAGCCGCAAAGTGGACTTTTTGATGATGATTGGTATGAAAAACAATGGCGCAAGAGCTGCGAAACCTGTGGCTCACGACTTATTTGCAATGGTTGTTCAAATTGCGGTGAGTGTGAAAAGAAACAAACACGGCAAGATAAGTTGCGTACTTGAAAAAAATCATCAAATGTAGATTGGAAACGGTTGCTAAAATGCCAAAAAACTAAAACAAATCGAGAAAATGGAAGACAAATAAAAGCTTGAAATTTACATAATGTTATTATAGGTTCCATCCATATCAGATTAAAAGAAAATGTAATTAAACATCTTATAAGAAAGAATAAAATGAAAAATTTTTTCCTTGGGGCAACATCTGTTGCTTTGTTAATTTTAACTTATAGGTATATTAAAAAGAAAAAAGAAGCTTCTTTTAGAAATGGCTGGAAACAGGTGCTTTCAGGAATTGTTATTTCTTTATGTGCAAATTTAATATGGTCTATCGGATGTAAGATTTTTTCTTGATTTATTGAAAATTTTATTTTTCTTACCTATAAATTTTGGATTTATCTTTGATTTCCTGCGTTTTGAGTGCGAAAATCGTCTATGTTGATAAAGCATGCGGTTTTAAGACAAATTCGTTTGTCCGTGCGGAAACACGCGGTTTTCCAAAAGTGTAAAATAGAATTTATAAAATGCTCAATTTCAGTGTTTTTGTAAAATAAAATTTATAAAAATTAGAAACAATACAAACAAGACTTGTTTCTTATGATAGTTAGTTTACTATTGTGCAAGATTTTTTTATCTGGCAACTAAGGACAAACTGACTATGAATAGAAAAACTTTCTTATCTTCGCATTTCCCAGATGTTGTAACAAAATGGAATAAGTATTTTTATAAATTTAAGAAAGTGGATTCTTGGTATATCACAAGTGATTATTGCCTTGATGATAGAGATAAGCCTAATGATGTTATGACATTTACTATTTTTCCGTTTGAGCATCCTTATACGATAAGAGATGGAATAAAACAATATTTACCAAAAGATCTAAAAGATTTTAAGAACTTATCCGAAAAAGCTCTAAACTATATCAAAACATTTCCATATTTTTTCTCAATGGCTTTTATAATTGAGCATAAGAATGATATGTTCAAATTAGAGGAAAATAAATCTCTTTTAGACGATGTTATTAAGCATATGGAAAATTGGCCAAAACCTAAAAAAGAAGAATTTATTCATAAGATGAAAAAATTTAGGGGTTATCTTGATCGAAAAGATGCAAAGCTTAAAACATTGTCAAATATAGCTATTACATCCAATATTATGTCATTTATTATTGAATTTCTTATAATAAAAGCTAATGCAAAACACATTATTTGGATACCTGATAGAGACGGAATAAGCGATTTTCAAGATGGTATTGTAAGTAAATTTGTACGTTTGGGGTATGCAAATCTAGTTAATAATCGAGTTCCTGATAAAGAATTATACGGATTTTGGGGCGGAAAAGAGTATGATAAAAAAATATTTGATGAGTTTGTGAGAATCCCTGACTACATTTCTGGAGCTTTAGCTGCAATTGATTTTGAAGATAGTAATAATATTTCTGAAAAACACTATAAGTTGTTTGATAAAGGTATTATTGATAATGATAGAATTTGTATTATGCACATAGATCACGGTAAGGATGCCAATACTTGGAGCGAACTTAATATTGGGAGGATAGCACTTTGAATCTTAATGAATGGACTGTACTTATCTACATTTTAAAGTATTATCATAAATTGTTATACTTATTTTTCAGTTTCTATTATAAAATTAAATATAAAATTGAAGATGACTCTATAGATAGTATAATAAACGCTTGTAATTCTTCTAATTGTGATAATCCGCAAATATATAGATTGTTGAGATTGTATTTATTAAAATGCGGTAATGATTATGGCTTTATTAAAAAATCTGAAAAATTTAATGAAATTGTGAAAGCCAAATTTTTAGGTAATATTTTAATAATTTCAACATCAGACCAGTCAAAAATGGATTCCTTTGTTTTATTCATTAATTCCAAATACAATAAAGTTATTTATAAGGAATGCAATCTTGGAGCTGGTATTATTTCTCTGCGTTTACTAAAAACACCAACAAAATTTAAGGAAAAACTTTTAGAAGTAAAATACTTAAGAGGTTATGGTACGGGATTTACAGCTCAAAACGTGAAGATCTTTTTCGTATCAGACAGTGCTGTTTTTCCAATTTTTGATAAAACTGTATTTGAAGTTGTTTCTGGGTGGAAGGCATTTAAAGGTAACGATACGGCTGAGTTTAAGATAGAATGCAAATTATCTTGGAATAAAGGTTTATTGCATTTAATAACGGATGGTTGCGTTGGTGTTGGCAATAAAGAAAAACAGCTTCCGGAAGAAATATATGTTTACGCCGAACAAATCAGAAGATTTAAACAATTAGAAGGAAGAGAATCCTCTAATTTGTTGTTATCAGAAATATATGGTGACTTAGCTAATCCAAATGGTAATTGGTTTGTTAAGCCCAAAGAAGTAAAAGGAAAATATTCTTTGTATGATAAGTGGTAATTGTATATAAGCGCTTTATCACCAATTGAGAAACTATCTGTGGTAATTTGATAATTTAATTGTTTGGTATTATACATTTCACTTGCAAATCATCGTCTTTTAATCCAAATAAATGATAAAGCTCTTTTTTCATTAAATCTTTTCGTTTATCAAAGAAAACATCAAAATCTTTTAACTCTAATGATACACCTTTGGGAAAATATTTAATAGTATTACCTGCAGAGATCCAATCTTTAAGAGGTGTATTGTTTTTACTTTCGTTTTCATTGCCTTCTAAAAATTGCAAATTCGGAAGTAGATTTCTCTTTTTTTGCCATTCTCTTACTTTATCGTCTGATAATTCAAGACTTTTAATGTTTTTATTTTCAAAGCTAGCATATGGATGACAGTGATCTTGATGAAATGATACTTGGTTTAATTTAAGATTGGGGTACAGTAAAGAGAGCAAGACATAAGTATTTTGTCCTTTTTCGTAGTTATCCAACCAATGCTCAATTTCTTTTTTGGTTACGTTAAAATCCCTATCACCTGTTAAAGTTACATTTGAAAATAGAGAAAGCGAAAATGCTGTTTTTTTGCAATCTAACGATCTTAGGGCATTCCTTGTATTATTTAGTGCACTATTACTGGCAACACCAAATAATCTTTTTGCCGTAGAAACAGAAATAAATTTCTTAACTTCTTTTTTAGCATCTGCATCGCGAAGTTTACCTCCTTTATAGAGGTAGTAAGCTATGGGCATAGTCGCATTATAAGAAGTTAATGTTTCATCGGAAAGACCAATTTCTACTAGTGTATCAACCATATTTTCCAATGCGCTTTTAACTGTATTCCAATTTGTTCGAATATCATTTATGGTCTTTTTTGTCAGAGATTGAATTTTTAAGTTGGTATTAGCATCTACCAGAACAAGAGCTAATCGCATCAGATAATCTCTATTAAAATGAAAACCATCTCCCTTTGAATTTATTGATTTTATTAGATTGTCAATTTCTTCTTTTCCTTCTTTCCAACCATCAATTAATGTAGAAAATAAAAGATCTGATTTAGCTAGTTTTTTACCAGTTGAATTAACACGAACAAAAATATCTAAAGCTTCATCATAGTCATTTTCTTTAATACAATAATAGTGTATTAATCCTCCCTCAGAAGAAGCATGTAATCGATTAAACAACACAGATAAGTCATGTTTTGTTTCTTTGCTGTACCCCTTTTCGATAAGATCCTCTATGTACTCTCCTAAATCATCAAAAGCTAGAATTTCTTTGACTTTATACCAATTTCCACTTTTTAACTCATCTGCAGAGAGAAAAGAAAATCTTTTCGGAGGATTTTCATCATCTTTTTCCGAGCAATTATAGAAATCCAAATTATAATAAAGTTCTCTTTTTATCCATGAATTTGGATTCTGTTGTGCATGTCCTCTTCCACCTTTAAATGATATGTATGTTCCTCTGAGTGCGATGTTTAATGAAGTAATACGTTGCTGACCATCAAGAACTATGTAATAGGCTTTTTCATCACTTTCTGAACTAAATAACTCAGGAGCTTTATCATTTTTTGGGGTGTTGTCTTTTTTGAACTCACGGATAAAATAATAGAGGTTAGGTTTTTCTTTATTTAAGATGGTTCGCGAAGTTTCCCACATTATGCACGAACCGATGGGATATTCATCTACAATTGATTCAAACAATTTTTCTATATCCGAATAGTCCCAAACATATTCCCTCTGAATATCAGGTAAAAGCATATGTCCACTATTCACATACTCAAGAGCTGTTAGTACACTCATATCTTCATATTTGTTCTTCGTAGCCATTATAAAAATCTCACTTTACTTTTCTATAAACAAGTCATTTTATGTTATCATTAAAAAAAACTAATGCAACAAAAAATCAAAACCATTATCAATGACAATCTTTATAGAAAACTGATATGCTTTGTTGTAATAGCAGGTGTCTTTTACCATTGTTACATTTTAAGAATTTAATCAGCTCATCTTTGTCACCCAATTTAACTATTAAATTAAAACCACATACCATATTATCAAAATCAGGATTTTTCATCACTCTGACATTATATTCAGAGCATTTTTCAATTGTAATCATTTTATTACTCCATTAGTTGTTTTTAAATTACAATTAATAGAATTGAGATTTTTAACTACTCTACTAAATTTTTTTGATTGTTTTGAAAATAAAAGCATTTGTTTTAGCTTTGTTTTACCGTTTGTTTCCTATATATACATATAATTATGTAGTAATATAAAAGTAAAATCATGGAATGATTTAAAAATACAGACAAATAAAGAAATAACCATAAAATGATGAAATCATTTAAAAATAGGAATATAAAAAGAAATATAGAATTATGAAATAATTCAAAAATTGAAATATTAAAATATTAAAAAATGAAAAGATGGAACTAAGTCTTTGTTTTTACAAAACTCAAACTTCATTCTTAAACTTTTAGATCCTTTATAAAAAATATCAGTTATAAACTTCTGGGGCACTTAATTTTTTATATTTATATCGGGTTAACTGACATCAATGTCACTTTATCAAAAATGGTTTAAGCGTTATTACATACGATTTTAGTTAATTTTTCAAAGCTATGCAAAGCTTCATCAAAGTCTATATTGTCTTGTTGTAAGTATACCATCTTCGAAACAAAGTCTTGATATTCTTTTCTATATAAAGGATCATTTTTAAGAGTGGCAACAGTTTTATTACAAAACTCTTCTAATGACAAATGTCTTTCTTTATTACCTCTGGTACAATCGGTTTTATAAATATCTTTAGTTAACTGTTTGAAATCTTCAGATTTTTCTAATATCGGATAAAGTATATTTAAATCATATAAATGACGCATCAAAGCAGGATCATTTGTTATGTGATTAAACGGCTGTGTTCTGTCTTTAATATCTATTCTCCAGAGTAAAGCATTAAATTTATTGGCTGCAGTTTCTATACAGCTAATACAATCTATATTGGCACTAGGAGATTCTTCAACATAATTTCTGACAAATGATTTAATAATTTTCTGCTCTGTCGGCAGATATATATCTTTAAAGCTTATTTCAATTTTCAAATTATTTCTTAAAGAGCTTTCCAATTCATATATTTTAGGATATTTCACATAAAAATTACAAAATCGGCTTTCATCTCGTGATTTTATAGTATCTTCTTCAACTTCTAACCCGTCTATATCATTGATAAGATAAATCAGCACATCGCGGTAATTTGCACGGCTTTTTCTGGAGGCAGCAGACAAGCCAATAACATCAAAATCCACATCTTCTGAAAATCTTTTAGTCAAGCTGTAGGCTTTTGATAAACAAGTGCCGCCGGCAAATATAATTTTTACATCAGAAGTATTCAATTGGGTGACGCATTGTAAAATTTGCACTAAATACCAATCTTTTTCAATATAAGAAGGTGATATTCCAGTCGCAAAAGAGACATCATTGACTAATTCTTTAGTTAATAACTTCATATTGTATTCTCGCATTATTAAATGATATAGTTCTGGAAAAACGCTTGTTTACCCCAATAATATAACTATTCGGCACTTGCTCAGTTAGTCTCTTATTATATGCAACTTCTTCTTTAGTTGGAACAGTTTTAATGCCTAGTTTTCTTAACACATAAAGGGCAATATCACGTAGATTATCAATAGGCACATATTCTTTGGTAATAGCAGATTGTCTTGCTTTGGTATAAACACCTTTACCAACCTTGATAATCTCATTAGATTTGATTAATTCTCGCAAAGCTCGCAAAACCTGATCCATATCTGATAAATCCATAAAATCATCAGCCAAAAAAGTATTGTTTTTACTTTTACGGATGCGATATTGAATTTTATCTTTTAATGTTTTAAGTCTTTTCATTAAACAAACCTTATACAAAAACACGACAATTTATATTTACATATATACACTATAAAATGGCTAAAATCAAGAATATTTTCACAAAACATTATTCAGATGTGAAATTTAATAACATTACATACTCCGTTACATCATAAACGACCCGAGGATAGCCGGATTCTGTAAAACTGATAAACTATAAGCCAGACCGCAATTCGCTTCAATCGGGCTAAATTTTATTGTTTTAATAATTGGTATTGTAGGAGTAAACTTCCCAAAAATTTTGATTAACTGACATTGTTGTCACTTAATTGAAATAGCTTAAAACTATAAATGTTTTTTCTTGTCAAAAAAATGTTGAAAAACTTGATTTTAGAAAAATCACATTATACAATACGCAGAATAAAATAATCAGAAAAAGATAAATTATAAATTTAAGGATATTGCGATAGAGTTGATAGAAGTTAAACAATTTAAGGACGGACATATTATAATCAATTCGCTGAAAGATGATAGTTCACAAGTTAGCGTTAAAACTATTACAAAGAATGATAAAGTATATGAAAGTGTTGCTCGTGAAATCAAAGTATATACAGAAGATGACCATTTAAACAATGGCAATGATAAAATTAAAGAGCTATATGAGGATTTAAAATCTGCTATTCTGAATCTTGATTCAGGCATAAAAGTAGAGGCAAAAAAATTATATATTGCCTTTAAACAATCAACGAATATTTGTGATGTTGAAATACAGAGCAATAAACTAAAAATATACCTCAATGCGAAATGGGGAGCTATTGATGACCCCAAACATTTATTTAAGGATATGCGAAATGTTGGACATTGGGGAAATGGAGAATATCGTGCTGAAATAAGTAATGATGATAATATTGGTTACATTATTGATTTAATAAGACAGGTTATCCAAAAACAATAAAGTAAAAATAGAATCTGAATTTTGTACTATAATTTATGAATTAAATATATTAAC
>CAKQNT010000013.1 GCA_934255405.1 uncultured Alphaproteobacteria bacterium
CGGAGTGTACATAGTAGTACATGAGCATTTTGCCAGCCCGACAAATCTGTATTAGTCACCAGCTAGACGAGCTTGCCTAAGCTTGCCCATTACTCATAACGAAGAGCATTAATCGGATTCAGCAATGATGCTTTATAAGCCGGATAAAAACCAAAAAACAACCCCACCAAACCGGCGAATGAAAATGGCAACAACACATATCCCAAAGAAACCTGCGCCGACAAAGAAGAAAACATCGACACCAGCTGCGAACCAATCAACCCGATTACCACGCCAAACAGACCTCCCAGCAAAGAAAGCACCAGCGATTCCATCAAAAACTGCCAACGGATATCCCATGCTTTAGCGCCGATTGCCATACGTATACCAATCTCGCGAGTGCGCTCGGTAACCGAAACCAGCATAATATTCATAATACCGATACCTCCGACCAGCAAAGATATAGAGGCGATTGCGCCAAGCAGGATAGTCATAATTTTGGTGGAATTTTCCATCATCTCCATCATTTGCGTCAGATTCATAATCACAAAATCATCATCTTTGTTAGCACCCAAATTATGCCGTTGTCGCAAAAGCTCCTTAATCTCATCTTGAGCCGTGTATGTACTTTGCGAATCAACTGCCTGCAGCATCACAAACCGCACCTGATCCGGAAATTTTATGCCCATTACCTTTTTTTGCGCGGTGGTAATCGGAATATATACCGAATCATCTTGATCTTGCCCCATTCCGCTTTGTCCTCGGCTTATCAACACGCCAATCACCTGAAACGGAATTCCTTTAATTCTGATAGTCTTACCCAACGGATCCACATCGCCGAACAACTCATTAACCACCGTCTGCCCCAACACCGCGACTTTATTAGAATTTTTTACATCAGCCTCACTAAACATCCGCCCATAAGAAAGCTCCCACTCCTTAATCTCAAACATCCGATTATCAGTGCCGGTAATCTCGGTAGACCAGTTGGCATTGCCATAAACAATCTGCGCTGTTTCGCTCAAAATCGGCGCTGCCAAGCGAATTTTATCAATCCTTTGCTGAATAGCGTCGCCATCAGAAGCTTTCATTGTCGGTTGCGAGCCGTGCCCACCGCGCGCGCCGCTTGAGGTTGAAACTCCGGAGCGCACAATAATCAGGTTTGAGCCCATGGTTTTCATCTCATTCTGAATCGAAATCTGGGCGCCGTTACCGATTGCCAGCATTACAATAACCGCCGCCACGCCGATAATAATTCCCAAACTGGTGAGAATTGAACGCATTTTGTTGGCTTTTATCGCTCTAATTGCAATACTGAAAATTGTTTTTAACTCTATCATTTATCATTCCTCGTATCCGAATGAATCTCTCCATCAACAATTCTGATTACCCTCTGAGCATAGCGAGCAATATCCTCCTCATGAGTAACCAAAATAATTGTCCTCCCCAATTCCTGATTGAGTTTAGTAAACAAATCCATAATTTCCACACTCATTTTAGTATCCAGATTACCGGTTGGTTCGTCGGCAAAAACAATCGGCGCTTCGTTTACAATCGCCCGTGCGATTGCCACTCGTTGCTGTTGTCCTCCGGAAAGCTGATTGGGCTGATGATACATTCTATCCTTCAGCCCGACTTTCACCAAAGCCTTTTGCGCCCGTTCTCGGCGCTCTGCTTCCGGCACATTGGCATACACCATCGGCAGCTCCACATTCTCCAGCGCCGATGTTCTGGAAAGCAGATTAAACCCCTGAAACACAAAACCGATTTTGCGATTGCGGATTGTCGCCAGCTCGTCTGAAGAGAGTTTTTCAATTTGCTCGCCATCTAGTCTATAGTGTCCGGAAGAAGGCTTATCCAAACAGCCCAAAATATTCATCAACGTAGACTTTCCGGAACCGGAAGGCCCCATAATAGCCACAAACTCGCCTTTATCTATAGTCAAAGAAATCCCCTTAAGAATATGCAGTTTCATATCCCCCAAAGGATAAGACTTGGTTATTTTTTCCAATTCTATCAATGACATTAGCGTGGCATCCTCATTCTCATAGCGTCAACTTTAGCGGTGTCGTTTTGGTTCTCGACAATAACTTCCGTTCCCTTACCCAAACCGGAGCCGGAAACCTCGGTATAATCATCATCAGAAACACCGGTACTGACACTTACGCGTTCTGGCTTGCCATTTTTCAGAATCCACAATCCTTTGTCCTTATAGCGCTTGGTTTCGCCTTTTTCGTCAGTAATATAGAAGCGCAAAGCTTTATTAGGCACCAACAACACATTTGACTTCTGCGCGGTTACAATCTCAACATTCGCCGTCATCCCCGGTTTCAGCTTAAGCTCACGATTATCAATCTCAATAATCACCTCATAGGTAACCACATTAGAAGTTGTAATCGGATTATTGCGCACCTGTGTCACAATACCATAAAACACTTCGTCAGGAAAACTATCCACGCTAAACTCCACGGTCTGCCCCTCTTCCACTTTGGCAATATCCGCCTCTACCACCGATGCCTCTATCTGCATTTTGGTCAAATCTTCCGCCACATTAAACAACGTCGGTGTTTGGAAACTGGCCGCCACCGTCTGCCCTACTTCAACCTCCTTAGACACCACGATTCCATCTACCGGAGAAACGATTTTGGTATAGCGCAAATCTATTTCCGCCTGTTGCAAAGCTGCCGCCGCCTGAGAGACCTGAGCTTGTTTCAGCCCTTTTTGCACCACCGCATTATCATAATCACGCTGAGCCGATTCCAACTCTTTATCCGCTGAATACTGCGATTTATTCAACTTTTTAATTCTATCGAGGTGTTTTTTATAATAAACAATATCATTTTCCACCACATTTACCTCGGCTTTGGCAATATCAAGCGCCGCCCGCCGTTGGTCAACCGTAGCCTGAAACAATGCCGGATCAATCTGTGCCAACAATTGCCCTTGTTTAACCGGAGAGTTATAGTCAACAAAAATTTCTGCAATCGTGCCGGAAACCTGCGTTCCGATATTAACCGTAGATATCGGATTAATAATGCCGGAAGCCGTAATTTTTTGAGTAATTTCCCCCAAATTCAACTTTTGAGTTTTATACGCGCTTTCAGCCTTCACCGGTTGCCATATCCACCAGCCCCCCATACCGATAACCAACGCCACCGCCGAAATTTTCAATATTTTATTCATCTCTAAAACTCCCCTAAACACACCCGGATAATATTATATATTGCCTAAAGTTTAAAAAAAATAAAATAGTTGAAAAAAATAATAATTGTGATACATTATAGACAAAATTTTATTATTTACTAAAAACATTATAATTATGGCAAAAACAAAATTGACAGTTGAACAGAACCTCTCTTTGAAGGACCTAAACTTAGAGCAGAAGTTGGAAAAGCTTCGTGCTTGGTACAAGAACAAAGAAGTCAGCAAAGAATCTTTTGAGCACTACTCCAATCTGTGGATTAACCGCGAGAGCAAAAAGCTTCAAGGTGACAACCGCACTTTGAGACGTTCTCCTCGTGAGAATTTCATTCGTTGTCGCACCGTAATCGAAGGACAGCTTGAAGAGCTGATAAATCGCTTACGGAGCAATCTGAACCACTACATTGCGGACAGATCAGAAGCTGCTATCTCAATCAAAGAAAGCGATTACGCGGAGTTTGAGGGACTGGTACGCAAGTACTTTACCCTCTATCCCTCAAAAATTAGCAGACTGCTCGCGCTGGGATTGAGATATCCGGACTCCACTCGCAGATTGAACAAATTCTGCTTTGAGTGGATTAAAGACATTGAGTGTCTAAACATAGAAGGCGGAAAGGGATGGATAAACAAATCCCTGCACCATCTAAAGGACTACTACAATGACACCTTGTTTTGGACATTGTTGTGGGAGGACGATTTCGTCCCAATGGACGCAATCCGCCTCATGATAATAAAGGGACAAGGCAAAAAAGAGGTAGGTCAAAAAGAGGAATTCCAAATGGATCCTCGATTTGACAAATATTTCCTCCGAGATCTGCTACCCCTGATAGAGGCTCAAAGGGACAAGGAGATTGAGCGCCTCAAATGGGCGCAAACTCGCGATGACCGCGACGAACAGAATCAGGTTCCTCGCAAGATTCGCCGCCTTGAGGCGTTCAACACATTAGTGGATTGCATTCTCCACTATATAAACTAAACTACAAAATCCTCCAACCTTATGGTTCGGAGGATTTTTTGTTTAGATTTTCTATTGCGCAACCACCATAAATATGCTAATATTTACAGCTGAATACTAACATTTAAAAAATTATTATTTATGGAAAAAGAAAAAAAAGAGCTTTTAGCTAACGCGGGAGCCGCTACCCGCAAGTTCTTCTACAAGAACGTCTTGTCCAAGTCCAACACTTGCGATGAGGCATTGTTTCAAGAGATAAACAATGTTGAGCTCCAAACATATCAGAAATGGCACCAAAAATGTCTGGCTGATATGCGTCGGATAAAGCTCCACACCACCCTCCCCGAGTTGTATACCAAGATTTCAACTCCCGAGGTTACGGTCAAGCAGGCTCTGGCACTAGTGCGCCGCGCTTATGCTTCAAAACTCTATGAAGCTAAGCGCAAACAGGTGGGCAAGATGGTTTCTCTGATTCAAGCTCTGGCTGACAGAGAAAATAAATTTTACCATCTGGCGCAAGACGCATTGGCCGCTGAGACCTCTGCGAAGGCACTGGCTCAGTTGGCTGAAGAGCTCAGCAAGATGGGCGCTCGCGACAGCGAAGACTTGCTTTACACCAAGCAGAGTCTAAAACACGTGAACAGCTTGCGCGCTATTGGGGTAGAGCCCAGCGTCCATGAGCTCTATCAGGCTTTGGAGCCACGTTTTGCTTACATAAAGAAACTCTATGATAAGCAGATTAACGTGGCGATACTGAGCCGCGCCGAGGATGGTTCGATTTCAGATGAGGTCAAAGACATTATTTTTGATTTCATCAAGGAATCAGTTCCGACTGCCGGATATTTCGATATACGCTTAATTGAGTATATCTTTTACCACGACAGAATATCCAATAGAGCATTCAAGCTCTTTTGCGATATGGAAACCTTGCTGAAAAGACAAGGCATCGGAATTCTGATTAGCTGCCGAGTTCAAGCTATTGTCAAGAAGCAAGGGCTCAAAGACAAGCTGATCAGCGAGCTGTCAGAATCGGATTTGAATCTCCTCAAATTAGAGGAAATATTCAAGTTCCGCTAACCACCAATAACAACCCCGCAATTTTATCTATTGCGGGGTTTGTTATTTTTAAAACTAAGCGCATATTGTCCCAACATCAAAAGCAAAACCGCGCAACAAGTCCTCTATCGGCATTGCCTTTTTGCCCTGTCGCTGTATTTCCAACACCGTCAGGGCTTTATCTTTACATCCGATTACCAAACCTTGCTTTGGCAAAATCTCGCCTATTTTGCCATGTTCTTCAACCACTTTGGCGCGCAAAACCTTAAAACGCTCACCATTATACTCAAAATAACAAGCCGGATACGGATTAAACGCTCTTATTTTGCGCTCCAACACCTCCGCCGGTTGAGCAAAATCCAATTTTGCTTCTGATTTCTCAACCTTAGCGGCATAAGTTACCAATTTCTCGTCTTGCGGCTCCGGTTTAATATTCGGCAAATCTTCCAAAACATCTGTAATCAAGCGAGCCCCAAGCTCCGCCATCGCATCATGCAAACTTCCGCCGGTAGTGTTTTCATCAATTGCAATCTCGCCTTTTTTATACATAGCTCCGGCATCAAGCGCCTCCACCACCTGCATAATCGTAATTCCGCCTTGTTTGTCACCGGCTTCTATCGCTCGCTGAATCGGCGCCGCGCCACGCCACCGCGGCAACAAAGAGCCATGAACATTCAAACACCCCAACGGAAAAGCCTCAATCACCGCCTTGGGCAAAATCAATCCGTATGCCGCCACCACCGATATATCAGCTCCCAGCGCGGCAAATTTCTCTTGCTCCTCTGCAGAGCGCAGGCTCTTTGGCGTGCGCACCTCAATTCCCCTCGCCTCGGCAAAAACCTGCACCGGAGACTTCAGCACTTTTTGTCCGCGTCCGGCTTCTTTAGGCGCCTGACAATAAACACATACAACTTCATGCTTTTTACACAAAGCCTCCAATGTCGGCACGGCAAAATCCGGCGTTCCCATAAATACGATTTTCATTTCAGCTAATTCCTTATCTTTTTTCTTTGCGGCTTTTTTCCAGCTTCTTCACCAACATCTGGCGCTTAAGACGGCTCAAATGATCAATATACAAAATACCGTCCAAATGATCTATCTCATGCTGGGCGGCCACCGCCAAAAATCCATCAGCCTGCAGTTTGCACTCTTTGCCGTTATAATCCAGATAATTTATTTTCACACTGATTGAGCGCTCAACCTCGGCTCGCATTTCCGGCAAAGACAAACATCCCTCCTCGCCGATTTCCATCTCTTCAGAACGCCAAACAATTTCCGGATTAACCATATACAATGGCGCCGGTTCTTCTCCCTCGTGAGCAATATCAATCACCACCACCCGCTTAGAAAGTCCGATTTGCGGCGCTGCCAAACCACATCCGTTGGCGGCATACATTGTTTCCAGCATATCGTCTAACAAAGTCCGTAATTGGTCATCAACCACCGCCACCTTCTCGGCTTTTTGTTTCAAAACCGGATGAGGATATTCATATATTTTCAGTTTGGCCATTTCAAAACCTATAAAACAAATAAAAACACTTTACCAACCGGCAAAATTTACATTAATCATCAGTTGAACGAACTTGTTTGGCAATCTGATCCAATAATGCATTCACCATCTTCGGCTCACTCTTGGCAAAAAAGGCATAAGCCAAATCCACATACTCTTTAACAATAACAGTTGCGTCTACATCGGTAGTATGCACCAATTCATAAGCAGCGCACAAAAGAAGCGCGCGCAACGTTCCGTCAAATCGCTCAAAGGACCACCCCTCACGCAGATAATGCGCCAAAGATTTTTCCAATTGTTCTTTTTCTTTGTGAACACCGCGAGTCAATTCGGCAAAATAAGAAGTATCCATCTGCTCAATTTCAACCAGCTCTTCTTTTTCTTCATATTCTGTACTCTCGTCGTCTATCACATAGCGCCCGACTTCACCATTGATAAAATCCTTAATCACCTCATCTACCGAGAGCTGCCCATATTCAATCATATAGGTTGCCTGCACCGCAGCCAATCTGGCGGCTGATTTCATTCTGATTTTTTCTGATACAAACTTGGCCATTACTTATCTCCTTGAGGTTTGGCTAACCTGTCTATAGTTTCTACAAAATCTTCAAAATCACTGACTTCCTTAAAGTCCCGATAAACCGAAGCAAAACGGATATACGCAATATGATCGAGAGCCGAAAGCGCCTCCATCACATATTCCCCAATCTGAGCAGAGGGAATTTCCGCCTCGCCAGATGCCTCCAAACGGCGCTGGATTGAGTTAACCACCTTCTCCACCCGTTCTGAGCTGACCGGACGCTTGCGCACCGCCAAATAAATTGAACGCGCCAATTTGTCTCGATCAAACATCGCTTTTTCGCCATTCTTTTTAACCACGACCAAATCTCGCAACTGCACTCTTTCAAAAGTCGTAAAACGAGAGCCGCACTCATTGCATTCCCTGCGCCGACGGATAGCAGAACCATCATCGGTATCACGTGAATCCTTAACCTGAGTATTGTCACTGCCACAGAACGGACATTTCATAAGCTATTTTCCTTTTTCTATCAGAGCCTCAGCCACCTGATATAGTTTTGAAGAATATCTTGCCCCTTTTATAAGGACAATATCATTATTTTGCAAGAGCTTATTTATCAGAAATTCATCCAACCCCTCTTTATTTTCAAAATAATGCTTTTCTTTACTATCCGGCACCTGAGCCAACATATCTTTCATCTCCGGACAAACCCCAATCACCACATCTATATTGCTTTGAGCTACAACCTGACCGATTTCAATATGCCGCGCCTGAGAAGTATCTCCCAGTTCGGCCATTTTACCAAGCACCACCACTTTGCGTCCCTTTGCCGGCATTTTCGACAAGGTTTCAATCGCAATCCGCATCGCCTCCGGCTGTCCGGAATAGCTATCATCAATCAGAGTATAAATTCCACCGGACGGCAACTTAAGCTGGTGCTTCGCGCCTCTGCCGGCTAATGCTCCAAACTCGGATAAATGTTCAGCCGCAACTTTAACATTTAATCCTAACTCATTGATAAGTGTCAAAACGCACCAAGCGTTGTAATAATTGTGTTCGCCCTTATCCTGCAAATTCAGTTCAACATCAGGATGATTGTTTTTGCCGAATTTTATTACTTTTGCGCCGTTTTCTTTGGCTCTCTGCTCCAACAATGAGGCAAAGTTAGTGTCTTCGTTAATAATCGCCGCACCGCCTTTTTTTAGAGATTTGAATATCTCAGCCTTGGCTTCGGCAATCCCTTCAAAATTATCAAAAAACTCAATATGCATCGGATACACATTGGTAACAATTGCAATATCCGGCCTAACATAAGACACCAACTCTTCAATCTCGCCTTTGGCGCTCATACCCATTTCAATAACCGCATAATCGGCGCCCATATCCATATTGCACAAAGTAGCCGGCACCCCAATCTGATTATTAAAATTACCTCCGGTTGCATACACCTTTCCAAAACGAGAAAGCGCAAACTTTATTTCTTCTTTTGTTGTGGTTTTTCCGGCACTTCCGGTCAATCCTACAACAACTCCCTTAAATAAAGAACGATTATACGCACCGATTTTCCCATAAGCTTTAACCGTATCTGGCACCACCACTTGCCGCTCGATTGGCAAATCCGGCACAATATGGTCAACCATCACCAGCTCAGCTCCCTTTTTCAAAACGTCTGCCGCATAATTATGCCCATCGTTTTTTTCGCCTCTGATTGCCACAAACAAATCACCTTTTTGGGCAATTCTGCTGTCTGTCACCACATTTTCTATCTCAGTTTGAAATATCCGAGAAGTTGCTCCGACAATTTCCGCCAATTTTTGCGAACTGATTTTTTGCATTTAGAATCCTTTGCCAATACGTGCTAATAAATCGGAAAACGCTGACACAAAGCCACAACTTTTTGAGCTGTTTCGGCAATAACCGCATCAGCATTACCATCAGCAACTGCCTCTATCACGTCTACAATCCAGTTTCCGATTTGTTCAAATTCTTTTTCTCCAAAACCGCGGGTTGTTCCTGCCGGAGTCCCGATTCTGATTCCCGAAGTGACTTTTGGCGGCATCGGATCAAAAGGAATCGCATTTTTATTGCAGGTAATTCTGGCTTTATCCAATGCGGTGGCAATCACATCGCCGGTAACCCCTTTCGGGCGCAAGTCTACCAACAGCAAATGAGTATCTGTTCCGCCGGAGACCAAATCAAGTCCGCGTTTTTTCAAAGTCTCACCCAACACTTTGGCATTTTTCAAGATTTGCGCCGCATATTGCTTAAATTCCGGTGTCAAATCTTCCTTAAAACAAACCGCCTTAGCCGCAATCACATGCTCCAGCGGTCCTCCCTGCGAACCGGGGAAAATTGCCGAATTAAATTTCTTGGCCAATTCTTCATTATTAGTCAGAATCATACCGCCACGAGGTCCGCGCAATGTTTTATGAGTTGTAGTTGTAACCACATCTGCCCATTCCAACGGATTCGGATGCACCCCACCGGCAACCAATCCGGCAAAATGCGCCATATCTACCATCAAATAAGCTCCCACCTTATCGGCAATTGCGCGAAATCTGGCAAAATCCACTTGTCTGGGATATGCCGAACCGCCGGCAATAATCAATTTAGGATGATTTTCCAACGCCAATTTTTCAACTTGTTCATAATCAATCAGCCCATCTTCTTTGCGCACGCCATAGGTCACGGAATTAAGCCATTTACCGGAGATAGAAACCTTTGCGCCGTGTGTCAAATGACCGCCGGCATCCAGACTCATTCCCAAAATCGTGTCATGCGGTTGCAACAATGCCAAATAGACTCCGGTGTTTGCCTGACTTCCGGAATGCGGTTGCACATTGGCAAATTTGCAATTAAACAACTTTTTAGCTCGTTCAATCGCCAGAGTTTCCACCACATCGACAAACTCACAACCATGGTAATAGCGGCGCCCCGGATAACCCTCGGCATATTTATTGGTCAAAATTGAGCCCTGAGCTTCCAGCACTGCTTTAGAAACAATGTTTTCAGAGGCAATAAGTTCTATCTGATTCTGTTGACGTTTAAGCTCATCATCGATTGCCGCAAAGATTTCCGGATCTTCTTGTTTTAGTTCTTGTGTAAAATCCATTATTACCTCCCATTATTCATCTAATTCATTAATACGACGCAAGTGTCTACCACCCTCAAATTGCGTATTGGCAAATATATCCAAATACTTGACCACATCTTCAAAATTCTGCATACGACCGCCAAACACCGCAATATTTGCGTTATTGTGCGCTCTGGCCAAGCGCGCCACCTCGGCATTATACAAAAGAGCAGCACGGATTCCTTTGACGCGGTTCGCCGCGATAGATATTCCGATTCCCGTACCGCAGA
Source organism: uncultured Alphaproteobacteria bacterium (assembly GCA_934255405.1). Classification (GTDB taxonomy): domain Bacteria; phylum Pseudomonadota; class Alphaproteobacteria; order RF32; family CAG-239; genus CAZU01. The sequence goes on from CAKQNT010000013.1 coordinate 10,585, forward strand.
CTAGGATTCCCCAATCAGCATTACCGGACAACACAGCATCTGTCATCTTGCGGGCAATCAATGGATAATCGCACGATTCGCTTGAGTATGTGCCCAAATCCACAAGATTTGTACCCCTTTGTGCATAATATTCAAGTAATTTTTGTTTGAGTTCAAATCCGCCATGATCCGATGCTATTGCAATTTTCATAAGCTGCTATCCTTTCCTTAATTCAACAACTTTTGCCATCATATAACAAAGTTGTGATAAAAAAACAAATTTTTTAAAAAAATCTATTGACGTGTGAAAAAATTACTGTATATATAGAGGCACCGATTGAGAGACGGTAACGAATGGCCGGTTGGCAGAGTGGCTCATGCAGAGGACTGCAAATCCTTGTACATCGGTTCAATTCCGGTACCGGCCTCCAAATATTATTCCGACTTAGCTCAGCGGTAGAGCAATCGGCTGTTAACCGATCGGTCATCTGTTCGAATCAGATAGTCGGAGCCAAAACAAAATCCCACCCTTGCGGTGGGATTTTTTTTTGGGTTCATACTATCGGTTGAACAGATGACCGAAGGTCATCGTTCGGAGCGGTTAGTTGGCGAAAACAAGCGCTAAACCCTAGCCAGCGGCTTGGTTTAGTGCGCAGTTTGAGCCCATACGACGCGAGAAGGGGCCCACACAGTGGGAAGTGCTCCAATCAGATAGTCGGAGCCAAAACAAAATCCCACCATTGCGGTGGGATTTTTTTGGGTTCGGTTCGTTTGTTTTTTTGTTAAAATAAGTTAAGCACATAAAGCTCTAATTCGCAATCGATAATTTTCCAAGTTTCTAAAGCCATACGCCGAAATTTATATAGATTGAATAAAAAAACCTACTGACATCAAAGCCAGTAGGTCAAATATTTTTCTTTGAATTAAGCCATCAATTTCTCTAAGGCTTCAAACATCACTCGAATGTGATGAGCTGTGCCTGAGCGCAGAAAGCCACCCACTCCCATCTCGCCTAGAGAGGAAAACTCATCAAAAAGATCTGACTTAACAAACTTCTCAAGCTTGTCATGCGTCATTTGGAGTGCCATCTTGTCAACACAGGAACCACCAAGGCGGTTTTCCATTGCGAGAACGATTGTGCCCGAAATTTCGTACAATTGATACAAAATTTCTTTAGCTCCAGACGCACCCATGCCCCATCCCTCTCTGATCTCATTAGCCCATCCGGAGCGATACATCTTGAGTGCCTTAACCGTCTCTACATTTACAATACTTTTTGCCATAACTAACCCGAGTTTATTTATAGAGGGGGTGTCCTTTTACACTTCTCGTTCCCTCTTCTTTAATTTATCATATATGTATCCGGTAAAAGAAATATCAAATGTGAAAATACTTTCAAACATGAAAACATACATGACAAATAAACACACTAATACCTTAATACTTAGAATACTACTTTGTTGTACCACATTTTTAACATTTAGACAAGCACAAATAATGGAAAAATTTTTCTATCTACATTATGATTTAAACCTTACCATCAACTAAAGACTTTTACCATACAGCAATTCATCATATATCAACGAGCGCTTACTGGTTTCAGCGTCAAATTTATCATCATTATCAATTCCCTTATCCGGAAGCGTGGGCTCCTTCCCCAATAACGACGCGCCAAGCCCCAATCTTCCGCCCTCTATTTCAAACCCCATACTTTCAACTATAGTCGGATAAATATCAAACGGCATAAAGTTGCGCTTGCGATTAACCTTCTTCTGAATTACCGGATTTATAAATATATTCAGATTCCAACGCTCGGTATTTTTAGCAAAGATATTGCCATTCATCACCAAATGATCGCTAACTACCACCACCGTTGTATTCTTATAAAAAGGTTGCTGTTTTAACCACACTACAAAATCACCGAGTTTTTTGCTGGCGCAATTATAAACATTCACATGGCGCTGATCTGAATTAGCGCGACAATTTTGTTCATCTAAATATTCTTCTCCAAAATGCGTATCCAATGTCATCAAAATAACCGCAAACGGATTTTTATCTTGAGCCAATCGACTGATTTCATTTTTTGCCTCAATATACAGTCCCTCATCTCGCAAAACGCGTCTGCGAATTTTGTCATGCCGATCTCTAAGATTGTATTTTCTTTTCCATGTTTCCCAACTCAATATTCTGGGTTTTCCGTGGCTCCTAAAAAATCTATCCACTCCGGCATAAGATTTTTCCATTCCGGTCAAAAATGTTTGATTATACCCCTGCTCTCTCAATATATCAGTCAAACATTTTACCTTTGGCAAATATCCGTATTTTGGCAAAAATTTATTATGATTAGCTATCGGCAAATGCAACGGGATTCCGCAAGTTTGCGCCACCAATCCGGCTTGCGTCCATTGTGTTCCGTCTACCTGAATAGAACCGCCGATATCATCATCAGCGCTAAAATTTAAATTCTCTTTTGCCAATTTATACAATTCCGGCATCATATCCGGCTGCAAACGGCGATACTCTTGCCGCAACAATGTAGCCTCGGCCGATTCTACAAATATCAGTACCAAATTGCGCTTTTGTTTTGGCTTAATAATTCTGACATTATTACCATCAACATAGTGTTTTTCATAAAAATCAGAAACCTCCGAACTCGCTTTGTAGTCATCTATTATTTCTGATATATTAAGCTTAACCAAAACATAAGACAAACTGGCAAGCAGCGACACCGCTGCCAATATATTTTTATATTGCAAAATTATCTTCTGTATCGCAGCCAACCATTTGGGACGATTCCACCGCGCCGCCAGCAACACATAAACCAGCACCAGCAACAATGCGGCAACCAGTACCGTATTTTGCAAAAAACTTGCGACCAATCCGCTCTCGCTGGCCAACGGCACGTTAATATGAAACAATATCTGTTCGTATGTAACCTCGCCAAACTTGCGCAACTGCCAATTCATTGCCGTATATAACAAACAGGCCAGTCCCAGCATAATCATCGCAAACATAACAAAACTCCTACAATCAATTCGTTTTGATTGTAGGAGTTTACGAACTTAAAGCAAGAAGTTATCGCTTTATGTGAATAATATTTATCCCAGCAACATTCCGCCTACCGCGACCGTATCCGCCGGCATATCGACAAACTGAATATTCACATATCCGCGCTCCACATTCAGATTCGCCACCGCAAAATCGGTCAAAACCTTGCATAACGCCGCTTTGTTACGGAATCCGATAGACTTCATTTCAATCAAAGCGCCCTTGTTTTTGGCGTTTCCATTAAAAGCCATGGCCGGATTCATCAACACGTTCACCACCACATATTGCAATGGTTTTCCCAACTCTTTGGCCACCAATTCAGCCGCTTCCGCCGCCAAATTCGGATTAGAGCTAACTCCATTGGAATAAATTGTCAAAAAAGGCATTACTTTCCTCCTTATTCGTTGTCCGAAACCACTTCCGGCTCAGATACAACATCATCTGAGTTATCATCAGTATCCGGAGCGTTATCGCCCAAAACCTCTGATCCGGTTTCTTCTTCAAGTTCCTCATCGTCGCCTTCATCTGCATCCAGCCACGTTACAGAAACAACTTTTTCATTTTCACCCAATCGGAAGAGGATTACACCTTGTGTCTTACGACCGGCAACACGAATATCTGCCACAGGCATACGAATCAGCTTGCCGCCGTCTGTAACCATCATAATCTGATTATTGTCTTCAATCGGGAATGAGCTGGCAATTTCTTTGTTGCGAGCAGACATCTCCATATTGGCAATACCTTGTCCGCCGCGGCCGGTGACACGATATTCATAAGAAGAAGATCGCTTGCCGTATCCGGTTGTAGTAACCGAAAGAATAAACTGCTCCGCCGCTTTCATCTGCTCATAAGTCTCCTGACTCATCTTGCTAAAGTCAAGCTCCTGTCCGTCCGCCTCGGCACGTTTAATGCGGAAATATTCTTCACGCTCCTCCGAGGTTGCGTCACTGTGGTTTAATACTGACATTGAGATAACTTCATCATCATTAGCCAATTTTATACCACGCACGCCGGTAGAATTGCGTCCGACAAACACACGAACATCGGTAACCGGAAATCTGATACACTTACCACTGCGAGCAGCCAACATAATATCATGATCCTCATGACAGATTCGAACGTTAATCAGCTTGTCGCCTTCATCAAGTTTCATCGCAATTTTGCCGTTAGATTGAACATTTACAAAATCCATCAGCGAGTTACGACGAACATTGCCCTGAGAAGTGGCAAACATAATCGACAAATCTTTGCACTCCTCCTCATTCTCCGGCAGTTTCATAACCGTAGTGATTGTTTCTCCCTGCTCCAGCGGCAACAGGTTTACAAACGGCTTGCCCTTAGATGTCGGCGAACCGAGCGGCAGCTTATACACTTTCATCTTATAAACCAAACCTTTGGAAGAGAAGAACAGAACCGGCGTATGAGTGCTGGCCACAAACAAACGAGTAACAAAATCTTCTTCTTTGGTCGCCATACCGGACTTACCTTTGCCGCCGCGTTTCTGAGCTTTGTAAGCATTAAGCGGAACTCTCTTAATATAACCGGCCTCGGTAACCGTAACCACCATTTCCTCGCGCTGAATCAAAGATTCGATATCGGTATCATATTCAATATCCTCAATCTTAGAGCGGCGCGGAGTAGAATATTCATCTTTGATGGCAACCAATTCGTCACGCATAATTCCATATAATTTTTCACGGCTGGAAAGGATAGACAGACATTCTTTAATTTCATCACCCAAACTCACCAACTCTTCATGAATCTTATCACGCTCCAAACCGGTTAAGCGTTGCAATTTCAAATCCAAAATCGCCTTAGCTTGTGCCTCAGACAAACGATAAGTACCATTTTCTACCTTGCGATCCGGCTCGTCTATCAATTTGACCAAAGCCTCGACATCGCCTGCCGGCCATGCTTTTGCCAACAATGCGTCTTTAGCTTCTTGCGGACTTGGAGAAGTACGGATCAGATTAATTACCGGATCAATATTTTCCACCGCAATCGCCAAACCAACCAACACATGAGCCCTATCGCGAGCCTTATTAAGATTATAGATAGTGCGGCGACGAATAATTTCTTCACGAAACTCAATAAATGCGGCAATAATTTCCCGCAGATTCATCATCATCGGGCGCCCATTATGAATTGCCAGCATATTCATACCAAAACTGGTCTGCAGCGGAGTATATTTATACAGCTGATTCAGCACCACATCAGCCTGAAAATCGCGTTTGATTTCAATAACCACTCGCACTCCATGGCGATCAGATTCATCGCGTATCTCACCGATACCCTCAATTTTCTTTTCCTTAACCAGTTCGGCAATTCGAGCAATCATCGCCGCCTTATTAACCTGATAAGGAATTTCATGGACGATAATCGCCTCTTTATCTTTGTGCAATTCCTCGATGGTGCATTTTGCGCGCATAACCACAGAACCGCGCCCTGTCAGATAAGCTGACTTAGCTCCGGAATAGCCAAGAATCAGCCCTCCGGTCGGGAAATCCGGCCCCGGAACAATATTTATCAATTCTTCTATTGTAACATCAGGATTATCAATGTAAGCGCAACAAGCGTCTATCACTTCACCCAAATTATGCGGCGGAATATTGGTTGCCATACCAACAGCAATTCCGTTGGCACCGTTAACCAACAAGTTTGGATAACTTGCCGGCAAAACTGAGGGTTCTTGCAAACTCTCATCATAGTTGGGCATAAAGTCCACTGTGTCTTTGTCAATATCATCAATCAAAGCATGAGCAACCTTAGCCAAACGCGCCTCAGTATAACGCATTGCCGCGGCACTGTCACCATCCATAGAACCAAAGTTACCTTGACCGTCAATCAACGGCACGCGCATTGAAAATGGCTGCGCCAAACGAACCATAGCCTCATAAACAGACGAATCTCCATGCGGGTGATATTTACCTAAAACATCACCGACGATGCGGGCAGATTTACGAAACGGACGATTGTAATCATAGCCGTTTTCATAAGCCGAATAAATAATACGGCGATGAACCGGCTTAAGACCATCTCGCACATCTGGCAACGCACGAGACACAATAACGCTCATTGCATAGTCCAAATAAGAACGGCGCATCTCCTCAGAAATTTCTACCGGAGAAATGTCTTTGGTGGTTTCAACCACCGGCAAAGCTTCATCAGTCACTTCATTTTACCTTTATATAATTCAAACTGCCGATAATATAACAGATAAGAAAAGTTGCCGTAAGTTTTTTTGCAAACTTATGCCCAGATAAAAACGACGTTTTTCGCCCTACGGGCAAAAAAACAGCCTTAAAATCGATTTTGCAAAAATTTGTCCCCTTAAAAGTTAACAAAGAATTGCGTCAAGAGCCTAAAAATAGAAGTAAAAAAAAGCTGAAAATTCAGAAATGAATTTTCAGCTTTTTTTTGCACAATCTCAAGCAAGCTCGGATAGCGTGCGTGAATAATAAGATTTTAGGGTGGCGAAAGCGGAGTGTACATAGTAGTACATGAGCATTTCGACAACCCGACAAATCTGTATTAGTCACCAGCTAGACGAGCTTGCCTCCAGCGAGGTTGCCCCTAAAACGGAATATCATCATCCAAATCAGCAGAAGCCGCCGGAGCTGAAGCAGAATCCCAACCAGCATTGCCGCTGGCCGGAGAGAATACATCGTTGCCGCCGGCAGGAACCCCGTCACCACGACCATCTAACAATACCAGGTTGCTGCTGAAATTTTGCAAAACAATCTCGGTAGTGTATTTTTCCTGTCCGTTGCTATCTTCCCATTTACGAGTTTGCAATTGGCCTTCCAAATATACTTTAGAACCTTTATGCAAATATCTCTCTGCCAAATCTGCCAACTGGGGATTAAAGATAACCACGCGGTGCCATTCGGTGCGATCTTTACGTTCGCCGGAAAGCTTATCTTTCCAGCTATCAGTGGTTGCCACGCTCAAGTTAACGATTTTAGCGCCGCTTTGAGTATTGCTTACGCGCGGATCTGCGCCCAAATTGCCAAGCAAAGTCACTTTATTTATACTTACTGCCATTTTCTTTACCTTACAGATTAATTAAAACTGTTCTGACTATACATTGAGAATTTTAATATTAAAACTAAAATCAATAAACCTGTGTATATTCTCCGCCATCGGAACAAAACACCCCATACAAGCTTTGCATTTCCTCCGGCGACCAATTTCCCCACGGCATTTGATAGCCCCAATTTTTTACTTTCAATAATTTAGAATATTCAAAACTGGTGGATTTTTTGACCATATCCGCCCACAAATTCAACGCCGCAAAGCCATAAACTCCGAGCCCGACCGGTTCTTTGCCCTGCAAACGCAAACGAACCAATGTTTCTGTAAAATACGGACTATCCTTAAAACTTTTGAGCCCGAGATAATAATTATTATTTGCCGCCGAACCGAGAATCTCGGCATAATTATCCGCCAAAGCATAGCGTTCGGCAAAAACATCTACATCTTCGGCCTGATTTTTAAGTTCGCGGGTAAGTTTGGCAATTTGCTTAGACTGCCCCAAAATATATACCACACGATTATTCAGCAACACTTCACGCGCCAGCCGATTAAAATCTTTGTCATAATTCAAAAAATCATATCCGGTCAGACGATTAGACATTCCATTTTGTAAAAATTTCTGCTGAATTGCCGAGGCCGCATTCATCAAATCTCCGTTATCGGAAGAATAAACCAGCGCCACATTTTTTTCCGACAACTTCTGCCGATAATACGCAAAAAATGTTTCTGCCTGACTACTGCGGCTGCCGGAAAGTTTCAGTGCTGGAGTCTGACTGTCTGTCGGCAATGGCAATATCTGGAGAATTTGTCCTTTAGCATAGATAGACGCTGCTTCTTCCATACGATTTCTACAATACGGACCAATAATCAGTTTGGGCTTTTCTTTGCGCACACTCAACATTTGAGCCATAGACAAAGCAAATGTGTCATCGCAGCGATCATCTGCCACAATCACATTTATTTTTTCGCCGAGAATACCTCCATTGGCATTAATATCCGCCGCCGCAATCTGCACGCCATCTGCCAGTTCGCGGCCATAAAATTTGTAACTTCCTTCTTGGGGTGCAATCACCACCACATCAACCGCCGCCGCGGCCAACTTGGGCAGCAGCATAACCAACGCCAATATTTTTATAAGTTTTGCCATAAATTCAACGGTCTGATTAACAAAGAAACAGCCGCATACTAACATTTTATAATAAATTTGCAACTTTTTTGTTTTGTATACCTAAATGATATTGCCATCAACCGCAATCTTCACTATATTACTGCTCGTGGAGAAGTATAATGAGTAATGATTTTATCGAAATAAAAGGCGCTCGCGAGCACAACCTCAAAAACATCAGCATCAACCTGCCCAAAAACAAGTTAAATGTCATTACCGGCTTATCTGGCTCGGGCAAATCTTCTTTGGCATTTGACACCATATACGCCGAAGGACAGCGCCGCTATGTTGAGAGTTTATCCTCTTATGCCAGACAATTTTTGGATTTAATGAAAAAGCCCGATGTTGACTCGATTGAAGGGCTCTCGCCGGCAATTTCCATTGAGCAAAAAACAACTTCTCACAATCCTCGTTCTACCGTTGGTACCGTAACCGAAATATATGACTATATGCGCTTGTTGTGGGCGCGCGCCGGCACTCCATATTCTCCCGCCACCGGATTGCCGATTGAATCGCAAACAATATCTCAAATGGTCGACAAAATATTAACTTTGCCCGAAGGCACCAAGTTGTTGCTCTTGGCACCCATCGCCCGCGGCAAAAAAGGCGAATATAAAAAAGAGATTGAAGATCTGCGCAAGCAAGGCTACCAACGTCTTAAAATTGACGGAGAAGTCTATGACATTGAAGATGTGCCGACATTAAACAAAAATCAAAAACACGATATTGAAGTTGTGGTTGACCGTATTGCCGTCAAAGCCGGCATTGCCGAACGTTTGGCTCAATCCTTTGAAACCGCGCTCAAACTCAGCGACGGACTGGTGTTTGCCGAAAACAACAGCACCAAAGAGCGGATTACTTTTTCTTCCAAATTTGCCTGTCCGGTTTCCGGTTTTACTATAGAAGAAATCGAACCTCGCCTGTTTTCTTTCAACAATCCATACGGCGCTTGCCCACATTGTGACGGTTTGGGAGCCAGTCTTTATATGGATCCTGACCGCATAATACCCAATCCCAAACTCTCTATTGCTCAAGGCGCCATTATGCCATGGTACAGCCGTAAACACGGTTTTTATACCGATACGCTCCACTCGCTGTGCGACTGGCTCAATATTTCAGACAAAACTCCGTGGCAAGATTTGCCCGAACACGCCAAACAAGTGATTTTATATGGCTCAGGCAATGAACCTATTCCGATGGATTACCACCGTTTTAACACCTACAAACCATTTGAAGGAGTTATCAATAATCTGGAACGCCGCTTTTTGGAAACCGATTCTCCGGCCATGCGCGATGAGTTGTCACAATATCAATCCGCCGCCGTTTGTGAACACTGTCACGGCAAGCGCCTCAAGCCGGAAGCGCTTGCGGTTAAGATTGGCGGACTGGACATTATGGACGCATCTGAAATGTCTATCAAAAATGCTCTGGTATGGTTTAAGGGCATTGGTCCCACTCTCACGCCTCAAAAACAAGAAATCGCCGCCAAAATTCTCAAAGAAATTATTGAGCGTTTGAGCTTCTTGAATAATGTCGGACTTGAATATCTAAATCTTTCTCGTCAATCAGGCACGCTTTCCGGCGGCGAGGCACAACGCATCAGATTGGCGAGCCAAATCGGTTCCGGTCTTACCGGCGTGCTCTATGTTCTGGACGAGCCTTCAATCGGACTGCACCAACGCGACAACGATCGTTTACTGGAAACCCTCACCCGTCTTCGCGATATTGGCAACACCGTGATTGTAGTTGAGCACGATGAAGATGCAATCCGCGCCGCCGACTATCTGGTTGATATGGGACCGGAAGCCGGTTCATTGGGCGGCAACGTGGTTGCGGCCGGTTCAGTTAGCGAGGTGCTCAAAAACAAAAACAGCATCACCGCCCAATATCTGAATGGAGACAAACAAATTTCCGTGCCGGAAAAACGCCGCAAAGGTAGTGGCAAGTTCATCGGCATTAAAGGTGCGCGCACCAACAACCTCAAAAACGTTGACTTAAAAATTCCCCTTGGAACCCTCACCTGTGTCACCGGAGTATCCGGCGGCGGCAAATCCTCGCTGATATTAGAAACCTTGTGCAAAGCTTTGGCCAAAGAGCTGTACAACTCGCGTGAACCCGGAGCTGTATATGATCAACTCATCGGCGCCGAAAACATTGATAAAATTATCAATATTGATCAGTCGCCGATTGGTCGCACTCCTCGCTCCAACCCCGCCACCTATACCGGCTTGTTTGACCATGTCCGCAATTGGTATGCCGAACTGCCCGAGGCCAAAGCCCGCGGATATGCCGCCGGCAGGTTCTCTTTCAATGTGTCGGGCGGACGCTGCGAAGCCTGCAAAGGCGATGGCGTCACCAAAATTGAAATGCACTTTTTGCCCGATGTTTATGTTGAATGCGATGAATGCAAAGGTAAACGCTTTAATCGTGAGACATTGGAAGTTAAATACAAAGACAAATCCATTGCCGATGTTTTGGATATGACGGTTGACGATGCCTATAACTTTTTCAACGCCATCCCGGCTATCAAAAACCGCTTAGATTTATTGCGCAAGGTGGGCTTGGGCTATATCAAACTCGGGCAATCTGCCACCACCCTTTCCGGCGGCGAAGCGCAACGCATCAAGCTCTCCAAAGAACTTTCCAAGCGCGCCACCGGCAAAACTCTCTATATTTTAGACGAGCCAACCACCGGATTGCACTTTGAAGACATCAACAAATTGCTAAAAGTACTGCAGGCATTGGTAGATCAGGGCAACTCGGTTGTAGTGATAGAACACAATCTTGATGTGATTAAAACCGCCGATTGGATTATCGACCTAGGTCCCGAAGGCGGAGACGGCGGCGGACAAATCATTGCCCAAGGCACGCCGGAAACTGTTGCCAAATCGCAAATTAGCTACACAGCCAAATACCTGCGCGATAAGCTTTAACGAGTATTATCCGGACCTTTCCTATTCTTGGAATTAGATGTATAGCTATACATAATCTGTTTACTCATTTTTTTGGTAGCTTCATCGCCATTGGAACTTAAAACCTCGCAAAGTGCTTTAACCTCAGATTTGCGATAATTATGCTTCGTGGTAATATTAGTAAACATTTCAGTCATCGACTTATAAAAACCAAAATTAAATTCCTCACATTCATAATGACTGCAAGAAAATGAATCCGCATAATTTTTCGCTACTTTCAACACCAATGGTTTATTAATGGTCCTTAATTCTTTAGGCGAAGCATAATCCGGAAACAAACTTTGCTCCTTGACTGCTTCATTATTATCGCGAGCTTCTTTTTCCAATAAATATTCCAACAAAGCGGCATTAATACTACCATTATCATGATGCCAAAAAGCGTACAAGCTCAAGTATCCGCTATAGGCATCAATCGTCTTAATATCTACCTTTTCCTGCTTAGACAATTGCGCAGTTACTCGCATAAAATCACGAGATATCATATCTCTGCGATGCATCGGCGATTTGTCATCTTCGTACTCTCTCAATATTCCTTTTAGATATTCACTGATGTTTTCAATCTGACGCGGATTTCCCGAATAATAAGCAAGCGCATCTTCCGAAAACTCCCCTTTGATATTTTTAATTATTTTATAAATATCGGCTTTAGACTGCTCGTCTATTGTCAAATCATTATAACTGGCTGTTTCTAATACATCGGCATTGCGAGCAACCGTTTCCAAAAAAGCTCGCGCAGAAACAACTTTATCCTTACGAGTTGATTTTTTACATTCATTATGCAATTCATGAAAAATTTTCACCGTCTGTTTTTTCTCGTATTCCAAATCGGTTGAATTTTCGCCAAAATTATAGTTTCCTAATTGCTTATAAACTGCCCGATATTCTTCGGCACTATATTTATAGCCCAACAAATCAAGCGCATTAATTTTATCTTTTGCTCCAAGATCCAAATTCAAATCGCCCAAAAACCGCATCACTTTACGCTGAACTCTGCGATATTTGCGATACCCTTCCGGTGTTTTAGGAAAAAAAACAACACCACCTTTACCATCTTTAGGATGAACTTTGTTCAAAATCGCCCACAACACCGCTCCGCTTGCATGTTGCTGATCTTTCGCTGAATTTATATAGTCAGCCATACTGCGGGCAATTCCTTCCTGAACAGAAATATATTCTCCGCCTTCAACTTGCGGAAGTTTGTAACGCCACAAAAAATCCTGTATATGATAAGCATATTGCGCATAATTATCAAACTCAGCACCATTGTAGAATGCTCTAATCATTTGATCAGAAAGAAATCTCAGCCATTCTTTTCTGATTTCAGGATTATTTGTTTCTGCCATTATCCGCTCCTTTTGTCCAACTTTTTGTCATTATAACAGAGATTAACAAATATGCAATACAAAAAAAATCGGCAAAATAAACAAAGAGATGACAAGAAAAAGCTGAAAATCCTAGTGTACACAATAGTACATGAATTTCAACAACCCTGCACAATTTCTAGCAAGCTCGATAGAGCCGCTGAATAGAAGTAAAAATGAAAAAGCTGAAAATCCTAGTGTACATAGCAGTACATGAATTTTCAGCTTTTTATATCTAGCACTATCTCTAGCGAAGGCGGAGAACAGTGCAGATAGAGTGATTTGAAAGGCGGCGACACCGGAGTTTACAAAAGGGTAAATGAGGATGTCGCCGTCCTGCGCAAATTGCTCTAAATGCGCTGTTATACGGCTTCGCCCACTAGAAGCGATAAGTCGCAGAAATCCCCCACAACTTAATCGAGTTCTTATACTCGGCATGAACACCGCGACGACCATGAGCTGCATCTGTAGCAGTATCAACCGTTGCTTCTTTGGCCTGAATATAGGTATAAGCCATATCAAAGCTCAAATTATCGTTGTATTGGTAACCAAGACCTGCCGAATACCACAAACGATCAGAGTCCGGAATACGAACGGTACGATCTTTTTTCTTAACCGCGGTTTGGTCATAAGCCATACCTAAACGCAGTTTCCACTGATCGTCTATTTGGTAGCTGGTACCAACCGCAAAGAAATCGGTATCACGCCAGTTTTCAGGAGTGCTGTTAACCAGATAACCGGTTCCTGAGCTGGGTATATCTTGTCCCATAATATCCAATCTTTCAAACGAGCTCCAGAATACGCGCTGCCATTCAGCCATAACCGCCCATTTGTCATTAATCTGGTGATATGCGCCCAAAGACAGCATAGCCGGAGTATCCAAGCGAGCAGATATATCCTGATTATAAAAGGGATTTCCACCGATTAAAGTCCCTGCACTCTCCATTTCACCTTTCAGCTTATGATTAACCTCACTGCGGTAGTTAATGCCGAAACGAGTGTCATCATTCAGTTCATACAAAGCGCTCAACTGATAGCCCAAATCTGCAGTGTCGCCTTTAACTGCTGTGTTTGCATTTCCGTTAACGGCAGTATTAGTCAAGCGAGCTTTAATATATTGCATCTGAACACCTGCGCCGACAGATAATTTGTCAGTCAGTTTATAAGCAGCCATCGGGGTCAGAGTCGCGGTTATAACCTTAGAGGTAACACCATGATCTGCACCAGACCAACGATTGTCGTATTTAGTTATCATACCAAACGGAACGTTCAAAGCCGCACCCACGGTCAATTTATCATTTACCTGATGAGAATAAGTACCATTCGGAGCCCATGCCGGATGTACCACATTGTAAGAATCTTCATTGCCGCCAACTCCGGAAATATTGGTAGCCTGAGCTTGCGGAGCAATATAAGTAGCGCCGGCAGTAAATTGGTCACCCTTGTGGCGGGTCAGACCGGCGGCATTAAAATAAGCATAAGAGTTGTTTTCCGCACCGGCGGTTGCACCGGCAAAAGCATTACCCTGAGCGGCAGCAGACTGCTCTCTCAGATGAAAACCGGCGGCCATGGCATTGCTTGCCAACAAAATGGTACCAAGCGCGGTAAGTGTAAGAATTTTTTTCATTAAAAGTCTCTTCTGTTGTTAAACGAACAGATGGACTTCTAATACAAAAATTTTAATTTGTCAATCAACTGATTGAATTATTTGCACAGGTTGATTTATTTATTGCTATCAATCAAAAAATCTATCTGTTTTATCATATACTTAAGCAGCTTTTGCTTTTCTGGTATGCCATAATCGCTCCATTCCATAAACGAGCAGATTGTATCTTTTCGCGAGGCAAACACAAACATTTGTGAAAACAGCGGAAAAGTGTAGAGGTAGGCATCTTTAATGTCTATTTTGCCTTCGCTCGCCTGCGACATCAGGGTTGCCATCATTTTGTGCACCGGAAAAATCAGCCCGTCATAGAGAATAGAGAACTCCTCAGTTGGGCGAGAATATTCATTCAGGAACACTGTTTTCATATCCTTAGACAAGTCTTCGTTGCACAAAATCAGCAAAAAACGTTGCACAATCTCTTTAGCAAATGCCCTTGCCTCCTCCGGACTGCCGCTCTCAGTCACCAGCTGATAACGCGAAAACACATCGGTACACATCGCTTTTACGGTATCTACAATATTTTCCAGAGCTGCGGCATACATTCCTTTTTTGCCGCCGAAGTAATAAAGAATAGAAGAAATATTGATATTGGCGCGTTCTGCAATATCGCGGGTTTTGGCACCCCAAAAGCCGTTTTTAGCAAACTCGCAAAAAGCGCTGTACAAAAGTTTGGTTTTTGAATCTGTGGTCACTTTATTTCTCACTTTATATATATGTATCTCTCAGGCAATCAATCGCTTGTTTGCGATTATGCCCGATTCTTTTCAAAAAGGCAACAGTGGAATTTTATCCCCTTATAACTCCGGTCAAAATCCTATGTTTTTCAAAATATTATGAAACATTTTGCAACACAAGTTGAAGCATAGCCAAATTATCTCTTTACAATATCGTGCAAATTTAGTTAGATAGTAACGACTTTAACTTCTCGGAGACTTTTATTTTGAGAGATATTGTAAGATTTTGTTTGCGGACTTTTTTTACCGTAATGAAAGTCAGATGCCAAATCGCGTTTGACGAAAACAAACTTCCTGCCAAAGCAGTCTATGTATCCAACCACGTTTCTTTCTTAGATCCGTTGCTGCTGTTTGCGTTTCTGCCCGGCAATCCCATATTTGCCCTCAACGGTCACCTCTACCGCAACAAATGGATACGTTTGTTTATGCGTACTGCCGATATTATGCCGTTCAACCCGATTGAACCGAGTGACTTAAAAGAACTTATTGCCAAAGTAGACAGCGGTCGTTGTTGTGTTATCTTTGCCGAAGGACGCATTACCGAAAACGGTGGTTTGATGAAGATTTACGAGGCTCCGGGCTTGGTTGCTGATAAATCCGGCGCTCCGATTGTTCCGGTTTGGATTAATGGCCCCCAATATGGCTATTTCTCCAAAACCAAGGGAAAATTGCCGCATCGCCCCTTGCCAAAAATTCATATTACCGTACGTAAACCGGTTAAATTCAAGTTAAAAGATGCATTGCGCCGTCAGAGAGATCACATCAGCAATGAAGTTTATATGATTATGCGCGATATGAGCTTTGACGCCTCTTATGATGACAACATCTCTCTTTTTGCCCAGCTGATGAAAACCGCTAAGGTTCATTCCAAAAAAGGTTTGTTGCGTCGTCCGATGTTTGTTGAGGATATCAACCGTGTGCCCAACTCATACAAAGATATAATTATTAAATCTTTTGTTTTGGGTAAATTCTTCAAGAAGAAAACCTACCCCGGAGAACATGTGGCTTTGCTTCTGCCTAACGCTATTGCCACTTTGTGCACTTTCTTTGGTTTGTCGGCCTATGATCGTATTCCGGTTATGCTAAACTTTTCGGTTGGCGCCAAAAATATGGTTTCCATGTGCAACACCGCAACTTGCCGTTTGGTCATCACTTCGCATTTGTTTATCCGCAATGCCAAGATGGAGCCGGTTATAGACGAGCTCAAAGCCGCCGGTATTGAGATTTTCTATCTTGAAGATTTGCGCAAATACATCACTTTGTCAGACAAAATCGGCGCCTTTATCCGCTATAAGATCAAACGTGTGCCACACCCTGAAGGCGGCAACAAAAAGGCGGTTATTTTGTTCACCTCCGGTTCTGAGGGCGCTCCCAAGGCCGTGGTGCTGAGCCATGCCAATATCATCTCCAACATTAAACAGATGTCCTCTATTGAGACAATCAATGTAACAGATACTCTGTTTAATGCTTTGCCGATGTTCCATAGCTTTGGTCTGACGGTTGGCACATTGTTCCCCTTGTTTGAGGGTGCAAAGTTATTCCTTTATCCGTCACCATTGCACTATCGTATCATTGCCGAGCTGATTTATGAAATCGGCGCCAGTATCATGATGGCGACAGATACTTTCTTCCGCGGCTATGCCAAAATCGCCCACCCGATGGACTTCCACAATGTCCGCTTTATGTATGGCGGCGCAGAGGCTATCAAGCCGGATACTCGCAATATGTTTGTTGAGCGTTTTGGACTCCGCGTTATGGAAGCTTATGGCTCAACCGAGTGTTCTCCGGTAGTTACGGCCAATAACCGAATTTTCAATCGTTTTGGCTCTATCGGAAAACTGTTGCCCAAGATTCAATACAAAATTGAGCCGGTTCCGGGCATTGAAAAAGGCGGAGAGCTTTGTGTAAAAGGTCCCAATGTTATGATGGGCTACATTATGCCTGATAATCCGGGTGTGTTGGTTCCGCTCAAAGACGGCTGGTATCATACCGGAGATGTGGTTGATATTGATGAGATTGGTTTTGTTTACATCAAAGACCGCATCAAACGTTTTGCCAAAATCGGTGGCGAGATGGTTTCGCTCAATGCTGTTCATGAGATGGTGGTAAAAGCTTGCGAGTCCATGGGTACGGATTTTGCCTATGGTGTTGTTGCGGTTCCGCACGAGAGCAAGGGTGAGCAAATTGTTTTGGTGACCAACAACAAAAAAGTCACTCAAGATTTGTTGCACACCTACATTCGCAACAATGGTATGTCGGAGCTGTATTTGCCGCGCCTGATTCTTTATCACGATACTTTGCCGATGTTTGCCACCGGCAAGGCCGATAACGTAACCCTCAAAAGAGAGGTTATGGAGGAATTAGGACTGGCTCAGCCGGCTGCCCAGAAGTAATCAAAAGCCCCGTTTTTTTAATTAAAAGCGGGGCTTTTTTTCTTGCAATTTAATTTTTTTGTGCTAGATAATAAGAAAAATTTGTTGTTAACCTTTTAGATATTGTAGAAATGGGGTGATTTAAGTGGTTCAAGTTACTGTTATCGGTAATGACGTTGGACAGTCTCTGAAAGTTCTGAAGAAGAAAATGCAGCGTGAAGGTATCTTCCGTGAGATGAAACTGCGCCGTTGTCATGAAAAGAACTCGGAGAAAAAGGCTCGCCGTCAGGCAGAGGCTGTTCGCCGCGCTCGTAAGCAGTTGCGCAAACGCTTAGATACTGAAGGATTCTAGTCCGTTTAGTTAAAAACTCCCCGCTCTTGTAGAAGAACGGGGAGTTTTTTATATCTCCATAGCTAAGCAAAGCACCTAAACATTGCACATCTCAAACTTATCTTCTTAAGTATAAAAAGGATTTGTCAGGCACAATCTCCAGCAAGCGCGGAAGTCGTGCTAACAGAGTGATTTGGAAGGCGGAAATACCGGAGTTTACAAAAAAGCGAACATGAGCATTTTCTGTCATCATAAAATTGCTCTAGAGGGGCTGTTATACGCCTTCGCCTATGTCGAGATTGCCTACGCTATAATATTCGGCATAATCCTCGCTTCAACCGATTTTATTTTGGTTTTTAGTCCGTTGCGTTGGGTATTAAGCTGTTTAGCCTTGAAAAAATCAATCGTACGGTTATTATTAACCAGATGACGAATATCAGAACAAACCCTACGCTCCTCTAACTTAAGTTCACAGAGTTGAAGTTGCAGTTTGCTGGTCTGATTTTGATTAAACATAAAAGCTTAGCCCTTTCAAAAAAAGTCTGTTAATTAGTATTTTTTACTGGAATATTCCTCAAAAATTTGTATTAGTATACTACAAAACAGATGACAATGCAACTCAAAAGGAGAAACAATGAGTACAAATCCTAAAAAAAGACTGGGAATACTTACCAGCGGCGGCGACTGCGCCGGCTTGAACGCAGTAATCAGTGCAGTTGTAGAGGCTGCTTCCGAAAAAGGCTGGGAGGTATATGGTATTCATAACGGCACCGACGGCATCACTAATCAGCCGCATAGTTATGAAGTATTGACTGTGCACAATTTCTCCGATTCTCCATGGCCTCGGCTGAGCGGTTCTTATCTGGGTTCGCTCAACAAAGGCGTAAAAATGGAATCTTTGGAAGAAATGTCCAAAAAGTTTTCTATCGGTGTTAAGGAACTCGGCTTGGATGCTATTGTTGTAGTTGGCGGCGACGGCAGCATGAATATTGTTTCCAACTACTGCAAAGGTAGCAATGTTCGGGTTATCGGCATTCCGAAAACCATTGATAACGATACTCCGGTAACCGAGTTTTCCGTTGGTTTCCAGACAGCAGTACAGGTTTGCACCTCTGCTGTTGATAGTTTGGAGCTGACTGCGCGCTCTCATAATCGCGCTCTGATTATGGAAGTTATGGGACGCGATGCCGGCCATCTGGCTATGCACTCTGCCATTGCCGGACAAGCTGATGTATGTTTGGTACCGGAAATTCCTTATACTATAGACGGTGTTGTCAACAAGCTCAAAGCCATTAAGGCCAGCGGCCGCAACCATGCTGTTATTGTCGTATCTGAAGGTATTAAGACTGAAGACGGCAGTCACATCAGCAGCAAAAAGAATTTGGTTGGTGAAGCTGTTTATGGCGGTATCGGACAATATCTTTGCGCCGAAATCAGCAACCGCTACAATGAATTTCAGGTACGCGTAACCACCCTAGGTCATATTCAGCGCTCTGGGGTTCCGGTTGCTTTTGATCGCCTGCTGGCCGCAGTATATGGCGCCAAGGCTGTGGAATTGCTTGAAAACGGCGAAGACAACAAAATGGTTATCTGGAAAAATGGCAAAGTTGATGCTGTTGCATTGGCGGAAGTTGTCCGCCATGGCACCACCCTGCTTGATACCAACAGCGACTATGTTAAAGCTGCTAAGGCTTTGGGTATGTACATCGGCGAAATCTAATTGCTGACAAACCTGAAAAAGCCTCGTTTAACACGAGGCTTTTTTGTTATGCGAAAACAAAACTCATCCATAAACAAGAAGAAGTTTGGAGAATAGTACAGATAGAGTGATTTGAAAGGCAGAAGTACCGGAGCGTACAAAATAGTACGTGAGGACACTTCCGACCTGAACAAATCGCTCTAGATGGGCTGTTATACGAACTTCCTAACGTTTTTTGCGATTAATTAAAGCAAACAACATCGGCACAAACAAAGTCGCCACAAATGTAGACATAATCATACCGCCAATCATACCTGTACCTATGGCATGGCGAGAGTTCGCTCCAGCACCTGTTGAAATTGCCAATGGCAAAACGCCGAACGTAAAGGCTAATGATGTCATCACAATCGGACGGAAACGCAGTTTGGCAGCCTCTATAGCAGCCTCAGCGGCAGACAAGCCTTCTTCAGTCTTCATTACCGCAAATTCTACAATCAAAATTGCATTTTTGGCGGCTAAACCGATGAGTGTTACCAACCCTACTTGGAAATACAAATCATTTTCCAAACCACGCATCCACGTTGCCAGCAACGCTCCCAACACCGCAAACGGAACTGAGAGAATAACTACAATTGGCAAAGACCACCGTTCATATTGCGCCGCCAATATCAGGAATATCATAATCAAACCAAATACAAATGCTTGAGTAGACGCTCCTCCGGCCAGCTTCTCCTGATAAGCCGAGCCAATCCACGACAAACTATAATCCGCCCCCAAAACCTTGTTCGCAACCTCTTCCATCGCGGCAATTGCCTGACCAGAAGAATATCCTGCGGCCGGATCTCCCATCACTTTGGCAGCCGGAAAGATATTAAACCGATTAATCAGCTCCGGACCGGTAACACGTTCTACCGTAATCAGGGTTGAAAGCGGCACCAATTCTCCGCTATTAGATTTTACATATACATAGCGCAAATCATCGGGAGTTCTGCGAAACCGCGATTCTGACTGCAACGTAACTCTAAAGTTGCGCCCCATATAGGTAAAATCATTAACATACAGACTGCCGAAAGTAGACTGCATAACCGCATATATGGCATTTATCGGCACATTCAGCACACGGGCTTTTTCTCTGTCCAAATCAATCCGATATTGCGGAGTATTAACTGCAAAAGTAGTCTTAACATTGGACAAAGCCGGATGCTGCAACGCCGCACTGATAAACTCATTGGTTTTTGCCATCAGCTCTTCCGGAGATTTACCGGCGCGGTTTTGAATATATCCCTCAAAACCTCCGGTTGTGCTCATCCCCATAATCGGCGGCATACTAAAAGCAAAACCGATACCTTCTGTCTGGCTCATTCCCATACCGGTAAACACTTGTGCCAGCACATCGGCGCTCTGCGAAGCCTTTTTGCGCTCTGCCCAATCCTTAAGAATAATAAAGCTGATGCCGGAATAAGTGTTTTGCGTAGAAGACAGCATATTAAAACCATCAATCGTCAACACATCGGTAACATTCGGATCTGCCTGCACCATTGTCGATATTTTATCACTAAACTCCACTGTCCGCGGCAGAGAAGAAGCCGGCGGCATATTATAAGACATCAGCAAATTACCTTGGTCTTCATTGGGCACCAAACCACCCGGAACAATCCTAAACAAGAATATAATCAGCGCAATCACCGCCGCAAACCCGCTCAAAGCAGTTTTGGGATGATTGATAAAATACCTTACTCCGGAAACATACCACTCTGTAGCTTTGTCAAAGAAGTTATTAAACCACTTAAATATCCCTTTGGGCTCTTTGTGCTCGGCATTGGGTTTGATAATCAAAGCGCACAAAGCCGGTGTAAGTGTCAAAGCCACAAAAGCCGAAATCAGCACCGAAACCGCGATAGTAACGGAAAACTGCTTATACATAACGCCGGTCATACCGCCCAAAAAGGCAATCGGCAAAAACACCGAAGAAAGCACCAAAGCCACTGCCACCACCGGCCCTGACACCTCCATCATCGCCTTAATTGCCGCTTCTCGAGGCGATAATTTTTCAACGCTCATCAAACGCTCCACGTTTTCCAATACAATAATGGCATCATCAACCACAATACCGATTGCCAAAATCAAGCCGAATAAAGTGAGCAAATTGATAGAGAATCCCAGCAAATACATACCGGCAAAAGCGCCGATAATAGAAACCGGCACTGCCAAAATCGGAATTAATGTCGCGCGAAAATTTTGCAAAAACAAATACACAACCAAAATAACCAGCAACACCGCTTCAAAAAACGTATGCACCACTTCTTCAATAGAAATGTTTACAAACAAGGTCGTATCATACGGAATATCATATACCAAACCGTCGGGGAAATTTTTAGCAAGCTCTTTCATTTTGGTTTTTACAAGCTCGGCCGTTTCAAGCGCATTTGCCCCCGGTTGCAAATAGATTGCAAATGCCACCGCGTCTTGCCCGTTAAATTTAGACTTAACGCTATAATCCTGCGCGCCCAGCTCTATTCTTGCAACGTCCTTAAGCCGCAACAACGCTCCCGAACTGTTTGCCGAAAGTATGATATTGCCAAACTCTTCGGTGTTGACCAAACGTCCTTTGGTATTTACCGAATAAGTATACGCGACTTTTTCATCCATCGGCTCATTGCCGAATTGTCCGGCCGCGAACTGCGAGTTTTGCTCCTGAATTGCCGATATCACATCTTGCGGAGTAAGGTTATATTCCGCCAATTTGTCAGGCGAAAGCCAAATTCGCATAGAATAATCCTGACTGGCAAACAAAGAGGCGCTGCCCACTCCTTTAATACGGCGGATTTCATCCAATACATTAAGCAACGCATAGTTTGAAACATAAATTGTGTCATACACCGGATTGGTAGAGCGCATAGCCACCACCTGCAAAATCGAATTAGATTTTTGCTCAACCGTAACCCCTTGTTTTGTAACCTCCGCCGGCAATTTGGCTGTAGCCGCCTGCACTTTGTTGTTTACATCGATGGTTGCCTGATCCGGATCAGTGCCAATCTCAAACACCACGCCAATGGTCAAATACCCCTGCGAAGTGGCGTTTGAATACATGTAAATCATATTTTTTACACCATTGATTTCTTGTTCCAACGGCGCCGCCACCGTATCCGCCAAAACCTCTGCCGTCGCCCCCGGATACACCGCCGAGATTTGAATCTCCGTCGGCACAATGTTGGGATATTGCTCCACCGGCAGCACTTTCATAGAAACCAAGCCTGCCAAAACAATAATCAAAGACACTACGGTAGCAAAAATCGGTCTGCCGATAAAAAATTTAGAAAACATAATTTACATCCTTGTTTTGGGTTATAGGAGCCGTTCTATTTGGTAACCGGATTAACCTTAATGCCTGGTCGCATTTTCATCAAATCGCCAACAATTACCTTATCGCCGGCGGTCAGCCCGTCATCAATAATCCAACCACCGTTTTCAGTCATAATTCCGGTGCGAACATTTACCATTTCTACGGTATCGTCTGCCTTAACCCGATATACAAAAGAACCACCGGCGCCCTGCATAACCGCTTCTTGCGGCACAACCAAAGCATCGATTCTGGTCAGCCCTTCCAACACCAGACGCAAAAACTGCCCCGGACGCAACCGATTTTCCGGATTAGGAAATACGGCACGCAACTTTAGCGTACCGGTTTTTTCATCAATGCTCGGATTAACAAAATTAATCTGCCCGTCTAACGGATAAACCGTGTCATTGCCGGTTTTAAGCTTGGCGGTAACTTCACTTTTGTTCTGCGGGTTGCGCACCAAACCGCGGTCAATCATATTAGCCAAAGAAGATATATCACTCTCCGAAGCAGAAAATATTACATAAATCGGATCCAGCTGGGTAATGCTGGTCAAAAGCCCGTTAACTGAAATCAGGCTTCCTTCCGACTGTGCCTCCATACTGGTAATACCGCTGATTGGAGCTTTAACTGTCGTATAGTCAAGATTAAGCTGGGCAGAGTCCACTTCTGCCTGTGCCAACGCGTTGGCTGCCCGCAAAGAATCCAAATTAGCTTTGGCCTCATCGCGATTCTTTTCGCTCACTACCCGCTCGGCAAACAACTTATCAATACGTTTCCACTGCGTTTCCGCTGCTGAAAGTTTGGCTTGATTCTGCGCCAACTTAGCCTTTGCCTGAGCCAACGCCACTTCAAACGGCGCCGGATCAATCTGGAACAGCACTTGTCCCTCGTCTACCTGAGACCCCTCAACATAGTTGCGCTTAAGCAAAATACCCCCTACTCTGGCTCTGACTTCGGTATCTTTTGAGCCCTGCGCCCGCGCCGAAAATTCAAAGCTCAGCGGCACATTTTCCGCCTGCAGAACTTTTACCTTCACCTCCGGCAGCTGCGCCGCCTGCCGACTGTCATTCTTATCTTCAAAACAGCCGCTCAGTGCCAAAACCGAAACCAACACCGCCAGTGTTTTTTTTGTCTTAAACATCATATACCTCTCAGCGAAAAATTTTCTTTCAATACAGACTACTATAATATGTTTATTTTTCCAGTATTTTTTAGAACTGTGGATATATCCTCCTCATAAGTTTTATTGAAAAATCTCCGCCACTGATTAGGTAATGGAACAGCTGATTTCCAAAGGCTGGACTCAAACCTGTTTTTAACCCGATTTTTAGGAGATTTAATATGACTGAAGGCGTTCGTTTTCCTACTTTTGCATTTATTACCGGTGGTGCCGGTCAGGCCGATGACGGTATTCCGCCTCAACCGTTTGAGACTTTTTGCTACGACTCGGCTCTGATGCAGGCGCGTATCGAAAACTTCAATGTTGTGCCCTACACTTCTGTATTGCCCAAGGAGCTGCATGGCAAAATTCTGCCTCTTGATGACAAAATTGCCGCCCAGTTTAAGCATGGCGCGGTTTTGGAAGTTATTATGGCCGGACACGGCGCCAACCGCGATGAACACAAGGCCATTGCCACCGGCGTTGGCGTTTGCTGGGGCAAAGACAAAAAAGGCGAGCTTATCGGCGGTTGGGCTGCTGAATATGTAGAATTTTTTGATACTTATATCGATGACGAGATTGCCAAAGGTCATGCCCAGATGTGGCTCAACAAATCGCTAAATCACGAGTTGGCAATCCGCGGTGTAGAAAAACATTCAGAATTTCAGATGTGGCATAATTATATCAACATCACTCAACAATTCGGCTACTCGCTCACAGCTCTTGGTTTCCTCAACTTTGAGCATGCCGCACCGGCGCAAGTCTAGGCTTAAATCTGTTCCCCGAAACAACAAAAGTTTCGGGGGACATTATAATCAGAAGGAATTTGCATTATGAAAGCACCTAAAAAATCTGCTGCCGTGCAGGCTTCCGGCACTACCGATTCTGCCGGCCTCGGAGTATTGGCACTGGCAGCAATAGTCGTCAGCACAATGCTGGGAGGCGGAATCTATAGCTTGCCGCAAAATATGGCTGCCGGAGCTTCAGCCGGAGCCGTATTGCTGGCATGGCTTATCACCGGCTTTGGCATATTTTTTATTGCCCGCACGTTTTCTGTTCTTTCCATGGCCAAACCGGACCTCAAAACCGGCATTTATTCCTACAGCCGCGCCGGTTTCGGACGCTATGCCGGTTTTACTATCGGCTGGTCATATTGGCTGTGTCAGGTTTGCGGCAACGTTGGTTATGCCGTAATCACCATGGATGCCCTCAACTACTTTTTTCCGCCGCATTTTGCCGGCGGCAACAATCTGCTGTCCATCATCTGCGGCTCGCTGATTATTTGGGGATTTAACTATTTGGTTTTGCGCGGAGTAAAACAAGCCAGTATTGTCAACACCATTGGTACGATAATCAAAATTGTGCCGCTGGTTCTTTTTATTTTGATTATGTTGTTTGTTTTCCACTACAACAAATTTGACTTTGATTTCTGGGGCGAAGCAATTACCACCAAAGCCAAACTCGGTGGACTTGGCGCTCAAATCAAAAGCACCATGCTGGTTACCTTGTGGGCGTTTATCGGCATTGAGGGCGCCGTAGTCATGTCCAATCGCGCCAAAAGTCCGCAAGACGTTGGCACCGCCACTATCTTGGGTTTTGCCGGATGTTGGGTGATTTATATTTTGCTCTCGCTGCTGCCGTTCGGCTATATGAGCCAAGAACAATTGGCAAGCGTAGCCAACCCCTCAACCGCCGGAATACTTGAACACGCCATCGGACGCACCGGCGCTTGGATTATGAACATCGGGCTATTGGTATCCGTGCTCACCAGTTGGCTGGCATGGACCATGGTTACCGCGGAGATTCCGCAAGCCGCCGCGCAGGACGGAACTTTCCCCAAGATATTTACTACTGAGAACAAAAACGGCTCTCCGTCGGTATCCCTGATTGTCACCAGCATTGCCATGCAGTTGTTTTTGTTACTGGTATATTTCTCCAACAATGCCTGGAACACCATGTTATCCATCACCGGTGTAATGGTATTGCCTGCTTATTTTGCATCCTGCGCTTATCTATGGAAACTCTGCGAAGATGGCGAATTTCCCAACGGAATTGTCTATAAACGCTCCGGAGCATTACTCACCTCGATTATCGGCTCTGTTTATGCCTTGTGGCTGATATATGCTGCCGGCTTAAATTATCTGTTGATGGCGGTGGTAATTTTGGCTTTAGGCATTCCGGTATTCATTTGGGCGCGCAAAGAACACCACCCCGAACAACCGGCGTTTTCTCGCAAAGAGTGTTGTGGAGCGGCCATATTGGTAATAATTGCCTTGTTTGCAATCTATGCCTTCGCACGCGGTATTATTAATCTTTAATCGCAAATTAAAAAAAGAGGCTCTTGTCTAAACTGCTCAACTTTCAGAGGTACAGTTCTTATCATAAGAGCCTCTTTTTTCAATCAACAGCTTATTTTGTCAAATTTTTGCAAAAAAGTTATTGTAAATAGCTGCAAAATATGTTAGAAAGAACACACTTTTTTATTAGTAAGAATATCATTTTTAATCACAAAAATTACAAAACATGAAAAAAATTTTTAAAATCATCGTTTGTATAACGATGTTGTGTTCTGTGGCGTTAATGGCGTATTCTATATGGATGCACAGTACAAATGCCAAAGCCATCATGCAGATTGTACTGATGGCCGGCGGCAGTTTAGGCGCTTTATACGCACTCATCAGTTGCACCAAGCTGCAGGCGCGCAAAATTCGCAATGGCAGCAGCAACATTCCAATGTGGAAATGCCTTGGTTTCCTCATCGTCGAAGTTGTTTTGGCCACGGCATGCATCTATCTGCTGTTCCATATCTGGAGCGTGAGAGATATGCTCAATGCCGAACTGGCAACTCTCCTCTCCGGATGTTTTGTCTATTGGCTTACTCACAGCCCATCGCCACAAAAACCGGCAGAAGAAGCCGAAAATTAATAAAAAAAGAGGTTCTTTTGAAAAGAACCTCTTTTTTTGCTACGTTTAACAAACAATCAGATAATCGGCCTCTAATTCCGGCAACTCTCTCTCCTTAATACGCTGTACAACATACTTGTAGCGCTCATCTGTTACCAAGAGACAACGTTTATCTTGCTCCTGCTCCGATGCCGACGCAATTTTCCGCAGTGAAGAACAGAAGTCTTCCACATTATCGGCATACAGCGTTTCCACCTCCGGAGCCAATCCATACATCACCATAGTACGCGGCAAAACATCAGAAACATTCTTATCTTCGACAGCCGCCAGCAACAACACCATTTTTCGGTTTTGCCCCAAAGGTCCCTTGTCTCCGTACTCGTCTTTCAGCTTCACCCACAAACCAACTGTCGTCATAAGCTTTTTCAAAACCTTGCCGCAGAGGACAATATAATCATAATTGTCCAACTTACTCATACCTTCAGCACCGCAAACTTTGCAAAGATACTCGGTGGTATAATACCAATTGCTTTTTTCTCTCATAATATATAGATTTAATAATCAACCTCCATTTACAGATAACATAAAAATCCCCCAATTACAAGTTATTTAATCTTACTGGGTTGATGACATTGCCACACAAAAAAAGCTGAAAAATTCAAAAATGAATTTTCAGCTTTTTTTCACGCACAATCTCTAGCGAGGTTGGATAGTGGATTTTATAGAGTGATTTGAAAGGCGGCGACACCGGAGTTTACATAATAGTAAATGAGGATGTCGCCGACCTGCACAAATTGCTCTAGAAAACCTCTAGACAACCTCGCCCCTCGCGAGCTCGGATAGTGGTACAGATAGAGGCATTTAGAAGGCGAGGAAAATTTTAGTGTACAAAGTAGTACATGAATTTTCCGAGACCGAACTAAATGCCTCTAGATGCGCCGCTAGACGAGCTTGATTACCATTGATTATAATGCACTTTCTTTATATCAAACCTATCCTGCGGTTGCGCCGGAACTTTGGCCGGATATCCGGCAACAATCAGCGCCAAAGGTTTGATATTTTTAGGCAAATCCAACAAAGCCTGAAATTGTTTCATCCGGTCTTCATAGGGATAGATTGCGCACCAGCACCCGCCCAAACCGCGACCGT
Source organism: uncultured Alphaproteobacteria bacterium (assembly GCA_934255405.1). Classification (GTDB taxonomy): domain Bacteria; phylum Pseudomonadota; class Alphaproteobacteria; order RF32; family CAG-239; genus CAZU01. Next base: position 38,502 of record CAKQNT010000013.1, read on the forward strand.
GCAAAGCCAAAAGCAGGTTTTCGGTCGCTGCAGAACAATCAACCGGCCAGAATCCTTTATCACATTCTTTGTTTTCATCACCACAAACCACTATTGCCGCAGAAGCATCTTTCAAAAACGAGGCGTGCGGATGAATTTTAACAATCTCTTTTTTCAGATTATCGTCATCAACCACCACAAACTCCCATGGTTGCTTATTACAGCCAGAGGGCGCATACATGGCAATTTTCAAGACATCTTCCATATCTTGTCGACTGATTTTTTTATTTGCCTCAAACTGGCGCACTGAGCGTCTGGTCAAAAGTCCTGCTTCCAAAAACATTATTTATCTCCCAAAATATTTTTGATGTCTATAAGATAGGTATTGTCTGCCGAGGTTGCAAGAGCAAAGAAAACACCGCCCGAAGGCGGTGTGTTGAATAATTATTTTTTGAACACCAACCGCCCAGATTTGCGGGCATATATCTGCAGGGTGCGCAGATAACGGCGGCGAGCTCCGCGCATATTATCTACAATCATCTCATAGAAGAGGCGCTCCACCTCATCATGGGCATTTTCTGCCCTCTCTTTAGCCTGATTAATAGTAATATCCGTAGCCGGAACAACCTCTTGAGTCATAATTTTGCAATGATTTTGCGCAACATCTGCCGCGCCGGAATAGATAAAAAATTTCTCTTTCTGGAGATTCCCGCGCCCGACAATTTCCAATACGCCAAAGTCCAGCACAAAAACGCTGGGTGCGCGCTCAGGAAGAATCTCAACCGGAGCGCGGACAGCCGGAATAATCACGCCAGAAACCTCTTTCTCCAGAAACACTCCGGTTGGCAGTTCAATTGTCAGCTTTAATTCATTGCTCATTGTCTAACCTCACACAAAACCTCTCAAGGGCTGTTTTCAACAGCTATGCCGCTTTCATGGTAGAAGCTTTTTTCAAAGCATCTTCAATTGTGCCTACCATATAAAACGCCTGCTCGGGAACATCATCATACAAGCCGTCCAAGATTCCCTTAAAGCCCTTAATAGTATCCTCCAGTTTTACAAACACGCCCGGAGTACCGGTAAACACTTCTGCCACATGAAACGGTTGAGACAAGAATTTTTGAATCTTGCGGGCACGCGCCACAGTCAAGCGGTCTTCATCTGATAGTTCATCCATACCCAAGATGGCAATAATATCCTGCAGTGATTTATATTTTTGCAAAACTTCCTGCACGCGGCGAGCCACGCGATAGTGTTCCTCGCCCACCACTTGCGGATCCAAAATACGCGAAGTTGAATCCAACGGATCAACCGCCGGAAAAATACCCAATTCCGAAATAGAACGAGACAACACGGTAGTAGCATCCAAGTGAGCAAATGTTGTCGCCGGCGCCGGATCGGTCAAATCATCTGCTGGCACATACACCGCCTGAACCGAAGTAATTGAGCCGTTTTTGGTTGAGGTAATACGCTCCTGCATAGCGCCCATATCCGTACCCAAAGTCGGCTGATATCCCACTGCTGAAGGAATACGGCCAAGCAACGCCGAAACCTCTGAACCGGCCTGTGTAAAACGGAAAATATTATCAACAAAGAACAATACGTCTTGATGTGCCTCATCACGGAAATATTCTGCTTGTGTCAAACCGGTAAGCGCAACGCGAGCTCTGGCACCGGGGGATTCGTTCATCTGCCCGTATACCAACACCGTTTTAGACTTATCACCATCAAGATCAATAACGCCAGATTCTATCATTTCATGATAAAGATCATTGCCCTCGCGAGTACGTTCGCCCACACCGGCAAACACCGAGTAACCACCGTGACCTTTGGCAATATTGTTAATTAACTCCATAATCAGCACGGTTTTGCCCACACCGGCACCACCAAACAAACCGATTTTTCCGCCCTTGGCGTATGGCTCAAGCAAATCAATGACCTTAATACCGGTAGTCAAGACCTCGGTTTCGGTTGACTGATCAGTAAACGCCGGCGCCGGACGATGAATCGGATAATAAAAGTCAGACTTAATCTCACCGCGACCATCAACCGCCTCGCCGATAACATTTACAATTCGCCCGAGCAAAGCCGGCCCGACCGGAACCTCAATCGGAGCACCGGTATTGGCCACATCTTGCCCGCGAACCAAACCATCGGTAGCGTCCATAGCAATACAGCGAACCACATCTTCGCCCAAGTGCTGAGCCACTTCCAAAACCAGCTTGTGCCCGTGGTTATCACATTCCAAAGCCGTTAAAATTGCCGGCAAATCTTCTTTTTTATCAAACTTAACGTCAACAACCGCGCCGGTAACCTGAGAAATATGCCCTAGAGCGCCGGATTTCTTTTCTTTTTTGATAGCGGTCTTAACTTTTTTTACGTCTTTTTGCTCAGTAGTCTTAATTTGCTTAATGGCTTTTTTCTCGGCCTTGACTTCAGCGTCAGCTTTGGCCGCGGCTTTGCGCGGAGCTTTGGTCACGGTCTTTTTGGCGGTTTCTTTTTTAACTGTAGCCATTTAGGTTTCTCCTCTATAAATATACTAGATTACAGTGCCTCGGCACCGGAAATAATTTCAATCAGTTCTGTAGTAATCGCGGTTTGGCGCAAACGGTTATATTTCAGAGTCAGCTTGGCAATCATATCATTGGCATTGCGGGTTGCATTGTCCATAGAAGTCATACGCGCGCCATGCTCCGATGTCTGAGAATTGAGCAGATACTGAAAAAATATTGATATCATCAGCATCAAAACCGTATCAATCAAAATCTTCTGCTTGGAAGCATCATACTCATAAAAAGCATTGTCGACCTTATTGTCATAGCGCTCGTCATCAGTATCCAAAGCATAAGGTATATACTGCTCCACTTTGACCTCGCGATTGATTGCTGAGTTAAAGTGCGTATACACCACTTCACAGACATCAAACTGCTTTTCGGTATATTCTTTGAGCAAACGCTCGCAAATCACCTGAACCTCGCGATAATCAGCACCTTTTGCGGCCACGCCGTTCAAGATTTCCACTTCAACATCAGGGATACGATGTTTAATTCCATCGCCGGCTTTTTTGCCAATACTCAAAACCTTTACCGACTTTCCGTTTTTGCGCAATTCGCGGATTCTTCTGACACTTTCTCTGATAACATAGGCATTATAGCTGCCACACAATCCACGATCAGACGAAAACACAACCAGCAGATAATTATCCGGCGTCAGCACCGGCTGGATAATCTTAGGAAAGACATAACGGATATTAGTTCCCTGCTCTTCCTCTCTCATATCCCGATATAATCTGCCTACCAGTGTCATCAAGTCATCGCTGTAGTGCTTGGAGCGTGCCAAAACCTCTTGGGCTCGACGCAGACGAGCCGCCGCCACCATTTTCATGGCAGAGGTGATCTTCTGCGTCGATTTAATACTCCCAATTCTGGTTCTAAGCTCTTTTAAGCCTGCCATAGCTTACGCTGCCTTTTCCAGAGTTTCACCAAAACGTTTGGCAAAGTTCGTATAGAACTCTTGCAGTTTCTTGTCCAAATCCTCAGAAATAACCTTTTGTTCGCTTATTTCCTCCAGAAATTCCGGATGATTTGCCCGAACCTCTTGCAAAGCTTTTTCTTCAAAAGAAGCAACCTTATCAAGCGGCAAGTCATCTAAGAAACCATGCACACCGGCAAAGATGGCAACCACTTCTTCTGCCACCGATAGCGGCTGATATTGCGGCTGTTTCAACATCTCTGTCAAATGAGCTCCGCGCGCCAGCAGTTTTTTGGTAGAAGCATCTAAATCTGATGCAAACTGCGCAAAAGACGCCATCTCGCGATATTGAGCCAAATCCAACTTCATTGTGCCGGCAACTTGTTTCATCGCCTTAATCTGCGCCGCAGATCCCACGCGAGAAACAGAAATACCAACGTTCACCGCCGGACGAATACCCTGATAGAACAAACTGGTTTCCAAGAATATCTGCCCATCGGTAATAGAAATTACATTAGTCGGAATATAGGCCGAAACATCTCCGGCCTGAGTTTCAATAACCGGCAATGCGGTCAAAGAACCGGCGCCTTCAGCATCGTTCATCTTAGCGGCGCGCTCCAGCAAACGAGAGTGCAAATAGAAAACATCGCCCGGATAAGCCTCTCGTCCTGGTGGACGGCGGAGCAGCAAAGACATCTGGCGATATGCCGTAGCCTGCTTGGATAAATCATCATAAAATATTACCGCATGCATACCATGGTCACGGAAATATTCCCCCATAGCGCAGCCGGAATATGGTGCAATATATTGCATCGGAGCCGGATCAGAAGCTGTCGCCGCAACTACAATAGTATAATCCATCGCGCCATAATCTTTGAGGGTCTTCACCACTTGCGCAACAGTAGAGCGCTTTTGCCCGACAGCAACATACACACAATAAAGCTTATCTTTTTCAGACTTTGCGGCATCATTAATTTTTTTCTGATTAATAATGGTGTCCAAAATAATGGCGGTTTTACCGGTTTGGCGGTCACCAATAATCAACTCACGCTGCCCACGTCCGATAGGAATCAATGAATCCACAATTTTCAATCCGGTCTGCATCGGCTCATGCACGGAGCGCCGCGGAATAATCCCCGGAGCCTTAACATCAGAGCGGCTGTATTCTTTGGCCTTAATTGCGCCCAGCCCGTCTATCGGCTCTCCCAGCGCATCAACCACACGACCAAGCATTTCTTTTCCAACCGGCACGCTCACGATTTGGTCAGTACGTTTAACCATATCGCCTTCTTTAATCTGCTGGTCAGAACCAAAGATAACCACACCGACATTGTCTTCCTCAAGGTTAAGAGCCATACCTTTAACACCGCTCTCAAACTCGACAAGCTCGCCGGCTTGTACTTTGTCCAGACCATAAATTCGGGCAATACCATCACCAACGGACAATACTTGTCCGACCTGAGCAACATCAGCCTTTACTTCAGATTTGGCGATTTTATCTTTAATAATGGAAGATATTTCACTGGCAGATACCGACATTATTATTCACCTTTCATCATAATTTCCAAACGATTGAGCTTTGCCGCAATCGTATCATCAAACATTTTTGAACCAACCTTAAGACGCAACCCGCCAATCAGCTCAGGGCATATTTTCGCCTCCAGCACCACTTTCCGCTGCAGTTTATTTTCCAGCACGGCAACCAGTTTTTTGGTCTGTGCGGCAGAAAGTTTGGCAGCGCTGTCAACACTTACTTCCGCCATATTTTCCTGACGGTAATATAAATGGACAAACTCCTCCAAAATCAACGGCAGCTCAGCAAAACGCCCGTTTTCAAGAACAGCGTGCAAAGCATTTTGAGTAACTTCCGTCAGCTTAAGTTTGCGCCCGATATCAGCAAGCGCGGCTCTTTTGTCAGCCTCTGCCCACAACGGGTTTGTCATATATTTAACCAGTTCTGAGCCGGCGGCAGCATCGCGCATTGTCAAAACATCAGCAAAAACCTTGTCTTGAGTTTTTTTCTCAAGCGCAGCCTCCAACAAAGCCGAAGCATAAGTTGTCGCAATTTTGGTTTTTGAAATTTTTTTCACGATTCAGATTCTCTTTGTTTCAAACTACGTTTAATTTATACGGCAATTAGTTTCTTTTTTATTAATATAACCGACCAGATAAAAATAAAAAGCACTATCGCCAAATTATACCAAGGAACCTACAAAATCAGACACCCCACCCCAAGGAATTAACAAATTTTAATTGATATAGTGCAAAAATTATGGTACAATGTATTTGTGAATAGAAATTATGTTAATTATTAAAAAAAGAATTTATGAAAAATAATAAAAAAGAAACTGCCATGTTGGTAGTTTCGTTCATCGGAGTGATATCAATATTGTTAGTTAGTATGCAATATTTGGCTAACATCCAGATATCAGAGACAGAGCATGAAACCAGTAAGTTTTCTGCGTTTATTGCACTGTCTGTAATAGCAGGAAGTCAAATCTCCAGAAAGCTGAGAAACTGGAGAGAAGTAACCGCTACAGTTAGAATCTTGATGGTTCTATTTTCGTTAGTGGACGTGATTTTCCTCATTGGAGGAGGCTACTTCTTGCTGGTTGTGCTCTAAAGAAAAAACTCATTGTCCAAAAGGCAATGAGTTTTTTTATTTTTGATGGGGAAGACTTGCAAAGCACAATCTCCAGCAAGCTCGGATAGCGTGTGTGAATAATAAGATTTTAGGGTAGCAAAAGCGGAGCGTACAAAATAGTAGTTAGCATTTCACTAACCTGCACTATCTCCAGCAAGCTCGGATAGTGGTACAGATAGAGTGATTTCTAGGTGCAGAAAAG
>CAKQNT010000014.1 GCA_934255405.1 uncultured Alphaproteobacteria bacterium
TCACAAAATCCACGTACTTCTGTGTACGCTAGGATTTTGTTCGCTTTTCAAATAACTCTGACTTAACTGTTCTACGGGCTTTTTTCGAATATTGCCAACAGCCAATTCAGAGCCATTTGATGCAGTCTCACAAAATCCACGTACTTCTATGTACGCTAGGATTTTGTTCGCTTTTCAAATAACTCTGACTTAACTGTTCTACAGGCTTTTTCGAATATTGCCAACAGCCAATTCAGAGCCGTTTGATACAGTCTCATAAAATCTACGTACTTCTATGTACGCTGGGATTTTGTTCGTTTTTCAAATAACTCTGACTTAACTGTTCTACGGGCTTTTTCAAATATTGCCAACAGCCAATTCAGAGATATTTGACGCAGTTTCACGTTGATTTAGTTTTACAAAAATTATGTTCTAATCAACTGATTAAATATTATCGGCTAAAACTAAGAACTGTTCTGGGGTGATTTCTTCAGGGCGAGCGGTTAAAGCTACTCCGGCTTGAGCACAAGCGTTTTCTAGGTTTTTAATCGATTTTAGACTTTGACGAATCATTTTGCGGCGCTGGGCAAAGGCCATGGCAGTAAGCTTTTCTATGTTAGCGATTTGCTGAGGAGAGAGCGTTTTTTCTTGAGGTTGAAACAACAACACGCTAGACCAAATTTTAGGCGCTGGCACAAAACATTCGGGGTTGAGATCAAAAAGACGGGTAATGCGACATTGCAATTGCGCCAAAATAGAAATTCGTCCATAATCTTTGCATCTGGTGAAAGCGGTTATGCGGTCGGCAACTTCTTTTTGAAACATTAAGGTAAGGCTTTGAAAATCTTTAATTTGATACAGCCATTTTATCAATAAAGGAACTGAGATATTGTAAGGCAGGTTGGATATGATGTGTGTTGGTATGCCGTGAGCGGCAAAATCATATTTGAGGGCATCGCCGTTTTGGATGTGCAAGATACTGCCGGTTTTGCTCTGTAATTCTTCCATAATGCTGATACAGCGAGAATCCATTTCTATAACCGTTAGTTTATCTGGTTTCGCTTTTAGAATAGCGCGTGTCAAGCCGCCGGGGCCAGGGCCAATTTCATACACCTGAGCACCGGAAAAATCATTAATCTTTTGCGCATTTAAGGAGGCGCGAATAATTCTGTCTGTGATGTTTTGATTAAGCAAAAAGTTCTGTCCCAAAGCTTTGGCCGCCATCAACTGGTGGGCTTCAACCGTGAGTTTGAGCGAGGGTAAAGAATCGATTATTTCAGACAGAGAGAGCATCTTAACTCCTAATCTCAATTACAGCTTTTTGACGTAAATCCTGCAGGAGTTTTTTGGAAATAGATTCCATTTTTTGATTTTCCAGCATGGTTTTAATTTGAGATTCTGACGGGGCTTCAGGGCTGTCAGTGGCTGGATTAAAAGTGCGCTGCAGTTTCAAAATATAGTATCCGTCGCCCAGCATAATCGGGTTGCTGATTTCTCCGGCTTTCATGCTCTTAAGTTTGGTTTCTAAAACAGAGGCCAGTTTGCCGGTATTAACCCAGCCAAGGTTTCCGCCATTGGCAGCGCTGGGACTGTCGGAAAACTGCATGGCATATAGCTCAAAGCGGTTATCATTGCGCAAATTTTCTACCAATTGTTGGATGTCTTTGGCTTTGTTTTTTTTGATAAATATTTCTGATACCATATATTTTGGAGTGTTTAAGTCACTCTGGGCTTCTGCCATTGCTTGTTCAATTTCTTTTTGGGTGGGAGTTCCTTCGGTATAATATTTTTTGCGAACAAGGCGAATCCAAGCTAAGTCAGATTTGAGCTGCTCTTGCATGGTTGTCTCATTAACGCCGGCCTCGCGCAAAACAGTCTTGAGTTGTCCGGACGGGACGCCGTTGTTTTGTTCAAATTGTCGCATGCGCTCGTTGACCTCTTTGTCAGTAATGTTGATGCCGTTTTTAGCGGCTTCCTGCAGTTTGAGCTTTTCATCAATGGCATTGTCAAGCACTCGCTGAGTTATCATATTTTTGGTTTGGGTATTAAAAGGTATGCGAGTTGTCATCATAAACGAGTTTATGCGGCTCTGGAAGTCTTCGGAAGAGATAATCTCGCCATTAACCAAAGCAACGATTTTTAGCGGTGCGGCATAAGCGAAACCGGCGATGATGCAAAGCAAGGCAGAAATCAACAGGGTCTTTTTCATGGGTAATCCTTTCTTGTTATTTGGTGCCTACTCCACCCAGTGTCTTGAGGTAGAATGTGGCTCCAAATTTAAAGTCACCTTTGTAATTGGGGTCATTGGAGTTGTCTTTTTGGATATTAAATATAATCTTGGTGCATTCATCTTCGTAGCTTATGAATGCGCCTTTTTCCAACGAACCGCCGTTTTGAGCTAAGTTCTGACGATTATAAACTGTGGCAGACCAGTTCTTGGTAAGCTCTGTCCGCAGAGATGTGAATAATTCTTCTCGTTCGGCATCTTTGATAGAAGAGGTGTCATTGGCGGGGAAGAATATATATCCGATATACATTCTTAAAATTTTGGGACCAAAACTGGAGGACAATTCACTGTAAGTTATAGATAAATCGTCTTTATCCAATTTGAAACGATAATTCATATCAAAATATTCGTTCGGCGAGGCGTATACACGGCCTACATAGTCAGTGAAAGAGCCGTTTTGGCCGTCGGCCTCGGCAAAACTTTCATTTTGGCTAAATTCATAACTTTGTGCCAGCAAGGCAGAGGTGCGTCCCAAAAGATTTCCGTAAGAACTCCAGTTGAAACCATAGCTGACGCGGCTGCCGGTATCGTTGCGGTCATATCCGGAATAACGGTCAAGGTTGAGAATGTTGGTGTCATTCAGTTCAATATCCTGACTGTCTTCATTAGGAATCTTTTCTGCTTTGTTGCTCTGGTTGGGAGCAAATGCGGCAACAATAATCGGTTCTACAATCTGGCGAGATTCTTCTGCCGTGCGGACAAACGGCAATCGCCATTCCAAACCAACCTGAGGGAAGATTCGGGCAACCGAGCCGTCGTACATGTGGTTGAAACCATTATCATTATATGCATATTCATCTATATAGTATAAATCTGATTTTAAAGATGCAGTGAGCTTATATTTTTCGCCATAAGGGCTGGTGTATGGCAGATTCCAAGAGTTTATCATGGTGGCACGCTGGCTGGAGTTGCCTTCTTCATGATAAACCGAAGCCATGCTGATGGTGTGCTTATTGTAAGCGCCATAGCGGTTGGTATCACTATAGTTTTCATAATTGAACAGCGGCATTACTGTGGGGCTGTTGGCATAGCGCAAATCATAGCTCAAAATTTTGTAATAATAAGCTTCCAGCGCGGAGTAATTGCGATTGTCATATCCTTGCAGTCCGGCGCGAGTAGTAAGCCATGTGTCATCGCTTTTGGGCAAAGACAAATCCTTGAGGTAGGCATTGTCAGAGGCATAGTTAATATCGGCGTTGGCAACCCAATAATCATTTACTTCATAGCGGGCTTTGGCAAAGATGTTGCCACGATTTTCTTTGCTATCCGAATCATGTAAATAGCTGCCGGTGGCCGAGATATCGCCACGGGAAAAATATTGATTGTAGGCTGCGCCGTAGACAATACCTTTCTCGCTGCTGAGAATGGGGTTAAACAGGATATCTTGTTGATCGTTTATGCTCCAAAAATATTGTCCCTGAATTGCCGCGCCCAAATATTGGTTGCTCATAATTCGCGGAAACAAGAAACCGGAACGACGCTTGACTGTGGGATCAGGGTGGGACAAGAATGGAGTATAAAATACCGGAATTCCTTTAACCTCGACGGTAGCATTTTGATAATTTACATTCTTGTTTTCAGCATCGTGCTCAACTTTACGCGCCTTAATTTGCCATAATGGATCAGAATCTTTACAGGCGTCGCAAGGTGAATATACCGCATAGGTCATAACCTTTTTGTCGTTGTTGCCACGCTTAAATGTGCGAGCGGCAATGCGAGTTTTGTCGGCCATAATCATTTTGATATTTTGCATCTCGCCTTTGGTCATGTGTTCGGTGAGCTCTGCATAGTCGGTGAAAACCACGTTGCCAGTTTTTTCCAAAATTACGACGTTGCCAACGGCGGTTACAGTATCATCTCTTTGGTTATAGATGATTTTATCTGCTTTTACAGTATAGTTGTTGCGAATGATTTCAACATTGCCGATGGCGGTTACTAAACTAAGTTCCTGACTGTGTTCAATTTCATCAGCGCTAAAGTAAATTTCAGGATTATCTTTATCAGACTCTGTTTCCGGCGCCATAATGTCGGTAATGTTGCGCTCCGGAGCAATACGCGGCTTGGAGATTCTGGTGATGTCGTCAATGGTTTTTTGCGTGTCAGGTGTTACGATACTGTCGGCAGATACAGAGGTTGAGTATAGTAATATCGGAAGCAATGCGAATCCGGCCGAAGAAGTAATTTTAGGCATCTATATTCTCCTTGCGGCGAGGCTTTGTATTAAATAAAGAGGGGCGATAATATTTGAATAGCCAGAGACAGATTGCTGTTGGAATAATCTGGTTTAGGTACATGATGTAAGTCCACCATAAGTGCTTGACCGCCAGATTGCCAATCGCCAAATCCAGAGCCTGAATAATTATCATGGCAGATACCGATGCGGAAATAATTTTGATTTGTCCACGGCGGTTGAAGTTGCCGATGAGCAAACCGGTGCAGGCGATAAGCGCGAAGACAATATTTAAGAAAGGCGTGGTAAAACGTTTGTTGCCTTCCACAATCCAACGGCGGACTTCTTTGGGGCTTAGTTCAGGATTGGAGGCTGCGGTCAAAAGCTCGGTGAGTGTTTTTTCCCTAACGCCGGCTTCGGACTTTTTTTTAGATTCTTTGGCGCCGAAGTCTACGGAATAGCGGTCAAACAAAATGGAGCTAAACTGATTGTTTTGGCGGTTAATTTCTTGCCGATTGCCGTGTACTAAAATAATGCGCGGGCCTTTTTCTGTTTGGACAATGCGTCCGAGCTCAGCCGATACGGTAGATTTGGTTTTGGGGTTGCGCTCATCGTTAATTAGAATGCCGCCAACGGAGCCGTCTGGCTCATGGGTGGTGATGAAAACCGTAAGGCCATGTTGCAGAGTGGTAAATTCGCCTTCGCGAAACATTAGGTGAGATACATCATTTTTTACTTGCCATTGCAAATCATTAAAACGGTTTTCAGCCATCGGAATGCCAAAGTTCATAACCCATATATTGAGCAGAGCCATAACAATGCCGCACAGAAGCGCCGGTTTGGCGTTGTCCCAAGGGCTGATGCCGGCGGCTTTCATAACCACCAATTCGCGATCAGAAAGCATACGGTTATAAACAAACAAAATGGCGGCAAACAGTGATATGGGCGCTAAAATAGTGAAGATTCTGGGCATTAGCAGAGAAGTGAGCTCAGCAAACAGTCCGGCAGAAATTCCTTTGTTAGTGATAAGGTCAACAAATCGCAATGATTGAGTCAGCCAGATGATTGACATCAGCGAAAAGGATATCAGCAAAAATCCAATCAAAATTTGTTTGGCTATGTATAGGTTTAGTTTTTTCATGATCCCGATTATAATCAAATTATCGGATTAAGAAACAAAAATCTTGCGGATATTACAAAAAATATGTGAATTTTTGGTATATTTTGAAAAAAATAAATTTGTGGGGGAAGCAATTAAAAGCTTGAACAGCAATTTTTTTGCCTATAACATATTGCTATAACAAATATAAACAAAAGGAGACTTGGATGGACGCTACCTCTTTGGGGTCTACGGTTGCAGCCAAATGGCGCAAGAAGCGAGGCTCTCTAATCATGGCTCTGCACGAGATTCAGGGCGTTAAGGGATTTGTGCCGTGGCAAGATGCCGCGGACTTGGCCGAGGGAATGGGCATTCCGCTGGCCAGAATATATGAAGTTCTGACATTTTATAACTTTTTTAAGCTCGATGCTCCGGGTAAAGCGGTAATTTCTGTGTGTACAGGTACCGCTTGTTATTTAAAAGGAAATGATAAAGTTCTGGAAGAGTTTAAGAAAGAGCTTGGAATAGGCGAGGGCGAAAGCACAGCTGACAAAATGTTTCATCTGCAAAGCGTGCGTTGTGTGGGATGTTGCGGTTTGGCTCCGGTTTGCGTGGTCAATGGCAAAACCTATGGGCGCGTGACAGTTAATGATGTTCGCAATATTTTGGACGAATGGCGCAAAAAACTTGAGGACGAGGAGTAGTTGACATGGCTGATGCTGATTTGGATAAGAGATTTGATATTCATGAAATCGCTCGTGCCAAGCAAGAAGAGTTGGGCAGATTTCGTTGCAGTGTGTATTGTTGTCATTCTACAGGATGCAAGTCTTCCGGCAGTGACGATATTATAGATCTTTTGAAAGCCGCGGTTGTTGAGCATGGAATTGAAGATCAAGTCAGAATAGTGGCGACAGGTTGTATGGGATTGTGTGCTCAAGGGCCGCTAATCAGAGTGGAGATTAAAGGGCAAAAAGATGTGCTGTATAAGCGGCTTGAGCCCTTGATTGCCAGATTGATTGTGACTGAGCATATTGTTCCGGCGTTAAACCTTCCTGAAGGTGAGGTTTTTGAAGTGCCGGAATTTTTGCAAGAGCATATCCTCTCGTTGGAGTTGCCGTTTTTTACCAAGCAGGAAAAAGTTGTGCTCCGAGATGCAGGGCATATGGATCCCGAGGATATTCAGGAGTATATTGCCCGCGGTGGTTATTTGGCGCTTGAAAAAGTGCTTAAAACCATGACACCGGAACAGGTGGTTGATGAAATCAAGCGTTCGGGTTTGCGCGGTCGCGGCGGCGGTGGTTTTTCTACCGGAATGAAGTGGGAGTTTGCCGCAAAAGTGCCGACAGTTGATGAGAAGTTTATTATCTGTAACGGAGATGAAGGAGATCCGGGGGCGTATATGGATCGCTCCATTTTGGAAGGCGATCCGCATTCGGTTATAGAGGGTATGATGATTGCGGCTTATGCAATCAACGCTACTCAAGGATGGTTTTATGTTCGTGCCGAATATCCGTTGGCGGTGGAGCGCTTGGAGAAGGCTATTAAAGCCTGCAAAAAGAATCGACTGCTCGGAAACAATATTATGGGAACAGATTTTTCTTTTAATATTGAGGTGCGTCTTGGTGCCGGAGCGTTTGTTTGTGGTGAGGAAACTGCGCTGATTCATTCTATTGAGGGTTTTCGCGGTACTCCGCGACCGCGTCCGCCATATCCTACAAACAAGGGTTTGTGGGATAAGCCGTCTTGCGTTAATAACGTTGAGACTCTGGGCAACGTGGCAAAAATTATCTTAAAAGGCGCGGATTGGTTCGCTTCTTTTGGAACGGAAACATCAAAGGGAACAAAGGTGTTTGCTCTGACCGGTCAGGTTGAGCATTCCGGATTGATTGAAGTGCCGATGGGTACGACAATTAATGAGATTGTTAATGAAATCGGCGGCGGTGTGCCTAATGGTAAAAAGCTTAAGGCGGTACAGACGGGTGGACCTTCAGGCGGAGTGATTCCGGCGGAGAAACTTGATTTGCCGGTATGCTATGAAGAGCTAAAAAAACTCGGCTCTATTATGGGGTCTGGCGGTATGATCGTTATGGATGACAGCTCAAATATGGTTAATATCGCAAACTTCTATCTTGATTTTACGGTTGATGAATCGTGCGGAAAATGTGCTCCGTGCCGAATCGGCGGAAAACAAATGCTGCTCTTGTTAGAAAAGATTAATAAAGGCAAGGGGACTAAGCAAGATTTGGCAGATTTGAAACGTATTGCAACCGCAATGCAAAAGGCTTCTTTGTGCGGATTGGGACAAACGGCTCCGAATCCGGTGCTTTCAACAATTAAGTTTTTTGAGAATGAGTATTTGGAGAAACTTATTGATGCCAAACCTGTTGCCGGAGAGGAGAAATAACCATGGTAAAGTTGAAAATTGATAATTTTGAAGTGGAAGTTCCATCCGGTACCAGCATATTAGATGCGGCCAGACAAGCACATATTGATATTCCGACTTTGTGTAAACATCCTGATGTTGATCCCAGTGCCGGATGCGGTATGTGCATAGTGAAAGTAAACGGACGAATCCTTCGTTCTTGTTGTACTCCGGTCAGCGAAGGAATGGAGGTTGTGACCAATGATGCTGAAATTTCCGGTGTTCGCCGCACGGTGTTGGAGCTTATATTGAGCAATCATCCTAATGAGTGTTTGACTTGTGTTCGTTCCGGACATTGTGAGTTGCAGGAGATGGCAAATACTTTTGGTATTGCTCATTCACGTCTGCCCAGTCTGAATAAAAAAATAGAAAAAGATGATTCTACTAAGGCGATTGTGCTGGATCCTTCAAAATGTATTGTTTGCGGAAGGTGTGTAGAGGTTTGTCAAAATCAGCAAGATGTCTGGGCTTTGAGTTTCCTTAATCGTGGTTTGGCAACACGGGTTGCCGCGGCAAACGGTATTCCTTTGGCAGATAGTCCGTGTATTAAATGCGGACAATGTTCTGCTCACTGCCCAACCGGCGCAATAGTTGAGTATGATGAAACTCAAAAAGTTTGGGATATGCTTGCGGATCCTGATATATTTACGGTGGTGCAAATTGCTCCGGCGGTCAGAGTGGCTATCGGTGAGGAATTCGGTTATGATTTTGGTGAGAACCTTACCGGTAAAACTTATGCCGCTCTGCGTCGTATGGGCTTTAATAAAGTGTTTGATACAAACTTTGGCGCGGATTTGACGATTATTGAAGAAGCAACCGAGTTTGTAAATCGCTTTATGAAAAAGCCTGAGAGCCTGCCGATGTTTACATCTTGTTGTCCGGCGTGGGTGGATATGTTGGAAAAAAATTATCCGGAAATGTTGGATAATTTCTCTTCTTGTAAGTCGCCTCAGTCTATGGTGGGGGCTTTGGTTAAAACATATTATGCTGAGAAGATGGCAATTAATCCGGAGCAAATTCGCGTGGTTTCGGTAATGCCGTGTACAGCGAAAAAGTGGGAGATTCACCGTAGCAAGGATATGAGCAGTTCCGGATATCAGGATGTTGATGTTTCGTTAACGACCAGAGAACTTTGCCGCATGATTAAGCAAGCAGGCATAGATTTTTGTAATCTGCCGGAAGAAAAAGCCGATAGTCCGTTGGGAGAATATTCCGGCGCCGGAACAATCTTTGGGGTTACCGGAGGGGTTATGACTGCGGCTTTGCGTACTGCCTATTTCTATATTACCGGAAAAGAACTTGGCGATATTAATTTTAAGACGATAGAAGGTCTTGAGGGAATTAAGGAGGCTAAGGTCGATATTAATGGAACAGAAGTAAGAATTGCGGTGGTTCATGGAATAGGCAATATTGAAAAGATTATGGAACGTATTCAAGTTGCTCAAGAATCCGGCGCGGAAGTTCCATATCATTTTGTTGAGGTGATGGCGTGTCGCGGGGGTTGTGTATCAGGCGGCGGACAGCCGCAGGTAATGCTGCCAAGTCAACCCAAACCGCGAGGTATTACTGATGTTATCAGAGCTAAGCGTGCAAAAGGATTGATGGATGAAGATTTGAATGCTAAAAATCGTCTCTCTCATCATAATGAAGAGGTAAAAACTCTTTATAAAGAATACCTCGGCGAAGCCGGAGGCGAGAAAGCGCATAAACTGTTGCACAATCATTATGAGGCACGCAAAGCCTATAATATGAGCGAGGCAAAATAGCGATAGTCAGGCGCTGTTTGCGCAGTATAACAAAAAGCTGAAAATTCAAATATTGAGTTTTCAGCTTTTTTAGTATGTTTATGTTTCTTTTTATAAATGTCCGGTTTGCAGTAAGTTGTGATACTTGTAAACCGAGCCGTCGGCAACATCCCAACTGAAGTCTTTGTGCATGGCGTTTTTCTTCATCGTTAAAATCAGATTGGGAGCGGTGTAGAAGGTAGATAGAGCTTTGTCCAATGCCTCGGTATATGCGTTTTCGTTGTTTTTGAGGCGTTGTCCGGCAAAGTTGTTGCCATATACGCGGCGATTGTTGCTGAAAAAGGCCTCGGTGCGAAAACCGTCTACGCCGTCTTCTATGGTGTCAACCAATCCGCCGGTGGACATGGCAACCGGAAGCGCTCCTTTGGCCATGGCTTCCATTTGAGTAAGTCCGCAGGGCTCGAATCGGCTGGGCATCATATAAAAATCTGCCGCCAGCTGTATGGCGTAGGCGAACTCATCTTTATAACCATGAAAAACAAATACGCGTTGTCCGATTTTGGGGTTTATCTCGCAAACTTTATCTTTAAGTTTGGTAAGCATCTCAAAATAGTTTATGTCGCCGGCTCCGCCCAAAATAAATATCGGTGTTTCCACATCGGAATCTTTGTATTTTTTGGTTAGGTTAAGGATTGCCTGAGCGGCTATATCGTAGCCCTTTTGCTCAACCAGACGACTGGTGGCGCAGACAATCGGAGTTTGCGAGGCATCTTTGATTGTTTTGCTTAAATCCTCAAACTTATAAATATCTACCAGCGGTATAACTTTTTGTTTGTAATCGCGGTCAGTGGAAATTTTGGAAAGCAGTTTAATGAATTCTTTTTTGTTTTGGAGCTTTGCTTCAAGCGAATTTTCGTCAAAGGTTACAAATCCAGAAACGCCAAAATATTGGTTGACGGCATTAATTTTTGCGGCATTTGGCGAGATGAGCTTTTTATCGTAGCCATTGACAATACCAAAAAAGTCGCGATGGTCCTTGCGGATTTTTAAGATGTCTCTAAAGTCGAAGCCGAAACCTAATTCTTTGGATACTTCTTCCAGATAGTTTTTAGAAACCGTAACCACTCTATCCGCTAAATGGAAGTTGCACGATGCTTGGTTGTAGCAGTCATGCACAATCAGGGTGTTGGTGGCTCGGGGATTGCTGTTTTTGATGGCTTTGGCATTCTTTAAGACCATGGTCGCCGTGTCTTCATATAATGAATTTAGAATTTTGGCGGTGTTTTCATAATCCCAGCCCTGATAGCCAAGGTGGTGAGCAATATGGACAACCGGTATGGCTTTAAGCTTATCGGCTAATTCGGTTGTCATACGCTCGTTTTCAATCTGAGCGGTGGTAAAGTATTTGAGTAGTCCGGACAGTGCGCCACTATGCCAGTCGTTGGCAATAATGACATTAGGCGCAGGAATTTTTTTAATTTTGTTTTCTGTAACGGATTTTAGCAAAGTGTATACCGCCTTTGAGAAAAAGGCAAAACGCTCAACTTCGTTAATACCGTTTTTGTTCATAATGTAGCAACCGTCTTGTGCCGGAGGGTTGTCTTTGTGGGGATAGATGTTGAAGAATCTATCGTTGGACAGAAAGATGTAATTGCAGTTCTCAAAGTTGCCGGTGTAAACCTCTACTTTGTGTCGGACAAGAGTTTGACGTTCACCGATGAAGGGGACATCAATAGCGGCAACAAGAGAAATCTCAATTTGTTTGTGTTCGGCGCCAACGTAAATGTTGTTTTTTAGTTCGGCGTTTTTTTTGCCGGTATTACCTAAATACAAAGGGGTAACGACGGTTAAGTTTTCGCCGTCTTTGCCAAAGCGGTTGTTGAATGCAGTGGGCAACTCTGTGGCAATGACTCCTAAGCCGCCCCATTTCATAAAAGTTGCGGTTTCGGCGGTTACCATCCAGCCGTTAATTTTATCTATCTGCGGCCAAGCGGTTTTACCGAGGCACTGAATTTTGGCAAGGTTTTGAATTTCTTGAAGGTGCGGATTAGTGGTTACCGCATAAGCAATGCTGAATTTCTTTTTGTTAAAAGCTTTCGGCAAAAATTTAGAGGAATCGAGTTCCGTTGTCGGTTTGTGGGGTGCCATCTCAAATCTTTCAAGAATCCAAAAAATAATTACAGGTTAAGGCCGGTTTATCCGGCAATAAGGTCATTAAAAAACCATTGCTCTTGACTTGTCAAGCAATAGTCACTAAATTCCCTATATATATACACATAAGTCTTAATTTTTTAAAGAGAAAAAGCATGAGCAAGAATAAAAAAAGAGCTGAAAATACCGAAGATTTGTCCGAAGAGCTGGATGAGGCTTTGGGTGCTGAAAATGAAGGCGAATCCGCAGACGCCGCTGAAGTTAACGAGGCTGCCGACGAAACTGATTTGGAGCTGTTGAAAGTTGAGAATGCAAAATTGCGTGAAGATTATCTGCGGGCATTTGCAGAAGCCGAAAACACCAAAAAACGCTGCGCTCAGGAAATTGAGAAAAATAACAAATATGCAATATCTTCTTTTGCAAAAAACCTGCTGTCGGTGGCTGATAATTTGCATCGCGCTATAGAATCCGCAAACCAAACCGAGAGCGCAGAAAACTGCGAAGCCCTAAAAAAAGGTGTCGAGTTAACCGAATCCGAATTGATGAAAGTTTTTGCAAAATTCGGTATTACAAAAATGGATATTATGGGACAAGTCTTTGATCCCAACTATCATCAAGTTGTTCAAGAAGTGGAAGACAAAGCCAAACCATCCGGCACAATAGTTGCCGAACTCCAGACCGGCTACATGATAAACGGAAGGATATTGAGGGAGGCGATGGTGGTAGTTAGCAAATAGGCAAGCTCGTTTGGCGGCACATCTAGAGGCATTTAGTTCGGTCTCGGAAAATTCATGTACTACTATGTACACTCCGCTTTCGCCACCCTAAAATCTTATTATTCACGCACGCTATCCGAGCTTGCTGGAGATTGTGCAATATACAGAATTGTGCTTGTTTTATTAAAATGTGCCGATAAATTTTCAAACATATTGCTTTGCTGCTTGAAAGGACGTATGCTTTCAGCAGGTTTAACTGTTTTGTGAAAGTGATAAAATGCGTCATGCCAATCGGGCGTTTAATGCCCTTCGGGAAATTGAGTTGATCCCCAGTTTTAATCCTTATGCCGAAGGTTCTTGTTTGGTGAAATATGGTAATACTCATGTTATTTGTACCGCCAGTGTTGAAGAAAAAGTTCCGGCGTGGCTGAAAGGTCAGAATAAAGGTTGGATTACCGCCGAATATGCAATGCTGCCTCGTTCGGCTCAGGTACGGATACAGCGTGAATGCAAAAAACCATCGGGAAGAACTCAGGAAATTCAACGACTTATCGGGCGCTCTTTGCGGTCGGTTGTTGATTTGGAGCAGATGAAAGATATTTCAATCTGCATTGATTGCGATGTGATTCAGGCTGACGGAGGCACGCGCGTTGCCTCTATTACCGGCGGTTTTGTGGCGTTGTATCAAGCGTTGGAAAAACTGGTTGAACAGAAGAAAATTAAGACGAATCCGGTTCGCGAATTTGTGGCGGCAGTTTCCTGTGATATTTATGATGGCGAAGCTATCCTTGATGTCGATTATGTGGAGGATTCAAATTCTCAGGTGGATATGAATTTTGTGATGACGGAAAGTGGAAAATTTGTGGAGATTCAGGGAACCGCAGAAGGCGCTCCGTTTGATGAAAATCAGTTTAATCAAATGCTGGATTTGGGCAGGCAGGGAATCCGCGAGATTATTGCTAAACAGAAGATTGCTCTGGGAGTAAAATAAATGTTTCAGAAACTGGTGCTAGCCTCCCATAATCAGGGAAAAATAGATGAATTGTCACAAATGTTGGCTCCTTATGGAGTTAAGATTTTGTCGGCTAGAGATTTGAAATTACCGGACGTGGAAGAAACCGGCGAAACTTTTGCCGAAAATGCGGCTCTTAAGGCAGAAGCAATAAGTGAGTATACAGGAATGCCTTGTTTGGCTGATGATTCCGGTTTGTGTGTTGATGCGCTTGATGGGCGTCCGGGAGTGTATTCTGCACGCTATGCCGCGGATAATGAGGCTCGTATAAATAAACTGATTGGAGAATTGAGAGAATCCGGAAAAGCAGATTGGTCAGCACATTTTTCTTGTGTGTTGGCACTGAAAATACCGCACCAGAAAACTAAATTTTTTGAAGGTCGAGTTGATGGTAAAATAATCGAGAATCGGCGTGGAAGCGAAGGCTTTGGCTATGATCCGGTATTTGTGCCGGACGGGTATGAACGCACCTTTGCCGAAATGAGTAAAGAAGAAAAAGCCAAAATTTCTCATCGCGGCAAGGCTTTGCTGCAATTTATTATGGAGGTTTTTGAAACTGCTTAGGCTGTTTAATATATCTGTTTCAAACAGTTTTGCCGATGTGTTGGCGCAAAAGTTGCTGAATGATTATGCGCAGAATCCATTGGAACTTTCTGATGTGATGATTCTGCTGCCAAACCGCCGCGCCTGCAAGACTATGGCTGATGCTTTTGTAAGACATCAGGGAATGCGCCCGACATTGTTGCCGCAGCTGATGCCGATTGCTGATGTTGATGAAGATGAGTTGGTGTTGCAAGGCGTAGGTGCCGCAGACAGGACGCTTGAAGTTGCTCCGGCGATTAATCCGGTGGAGAGAACTTGTCTGTTTATGAAAATTATATTGTCTCGTCCGCAAGAATTCGGGGCTAACACTATTCCGCTTAATCAGGCCTGCTATCTGGCTCAAGAACTGGGCAAGCTGATAGATACGGTCAATAATGAACAACTTGATTTTGCGGATTTGCGAAATTTGGTACCAGAAGAATATGCCGGACATTGGCAGGAAACCTTAAAATTTTTGGAAATCATTACGGCTTATTGGCCGCAGATATTACAGGAACGCGGTGTTGTTGATGCCAGTTTGCGGCGTTGCAAGCTGATATTTCAACAGGCTGAATTATGGCGGCAGATGCAACCGCAAAAAAGAATTATTGCCGCAGGTATTACCGCGACTTTTCCGGCGATGATTGAACTGCTTAAGACCGTGGCGGAACTGCCTAACGGTGAAGTGGTGTTCTGCGGGTTGGATAAGTATTTGGATGAAGAGGCTTGGGGTAAGATTGATGAAAGTCATCCGCAGTTTGAGCTGAAATCTATATTGGATAGTTTGCAAGCAATGCGCAGTCAGGTTGTTGAGCTGGCAGAGCCGGTTAATGCCGAACGGGAAAAACTGATTTCAGAAATAATGCGTCCGGCGGTTACCAGTGACGAATGGCGGCATTTGAGCAACAAAAAAATTAAGAATGAGGCGCTGGCGGGAATCCATTGTCTGGATTGCGCGGATATTCGTCAGGAAGCCCTGGCAATTGCCGTATTAATGAGAGAGACACTGGAAACTCCGGAAAAAACAGCGGCGCTGATTACGCCGGATAGAAACCTTGCTCGTCGCGTGGCGGTGGAATTGGAGCGCTGGGATATTAAAGTTGATGATTCTGCAGGGCGTCCGTTGTCGCTTACACCATGGGGAATATTTATGCGTTTGGCGGTTGCAGCCGCAAAAAATCCTAATGACAGAATTGCTATATTGAGCTTGCTGAAAAATCCTTTGTGTGGGCTGGCTTCTGATTATGGTTTGGTGCGCTCGGCAGCCAGAAATTTAGAAAAAAATATTTGGCGCGCCGGAGCAGACGATAATACGGAAGTGTTGCAACAGTTGGTGATGTGTCTTAAGCCGCTGGCCGAAGTATTGGCAAAGCCACTGGCAGGCTTGCAGGAGATTATTACTGCGCATATTGCGGCGGCGGAAAATTTGGCGGCTGTCAGAGGGCAAAACGGTAAAGATATGTTGTGGCGCGGTGATGCCGGCAGTGCAGGAGCAAATTTGCTGGCACAATGGTTGGAGAATGCTTCGGTTTTGGGCGCTGTTAATCCTCGGGAATACGATGGTTTGTTTGAGGCTTTTGCAACGCAGGTAATGGTGCGTCCAAGATATGGAACTCATCCGAGATTGAAAATTTTAGGCCCGATAGAGGCCAAGCTAAATCATTTTGACGTAATGATTTTGGGTGAGGTAAATGAGGGAATTTGGCCGGCTGCCGCAGAGGCTGATCCGTGGATGTCTCGTCCGATGAAGCGTGATTTTGGGTTTCCGCAGCCGGAAAAGGCAATCGGAGTTTTAGCCGCGGGACTGGAACAGTTTATGGGCGCCGCTAATGTTTATTTGACCAGAGCAGCAAGAGTTGAAGGTACTCCAATGATAAAATCAAGGTGGAGAATGCGCCTTGAAACAGTGGAAAAAGCTTTGGGACTGGAGAACAAAACGGTGGATTCTGCGGTATATGCTCAGGCGGCAAAGGATTTAGATGAGCCGGTAGTTTTTGAAAAGATAAAAGCGCCAGCGCCAACTCCGCCAGTGTCGGCCAGACCGCGGGAACTTTCGGCCAGCGGTGTAGAATTGCTAATGCGAGATCCCTATGGCGTGTATGCAAAATATATATTGCGTCTAAAAAAACTTGATGACATTGAACCGGAACTGACAATGGCCGATTTTGGCACAATTTTGCATGGCATTTTGGAAGAGTTTAATAATAAATATCCTAATGCTTTTCCGTCAAACGCAAAAGAAGAATTGATGGAACTGGGGCGCCGAAAATTTTTGGAAGACGAAAAATTAGCCGATAAAAAATCATTTTGGTGGCCGAAATTTGCACAGATGATAGAACATTTGGCAGAGCTTGAAAGTGAATATCGCAACGGAGTTTTGCGAGTGCATAATGAAGTTGAGGGGCGTTTTTGTCTGGAGGATTTGGCGGGCGGAAGGTTCACGGTTACAGCCAAGGCAGACCGAGTTGATGAAACCAAGGGCGGCAAAATCAATATTATTGATTATAAGACCGGTAAGGCTCGCAGTGTTAAAGAAGTGAGCAAAGGGTTTGCCCCGCAGCTGCCGTTGGAAGGACTGATTGCCGAAAAAGGCGGTTTTTCAGAAATTAAGGCGGCTGAAGTTGAGAGTATGCGCTATTGGCAGTTGGGCAAAAAAGAAGTGGTTATTGATAAAGATGTGGAAAAAATACTGGAAGAAACGGAGCAACGTCTGAAAGATACAATCAATATTTTTGATTTTGAAACTACGCCTTATGTTTGTCAGCCGAATCCGAAGCATATTCCCGAGTATTCGGACTATGAGCATTTGGCGAGAGTAAAAGAATGGTATGTGAACGAGGAAGACGATGACTGATTTGCAGACTGAAAAACAGAACCGGATTTCTCTGGCATGCGGGCAGCAAGGCAAGGCTTCTGATCCCAATGTTTCGGTTTGGGTTGAGGCATCGGCAGGAACCGGCAAAACCAAAGTATTGTCAGACAGGGTATTGCGTTTGCTGTTAAAAGGAGTTGCGCCTTCGCGAATCCTTTGTCTTACGTATACTAAAGCGGCGGCGGTGGAGATGAACTCCCGTATTGCTCAGCGGCTGAGCCAGTGGGCAGTTGCCGATGATGCGGAATTGCAAAAAGAACTAAAAAAATTGTTGGGAAATATTCCGATTGCCGATGACGTCACGGCGCAGGCGCGGCGATTGTTTGCTATTTTGCTGGATACTCCCGGCGGAATGAAGATTCAGACTATTCATAGTTTTTGTCAGGAGATTTTAAAAAGATTTCCGCTGGAAGCTAAAATTTCGCCTTATTTTGAGGTGATGGATGATCGGACTGCCAATGAGGCAATTGAACAAATAAAAAAAGATTTGCTACGTGATGTGGAACAGTATCCGGAAAGTAAAACCGCTCAAGCCGTGGCATATATCACTTCTCGCTTGAGTGAATTTACATTTCCGGCGCTGCTGGGTGCTCTGAATGAAAAACGCAACAAAATAATGCGTTTGCTGGAAGACGGCAGTGATAAGTTGTTGGAAGAAATTGCTCAGCGTTTGGGCGTTTCGGCCAATGAGACGGCAGAAGACGTGATGACGGAATTTTGGCAACAAACCGATACGGCAACCGCTTTGGCGCTGGCAGAGGCTATGCAGGCCGGAAGCCCTACAGATGCGGCTAAAAGTGCGGATTTATGCCAAGGGATTAAAACCCAAGACTATGCCTTGTATCATAAGATATTTTTAACTGATAAAAATGAACCGCGCAAAACAGTTGCAACCAAAGGCGTATTAGAAAGATTCGCTGTCGGGGCTGAGTTTGTTTCGGCTGAGGCAGAGCGTTTGCTGGCGATTGATGCCAAAATTGCGGCAATTAACCTGTTTGCTTCAACCCGAGCGGTTTTGTGTTTGGCTGATGATTTGCTGCAAAGATATAATAATTACAAGCGCAATAATTCCAAAGCCGATTATGAAGATTTAATTGTTCAGACCAGACGCCTGTTGGAGAATCCGCAGGTGGCAGAGTGGGTGCTGTATAAACTTGACGGCGGTATAGACAATGTTTTGATTGATGAGGCGCAAGATACCTCGCCGGATCAGTGGGCGATTGTTAAAGCCATAACTGACGAATTTTTTTCCGGCGAAGGGGTAAAGTCAAAAAACAATACCGTTTTTGTGGTCGGTGATCGTAAGCAGTCAATTTATTCTTTTCAGGGGGCGGATCCGGCAGAGTTTGAGCGAATGCGTAAATATTTTGCACAGCGCAATAATCAGGGAGCGGAGTTTAAGGAGGTTAATCTGGAGGTGTCTTTTCGCTCTACAGCGGCAATAACCGATGCGGTTAATTGTGTGTTTGGCGCCAATCAGGCAAAGCAGGGGGTGGTTGCGGCAGAGGATAAGGTTTGGCATGTGCCATCGCGAATCGGCGAGGCCGGAAAAGTGGAAATTTGGCCGTTGATAGAGGCAGAAAAAGACGAGAATCCGGATATATGGTACCCGCCGGTAGAGCGAGTTACGGCAGAATCCACAAGCTCGCGTCTGGCTAAAATGATTGCGGAGAATATCCGCAGCCGTGTGCAGGGCGGAGAGATGCTGGTGTCGCAAAATCGTCCGCTGCGGTATCGAGATTTTATGGTTTTGGTGCAGCGCCGCAACAGCTTTGTAGAAGAGTTGGTTCGCGCTTGCAAAAACGCCGGAGTGAATGTTGCCGGCGCGGATAAAATTCGCTTATCAGAGCAGATTGCAGTACAAGATTTGTTGTCTTTGGCAAAGTTTGTTTTGCTGCCGGAAGATGATTTAACGTTGGCAGAGGTTTTGAAGTCGCCGTTGTTTGGGCTGAATGACAATGATTTGTTTGCTCTGTGTTATCAACGAAAAAATGTGAGCTTATGGAAGAGGCTGTTGGAAAACGACAGTTATCAAGCAGAGGCGCAAAAATTGCAACAATTGGCAAATTTGGCCGATAAGGTGCGTCCATTTGAATTTTATGGTTTTGTTCTGAATAAACTTAAAGGGCGGGAAAAATTTGTGGCGCGTATCGGGCATGAAGCCGATGATGGTATTGACGAGTTTGTAAATTTGTGTTTGGCGTTTGAACGCGAGCACGTGCCATCTCTGCAGATGTTTGTGGATTGGATGGAGCAAGACGATGTGGAAATCAAACGAGAACTGGAGCAGAGTCAGGCTGATGCCGTGCGGATTATGACGGTGCATGGATCCAAAGGTTTGCAGGCGCCGGTGGTGATTTTGCCAGACACGGCCAGAGTTAAGGCGGTTAAGAACGAGGGGGGACTGCTGTTTGGCGATAAGGTTATGTTTTATCCGTTTGGCTCTGCCGATTATGAAGATAACTGCCGCGCTATAAAACAAAGAGAAAAGCAGCTTTCTTTGGAAGAATATCATCGATTGCTTTATGTGGCACTGACCAGAGCAGAAGATGTTTTGTGTGTATGCGGTTATCAACGGGGTAGTAAGCTCAGCGATGAATCCTGGTATGCAATATGCAAGCAGGCGTTGGCGGCCATAAGCAGTGAACAAAATGAAAAGTTGGTGTATGAGATAAGTCAGGAGGCCACTTTGCCACAAAGCAAAGATATATCGGCGCCTCTAACAATTAGGGCTGATTTTCCGTGGTTATCAGAGCCGGCTCCGGTTGAGGCGGCGTTATCTAAGCCGCTGACTCCTTCGCGCGAAGATGATGAAGAAGAAATAAGCGCTTCGCCGCTTGATGAAAAACATCCGGAGTATTTCCGCCGCGGACAGATTATTCATAAACTACTGCAATTTTTGCCTTCAGCCAAGCCAGAGCAACGGGAGGCTAAAGCGGCGGAATTTGTGGCAAAACAAAATATCAATATGCCGGAATCCGAGCAGCATAAACTGTGTCAGGAAGTTATCGGCCTGATTGAAGATAGTAGATTTGCGGCGCTGTTTGGCGAAGAATCCAAAGCCGAAGTTCCGGTTATGGGAGAAGTTGAGGGACGAATTATCTCGGGACAGATAGACCGCTTGGCGGTGTTGTCCGATAAGGTTATGATTGTTGATTTCAAAACTAACCGTCCGGCAGCCCAAACTCTTGAGCAAGTTCCGGAAGCTTATATCCGACAGTTGGCGGCATACAGAGCCTTGGTGGAAAAAATATATCCGTCGCATCAGGTGGAAACATATATTTTGTGGACCAATACGGCAACAATGATGAAAATTGGATAATATTTGTAAATAGCACTTTAATTTAAAATTTTTATCTCTTATATTAAAAGTATCGCATAAGCATTATTTTACAGAAAGGAAATGATATGAAAGCTATTACCGACGCCCAGTTTGAAGAAGAAGTATTAAAAGCCAAAGGTTTGGTTATGGTTGACTTTTGGGCAGAATGGTGCGGCCCATGCCGTCAGCTGATTCCGGTTTTGGAAGAAGTTTCAAAAGAAATGGCCGACAAGGTAAAAATCTGCAAAATAAATGTTGATGAATCTCCTAATACTGCGGCTCAATATGGTATTCGCAGTATTCCGACCCTCTTTCTGTTCAAAGACGGCAAGCAGATAGATGTTAAAGTAGGTTCTAATTCAAAAAGTGTTATTGAGGGGTGGGTTTCCTCTAATTCATAGGGTGATGGTGAGATTGCCTAGCTGGTGACTAATACAGATTTAGCGGGTTGTCGAAATGCTCATGTACTACTATGTACGCTCCGCTTTTCTGCACCTAGAAATCACTCTATCTGGACTATTCTCCGCCTTCGCTGGAGGTAGTGCAATATAAAAAGCTGAAAATTCTAGTACCTGAATTTTCAGCTTTTTCATTTTTACTTCTATTTAGCTGCTTTATTAAGCTTGCTGGAGATTGTGCGGGGTTTTATTGGTAGCTTAAGACTTGGTTGGTTTTGGCAATTGAGGCGGTTAGTCTTCGGGAATCTTCGCTAAGGCTCATGTTTTCAAATATATAAAGCGCATCGTGGTAGTATTCTAAAGATTCTTCCAGAGCATCTTTGTCAGATTCATTTTTGCCGATGCGGTAGTATATTTCTCCTATCTTTTCCTGAATCTGTGCCCACAAAAGCGGATCTCTTTTTTCGGTAATGATTTTTTGTCGGTTTTTGTAGGCGGCAATGGCCAGTTCGGCAATTTCATCGCTGGCTGTCAGGCTGCTCAGCACCGAGAGCAGGTAGCCTAATCGTCCTTCAATATCTGCCCAAAATTCGGGAAATAAAGCGTAGGTAAAAATTCTTTCGGATTCTCGAAGTTGAAATACGGAATCGCGAAGTGCCTGCAATTCTTCTTTTTGTTTCCAGTAATTGTAATATAGTTCGGACAAGCGATATGAAATTAGTCCGTAATCGTAGGGGTAGTTGTATTTTCCCCAATATTTTTGCGCCAGACGATAATTGCTGATAGCATTGCGATAGTATGAGCTCAAACGTTTGAGCGCTCCGGTTGAAGCATAGTCATACAGCTGCCCAAGGTGGTTGTATATACAGCCAAGATGAATCGGCGAATTAATTAAATCTTGATGCTTGAGGGCAGTTTCCAGCAGGCTTTTGACAATCTTAAAATCTTTTTCGGATTCAATATGGTTACAGGAGCTCATGTATATTATGCCCAAAAAGTTCATAACATAAGGCAGATATTCAATCGATAAGGCTTTGGCGGAGTTGTCTGCCGATAGTCTGTCAACAATTTTTTTGAGCAGGTAACGCTTTTGTATTTGTGCAGATTTGTTGCTAAAATTCAGGGCGCTGACAATGGCGCCGTATAATAAAGTGACTAATGATGAGGGAAATACTATGCCGCTCTGTTCAAATAAGGCAGCCGGAAAATACAGGCAGTCCAGCAAAGAGACAACGCTGTTAATCTCTGTTCCGTATTGTGCGGAAGTTTGAAAATTGAGGCGGATTTTGTCGTTTTCCCGATATCCCCAAACCAGAACATCAGTGCCGGTTTTTTCCAAAATATCTTGCCCTTTATCAACCAAATCAAAAAGAGTGCGGCTTTCAAAATTTAAAAAAGTTTTGTTGAATGGTTCATTAAAATAAGAAACCGACAAGCCTTCACAGCTTTGCAAAAACGCGGTTACAAGTTCTCCGCAGTTGCCTTCTACATTGTCGGCAAATTCCACAACCACTACTTTGAAGTTTATGTGCATTATCTCTTCCGGCGCCAAATCTTCGGGGTTGGACGGGCGGGGTTGCAAGAATGTATTTTTGATTAAGTCTAATAAATGCATCAATTTTTATGGTCCGTCTTTTGTGAAGTGTTAGCTGAAGATGCTTTCTTTACATTGGTTTTGATTTCCGCAAAGTTCTTTTTAAATTCGGAAATTATATTTTTGTTGGTTTCTGAAATTCCGGAGCTAAGGCTGTTCCAATGAATAAGGCGGTACATTTGCCAAATAATAATTGCCGCACAAACCAGTGGAAGAGAGTGCTGATCAGGAGCATAAGCCTGCATGCAGCCGAATAGGAGCATCATTATATTTATGCGCAAAATGTGCTGAATTAAAGTTATGGAATCTAATCCTGAAGCAACGGCTTTGCCGGCAGCGGTGTTAGCGGTTAAATCGGAAAAACGCTGAATAAAAGTTATTTTCTGCAGGAGGGCAAAGCCGGCTTCGCAAAGAGGGAACAGAACGAAAATCAAGGCAGAGGCGGTGGAGCCTTCTATGCTTGCATAAGCGGCTATTCCGCCGATTAAAAAGCCTAAAACTTCGGCATCAGAATTGGAGAGATTGAGGGGGGACGGCGGCCAGTTGAAAAGCAGAAATCCGGCAGCGGCCGCGGCGAGGCAAATTCCATAAAAACCGATGGCGGAAGGAACGGCGCCGATAAAACCCAAAATCAGGATTCCACAACCAAAGCACACGGTTTGAGAGGAAGAAACTCCGGCAAAGCGGTTGCTGACCGGCAGAGCGAGGTAAATCAAAATCCAGAGCAATGCGGATATTGCGGCCGGATATATCTCTGTCGGACCGCAGATTATAAAACATACGGCACATGGCAAAATAATGGCAATCAGTTTTTTGAGAATGGTTGGTAGGTTGAAACTGATTAAAATGGCCAGAATCATGGCAGATGCTGCCGGCAGTATAAATTTGCCGAAAGATGTCGGAGTGATAAAATCTGCGGGGCTTAAGGCGCTGAAGCCATAAGCGGCGCAAGATGCAAACACCAGCAGGCTGATTATTGCCGCCGGTTTTAGAAAGCGGAGTTTTCCACGGTTGAGAAAGGCAAATAAGACAACAGAGGCCAGCAGACAAAACAGGCTCCCTGATAATAAAAAGACATTTTGCAAACTCATTGCCGTTCTCCGAACATTGTTTGAATATCTGAAGTATAAAGCGTTGATGTTTTTTCTTCAAGCCGGATTAAGCGGTTATGCTAAACTTATTGCGAATTTGCCGAAAAGCGTCTTTGAGAATCGGGAATCTGCGATCGTCGGCGGCAATTCCATAAAACAACAGACTGCTAAAACGTTCCAGCAATAAGAGCAAAAGCGGCGTTTCAACAGCAGAGAGCCCTCCGATATTGTCCGGAGTTGCATAGACTTCAGTTAGTATCGCCGTGTTGTTGAGGCTGATGTTGTTAAAAGAGGCAAGAGTTGATATCTCGGCAATAATGTCGTCAATGTTTTTGCGATTTTCCGGCGTCTTGGCGTATGTGCAGACATCTTGGCCGGACACAAGGCGGATAAGAAAATCTGTAGCACGCGGAGCCAGCCAATGCCAAAAATTATAAGCATTGTCATTTTTGGCGCTGGCAGCAATAGCCGATCCGGTGAATATATCGCGTAGCAAAGTGGCGGTTTCTGATGTTTCATCAAGACTGAAAACAATGGAGTTGTTACGGCCGGATTTGATGATATGGTTTTTATCTTTGTTAAGCCAGCCATTAAAGTAAGCGTCAATAACAGGTTGTCGAAAAATTTCGCTGATAAATTCATTCGGGCGGCATTGGGAAAAGTTGACAATATGGCTGTTGTTGAGTTTTGAGGGAGAAAGTAACAGCAAATCTCTTCTTAAAAATTGCGGTTCGGAGGCAATTAACAAAATATGCGGCGCAGAAGTTTGTTCAAAGCTGAAGTTAAAGGTTTGGCGGCTGTTTTGCAGGCGTCCGGTGTCTCTGAATATAAAATCGGTGGCGTTGGCTTCATCAGCCTCTTGCGGCAGACATATAATATTTATGCGATGTCCGACTTTTTGCAGTTCTGCGGCAAGGTATAATCCTAGTGCTGAGGCTCCCAGAATGGATATGTCTTGTGGCGTAGTTGCGCCGGTTGTATTTTTGTTAAAGAACATGGTTATTCCTTGTGCAAGATTGCAATAAAGAAACCATCGGCACCGCCGAAGGTCTGTAGGTTTGAAGGTAGAATGCGCACCCAGCCTTCAACAGATTGCAGTTCTTTTAGTTCCGTCGGCAAAACCGGCTTATCAAGCACATAAGGCGAAGTTTTTACAAATTCGGAAATTTGTTTTTCTCCTTCGGTTTTGGCTAAAGAGCAGGTGCAATACAGCAAGATTCCGTTTGGTTTGAGAGCATTATCGGCTAGGGTTAAAAATTGTTTTTGCAAATCGGCAGATTTGGCAATATCTGCGGCAGATTTGATGTGAACAATCTCCGGATGACGGCGCAAAGTTCCGGTGGCGGAGCAAGGAGCATCAAGCAATATTATATCAAAGGGTTCATCAGAAAAATTGCGTAAATATTCTAATCCGTCCGCACATATAGTTTTTTCAGTTGACATGTTTAGTCTTTGGAGGTTTTCCGATAATCTTTTTAATCGGGCGGGAGATACGTCTACGGCGGTTACTCGGGCGCCGGCATTAATTAATTGGGCGGTTTTCCCTCCCGGTGCGGCGCACAAATCCAAAACCCGTTTCCCTTTTATATCTCCCAACAATTTTACCGGTAAAGCCGAAGAAAAATCCTGCACCCACCATAATCCTTCGTTATAGCCAGCAATTTTGGCCGGCGATCCGTCATTTTTTAGACGATTGGTGCCCAGAGGAAGAATGGTGGCGTTAGGAAGCTTTACACCGGTTTTGACGCTGATATCCAGCGCCGGTTCTTTGATGGCGGCTTTTTCTATCAAGGAAGCGGTTTTGCGGCCGTAATCATTGTTTATTAATCCTCGAAAATCGTTGGGGAAAAACAAGCCGGTGTCTTCTTGAATAAATTTTTCTTTGTCGGCGCATACCTTGCGTAAAACAGCGTTAACGAATCCGCCGACAAATTTATTGAGATGTTTTTTGGTGATGTCTACATAACTGTTAATTACGGCATAATCAGGGGTGCGCAGATACAAAACTTCGGTTGCTCCTAAAATAAGCGCGTAGTACCCGAAAGCAGAATCTTTAGGCAGCTTTTTCTTGATAAAGTTTTTGAGTACCTGCTTGATATATACCAGATGGCGCAAAGATGTCTGCACCAGCATATTGATAAATGGTAAATCATTTGCAGCTTGCGAATCGAGGTGCGATTTTGCTTCGGCAGCAAAAACTTTTTGCTCTAAAATTTCTTGCAGTATCAGTGCGGCTTGCAATCTTGGGTCAGACATTTCCAAAATCCTTTCGCGCTCATTGTATTTAATGCCAAGAATAAAAACAAGAGGCTATTTTTGCTTGTCAAAAATATTAAAATTCGTATAATAACCCGTCTAGGCAATTTAAACTTTATAAACGATAAAATTTGGGACGGAAAAATGAATAATAATCATAAGTACGACGGTAAAGAC
Organism: uncultured Alphaproteobacteria bacterium; assembly: GCA_934255405.1. GTDB lineage: Bacteria > Pseudomonadota > Alphaproteobacteria > RF32 > CAG-239 > CAZU01. The sequence continues at coordinate 25,874 of CAKQNT010000014.1, forward strand.
AGTTTTGCAGAATGGCAGAAAGAATGGCCGATGGAAGACCGTTATAATTTTAAGAAAATTGAGAAAAAATGGCAGGCAATCTGGGATGAAGAAAAAGCTTACCATGTTGACATTGATAAAAGCAAACCCAAATTTTATGCGTTGGTCGAATTCCCGTATCCATCCGGCGCCGGCTTGCACGTGGGGCATCCGCGTTCTTATACCGCGCTTGATGTAATTGCCCGCAAAAAGAGAATGCAGGGCTTTAATGTTTTGTATCCGATGGGTTTTGATGCTTTTGGTTTGCCGGCGGAAAACTATGCCATCAAGACCGGTGTGCATCCGGCGGTTTCAACTAAGGCCAATATTGAAAACTTTACCCGCCAATTGAAGTCTATCGGTTTTAGCTTTGATTGGGACAGATGTATCAGCACTTGTGATCCAGAGTATTATAAGTGGACACAGTGGATGTTTATCAAGTTCTTTGAAAAAGGCTTGGCTTATAAAGATAAAATTGCCATTAACTGGTGTCCGTCCTGCAAAGTTGGGTTGGCTAATGAAGAGGTTGTTAACGGTCATTGCGAACGTTGCGGGGCAGAAGTTGTCCGCCGCAATAAAGAGCAGTGGATGATTGCTATTACCAAATATGCCGACCGCCTTATTAATGATTTGGACGATTTGGATTTTATTGATCGCGTTAAATCTCAGCAAATTAATTGGATAGGGCGTTCAGAAGGTGCAGAGCTGGATTTTAAATTTGGTAATGATAAGCTGACGGTGTTTACTACTCGTCCGGATACGGCGTTTGGCGTTACTTATATGGTTATGGCGCCGGAGCATGAGTTTGTGCAAAAATATATGGATAAGTTTGAGAATCCGGAAGAAGTTAAGGCATATGTGGAGGCAACCGCCAAAAAGTCTGATTTGCAGCGTACTCAAGATGACACTAAAACCGGTGTGGAGTTGAAGGGAGTTAAAGCAGTTAATCCGTTTACCGGAGCAGAAATTCCGGTGTTTATTTCTGATTATGTTTTGACCGGATATGGTACCGGAGCAATTATGGCAGTGCCGGCGCATGATCAGCGCGATTATGACTTTGCAAAGGTATTTAATTTGCCGATTATTCAGGTTTTGGAAGGCGGCGATATTTCTGAAAAGGCTTGGGAAGAAGACGGTGCGCATATCAATTCCGGTTTCTTGAATGGAATGAATAAAGAAGAGGGCATGAAGGCGGCAATTGACTATGCCGTTAAGAACGGGTTTGGACGCGCCAAGGTTAACTTCAAACTGAGAGACTGGGTGTTCTCTCGTCAGAGGTATTGGGGAGAGCCTATCCCGATGGTTTATTGTGAACATTGCGGTTGGCAACCAATACCGGAATCTGAATTGCCGCTGACTTTGCCGGAGGTTCCGGATTATCATCCGAACGATGAAGGCGAATCGCCGTTGTCTAAGGCAGGAGATTGGCTTAACGCAACTTGTCCGAAATGCGGTGGATATGCGCGCCGAGAAACAGATACTATGCCGAACTGGGCGGGATCTTCTTGGTATTTTCTGCGCTACTGCGATCCGCACAATGATAAAGAATTTGCTTCTAAAGAAGCTTTGGATTATTGGATGAATGTAGATTGGTACAACGGAGGCATGGAGCATACTACTCTGCACTTGTTGTATTCGCGCTTTTGGCATAAATTCCTTTATGACTGCGGTCTGGTTCCAACCAAAGAGCCGTATAATAAACGTACTTCGCATGGTATGATTTTGGCCTCTAACGGCGAAAAAATGTCTAAGTCACGCGGCAATGTGATTAATCCTGATGATATTGTTGATGCCTATGGCGCCGATACTTTCCGCTTGTATGAAATGTTTATCGGACCGTTTGATCAGGTGGCAATGTGGTCTGACGAGAGCCTGATGGGCGTATATCGTTTTGTTGGCAAAATATATAGCTTGTTTAAGAAAGTGAATAAAGACGCTAAGACCTCTGAAACAGATTTGAGGGCTATGCATAAGTGTATTTTAGAAGTTACCGAGCGTATTGATCAGATGAAGTTTAATACCGCGGTTTCTTCTTTGATGACTTATGTGAACTATCTGGGAGGCAAAGAGCAGATTTCAGTTGAGGAGTATAGCACGCTTATCCGTATGATGTGTCCGTTTACTCCGCATTTATCTGAAGAAATGTGGGCACGCATGGGGTATAATAATTTGGCAGTTACCGCTGAGTGGCCGGTGGGTGATGCTAAGTTGGCAGAAGATAATGTTGTTACTTATGCAGTGCAAATATGCGGAAAAGTCCGCGGCACTATAGAAATGCCCAAAGATGCTCCGAGAGAAGATGTTGAAAAAGCGGCTTTGGCGATTAGCAATGTTCAGCGCCAGCTGGAAGGCAAAGAAGTTAAGAAAATTATTGTCGTACCCAACAAAATTGTTAACATTGTTGCTTAGAAGGAAGCTTTTATGGGCAAAAAACTTTTAGTGTTGCTAGTGGCCGGAATATTGGCCGGATGCGGTTTTGAGCCGTTGTATGTGCAGCGAAAGACCACGGGATTGTGGTATTTTGGCGGTAAGACTGATGTGTCGATAACTACAGAGATGGCAAAAATAAAAGTTGAACCGATAGCCGATCGTTTTGGCCAGCAGGTGCGCAACGAACTATTGGATTTGCTCACTCCTAAAGGAGCGCCAAAGAATCCGAGTTATCGTCTTAAGGCAAAATTGGTTTCTCGCGAGGTGGTTCAGCAGGCAATGCGTAATGATATCACCGCCACCAGCGAGAGAGTTACTTATAAGATTGAGTATAAGTTGCTGAAGGACAGTGATACTTTGGTTAAAGGCGACAGCGTGGCATATGTAAGCTACGATATTATGGCGAATCCATATTCCACAACAATGGCACAAAAAAAGACCGAAGCCGACGCTGCTAAAATTATAGCCAATGATATTGCGTTGCGTTTGGGGGCTTATTTCCATTCTCAGCTATCAGCAAAAGAGGTTGGCAGTGATATATAAGGCTGCGCAAATAGAAAAATATCTAAAAAAGCCGGAGATGAATATCAAAGGCTTTTTGGTTTATGGCAGCAATGAGGGACTGGTTGCGGAGTATGTGCGTAAGCTGATTTTGAGTGTTTCGGCAGATTTGTATGATCCGTTTGCGGTGGTGTATCTGAACGGAGCTGATGTAAATTCTGATCCGGGGCTGATGATTTCTGAATATAACAGTCAATCGCTGATGGGCGGGCGACGAGCAATAGTGATTAAAGATGCTGATAATAATTTAACTAAGCACCTGAAAGCATTGTTGGAAAACTATAATTCAGATAGTCTGCTGATTATCTCATCGGCAAGCCTAAATAAAAAATCTTCGTTGGTGGTTCTGGCCGAGGGTAATGAAAATATGGCAGCGGTTGCCTGCTATGAAGACCGTGATGAAGATATATTTTCTACGGCGCGCAGCTGTTTTATTGAGGCAGGAGTGACGATTAATAATGAGGCTTTGCAATTGCTATGTGCGCGTATGTCTAATGATCGTCTGACTAATTTGGGCGAGATTGAAAAACTGATTACTTATATCGGTGACAAAAAGAATGTTACTCCCGATGATATTAGAGCCGTGATTGCCGATCAGTCTTCTTCTTCCAGTGAAGATATATGCTATTTTACTGCCGGCGGGTACAGCGCCAAAGCGCAGGCTGCTTTGCAAAAAATGCTAAATGAGGGTGAAGAGCCGGTTTCTATTACTCGTTCGTTGACATATCATTTTAATCGGTTGTTGACTTGTCAGGCGGTGATGGAAAAAGGCGAGAGTTTAGATAAGTCGGTAGACAAACTAGTGCCGAGAATTTTGTTTTATCGGGTGTCGGCGTTTAAGAGGCAGTTGGCAATCTGGCCTAAGGAGCGTTTGTTTTCGGTTTTGGAATTGTTGTATAAGTGTGAAAAAGATTGTAAAACTACCAATATGCCGGCAGCAGAAGTTTTGAGCTATACAATTTTGCAAATTGCTTCCGCTGCGGCTAAGTTGGCGCAACGTTAACCTAGTTTTTTGATGAAATCTTTGCGGTTGCGGCGTCCCATGCTCCAGAGGTTGCCAATGCCGTTAATCGGTTGTACCTCGTGTTTTGATTCAAAGTTAAAGTCACGGCTAAAAAATAAAGATGTGGTTTTGGTGTAGCAATTCATAGGGCAGAAACCATAAAAATCAACTTGCAGCAGGTTGGCGGCGCGTAATGTGGCAATAGAATTTTGATATTCTTTGCTGGTGTTGACACGGTCACTGTCATCTAGGATTATCAGTCCGCCAGGGGCTAGCCTTTGCAGGGCAGTGGCGCAACATTCGGCGCGGCGTTTGCCATCAACAATTATGACATCAAAATTTTCTTCATTTTCTAAAATTGCGTTTTCGTAGCCGATGCCTTCATCACGCCAAAGGACTGTTTGATTGGGAGCGGTTAATTCGGACTGCCATTTGGCAAACCAATCTGGGTTGTCCTCAATACTGGTAACTTTAAGCGCGCGGGCTGCCCAAAATTTGGAGGAATTGCCGCAGCCAAATTCAAAAATCTTTTTGCGCGAGTAGTCAAACTGGCTTAAATATTCTATTGTCGGATAAGTATACCATGGAATAGGGTTGCCATCTTTATCAATACAGCATTTGTTATCAATGGTGCGAGCAATGGCAAAATCTTGTTCCCACATATCAATGAATTTTTGGAATTTTTTGCTGTACATTTGTTTTCCTTCTTTGGCTTGAAAGCGTTGATTTGAGTTTTATATATTAATCGGATTACAAATATTTACAAGGAGATTAATCATGAATGGTTTTTGGCGGAACTTGGCTATGATTTTGACAATTATCGGCGGAATCAACTGGGGGCTGGTGGGAGCGTTTGACTTTGATTTGGTGGCGTTCCTGTTCGGTTCTATGAGTATTTTGAGCCGCATTGTTTATATCTTGGTTGGCTTATCGGCGTTGGCGATGATTTTTGTTCCGGCGTGTTCACTAAAAGCCCGTTTAATTGATAATTAATTATGGGATTGTTTAGCCTACAAGGCAATAAAAAACCCTGCTTTGATAAGCAGGGTTTTTTGCTTTGGGGTCAGCTTATTCAGCTGAGAAAGCTTTGGCCTGTTTGCCAGCTTCATCATCAGTACGGGCAACGTTTACCAAAATGGTTTGAGAAACCTCAGGGTGGAGGTTTAGTTTAACCGTGTAAACACCCAAGTCTTTGATGGTTTTGTCAAGGTGAACCTGACGACGCTCTACAGCAAAGCCAGCCTCTTTAACAGCGGCGGCAATGTCACGAATGGTAACAGAACCATAGAGTTGACCGGTTTCAGCGGCTTGACGAATCAAAACAGCAGAGAAACCTTTGAGGGCTTCTGCCAGTTTGTCGGCTTCTTCGCGCAATTTCTTGTTGTGAGCCTCTAACTCAGCCTTCTGTTGTTCATAGACAGCAAGGTTGGCTTCGGTTGCGCGCAGAGCTTTTTTGTTCGGCAACAGATAGTTACGAGCATAACCGTTTTTAACAGTTACTTTTTCGCCCATTTTACCCAATTTTTCTACGTGTTCGAGCAGAATAACTTCCATTTCTTTTCTCCTCTTACATAGCTACATAAGGCAACAAGCCGAGGTAACGGGCGCGTTTGATAGCACGAGCCAATTCTCTCTGCTTTTTGGCGGAAACTGAAGTGATGCGGCTGGGGATGATTTTGCCTTTTTCGGAAATATAACGAGAAAGCAATTTTACATCTTTGTAGTCGATCTTGAGACCGTCTTCACCAGAAAACGGGCAGCTTTTTTTTCTTCTAAAGAATACTTGTTTAGCCATTTTTGCTCTCCTATTCTTCAACTGCAGCAGCTTCAGAACTGTCAGCATTCATAGCATCAGAAAAATCTTCAACTTTGACAGTCATGTAGCGGATAATGTCTTCATTAACTCTGAGCAGACGCTCATATTCGGCAATAGCCTGAGCCGGAGCAGAAATGTTCAACAGAACATAGTGGCCTTTGCGGTTCTTTTTGATGCGATAAGCAAGGTTCTTAAGACCCCAGTTATCAACGCGGACAACTTCACCACCCTGGTTAGCAATAACTTTGCTCATGTCAGATACAATGCTGCTAACTTGTGAAGCGCCCAAATCCTGACGTGCAATCAGCACGCTCTCATATTTGGTCATTAGATAAATCTCCTTATGGATTCTCAACAAATGGCTCTTGAGGAGCCGGTTCTTGTATAGCCAAACCGCAAGCGCGGATGGCAAGGGACGAGCCTGAAAATAGCACAAAATCTTAAGATTGCAAGCTTTTTTTAATGAAGATTTAATCTTTTAGACCTATGCTATGCTCATATAAAAGGGTTTTTGCCATGCGATTTGGAAAATTTTTGATTTTATGTGCCGTATTTATGTTGTGCGCTTGGAGCGTTTCGGCTCAGGCGACAGTGGTTTCTGATTCGGATATCGGTTTGCAAAATAGTCGAGATCGGACGGTTGTTCATTGTTATGATAGTGAGAGTGCCTCGGCGGAAGAATGTGCTCAATATTTTGAGGCTAAAGGGTATGTCAGATTTAGGGATATTCCTTATAAAACCGCCGGTTATGATTTTTTGAAGGTTGATACTTATCCAACCAGACGTTGGCGAAATTCAGAAGTCACTCCTCGTTGGTAGGAAGCTATGCTTGGGCGAATAAATACAATCACTTTTAACGGACTTGAGGTTTTGGATGTGGATCTGCAAGTGCAGATGACCTCCGGTTTGCCTAATTTTATTATCGTCGGACTGCCGGATAAGGCGATTGCCGAAAGCAAAGAGCGGGTGCGTTCGGCGTTGCAGTCTTTGGGATTGAGCCTGCCGGCTAAGCGTATCGTTATTAATCTGGCACCGGCTGATTTGCTTAAGGAAGGGTCGCATTTTGATTTGCCGATTGCTTTGGCGGTTTTGGCAGTGATGGGAGTGATTGCGCCTGAGGTGCTTAAGGAATATATGGTGATGGGCGAGCTGTCGTTGGACGGCTCGATATTGTCGGTGAACGGGGTTCTGCCGGCGGCAATGAAAGCTAAACGCCGCGGATTGGGGTTGATTTGTCCGGCGGCTCAGGGTTCTGAGGCGGTTTGGGCAGGGCTGAGCAAGATAGCGGCGGCAACAAATTTGGCGGAGCTGCTCAACCATCTTAAGGGAAACAGCCTTTTGCCGCAGCCGGTAGCTGTGCGGGCGGAAGAAAAATATAATCTGTTGGATATGGCAGATGTCAAGGGACAAGAAAGCGCTAAGAAAGCGCTGGAAGTGGCTGCCGCAGGAGGACATAATCTGTTGATGATTGGGCCTCCGGGGTCGGGAAAATCAATGTTGGCGGCGAGGTTGCCGTCAATTTTGCCGCCGATGACGGTGGAAGAGGCGCTGGAAACCAGTATGATTCATTCTATCGCCGGTGAACTAAAGGGCGGGCAGATTTCTTTTGAGCGTCCGTTTCGGGCGCCGCATCATAATGCCTCTACTCCGGCTTTGGTGGGCGGCGGACGCAAAGCACAGCCGGGGGAGATTTCTTTGGCGCATAACGGCGTGTTGTTTTTGGACGAGCTGCCGGAGTTTAATCGGGCTACATTGGAGGCTTTGAGACAGCCGTTGGAAAATGGAAGTGTCAGTATCTCAAGAGTAAATGCGCACACTACATATCCGGCGGATTTTCAATTGGTTGCGGCAATGAATCCTTGTCGATGCGGTCATCTTGGAGATCATAGTCTGGAGTGTTCAAGAGCGCCGATTTGTGCTCAAGAGTATCAGGCGCGGATATCCGGTCCGCTGTTGGATCGAATTGATATCCAGATAGAGGTTCCGGCCGTTAGCCCGTGGGACTTGGCCGGAGTTAAGAAGGGTGAAAGCTCCGCAAGTATCAGAGAAAGAGTTATTCGCGCCAGAGAAATTCAGCATAATCGGCTCCAAAAACTGGGTGAAACTCACACCTTTACCAATGCCGGACTCAAAGGGCGGTTGTTGGAAGAAGCGGCCGAGCTGGACAATGATGCCAAGGAACTGTTGATAGCCTTTGCCGAACGCAATAAACTTTCGGCGCGCGCCTATCATCGATCTTTGCGGTTAGCAAGAACAATTGCGGACTTGCAAAATGAAACAAAAATCCGTAAACTGCATGTAGCCGAGGCGCTGTCTTATCGTCGCAGTTTGTCCGGTCGGAAATAGACGGGAGTTTTAAGATGAAAAAATTTTTGAATGTGAAAATGTTGGCCGCCGTGCTTTTGCTGGCATCTTGCAGCAAAGAGAGTCCGGAGTTGATACCTTGCATGTGCGATGGCAGCGAATCGACATTGGGATTGTTTGATTGTATGTGCGAACCGGCCAAGAAAAAACCGGTTAAACGGTTTTCTTATTTGCAAGATACCAATAAACCCCGTTATCAGACGCTGATTATTGATGAAGATCAGCAAAATGCTTATTTCTATTTGCATCAACAGCGCAACAGCTTTGCTCCCGTTAAGCTGGAAAATGTTGATTTTAGAATCCGCAAAGGCCGCGAATATGAAAACTACAGCAATAAATTGGGTAATTATCGTTTTAGGATTTTCGGTTGTCGAAGAGAAAGCAAAAACGTGTTCCTGAATGAAGGTCGCGCAATGCAAAAGGACATGAAGTTTTTTGATGTCTTTTATGAAACAATGAATGATTATTATCCGGTGGTGGTTGATGCTAAAAGTCCATACTATTTGGATTCTGATCGGATTGAAACTCCTGAATACATTATGACTGCCGAAATCACCGATTATTTTATGAATATCTGTGATGAATTTGACTGGGATAATGTAAAACAGAAAAAACTGCGCAGCGGCTCTTCAGAAATGACGGTAGTTTGGCGGGTGATGAGTCTGGATAAGCAAGAAGTCTACTGCAAAGGTATGACCAATGGTTATGGACAGATATCAGAGGGTGAGCCGAACGGCGAAACCCTGCTGGCGGAGCGCGCATTCGAAGATGCGTTGACTAAAGTTCCGGAAATCCAGTGTTTTAATTCAACTTTAGCACAGCGTATCCGTCCGGAAGAAATTCAACGCCAATTGGCATATCTACGCGGAATGGAGAGCCGGTATAAGACTTTTGTCTCTCAATACAGTGACGAAATTCGCGGAGTTGAGATGTTGCAAAGATGTGCTTCCGGTGTGGTGCCGGTTAATCAGACATTGATAAGCACTCAAAGCTGCTATGAACCGGCTTCTTGCGGCGGATATATTCCGGTGCAGCATCAGTATGTGAATGAGGACTATGGTACTACCGGCTCCGGTGCGATGGTAATGGTTGATGGCGGTTGCCGACGCGCCGAAGTTTTTGAGGCTGGCGGAGTTGCCGGTACCGGTGGTGTTATTGAAGAAAACGGCGGCGTAATGGTCAAAAACGTTACCGACAATGTCAAAATTACCGATGACTATTGGGTAGATGTGCCGCTGGAAGAAGAAAATTTGCTGGAAAGCCGCAATATGATTGGTATTGACAATTATTTTTGCATTAAGAATCAACCTCCGTATGCCGATATGAATCCTCATAACCTTTATAAGGTTCGTGCCTCTATCGTTTCGGTAGAAAATGCCGACGGCAAAAAAGGTTCAGGATTAATTATTGCGGATAATCTGGTGCTTACTTCAGCTGATTTGATGGTTAAGGGCAATAATAACTTTAAGCTCAAAACAATTAACGGCAAGGAAATGAGCGGTGCAGCAATGCGGGTTAATCCGAATAAAAATGTGGCATTGATTTTGCTGGATAAGCCTACTCAGTTTACTCCGTTGCCGTTGTCTTTGGATCTGCCGGAAGTTAATAAAGATATTCTGATGACGCTCGGTTTGCTGGATTTGGACAAAGAAGGCGAGGGATATTTGGATAATGAAGGAAAAGTTATCGGATATCGTTGGAGTGATGACGGCAGTGCCGAGATTATTGTTGATACTTTTGTGCAAACCGTAACTCTTGGCGGCGCCTTGATTGACAAACACGGCAATATAGTAGGTATGGCTCACAAAACCAAAAAGTTTGATGATAGCCCTGATTTGTTTATTCCGATAGAAACCGCTCTCAAAGGGCTTGGTTTGGAAATTTGCGGGCGTGACTTTGGAACTCGCAAACCGGCCGGATTTGAGCTAACTCCGTTGGCTGACGCTATTGAAGCCTCCGGTGATAAGACGCCGAAACCGATGAGTAATAAGGACAAGAAGTAGTCGAGGTTGTATAACGGCACATCTAGAGGTATTTGCACAGGTCGGAAGTGTTCTCACGTACTACTTTGTACGCTCCGGTACTTCCGCCTTTCAAATGCCTCTATCTGTACCATTCTCCAACCTCTTTAGAGATTGTGCAAAAAGAGCAAGCCCGTCTAGCAGCGCATTTAGAGCAATTTTACGGTGACAGAAAATGCTCACGTACTAATTGTGTACGCTCCGCTTTTCTGCACCTAGAAATTACTCTATCTGCACTACTAGCCGAGCTTGCTGGAGATTGTGCAATATAAAAAGCTGAAATTCAAAATAAATTTTCAGCTTTTTTTAATGCCTATTTTAGGCTTGCATTTATGCTTTTAAATTCCTACATAAAACTCATCATTAATCGATATAAGGAAAAGCAATGACGACAATTTTGTGTGTGCGGCGCGGAGATGAAGCAGTGATGGCCGGAGATGGTCAGGCGACTTTGGGCGAGACAGTTATTTTTAAGTCTAAATCAGTAAAGGTGCGAAGAATTGGTAATGGTAAAATAGTTGCCGGTTTTGCAGGCGCGGCGGCAGATGGCATAACTCTTATTGAGAGGCTTGAGGCAAAGCTTGAAAAACACGCAAATCAGTTGAGGCGCGCCGCAGTGGAACTGGCTAAAGACTGGAGAATGGACAAGTACTTGCGACAGCTGCAAGCGTTTATGATTGTGGCGGATAAGGATACGTCATTGGTGATATCAGGTACCGGCGAGGTGATGGAGCCTGATGATGGAATTATCGGCATCGGCAGCGGCGGAAATTATGCTATGGCAGCGGCAAAGGCCTTGTATGATGTGCCAAATATGAACTTGGAAGAAATTGCTCGCAAAGCAATGAAAATTGCCGGTGATATTGATGTTTATACCAACCACAACGTAATTGTAGAGAGAATAAATAATGATGAGTAGTTTTAGCCCGCGGGAAATAGTTTCAGAACTTGATAAATATATTATTGGGCAAGAAGAGGCCAAAAAAGCGGTAGCGGTTGCTTTGCGCAATCGTTGGCGTAGGATGCAACTGCCAGAGCGGTTGAGAGATGAGATTGTACCCAAAAATATATTGATGGTGGGACCAACCGGAGTAGGCAAGACTGAAATCTCACGCCGTTTAGCGAGGCTGGCAAAAGCTCCGTTTATTAAAGTAGAAGCTACAAAGTTTACGGAAATCGGCTATGTCGGACGCGATGTTGAGAGTATTATCCGCGATTTGGTGGAAATAGCATTGAATGATACCCGCAAAACTATGCGTAAACAAGTTTGTGCTCGTGCCGAAGAGGGCGCCGAAGAAAGATTGTTGGAGGCGTTGGTCGGTGTTAGTGCCGGAGAAGAAACTAAACAAAAATTCAGGCAGTTGCTGCGTGAAAACAAGCTTGATGAACGAGAGGTGGAAATTTCTCTGTTAGAAACCTCAAATGCCTCAATGCCGACAGTGGATATTCCGGGGATGCCGGGGGCTTCGATGGGAATGATAAGTTTGGGAGATTTGCTGGGTGGAAACACTCCTAAATATAAAACCCGCAAACTTAAGGTAGGCGAAGCGCGCAAGATTTTGATTGATGAAGAATGCGATAAGTTGTTGGATAATGATACAATTACTCGCGAAGCTATAAAATCAGTGGAAAATGATGGTATAGTCTTTATTGATGAGATTGATAAAATTACCGGAAAATCAGAGGGCGGTCGAGCTGATGTGTCTCGTGAAGGAGTGCAGAGGGATTTGTTGCCATTGATTGAAGGGACGACAGTTAGCACCAAATATGGAATGGTTAAGACCGACCATATACTCTTTATTTGTTCCGGCGCTTTTCACCTGGCAAAACCATCAGATTTGTTGCCGGAGCTGCAGGGGCGTTTGCCGATAAGGGTTGAACTGCAGGCGCTTACGCATAATGATTTTGTGAGGATTTTAACCGAGCCGGAAGCTAATTTGATAGAGCAGTATACAGCACTTTTGGGAACCGAAAACTTTTCTTTGAAGTTTGAGCCGGAGGCGATTGATAAAATTGCCGATGTAGCGGTTGAAATTAATGAGAATGTGGAAAATATCGGCGCTCGTCGTTTGCACACGGTGTTGGAGATATTGCTTGAAGATATAAGCTTTAAGGCTTCTGATCGCGGTGGACAAGAAGAAATAATCAGCGCGGCAATGGTTGAAGAAAAACTCGGAAAATTTACTAAATCAGCTGATTTGTCAAAGTTTATACTCTGATGGCAATACATTCAGGAATATATATACATTGGCCATTTTGTCGCAGTAAATGTCCGTATTGCGATTTTTTTAGCAAAGTGCAGAAAAATGTGCCGCAAAATAAACTGGTTGATGAATATTTGGAAGATATTGAGTATTATGCCGATGTCGCTGATATTAAAGATATAGGCTCAGTGTTTTTTGGCGGTGGCACACCATCGTTGCTGTCTGCATATAATGTCGGGCGAATTTTGGATAAAATTGCTAAATATTGGCATTTGGATAAGAATGCGGAAATATCTTTGGAGGCAAATCCGAATACTAATCATGCCGGAATGTTTGCAGATTTGAAAGCGGCAGGAATAAACCGTCTTTCTTTGGGAATCCAGTCTCTGCGCCCGAAAGAGCTTAAATTTTTAGGGCGCACCCATAGTTTGGAAGATGCTTTGTATTCGGCGGAAGAGGTGTTGCGCCTGTTTGATAATCATTCTGCAGATGTAATATATGCGTTGCCCAATCAAACCGAAGCAGAGTGGCAATCTGAGCTTTTGGAACTATGTAATTTGGGTTTTAGGCATTTATCTTTGTATCAGCTGACGATTGAGGATGGAACGATATTTGCCAAAAAAGGAATCTTACCGGCAGATGAAAATGTTGCAGCCCAGCTTTATGAGTTAAGCAATAGCTTGCTGGCCGAACATGGGTATCTGGGGTATGAAGTTTCTAATTATGCGCAAAAAGGCTTTGAGTGCCGACATAATAAATTATATTGGCAGGGAGATGACTACGTTGGTATCGGCAACGGGGCGCACGGACGGCTGCATATCGGAGGTAAGATATTTGCGGTTACGCACCGGCGGCAATTGGAAGAGCTGACATCGCAAGAGCGGGCGGAGGAATTGCTCTTGATGGGGCTGCGCCTCAAAGAGGGAATTGATAAGCGGCATTTTGCCGAATGCTGTGGAGTTGCTTTTGGTAATATGATTAATCAAATTGCCTTAAAGAGTTTTGTTCAGCAAAATTTGTTGGAAAATACAGAGCGATATCTACGGGCAACCGATGCCGGAATTTTGGTATTGAACAAAATAATTGAAGAATTGGCTTAATCCATAACGGTATAATCTTGCGATACAATTAGCAACATCAGAATTAGAAAAAATATCATGGAGAATCCGGCTTTGACCGACACATTGTCGGGGATTTTGTTGTATTGGTTGAGCAAAAATACAAATATCGGCGCGGTTAATAACAGAGCAACTACATATCCGGGGTTGGGAGCCAGCCTCATCGCCATGGTTTTGGCGGCAATTAACGCGGCAGAGAAGCTGATGATATAAATGCCAACCCGAATAACTTTAGGGGCAAATACTTGAGAGAAAAAACCTTTAAAATTGGGGTGAGTGCGCTTGATAAAAAATATGGAGTTGTAAAGTCCGCTGATAAAAGTAGCGACAACCAGATAATATGCAATATTAGCCCAAACATTTTGCCCCATGAGGGCGATCTCTTTGGTGGCAATGCTCATGCCGGCAAGGGCGAAAACTGCCGGAATGGTATATATGGCAACCTGTCGACTCACCGGACTTTTTATCATATACCAATAGCTGACGGTGAAACCAAATAAGACCAGCAACAGAGTGATAAAGGCGTTGCCGTTGCGGGCAAAGTCAAGAAACAAATCCGGAGTTAAAATCCACCATAAAATTGTTGTAAATAATGCGGTTATTGCAAGAGAACGAGATGTGGCTCCGGCACCGAAATTGGCTGAGGCGAAAAAAATATGTGAATCGTAAATGCCAATCATCCAGCCTTGAAATATTAGCAAAAACCAATTGTAAGCGCTGGTTTGTAAAGGTAGAAAAAATAAAAAAGGCAAGAACACTATGGCGATGCCAAAACCACGCCATATTCCTAAAATATAGCCGTTGATTTTATGGTCTTGATTTACCAGTGTATATAAAGCGGTGAAAAAGCCATAGATAAGACCATTTATAATCCAAAGCATCTGCCTTTTTCCTTGTAGGTTGGCGATGCTTATATATATAGAGGTGAATGTGCTGACTTAAAGGGTGTATTTTTTGAATGCCTCGGCCAAATCAACCGCATCGGCCTGACGACAGATGGCGGTTAAAGTTCCGTCAGCCTTGATTTGCCCTTTGGCCATGATGATAATTCGGTCGGCAATGGTTTCAGCTTCGTCAAGCAAATGAGTGGAAATAAGAATGGTTTTTTCTTTGCCCATTTGGCGAATGAGTTTTTGGATGTGTTCTTTTTGATTAGGGTCTAAACCATCAGTCGGTTCGTCTAACAATAAAATCGGGGCGTCTGATAAAATAGCGGCGGCAAATCCGACACGGCGGCGATATCCCTTGGAGAGGGTTTCGTTCTTTTGGGATATGACATTGGAAATTTGTGCCAGCTCAATAACCTGATTAAGGCGTGCGGAATTGACGCCTTTAAGCTCGGCAATGTATTTGAGAAATTGCTTTACGCTCATATCGGGATAAAGCGGAGAGCCTTCGGGGAGAAAACCTATGGCGGATTTGCATTCGGTAGCTGCAGAGCTAATGTTTTTGCCCATAATCTCTATTTCGCCGGAGTCAGGTGCCAGATATCCGGATATCATATTCATTAAGGTTGATTTTCCGGCGCCATTGGGACCCAAGAGGGCAATTACCGAACCATGTTTGGCTGAAAAACTCAAATTTTTGACGGCGGCAATGCTGCCGAAATTTTTGTTGAGATTGCTGATTTTCAGGCTATTTGGCATTGGCTAATCCTTGTTTAATTCGTAGAGCATAATGGCCGCAGCGGTGGAGACATTGAGACTCTCAACTCTTTCGTTCATCGGGAGTTTTACGGTAATGTCGCAATTTTCTTCTACCAGACGGCGCATTCCTTTGCCTTCTGAGCCCATTATTATAGCGTTTTTTCCACCTTTTTTGAGTTTATCAACGGTGGTTTGGGCGTAGCCGTCCATGCCGATTGTCCAAAAGCCGGCGTTTTTGAGTTGTTCTATAGCGCGGCTGAGATTGGTGACACGGCAAATGGGTAGAAATTCAATCATACCGGCAGAGGCTTTGGCCATGGAGCCTGTTTCAGTCGGAGAGTTTTTGTCTTGAACAATCAGAGCCAGAGTGTTGAAGGCAACGGCAGAGCGAATAATGGCGCCGATGTTTTGCGGGTCGGTAACCTGATCAAGAATAAGCACGTTGCAGTTGTTTTGTTTTTCGGATATGGTAATAATATCTTCTAACGCAACCGGCGGCAACTCGGAGCAAAACAGCGCAAAACCCTGATGCACGGCTTCGGGCGGCAATAACTTATCGATTTCTTTGCGCTCAACAATTTGTAGAGGGATGTTGGGTGCAACGCGGCGAATCTCATCGACGTTTTCTTTGGTGGATAATACTTTGGTAATTTTGCGCCGCGAATTTTTCAGCGCGCTTAAAACGGCGTGGCGTCCATATAAAATTAATGAATTTTTTTCCGGTTTATTGTTTGATTTAGACATTACTTGATAACCTTTCTTAGAATACCATTGGCCTGTTTCAGCATTTGTTCGGCTGCTTCTTTGCTGCAGTGTTTGATGGCCATAACACAGGCGGTTTTGACATTTTGTCCGCCGAGCTCAATGTATTTTTGCGCATCTTCATAAGGAATGTTGGCTATTTCTGAAACAAATCGGCAACCTCGGTCAAGGAGTTTTTCGTTCAGCATGCGAACGTCTATCATATAATTTTGATAGGTTTTGCCAATGCGAATCATCGCGCCGGTGGATAGCATGTTGAGAATCATTTTTTGCGCGGTGCCGGATTTCATGCGAGATGAGCCGGTGACAGCCTCTTCGCCGACAACGGGATTGATAAATATATTGGAATATTTTTGTAATTTGGCTTCTGGATTGGAGCTGATTCCTATTGTTTTGCAACCGAGCTTTTGCGCCTCTTCTAAAATAGTCAGAACGTAGCGAGGCGCGCCGTTGGCGGAAATTCCAACTACAATGTCATCAGGGGTGGGGGCAAAAGTTTTGAGATCCGCCAGAGCAAGTTCGGCGGAATCTTCTGAATTTTCGATTGAGAATCGCAACGCACGGTCACCGCCGGCAATAAAACCGCAGACCATGCCATGTTCAACTCCAAATGTCGGCCAACATTCAGAAGCGTCAAGAACACCTATGCGTCCGCTGGTGCCGGCGCCAAAATAAGCTAAACGTCCGCCTTTTTGAAAAGACTGGGCAATTAATTCTATGGCTTGGCTGATCTGCGGCAGAATCTTTTCTATAGCTGAAGCTATTTTTTTGTCTTCATTATTAATGGCTTGGGCGATTTGATAGGAGTCCATCAGGTCAATATCAATCGTTGCCGGATTGCGCCGTTCGGTCAGTGCAATGTTTGTCATGGCGGCTCCTTGTAAGTTGTCAATAAAATCAGAATATTTTAAATTAATTAATTTTTTCATAAAAAAGATGTTGACAAAGAAGGTAAAATGCTATTATTTGCTACTAGCAATTATGCTAAGGATAGCAATCCTCATTCCTTGTCAGAATTTTACGGAGGGGTGGCAGAGCGGTCAAATGCAACGGACTGTAAATCCGTCGACTTTCGTCTACGATGGTTCGAATCCATCCCCCTCCACCACTGATAAGGTTTAACTCTTGGATAGAGGTTGATTAAGCGGGTGTAGCTCAATGGTAGAGCAGAAGCCTTCCAAGCTTATGACGGGGGTTCGATTCCCCTCACCCGCTCCATTTTCTCCCCCATATTCAAGAATAGTCTTAACAACATAAACAATTGGGATTTTTAAATATGGCAAAAGAGAAGTTTGAGCGGACGAAGCCGCACTGCAACATAGGTACGATTGGACACGTAGATCATGGTAAAAC
>CAKQNT010000015.1 GCA_934255405.1 uncultured Alphaproteobacteria bacterium
TTGGCATTGCAAACCAGACAACAGCTGGCGATTAACTCTCTCTCACTGGCGTCACAAGCGGCACAGGCGGTGATGAAGTTGTTTTAGGCAAGGCTGTCTAGAGGTTTTCTAGAGCAATTTGCGCAGGACGGCGACATCCTCATTTACCCTTTTGTAAACTCCGGTGTCGCCGCCTTTCAAATCACTCTATAAAATCCACTATCCGAACTTGCTGGAGATAGTGCCTTATAAGTCTTCCCCCTCGACGGGGCGCGAGGATAGAGATAGTGCAAATAAAGGAGCTCCGTCATTGCGCGAACGGCGATTAGCCGCGAGAAGCAATCCATCTTTATCTCAAAATTAAAATGGATTGCTTCGGTTCACTAATGTTCACCTCGTAATGACGGAGTCTGGTCGGCGAAATGGGCACTATCCCGAGCCCCAAACGTAGTGAGCGGCGAGTAAATTCTTGCTAATGCCGCTGGGCACTACCCAGCACCCTTGGGCTCTTTTTTTATTGTCATTCTTGTGCAAGCCCAAGAATGACAGGTGTGGGGATAGCCTATTCTTGATAGGAGGCTCGGCGGATACGGTCATTTATGGCTAGTCCAACTCCGGTTTCCGGTATGGGGGACATGGCAATTCCGGTATAGCCTTTTTCTGCCTCGGCTTTGCGCATATAGTCAAACAGATTGGCGGCGGCCTCGTTGACATCGCCGTTAGGACTCAAATTAAGCCGGGAGCCTTTGACATTGCCAAAACCGATAAAAAATTCGCCGTCTTTGACATCTGTTTCTGCAACATTTATACGCATTGGTAAGCGCGGAGCATAGTGCTTAAGGAGTTGTCCGGGGGCGCTTGGTTTGTTGGGGTCGCCGTGTGAGATATAAACCTTTTCGCCGGTAAAAGATTCGAGTTCTTCTTTGCTCATACCGCCGGCGCGGAGCATAACAATCTCCGGCGTGGTAAGGTCGATAATAGTGGTTTCTACCCCGATTTTGCAGGAGCCGCCGTCTAAAATCATATTTACTTTGTCGCCAAGACTTTCAGCAACGTGCAGGGCAGTGGTGGGAGAAATGCATTTGAATTTGTTGGCGGAAGGTGCGGCAATCGGCACTCCGGAGGCTTTAATCAATTTGAGTGCCAGCGGGTGGTTGGGCATGCGCACGGCAATATTGGGCAAACCGGAGCATACCAAATCCAGCGCCGGATTGGTATCTTTGCGCTTAAGGACAAAAGTGAGCGGCCCCGGCCAGAAATGTTTGGCTAAGGTCATAACTCGTTCATCGGTGCAGGCATATTCGGGCAAAAAATCTATGTCGGCAATATGAGAAATCAGAGGGTCAAAAGTCGGACGCCCTTTGGCGGCAAAAATTGAGGCTACCGCTTTGGCATCATAAACATTGGCGCCAAGTCCATAAACCGTATCAGTCGGGAAAGCAACCAGCCCACCGGTTTTGATGGTTTGGGCGGCCAGCGCTATGTTTTCTTCCGTGTCAGTATAAATATTGGTAATCATCGCTCAGTTTCAAAAATTCTAAAAGTGCAGTTTCACAACTTTGGTATGTATTTAGCACTTGAAACGAGTCTTTGTCAATTGTTTGATAGCACTTGGCGGCGGTATTCCAAACCAGATATTCCAGTTCATCAAAGCCCAGTACCAAATTTTGGTTATGTTTAGGCAGATTTATAAGCGCGTTTTCGTGCAAAATATCAAAATCAGCGTTGCCGCGGGGGCTGATGCCAAACAGGTTAGCTCCATCGGTGTTGAGCGAGTTAAAATGGTGTAACAACTGCAAATAATCATCAGGAATTTGCGGCATATCGTTAAGCATCAGTTGGCGCTGGCACAAAATGATATCTTCCGCAGCAAGTTTGCGGCCGGTATAAGAGTTGCCATGGTGGCTTATTTTATCGAGAATTTCCTGCATTGCGAGCTTTCGGTTTGGTTTGATGCTGTTCAAGATAGAGGCGCTCTCGCTCGGGGTCTCGCTTGATTTGGTATAGAGGATCATAACCACCAAAGAAAACCAGCCCTTTGGGAGCATCGTAACCGTTGGCAAAATGCAATATCCGATGGTGCGGTTGAACAAAGGTCAAAAGCATGTTGGAAAAACTGTTAATCTGAGAGCGGTCTTCCAGTTCCTTAAAGCGGGAGACATTAGTTTGGTGATGAAAATTAAGCAACGGATCGCAAATTCCATTGCGCATTTTGTCACGAGCTGAAGCAATGTATGCGGGTGAATAATGCAACATCTTCATGATGTGCGAAAACTCTTCGCCATAGCATTTTTCAAACATTTTGAGGTTTTTGGAGCGGGAAGATTCAAAAGGTTTGGTTTGATGCTTTTTGCTCCAGGTGTACAAGACCTCGGAAAAATCAAAAAAATTCATCTTGGAAACAACAGCTGGCGGAATGTTCATTTCTGCCAGCTGCCGGCATATTTTGCCGTGCGATTTAGCATAGTTGTCAAATTGCCGCATAAACTGCCAAACCGGAGAGTCTTCCAGATGATAGTCGCGAGCAGTGTAGTTGCTGAGTTCGGCATCGCGGTCGTATTGTTTAATCATATTTTCTTCTTCGGCAACTTCTTGTCGTGCGCGAGCATAGGCTTCAGAAAAATCAGTATCGGCCGGACGATGAAAAATACCATCCCAATCGAGCCGGATAAGCCAGCTTTCTTCGCGGTTGGCTAAAGGTAAGTCTTCAACGTTGGCATGAGGATGGATATTTACAGAATTAAGCAGAAGATGAATCTCGGTTCTTAGTCTGCTGGCACTGCGTGGCTGGGTACGCTTTTTGCGTTTGGAATTTTTGCCGTCAACAATGTCTTTGCTTTTTTTGCCGCCGTATTGACGGTCTTCTTTGAGTTGGCTATTGGCCAGAGCATCAAGTTTGTCACGAAGCGTTTCGACAAAACGGCGTTCGCGATAATATCTGTCAGTAAGTTTGGTTTTGCTCAGTTTTGCCAATTTGCAATCTTTCAGACAGGATTAGCGTTGCTCTACGCTCTTAATATAACATTTTTGTCAATAATTGCTACATAAATATGTATATTGTGGAGAATTTTGTTGAATTTTATGATTTTTTTAAGGAGATTAGTGTATATTATCGGCAAAATAATTATCAAAGGAGCGCAAATATGTTGGAAATTGTTTTTACCAGCGGTAGAATCGGGGCCGGTGCAGTTAAAATTGTCGGAGTGACGGAAGGAACTCGTATTAATTCTCAGTTTCTGGGAGATGAAGATAATGCTCTGTTGCGCAAATATGCCAAACAGATGAAATTTGTCGGTGCTCACGGCAAGACGATTGAGGTTTGTGGAAAACAAGGCAAAATCATGGCTATCGGGTTGGGCAAAAAGCCTACAACCATAGGATTGTGTAAAATCGGCGCGATTTTGGCGCATAAATTGTTTGCTGATGCGGTGGCTGCTTATTATGCCGAACCGATTAAAGCCGGTGGTTTTTCTGATGAACAGGTTGCTCACTATGTGGCTCTGGGGCTGATGATTGGCAGCTATCGTTTTGATAAATATTTTACAACCAAAAAGGCTGAGGATTATCCGAATCTGGAACAGGTAATTTTTAAGGTTAAAAATCCGGCGCAGGTAAATGAAAACTTTAAGAATTTTGCAGCTTTGGCTAATGGGGTGCGCTATGCCCGCGATTTGTGTAACGAGCCGGCGAATTATCTGACGCCGGAAGTGTTTGCCGCCGATATCAAACGGTTGGAATATCTGGGACTGGATATTGATATCTTGGGAGGAGAAGAACTCAAGGAAAAAGGTTTTGGTTTGTTGACGGCGGTGGCGCAAGGTTCAGTTCAGGAGCCAAAAGTTGCCGTGATTAAATGGAAAGGCAACCCGCAGTCTGATTCATGGGATTTGGCTTTGGTGGGCAAGGGAGTCACTTTTGACAGCGGCGGAATCTCGCTTAAACCGGCTAAAGGCATGGAAGATATGAAACAAGATATGACCGGCGCGGCGGTGGTTACTGCCAGCCTTAAGATTTTGGCGCTGCAGTGCGCGCAAAAAAATGTTATCGGCATTGTGGGATTGGTGGAAAATATGCCCTCCGGCGGAGCAACCAAACCGGGGGATATTGCAACATCTTTGTCCGGACAGACGGTAGAAATTATTAATACCGATGCGGAGGGACGTTTGGTGCTGGCAGATATTATGACTTATGTGCAGCAGCAATATAATGTGCCGGAGATTATTGATATTGCCACTTTGACCGGAGCCACTATGCGGGCACTAGGCGATCAATATGCCGGTATTTTTGCCAATAATGACAAGTTGGCGGATAATTTGATTGGAGCAGGCAAGGTTAGCGGTGAGGAGCTGTGGCGAATGCCAATTAATGAAAATTATAACCGTCAGCTGGATTCTGACTTTGCCGATATGCAAAACATCGGCGGAGCCAATGCCGGCGGCAGTACGGCAGCTTGCTTTTTGCAGCGTTTTGTCCAAAAAGGTGTGCGCTGGGCACATTTGGATATTGCCGGTGTAGATAAAGAAAACAAAGGTACACCGTTGTGTCCTAAGGGTGCAACAGCTTGGGGTGTGAGATTGTTGAATGCATATATCAATAAATAAAAAAAGAGGGGACCTAAGGTCTCCTCTTTTTTGTGATAAGGTTTTTTCTGAGATATTAAGATTCGTAATTTTCCGTACTATGCGGAGTTATAATAATATTATCGATTGTAAATTGTATTTCCCAAAAAAATCCATCTCGAAAAAATAGGACTTTTTCTTTAAATATCAGAGAGAAAATCGCTAGAGTACTATCTGCGGTGATTAAGTCTTTATCTTTAATAAATACCGGATAAATGTAAATTTTATTATTGGTATTTGTCCAATACCAGCAGACTATATCTACCGTTTTGTTATTATGTGTGGCTTGTACTTTGCAAATGTCAATTTCATTGATATCAATTCCAAATCTGACAAATGCTATATCACGCATGAGATCTGAAGAGTTGACAATCTCAATTAAACAAAGCTCGTTCTGATGAAAAACAAAAGGGGTATCTTGCGCAAAGAAAATTTCATCTTCTTCAATAATAAGATATTTTATGACTCCATAAGAAAACTGTTTGTTTTTGAAAATTGACAGCAGGTAAATATTTTCTTGATTTTGACAAAACCAAGCCGCATCAATAGTCGCGTTTGTCAATAAAAAGATACCAAGTTGTATCTTTATGTTTTGACAATTGGACTTTTTAGATAAGATTTTTTCGGCTTCCTTACGAGTGTAACACTCTTGGGGAATGCTATAAATTCCGTTCATAATTGTAAAAATTTAGAGGTTAATAATTAATTTGTAATACTGGTTTACAGGTGATATGGGTAAAGTGTCAATAAATTTGTTGTGAATTTAGATAAATTCTGTGAAATTTGTCATTTTAAGGTTTGAGCAGTTAAAGATAAGGTGCCGATTTTATGCCAATAAAAAACCTCTCACAAATTTGTGAGAGGTTTTTTATTGTTTAATTTAAGACGGCTTATTCAGCAACCTTAAACTCAGCCATATGTTCAAGCAAAGAACGTTTCTCGTTAACATTCTCCTGAGCCTTTTCGACCAAAGTCTCATAGCGCTCGGGGTTTTGCTTGTTTACAATCTGGAAACGGGTTTCGTTAGCCATGTACTCGGCCAAAGGTTTGGTCGGAGCCTTGGAATCCAACATCAGAGGAGCTTTGCCCTCTTTGATGTTGTCCGGATTGTAGCGGTACAACGGCCAAGAACCGGATTCAACAGCTGCTTTTTGGTGATTCAAACCATCAGCAAGGTTGAAGCCTTGAGCGATACAGTGAGAGTATGCAATGATGATAGACGGACCATCATAGGCCTCGGCCTCATTCATAGCTTTAATCAACTGGGTATCGTTGGCACCAAATGATACCTGTGCAACATAAACATTGCCATAAGACATGGCAATCATAGCCAAATCTTTCTTCGGCAAGGCTTTGCCGGCAGTTGCGAATTTAGCAGAAGCGCCCATCGGGGTAGCCTTAGACTGCTGACCGCCGGTGTTGGAGTAAACGCCGGTATCCATTACCAAGATATTGATGTTTTTGCCGGAGGCAATGGCATGATCCAAGCCACCGAAACCAATATCATAAGCCCAGCCGTCACCGCCCAGAATCCATACGGATTTCTTAATCAGGTAGTCAGCCAGTTTATCAAGGTGTTGAGCCTCGGCGGTGTTGATGCCGGACAATCTGCCGCGCAACTGTTTAACCAGCTCGCGCTGTTCATCAATCTCAACATCGGTAGACTGCGGATTGTTCAACAATTTGTCGGCCAATTCTGCACCAACTTTATCTTTGAGACCTTCAAGCAAGGTCTTGGCAAAGTGGGTCTGCTGATCAATTGAGAAACGCATACCCAAACCATATTCGGCGTTGTCTTCAAACAATGAGTTTGACCAAGCCGGACCATGACCTTTTTCGTCTTTGGCATAAGGGGTGGTAGGCAGGTTGCCGGAGTAAATTGAAGAACAGCCGGTTGCATTGGCAACAACCATGCGGTCGCCAAACAGCTGAGTCAGCAATTTAACATACGGAGTTTCACCACAGCCGGCACAAGCACCTGAGAATTCAAACAAAGGCTGAATCATCTGAGTGGTTTTGGGCAAGTTCTTGGCGACTTCGGTTCTCTTAACATAAGGCAAAGTCTCAAAGAATTTCCAGTTAGCAACTTCAGCGTCCAAATGGTTTTCAATGTGATCCATGTTCAGAGCCTTGAGTTCCGGATTAGCCTTGTTTTTGGCCGGGCAGGCAGAAGTACAAATACCGCAGCCGGTGCAGTCTTCTGGAGAAATCTGCAAAATGAACTCTTTGCCGGCAAATTCTTTACCTTTGTATGCGGCGTGCTTCAAGGTAGCCGGAGCATTCTTGAGCTCTTCAGCCGAAGCAACCTTCATACGGATTACGCCGTGCGGGCATACCAAAGAGCATTTGCCGCATTGGATACAAGTCTCGGAATCCCATACCGGAATTTCTGTTGCAATGCAGCGTTTTTCGTACTGAGTGGTGCCGGTCGGCCAAGTGCCATCAACAACC
Source organism: uncultured Alphaproteobacteria bacterium (assembly GCA_934255405.1). Taxonomy (GTDB): domain Bacteria; phylum Pseudomonadota; class Alphaproteobacteria; order RF32; family CAG-239; genus CAZU01. Next base: position 7,050 of record CAKQNT010000015.1, read on the forward strand.
TGCTCAAAAGCGCTAACCGGAAGCTCATCACCGCGGTTGGCAATGATTTCACCGGTAACCTTGCGGACAAATTCCGGAGCATCAGCCGGAACCGGCAGATGACGATGGAATTTAGAGGTAACTTCGTTCGGGTATTCAACTTTGTGCATGTGCGCCAAAGAAGCATCAACAGCGGCAAAGTTCTTTTGAACGATGGCGTCACCTTTTTTGCTATAGGTTTTCTTGATGGCATTCTTAATCTGCTCAATAGCTTCTTCTTTGGGCAAAATATTGGAGATTGCAAAGAAACAAGCCTGCATGATGGTATTGATGCGCTGACCCATGCCGGTATCACGAGCAACTTCTACTGCGTTGATGGTGTAGAGGTTGAGTTTTTTCTCAATGATTTCCTGCTGAACTTCAATCGGCAGGTGATCCCATACTTCTTCGGCTTTGTAAGGTGCGTTCAACAAGAAAGTGGCACCCGGTTTGGCAATCTTAAGAATGTCAACTTTGGCCATGAACGGGAACTGGTGGCAGGCAACAAAATCAGCTTTGTTAATCAGATAAGCGGCCTTAATCGGGTTGTCTGAAAAACGCAGGTGAGATGTGGTCATAGAACCGGATTTGCGAGAGTCATATACAAAATAACCCTGACCATATTTGCCGGCATCTTCTGCAATAATCTTAATTGAGTTTTTGTTGGCTCCGACGGTTCCGTCTGCACCCAAACCATAGAATACAGCGCGAACAACGTCTTTGCCTTCGGTGTCGATATCATCGCTGTAGGGCAGAGAAGTGTGGTTAACGTCATCGTTGATACCAACAGAGAAACCGTTAATCGGTTTGGCAGAAGCACCATTGTCATATACGGCGCGAACCATACCAGGGGTAAACTCTTTAGAAGACAAGCCATAACGACCGCCATAAATGCGCGGCATAGAAGCAACTTCGCCATTGGCAAAAGCTTGAGTCATGGTTGCAACAATATCCAAATACAAAGGCTCACCAATAGAACCGGATTCTTTGGTGCGATCCAAAACATTGATGACCTTAACAGAGGCAGGCAAAGCTTTGATGAAAGATTTGCTCGGGAACGGGCGATACAAATGAATTTTCAGCAAGCCTACTTTGTAGCCGTTGTTGTTGATGTAGTTGATTGTTTCTTCAACAGTTTCTGCGCCGGAACCCATAATGGCAATTACCTGTTCGGCATCAGACGGGCCAACGTATTCTACAACTTTGTATTGGCGTCCGGAAATCTTAGCAAATTTATCCATCTCTTCCTGAACAATGGTTTCTACCTTGTTGTAGTAGGGGTTAGAAGCCTCGCGACCTTGGAAGAATACATCGGGGTTCTGAGCGGTGCCACGGATAACCGGAGCCTCAGGACGCAGTGCGTGCTTAGCATTGAACTGGTAGTCAACACCTTCTAACATGGCGCGCAAATCATCATCAGACAAGAGCTTAATCTTTTTGATTTCGTGAGAAGTGCGGAAACCGTCAAAGAAGTGCATAAACGGAACGCGAGAGCGCAGAGTTGATGTCTGGGCAATAGCGGCAAAGTCATGAGCCTCCTGAACAGAGTTGGAGCAAAGCATTGCAAAACCTGTCTGGCGGCAGGACATAACGTCAGAGTGATCACCAAAAATTGACAAAGCATGATAAGCCAAAGAACGAGCGGCAACGTGCATTACAAACGGAGACAATTCACCGGCAATCTTGTACATATTGGGGATCATCAACAACAAGCCTTGAGAGGCTGTGAAGGTGGTGGTTAAGGAACCGGCCTGAATAGAACCATGGCAAGCACCGGCGGCACCAGCCTCAGACTGCATCTCCTGAACCTCCGGCACAACACCCCAAAGGTTTTTCTGCTTGGCGGCAGACCATGCGTCAGCCCATTCGCCCATCGGAGAAGACGGGGTAATCGGGTAAATAACGCAGACTTCATTCATGCGGTGGGCAACAGAAGCTGCAGCTTCGTTACCATCCATCATTTTCATTTTAACTTCTGACATATTATATCCTTAAGTTACGTTAATAAAAAAAAGCCCTCCGACAGACAATTTTATGCCTAATCTTCCGGCCTGAGGTTAAATAGAATCTTATTTCAGGCGTTTTATAGCATTGATGTGGCAAAAAATCCAGTAAAAAAGTCAGTTTATTCCAGATAATTTTTAAAATTCAGGCTGTGTAAAAATTTGGCGGATTGCTTGAAATTTTTGGCTGTTTGTCCTAAGCTCCGAGTGTCTTTTATTTGAGGAGAAAATAAATGAAAAAAATTATTGCTGCATCTTTACTGTCCGTAGCCACCATTTTGGCGGCTCAAGCCAATGCTTTTGATATTGCCGACGTGGCCGGAAAAGTTCAGTCCGCCGCCGACAAAGCCAGCGCCAAAATTGATGAAGCTCAAGCTAAAAATGATGCTAAAAACGCCGAAGTTAAGTCCAAACTGGAAAAGAAAATTGCTGCTCTAAAAGCAAAAATAACCAAGCTCCAATCTTCAGAAAACTCAAAATCAGCCTCCACCCAAAAAGCCATTGCCGATGCTAAGGCCAGTGTTGAGGTGTTGAAGGGGAAGTTGGCGGGGTTGGAATAGATATAGAAGGCAAGCTCGTCTAGCTGGATAGGCAAGCTTGTCTAGCCGGATAGGCAAGGCTGTCTAGAGGTTTTCTAGAGCAATTTGCGCAGGACGGCGACATCCTCATTTACCCTTTTGTAAACTCCGGTGTCGCCGCCTTTCAAATCACTCTATAAAATCCACTATCCGAGCTTGCTAGAGATTGTGTAATAAAAAAAGCGGAAAATTCATTTTTGAATTTTCCGCTTTTTTTGTGGAGCAAGGTCATTGCGCGAACGGCAATTAGCCGCGAGAAGCAATCTATCTTTATCTCAAGGCAAAAAATAACCTGTCGATAGTTGTTGAAAACTAAGTGTTAGCACTGGAAAAATTTGCGCTTAGGCTCTATTTATAATTTGAGAAAGTGCGACAAAAGGAGTAAAAAGAATATGACCGGAAAGATAAGTTTAACTGCGAGTATGCGCAGTAACTTATTGAGCCTGCAGAACATCAGCAGGCAAGTCAGCTCTACCCAAAATAAACTCGCCACCGGCAATAAAGTAAATTCCGCCATAGACAATCCATCTTCTTATTACACTGCCCGTTCATTAACCAACCGCGCTAATGATTTAGACTCTCTGCTTGACTCAATGGGGCAGGCGGTGAGCACCATCAAAACCGCCTCAACCGCAATCAGCACTGCCGCAGATTTGATTGAGCAAATGAGTTCGATTGCTCAGTCCGCCAGCGAGGTAATGGGTGGCGAGGTGCACAAAATAGATTCCTCAATGTCTACCTTAGAAATCCAGCAGATACTGAATAAAGGCGGAATCGTATCTCTACAAGATGACATCACCCTTACCGATACCTTGAACATTAACATTGCCGGCACCACCATAGTCGGCAACGGACATAGTATCACTTACGCCGGTGCCAAAGGATTTCAGGTTATTGGCAGTGAGAATGTCGCCGGCGATGCCGCAATAAATATAATTGCTGATACTAAGATAAGCGGTTTAACTATAAACTATTCCAACAGCGCGGCGCAGGGCGCGGCTATCAGCATCGCCGGAGCTAAAGCGAATATAGACAATATCACCATAAACGGTACCACAACCGCCAATCGGTTGTACGGCATTCAAGTTTTGAATGGCGGCAAATTGAGCCTTGATACAACAAAGAATATCAATTTGGGCGGCGACTATAGCCAAAAGCTGGTTAATGGCAATCCCAATCTTTGGGCAGGCAAATATAATACCGATATGATAGTAAATCAGATTGGTGACGATGGAGCGGTAGCGGCAGCTTGCAAGAATTATACACCAGACGCCTCACTCACTAACAATGCTGATTTTGGCAAAGGGCAATGGTATTTGCCGAGTATCGGCGAGCTAACCGATATGTATGGCTATGATTACAGCGCAATGGACATGACGACGGGAGGCGGTACCAGCGGTGCTGTGGGTGATAATAAAGCTAAAGTTAATGCCGCGCTTAACACTTTGCAAAATAAGGGAGCCGATGCTAAGGCATTAACCAATGGCTGGTATTGGTCGTCTTCTGAGAGTGACAGTGTCGGTTCTTGGCTACTCCATCCAAGTAGTGGCTATCGTATCTCAGCAATAAGGATTTATACCCATTACGTTAGGCCGTGTCAGCTTTTAGAAAATTGTTTTGATCCAATCTCCGGTTCAATTCCCCAAATTGGTGATGTGATGTATGCCGATAAAACTTGGGGTTCGGCCGAGGATTATGATGGGAACAAGCAGGCGGTTGGTGTTATCACTAATATCAGCGAAGACGGCTCCTCAGCGACAATCGTTGCTCTCAAGGACATTGGTGTCAGTAAATGGCAGAATAGCGCTTATCAGGATGAGCAGGGCAATTTGCACGGTACAAATATTACGGGTATTAATGATTATTACTATACAACGCAAAGCAGGTTTTTGTCGCATGCTATGAACAGCCGCGGGGATATCGCTGTCAGTAACCGCGAGGTTGAGGTGTTGGACGTATCAACAAGTTCATACGCTAAGCAGTATACTACAGCTTTAAATGCTTATGACCAATTAATATCAGATAGCAATTATCAGGGAATAAATTTAATCAAAGGCGATAGTCTCAAGGTTACTTTTAACGAAAACGGCAATCACGCTTATGAAATTAAAGGCACTGATATAAGTTCTGCGGCATTGGGGCTTGGTGCTGCGCAATGGGAGACATTGAGCGATATTAAAGCCAGCATTGAACAATTAAAATCGGCGGTTTCCACCCTGCGTAAGGTGGATAGTGAGTTGGGCAATAATTACAGCATAATCCAAACCCGACAGGACTTCACCGAGAGTCTGATAAATATCCTCACCGAAGGCGCGGATAAGTTGACCTTAGCGGATATGAACGAAGAAAGTGCCAATATGCTGGCGCTACAGACACGGCAACAGTTAGCAATTAACTCTCTCTCATTAGCGTCACAAGCGGCACAGGCGGTGATGAAACTCTTTTAAAATTTAATGCCATCTAAGTCTTCCCCCTTGACGGGGGAAGATTTAGATGGGGGTGAGATAGGAGCTAATTATTTGCTATTTTGTCACCCCCACCAAACCTCCCCCGTCGAGGGGGAGGATTTATAAGGAATTGTTTTTTATAAAAATAATTTTTAAAAGCGGTATTATAAAGCACCTTCCCCTTGACAGAAAATGCTCATGTACTACTATGTACACTCCGTTTTCGCCACCCTAAAATCTTATTATTCACACACGCTCTTGCGAGCTTGCTGGAAATCGTGCGTAATGCTTATTTCTAAATTTAATTGTATTTTAATCTCTTGCATATAATATAAACTATATTCAGGAGATTTTTTATGCATTTGTTGGCGGCTTTCCTAATTCCTTTTTGCGACGCTATTAATACAATATTGGAAAATGTTCTTTCCACCAGAACTTTTAAACAACCTACCACCATGGTTTTTTATATTTCCGTTAGCAGTGCTTTGTTTGTGCCTTTGGTGTTCTTTTTCGGGTTTCCGACTTTGCCGTCGTTTGAGCTTCTTTTGTGTTATATAGCGGTTGCCGCAATCAGGGTGGGGTATTTATATCCTTACTTTTTGGCTCTTAAAGTTATAGACACTTCTATTGTTGCCGCTTTGTTTGCATTGGGGCAAATTTCTGTGCCGATAGTCAGCTATTTTTGGTTGGGCGAGGTATTGGATTTTACACAATATATTGGTTTTGGCATTATAATTGTATGTTCGTTGGTGCTTAGCGCCAAAGGTACCAAGATTCCTAAGCTGAGTAAAGCTTTTTACTATATGTGTGTTGCCGCAATCATTAGGTCTATGGGGTGCGTGTTTGAAAAATATGCACTCAATACAGATGCAAATTGGATAAATTTGGTGGCTTATTCCAGCGCGTTTGCCGGAATTATGCCGTTTGTTTTTTTGATTATTGGTAAATGGCGGCGCGATATTGTTCTTAATTTTTCTCCTTATTATAACAAACTGAAGTATTTTGTAGTGATAGAGTTTGTGTCATTTACTGCTTTGTTTGCTGAGATATTTGCGCTAACCGGAGTTTCTCCGGTGTTAACTACTGCCATAAGTGCAACAGTGCCGATGTTTGTTTTGGCAATGAGTTTTGTGGTTTGCAAGTGTTTTGGCGGGTGTTTGCACGAAGAAACAGCTTCCGGAGCAATAAGAAAAAAAGTACTTTGTTTTGTGTGGATTGTGTTGGGAGTGATTTTAGTAACCACACCCTAAATAATGCTTGATTAATAAGATTTTTTGTTTTATTAACTTTGAGCGGAAGTTGCGAGTATAGTTCAATGGTAGAACGTGAGCTTCCCAAGCTTAGGATACGGGTTCGATTCCCGCTACTCGCTCCAATTGCAAAAAGAAAGCCACCTTGAAGGTGGCTTTTTTGTTGGTATTATTTTTTATTGGGACGGACATAGGCGATTGCGGAGTGTTCATCGCAATAGGTTTGTCCGATACGTACTTTTTTGCCGCAAAAATGGAAGTTGTCATCTTTAGGGTCGCCAATCGGCCAGCGGCAAGTATGGTTGTCCAGTTCAGTCAGCGATAAATTGTGGTTATGATGATGAGGTCTTTCCACTTTGGGTTGAGGGGTAATGTGAACAACCGATTTTTCTTCTACCGGAGCAGAGGCTTTTTCTTTAGCAGGAGCTTTGGTTTTGGGTTCGGCTACTTTGGGCTCCTGAGCCTTGGCTTTGGGAGCGGCGGCAGGTTTTTTTTCAGCCGTTTTATCTTGTTGTTCCGGAGCCTTTTTCTTAATTGGTGATGGGCGTCCGGAGAGACCGAGGCGGTGTACTTTACCGACAATGGAGTTTTTTGAGACATTTAGGCGTTTGCCAATCTCACCGGTGGTGAGGCCTTCCTGCCACATTTTTTTGAGATCTTCAATCATTTCATCGGTCCATGCCATGACTACCTCCTTATTTGCAATAATGCGTGCTAACCTGATTTATCCAGATATTATTTCAATATTTTCCACGAGTCCAGCTTAATTTTATTTTATTACTTCTTTTTTAAGATAATTCGGATTATATTTGAGGCTAATAGTAACAGAGGAGAAATTTGATGCGTAAAATTGCTACTTTTGTTTTGGCATTGTCGGTATGCACGGTTCTGAAACCGCTGCGCGCGGCAGAAATTAGATTGACAGAGGCGGACAACACCGCTACCGCCATCAGTATTTATAATCAGGGATTGGCTTTTGTCAGAGATACGCGCAAAGTTAATCTGCAAAAAGGTAATGTTACGTTGGCGTTTGAAGGGGTGGCGCAGCAGATGCAGGCAGACACGGCTATGATAGAGGCGCCGCAACTGCAGGTGCTGGAGAAAAATTATGAGTATGATTTGCTGGACTATACAAATTTGCTCAACAAATATATTGGCAAAGAGGTAAAAACAGTAATGACCAATCCGGCAACCGGTGCTAATATGTTTGATAAGGCAGTGGTTTTGAATGCTTCTTATGGGACTCCGCTACTCAAGTTTAGCTATGGTGTGGAAGGCAATTTCCCCGGTCGGGTGGTATTTGACGAACTGCCAGAGGGGTTGCGTATAAAGCCCACATTGGTGGTGAAACTTAATAATAAAACAGATGGCGAGAAGCATCTGCAGTTGGCATATTTGAGTTCCGGCATTAGCTGGAAAGCAGACTATGTGGCGGAATTAGCAACTGATAATACTATGAATGTGCAGGGATTTGTTACCCTTAATAATCAGTCCGGTGCAGATTATAAAAATGCTGCGGTGCAGCTGATATCAGGAGATGTGGCAGTTTCTAGACAAGAGCAAATTAGGCCACGGGGAATGTTGATGGCCGCCAAAGCAGCTAATTTTGAGGCGGCTGCTGATATGGGGGCAGGGAATATTGCGCCGGTAAGTTTGGGTGAGTATTATATTTATGATTTGCCGGTAAAAACCGATATTGCGGACAAACAGAGCAAACAAGTAAGCTTTTTGCAGCTTGATAAACTTAAATATCAGAGTATCTATCGCGCGGTTTCACCGCTGAATGTGTCTTATGTTTCAGGCAAAAACGGCTTTGAGCACAAAAAGCCGGATTTGTATTATAAAATAACCAACGAGCAAGAAAAAAATCTGCCTAAAGGAACTATCCGCTTTTTTGCTGTGGCGCAGAGCGGCGGACAGCAGTTTGTGGGCGAAACCGAGATGCCGCAGTTGGCTAAAGGCGAAAAAGCGGAGTTGGCAGCGGGAACAGCCGGCGATATTTATATTGACGGCAAAATGACCGCTAATCGCAAGATTGCCGAAAAATCTTTTGAACGCGATTATAAAATTACTTTTAACAATGCCAAAGACAAAAGTGCTGAGGTGGAATTTGTGCAAAATGTTTATGGCAATGTCAGCATTGTAAAAGAAAGTCTGAAGAATGTTTCTGAAAATGCCGGAAGTCTGAAATGGAAAGTGGTGGTTCCGGCCGGCGGAGAAGCTACCTTGACTTATACGCTGCGGGTGTCTGAGAACTAATGAACAGACTTAGAAGCATATTACTGTTGATTGGCTTGTTGCTGCCGGCGGGTGCGGCGGTTGCGGCGATGTCTGACTATAAAGAGGAATTTGAAATCAATTTGACCGATGACAGCTTTCCGACTATGGAAGAGCTGGAGGATGAGTTGCAGCGGGAGCATAATTATTATAACCGCAAATATCATACAATTTGGGAGCTGACCGGTGATTTTGACGCAGAGTTTTATGCTATTGCCTCTACTTATGGAATTAGGGAAAAACGCCTGAAATGGGATGATGAAGATCAGGTTTTGGAGTTGTTGGCATCTATTCCCAAAGAGATGTATCCGTATATTGGGCCGATGTTGTTTGAGATTCCCAATATGTCGGATAAGGTCTTGAATATGCCGGGGATAAAAGAAACAAAGCATCAATTTCCCAAGCGAATTGCGCCGCAGCTGCAGGATATGGAAGATTTGGAGTTTTTGTCGCCGTATTTGTATTTTCTGCTAATGCCTGAAGTTTGGCCGGAAAACGTGGAAAATATGGAGCGGCCGCAACCGGTTAGGTATGTTCCAAAGGTTAGGTATAATCCGGAATTTTATGCCGCGATTAAAAAAATGGTGATGCCGGAAGATTATATGCCTAACGGCACGGCGCCTAAATCGGGGCGCAGCCAAATGCGAACGATACATCCAGATGCAAACACGTTGCTGACTTCAGCCGATGTACAGGCCTTTATCCGTACAATTCCGGCGGTGGAAGAATGGTATCAACAAGGCAAAAATGCTATGTTGATCAGTCGCGCTACCTCGTTGTTATGGAGCCATGAACAAAAAGAGAAATCTGGTATCGTTGCAGGACTTAAAGATTTGGTTAATCCTTGTTCACGTTTGGTGCAAAAGGCGCGCCTTATTGGGCAGGAGCTTCCGCTGGCTAAAAAAGTTGCCGGCGAAGGTTTTACGCTTAATGAGTGGGCATATACCTGTGATAAAACTGTTAAAGCCTATCGGCTCTCGCGTATCAGTCTTTCTATGATGCAAACAATCCGCGCTTATAAGATGGGCTTGCATGAGCCGGTAATCAACAAACTAAGTCCACATTCTCGCGCAGTGCGCTATTCGACCATGCAGGCGATTGTCTCGGCATATAATGCGCCGTTGGCAGATATGGTCGAAGTGCGTAAAAATCGCGCTCAATTGGAAAAAGTATGGAGAGAATCGGGATTCAGAATGGGAAATATGCCGGTGCGAATCGAATAGCTGGAAATATCTGCTTGTATTTAGGCGTTTTTTTAATTTTTTTGTTGCTTTTTTGATTCAAGCTGTTGTATACCAATGGCAAAATAATTTTAACCTTTAGAGAAAGAGAATAAAATGGCTCGCGTTACTGTTGAAGATTGTATTGATAAAATTCCTAACCGCTATGAGCTGCTGATGGTTGCCGCTCAGCGCGCCAAAGATATTGCCGCCGGTGCTCCGCTTACTGTTGACCGTGACAATGATAAGAACTCGGTTGTGGCTCTGCGTGAGATTGCCGATGAAACCATAAGTATTGAAGAATTGCAGAAGTCTTTGGTTATGGGCTTGCAGAAATATGTTGAGGTTGAAGAGCCTGAAGAAGAAGAGATGGAAATTATGGCGGCCGAAAAAGAGCTTTCTGATTTGGACGAGCAGTTTACCGGTTTGTTGCCGCAGGCTGAAATTGACGATAATATGCAGGTTCACGGCGGAGATGACGATGCCTTGGATTTGGATGCAGATGTAGATTCTGATACCGATACCGATGCTGATTTTGGCGATGACATGGGGGCTGATGACGGTTTTGACGCCGGTGATGATTATGGTGACGAAGAATAATTTTCGTTTCTGTTTAGATTTGAGCGGGTTGATTTTTTCAATCCGCTTTTTTTTTGCCGTTTAGATTTAATTAAATAATAGCTGATATTCTGTTACAAAGTAATTTTTTGATAATGTGGCTATGAAAAATGCTCAGACAATATGAACTTGTTGATTTGGTGAAATCTTATGACCCCAATGCTGATGAAGATGCATTGAATCGGGCCTATGTGTTTGCAATGAAAAAACACGGCGCGCAGTTGCGCACATCGGGCGATCCTTATTATTCGCATCCGGTGGAAGTGGCCGGTATTCTTACTAAATTTAAGCTGGATTCCACTTCAATAATTGCCGGTTTGTTGCATGATACGGTTGAGGATACAGATACTTCGGTTGAAGAAATTCGCAAGTTGTTTGGCGATCAGGTGGCTCAGATTGTGGACGGTCTTACTAAGTTGGCAATGATTGAACAGAAGTCTGCTAACAACAAACAAGCAGAAAACTTCAGGAAACTTTTGTTGGCAATGTCGGAAGATATCCGTGTGCTGTTGATTAAATTGGCTGATCGTTTGCATAATATGCGCACATTGCACTATTGTGCACCTGAAAAACGTGCCCGCATTTCCAAAGAAACTCTGGATATTTATGCTCCGTTGGCTGAACGTATCGGTATGCAGGAAGTCAAAACCGAATTGGAAGAAATTGCCTTTCGCGAACTGCATAAAGAGGCTTATGAATCTATTGTCGCGCGTTTGAACTTTTTGCGTGAGCAGGGCAGTAATCTGGTTCCCAAAATTATTGCTCAACTGCAAAAAGATATGAAAGAGAATGATATTAAGGCTGATGTCTCGGGACGTGAAAAGTCGCCGTATTCAATCTGGCGAAAAATGCAGCAAAAAAATGCCTCGTTTGAGCAATTGTCTGATATTATGGCCTTTAGGATTATTGTTGATGATGTGGCGGCCTGTTATCAGGCATTGGGCGTTGTTCATAGCAAATATCACATGGTGCCGCGCCGCTTTAAGGATTATATATCAACTCCCAAACCCAATGGATATCGCTCTATTCATACCGGCGTAATCGGGCCGGAGAATACCCGTATTGAAATTCAGATCCGCACGCATGAAATGCATGAGGTTAATGAAAAAGGTGTAGCCGCGCACTGGGCTTATAAGCAAGGGGAAAAGGTTGTCGGCAAAAACTTCAGATGGATACGCGAACTGTTGGAGATTTTGGAACAGGCGTCAAATCCGGAAGAGTTTTTGGAAAACACCAAGCTTGAGATGTATAATGATCAGGTGTTCTGCTTTACTCCCAAGGGAGATTTGATTGGCTTGCCGGTAAACTCTACACCGGTTGATTTTGCCTATGCGGTGCATTCTTCGGTCGGCGACACCTGTGTCGGCGCTAAAATCAATGGCGAGATACGTCCGTTGCGCACTGTCTTGCAAAATGGCGACCAAGTGGAAGTCTTGACTTCTAAAGCTCAGCATCCGTCGCCGGAATGGGATAGATTTGTGGTGACCGGAAAAGCCAAAGCGGCAATTCGCAGATATGTTCGGGCACATAAAAGAGATCAGTTTATTACTTTGGGCGAACAACTTTTGGAACGCACGTTTAAGGGCGAAAATCTCGATTTCAATGAAAAAGCAATTGTTAACGTTTTGCCGAATTTTGAGGCTGAATCGATTGATGATATTTATGCTAAAGTCGGCGAGGGGTTGGTTACAGCGTGGGATGTGATGAAAGCCGTATACCCCGGCTATAAACAATCTAAGCTGGAAAAAGTTGTAAAATCAATTATTAGCAAGACGCCCAAAAAAGGCAAATCTAAAAATGAACCTCTCAAAATTAAAGGGCTTATCCCCGGTATGGCGGTTCATTTTGCCGGATGTTGTCATCCGCTACCCGGAGACCGGATTGTTGGCATTGTTACGACTGGAAAAGGTGTGGCTGTTCACACCATAGACTGTAAATTGTTGGAGAAATTTGCCGATGAGCCGGAGCGTTGGTTGGATATCTCTTGGGGGGATACCTCAGAAGACGGACCGCATGTTGGGCGTCTTAAAGTTATGCTCAGTAATGAACCCGGCGCATTGGGCGAACTTTCGAATCTTATTGCTCGTAGCAACGGCAATATTTGTAATCTGAATATTGTAAACCGCACTATCAGTTATTTTGAGCTTCTGGTTGATGTGGAAGTAAAAGACCTTAAGCATCTAACTGATATTATAGCCGCACTGAAGGCATCGAAAGTTGTGTCGTATGTGGCGCGCGCGGCACAATAAATAGGCGAGGTTGTATAGATGGGCTGTTATACGCCTTCGCCTATGAATTATATGACAAATTCCAAGCGCTATACCTTGCCGGATCTTCTTGCCAATCGGCTCTGACCTTAACAAACAAGAAAAGATGTACCCTTTCTTCCAGAAGGTCTTCTATTTCTCTGCGAGCTGATTGCCCAATACGCTTTATCATTTGCCCGCCGCGGCCGAGAATGATTATTTTTTGATTATCACGCGCCACATAGATAGTTATTTCCGCCCGAACCGAACCATCTTCCCGTCGCTCCCAGAGCTCCGGTTCAACAGTCAATTCATAGGGCAATTCCTGATGAAGATATAAAAATAGCTTTTCTCTGACAATTTCTGCTGCCAAAAGTTTTAATGGCATGTCAGATATTTGTTCTTCAGGATAATACCATGGGCTCTCTGGCAAATGCTCGGCTAAATATTTATAAAAATCTTCAGTGCACTGCCCTGTCTGTGCTGAAATAAAGAATGTTTCCTTAAAATGTCCTTCGGCATTGATAGCCTGACTAAGCCCCAAGAGTTTGTCTTTTTGCACCAAATCTATTTTATTGAGCACCAGCACCGCCTCTATTTTGCGTTTATTGAGTTTGGCAATAATGCTGCGGGTTTCATCATCAAAACCACGCTTAGCATCTACTACCAAAACCACAATATCGGCATCTCCCGCACCATCCCAAGCAGAACCGACCATAGCGCGATCAAGGCGGCGTTTGGGCTTAAATATCCCCGGAGTATCCAAAAAAATAATTTGGGTATTTTCATAAATACCAATGCCTTTTACAAGGGTTCTGGTCGTTTGCACTTTGGGCGAAACAATCGAAACCTTTGATCCCACAAAATTATTGGTTATGGTGGATTTGCCGGCATTGGGCGCACCGATAAGCGCCACAAATCCGCACCGAGTTTGCGTCTCGCTCATTGAATCTGCTCCAGCATTTTGGCGGCAGCGGCAAATTCGGCCAATTTTTTATTATGTCCCTTGCCGGTAACTTCCGGACCATTTTCCAATTTTAGGCGCACCGTAAATATCGGAGCATGTTCCGGCCCCTGACGATTAATGATTTCATAATGCGGAGCACCAAAACCTTTTACATGAGCCACTTCCTGCAAGGTGGTTTTGGCGTCTTTGGGCGGAGCTACGCGCTTATCTATCAAATCGCCCCAATGATGGTTTACAAAATTGATAGCGGCCTCCACACCTGCATCAATATAGATAGCGCCGATAACCGCCTCACAAACATCACAGAGCACACTTTCATTTTCGCGGATTTCTTCCCCAACCACAATCATAAAGCGCCCCAAATCAAGCGTACGAGCAACTTCTGCTACCGTCTCCTGACACACCAGAGCGGTAAAACGTTGCGACAAATTTCCCTCCGGTTCATCAGGAAAAATTTTGTAGAGCAGCGAGGCAACCGAAACTCCCAGCACCCTATCGCCCAAAAACTCCAAACGTTCATAATTTTTGGCCACATGAGAGTTGGCCGAGCTATGCGTCAACGCGGTTTTGAGCAAATTGGGGTTCTTAAACTTATATTTGAGGACTTGTTCCAAATCTTTCATCGCTGTATGCTCCTAACCGATACGGTTAAACAGGCGAGACCAGCGGATTTTCTTCGGCCAGGTCCAAGGCTTGTACCATGCTTCTTCATCATTGTGGGAGAAGAACAAAAAGCGGGCTTTGCCTACCAGATTTTCTTCCGGCACAAAACCGACATTAACCCTACTGTCATCAGAGCGGTCGCGGTTATCGCCCATCATAAAATATGTTCCTTGCGGCACCTGAACTTCTTCAAAATCGTCATTAGCTTCATGGTCAGAAATTTCCAAGATTCTATGTTTTATGCCGTTAGGCAGAGTTTCAACATATTGACGATAACGCTCGGCATTGCCATAATCATTACGCATCACAAAATCTTCTATTTCTTTGCGTTCAACCTTCTGTCCGTTGATATATAAGCGTCCGTTTTCCAATTTAATTTTATCCCCCGGCAAGCCGATTACGCGTTTAATAAAATCAGTACGATTATCCCGAGGATATTTAAACACAACCACATCGCCGCGATTAGGAGCAGCTTTCCAGATTCGTCCATCCAACAACGGAATACTCCACGGCAAAGAATGTTTAGAATATCCGTAGGTGTATTTGGACACAAACAAATAATCGCCGACATAAAGTGTCGGATACATAGATCCCGATGGAATCTTAAAAGGTTCAAACCAAAAAGTTCTGATAACAATCGCAATCAAAATCGCATAGACAACTGTCTTAATGGTATCAGCAAAGCTCTCTTCTTTATCCATTATATATTCTCTCTTCAATAAGCTGAAATTTGCAAACACATAGTTTACACTTAAATTTTTTCAATAATCACAATAGCATTTGCTACCGGATAATCATCTGACAAAGACAGCCAGATTGCAACTTTGCCGCCGGCGCACAGTTTTTGAGCCTGTTCAAGTGCGTTATTATACAAATGCAACAGCGGACGTCCTTTATTATCATGCCCAACTTCAATATCGCACCAAGAAATTCCGCCGCTCATTCCGGTCCCAAGAGCCTTGGAAGCAGCCTCTTTGGCGGCAAAAATTTTCGCCATTTTCGCCGGATTGCCATAGCTTCCGCCCTTAGCCTCTTCTATTGCTTTTTGCTCCGCTTTGGTAAAAAGTTTTTCCTGAAACCTCTTGCCATAACGGACAGATGCGCGTTCAATACGGCCGATATTCACAATATCCGTTCCCAAACCGACAATCATTATTTCTTCCTTTTTATAAATTATTTAACGCCGATTAGAATATGCCATATATTATTCAAAAACAAGCAAAATAATAACATAAAAAACAATTTTTGAAAAATGAGAAAAAACGAAAACCTTTTATTATGTCATCTATCCGGCAAGCCCAATTATGCCCTTTTATTTTATCCTCCTCCAACCGTCGTTGCGTGAGCGGCGATAACCGTCTTCTCTAAGGTCGTTGCGCGAGCGGCGATAGCCGTGAGAAGCAATCCATTTTTATCTCAAGGCAAAAATGGATTGCTTCGGTTCACTAGGGTTTACCTCGCAATGACGGAGTCTGGTGACAACAAACGGGCACTATCCCGAGCGCCGAGCCAATGGCGAGCAAGCAAGTAAATTCTTGCGAATGCCACTGGGCGCTGCCCAGCGAGTAGCAGTTTGCAATATATATTGAACTTTTTTATATATCCCTGAAAGTTTGGCACGACTTTTGCATATAGTTTAGCAAATGGTTTTAATTATCCAATGATTGGGGAAATATATATGGATAATATTAATTATATTGCTTTGTCTAGGCAGATGGCGTTGTGGAAGCAGATGGATACTGTTTCTAACAATATGGCAAATATGAATACTGCCGGATTTAAGCAAGATGATACTTTGTTTTCTTCTTATCTGGTACAGACGGCTGATGCTCAGGGAATAGGCAGTGCGCCGTTGTATTTTACCGAGGATTTTGGGACATTCCAAAACTTTGCCGAGGGCGCTTTTGAAGAGACCGGCAACGTGTTTGACGTGGCAATTCAGGGCGACGGATTTTTCTGTGTCGAAACTCCGGCAGGCGAGATGTATACCCGCAAGGGGCAATTTTCTTTGAGTTCTGAGGGGGCATTGATAACCAATGACGGAGCTTTGGTGCTTTCTGAAAACAATGAACCGATTTTCTTTGCTCCGGGTGAAAAAGAAATCACCATTACCGAAAGCGGCGATGTGATTACCGAAAACGGCACAATCGCTCGTCTGAAAGTGGCACATTTTGCCGATAATCAAAAACTTTTGAAAGTTGCCGGAACTATGTTTGAGAATGTCGCCGGCAATGACATGACAATCGGAACTGATAATATGCGCTTGGCTCAAGGTGCAATAGAAAAGTCTAATGTCAATCCGATTGAGGAAATGACCAAATTAATTAAGGTACAGCGTTCTTATGAATATGTTCAGCAGATGATTGACAATGAGCATGACCGCTTGTCCAACACAATTTCAACTTATGCGCAATTGGCGTAATTTTATAGGGGAGTAAAATTATGAGATCTTTACATATCGGAGCAACCGGAATGTTGGCGCAGCAGACCAATGTTGACGTGATTGCCAACAATATCGCCAATATGAACACAACCGCTTATACCAAGCGTCGGGCAGAGTTTAATGATTTGCTGTATCAGAACATTATTCGTCCGGGGTCTTCTTCTACGGCGGATAATACCATTGTTCCGTCAGGCGTTCAGCTCGGTTTGGGCGTAAGAACAGCGGCAGTGTATCGTATTACCGAGGGTGACGGCTTGACCAAAACCGACAATGATTTGGATTTGGCAATTCGGGGACGAGGCTATTTTCAGATTGAACTGCCGGAAGGCAAGGGCATAGCTTATACTCGTGACGGCGCCTTTCAGCGCAATGGTGATGGAGTTATCGTGACCCATGATGGCTATGTGGTTCAGCCGGAAATCACTATTCCTGATGACGCGGTTGAAGTTTATGTAAATAATTCAGGCGAAGTATGGATTAAACAAGACGGCGAAACCGACGAAGTTAATGTCGGACAGTTGGAATTGGCTACGTTTGTAAACGAGGCCGGACTGGAAGCGATGGGTAATAACCTGTTTACAGAGACAGCGGCTTCCGGCGCGCCGATTTTGGATAATCCTGATGCCGAAGGTTTTGGTTCAATTTTGCAGGGCTATTTGTCAACCTCCAATGTAAATCCGGTTACGGAAATCACCGAACTGGTATCGGCTCAACGTGCCTATGAAATGAACTCTAAAATCATTTCAACCGCAGACCAAATGCTCAATACCATTAACCAGCTGAGGTAAGAATGTCTAAACTTTGGGCAATCATATTCGTTTTGGCGTTGTCGGCTGTTTCGGCACGGGCTTCGGTTATTTTGAACGAGGCTGATTTTATGTCGGTTTTGCAGGAAGAATTTGCCGAGCAGGGGCACGATGAGAGTTTGGAACTGGAGTTTTTTGGCGGACAAACAACTTATGTTTTTGATGATGCCGAAAAGGCCAAGATTATGATTTCTCAACTTAAGATAAATGATGAACAAGGGCGTTTTTCGGCTAAGGGGGAAATTTTTGCCGATGGTAATTTGCGGGCATCTACCAGCTTGACCGGAAAATTTTATGCTCTGGGCGAGGCATGGGTTCCGGCTAAAGAAATTGCCAAGGGTGAAGAGATTACCGCTGATAAGCTGAAAATGGTGTCAATCCGTTTAAGCAGAATCAGAGATGCGGTTATAATCTCTGCAGATAAGTTAATCGGGCAGGCCGCCAAAAAGACGCTTAAGGCTGGTAAACCTATTAATGAGCGCGATATTGGTCCGGTGATTTTGATTAAAAAAGGTATGACTGTGGCGTCGGTATATACTTCTAAGGGATTGCAGATTACGGCTCAGGCGGTGGCATTGCAAGATGGTGCCAAAGGGCAGGTGATTGAGTTGGAAAACACCAAAAGTCATAAGAAAATTTCCGGCAGAGTTATAAATGCCGAAATGGTAGAAGTTGAATAATAGTTTGGGGAGCTATTGAAATGCAAAACACAACAAGAATAATCAGTCGCGGAATGTTGGCGTTGCTTATGGCAACTTCGCTGTCCGGTTGCGGAATGTGGTCAAGATTGCAACAAGTCGGTTCAGAGCCGCCGTTGTCGCCGATTGTGAATCCGGCAGAAACTAAAAATTATGAGCTGGTAACAATGCCTATGCCGCAGGTAAATGATGCGCAACCGGCGCCAAACTCATTGTGGAAACCTGGGTCAAACGGATTTTTTAAGGATCAGCGCGCGTCTAAGGTGGGCGATATTATCACCGTGAAGGTTTCTGCCAAAGATACTGCTAAAATGGAAAACGAGATGGAGCAAAATCGCGATGATAATAAAGACTCTGTCGGAATAGGTTCTTTCTTTGGTTATGAAAGTTATTTGGGCAAAGTTTTCCCCGATGCGGTTAATAAGGATAATTTGGTTAGCATCAACTCTAATCGAGAAATTTCTGGAGACGGCAAAATCGACCGCAAAGAAAATATTAATGTGACAATGGCCGCTACGGTAATGCAGGTTTTGCCCAATGGCAATCTGGTGATTGAAGGCACGCAAGAAATTCGCGTCAGTTACGAAGTACGCCAGCTTACGGTCAGAGGTATTATACGTCGGGCTGACATTACTTCTGATAATACCATTGAATCCAGCAAGATTGCCGAGCTTAGGGTTTCTTATGGCGGGCAGGGTGTGATTACCGATGTTCAGCAGCCAAGATATGGGCGGCAGATATTGGATATTGTCGCTCCGTTCTAGGAAAGGCTGTATAACAGTCCATCTGGAGCGATTTGTTCAGGTCGGAAGTGTCCTCACGTACTACTCATGTACGCTCCGGTACTTCCGCCTTTCAAATCACTTCATCTGTACTGTTCTCCAGCCTTTCTGGAGAGTGTGCCGAGGAAAGGCTGTATAACAGCTCATCTGGAGCGATTTGCTCAGGACGGAAGTGTCCTCTCTGGAGAGTGTGCCGAGAAATTAAACCTTTTTTATTATTATGTGCACATTTAAGAAAAAGTCTCCCCAATTTTTTCTTAAATTATCAGTTCCGCTAAGGAGCTGTTTTCCCCTAAAAAATCTGCTTCAGTTTTTTCCCCAATCGCTGAGGCAGATTTTTTTTAGTGGATTATTTTTTTTTGCTATTTAAATAGATAAATTGCCTGCTATATTCAGACTGTGTCAATTTTTTTACGAAGGAAGCTAAATAATGAATACCACCGTTGATGAAATCAGAGATGCCGAAGAAGAGGCTCAAATCCTGATGGGCTATGCTCAGGCTCTTTCTAAGGCTTCAACCAGCAATGATGATCATGTCAAACTGCTGACTCTGGATGAAAATATGAAATTGTGGGTTGAGATAGAATCATCGCTGAAAAGCGCAAAGAACTTGCTTCCACAAGAAATTAAGGATAACCTGCTCAAACTCTCTAAGTTTGTTGAAAGAATGACTCTTTCTAAAGGTGTGTCTATGACAAAAACCGACTTTGATTGTTTGGCTAATATCAATATGCAGATTTCTGAGGGTCTGTTGGCCGTGGTTAGAAATTCTTTGGCAAAGGAAGAGGCTTTTTCTTTGCTTAAGTGTGCGGTTGATATTTCTTCGGCTCGCGAAAATAACAATTCCGGCGAGTTGGTGAGCGCTTTGGACAATAATCTGCAACTTTGGGTATATATCAAGACTTTAGCAAAGGCTAAAGAGACTAAATTGCCTGAAGAAACCAAATCTAATTTGATTAAGTTGGCTGATTATGTTTCTTCAAAAACTTTGGAAATCGGCAAGGATATTAATAATATCAATGACAAAATCATTGACAGCATGATTAATACTAATTTGCAGATTTCTGAAGGCTTGATCAGCTCTCAAAAAATTGCTTAATCAGCGCTGTTCTGATTGTGGTACCGCCCGATTTTAAGGGCGGTATTTTTTGTGTATAACCTGCTTGATGGTTGTCAAAACGTATTAAAAACTCTATAAATGCAAATGTATACGGAGAATTTGCATGCTTTTTTCTAAATTTGAAAGATTGGTGGCTAAGCGTTATTTGCGCGCCAAACGCAAAGAAGGTTTTATATCGGTGATTACCGGTTTTGCTTTTACGGGTATTGCGCTCGGCGTGGCCACTTTGATTATTGTAATGTCGGTGATGAATGGTTTTCGGCATGAGTTGCTGGGGCGGATTTTGGGAATCAACGGGCATATAGGAATTATGTCTCCGTTGGGGTATCCATTTAATAATTATCGTGAAGCGGTTAAAGATTTGGCCGAGATTGAGCATGTGCAAATTGTAATTCCGATGATTGAAAATCAGTTGCTGGTTTCGGCCGGAAAGTCTGCCGAAGGGGCGATGGTTAGAGGCGTGGCGGCTGATGATTTATTAAAAAAGCCGATTTTGAAAGATGCTTTCAAAAAGATTAATATGCGTGACTTTAGGGGCGACAATATCGTAATGGGTATTCGGTTGGCTACCAAAATGGGAGTGGTTCCGGGGGATACGGTAACTCTTATCTCGCCTAACGGAAAAGTCACGGCGTTTGGCACCGTGCCGCGGATGAAGTCTTATCAGGTAATTGGTACTTTTGAAGTGGGAATGTATGAATATGATTCCAATTTTGTCTTTATGCCTTTGGAAACAGCGCAGACTTATTTTGGGCTAAAAGGTGCGGTTACTCATATAGATGTTACGCTTGATGATGAAAATTTGTTGGCTCCGGTGCGCCGCAGCATAGAGCGCAGTGTGAGCGGCGATGGCGCTTATGTTTATGATTGGAAACAGACTAACGCAGCCTTCTTTAATGCTATTGATGTTGAGCGCAATGTGATGTTTATTATTTTGACCCTGATTATTTTGGTGGCAGCGTTTAATATTATCACCGGCTTGATTATGCTGGTTAAGGACAAGGGGCGTGATGTGGCGGTTCTGCGGACAATGGGTGCTACCAAGGGAATGATTATGCGCATCTTCTTTATGGACGGCGCGTTTATCGGAGTGGTGGGCACAGCTTTGGGATTGATTCTCGGGTTGTTGTTTTGTCATAATATTGAGGCCATTCGTCAGGGATTGCAAACTCTTATGGGGCGCGATTTGTTTTCGGCGGAAATATATTTCTTGTCTAAACTTCCGGCCAAAGTAGATAATTTGGAGGTTTTGACGGTGGTAGTAATTTCTTTGTTATTATCGTTTTTGGCAACATTGTATCCGGCTTATCGTGCCGCAAAAATGGATCCGGTGGAGGCGTTGCGCTATGAATAATCAGACTCCGACTTTGGAATTGAAAAATCTGCATCGTTCTTTTAAGCAGGGAGGGCAGGTGCTGGAAGTTTTGCGCGGCATAAATTTAGAGATTGGCAAAGGTGAGGTGGTGGCGCTTATCGGTCCGAGCGGAGCCGGAAAGTCAACCTTGCTACAAATTGCCGGTTTGTTGGAGCAACCGACCAAAGGTGAGATTTTTCTTGATGGGCAAAAGTGCTCTAAGCTTGGCGATGCTATGCGAACATCTCTGAGGCGCGATTATTTGGGGTTTGTGTATCAGTATCATAACTTGTTGCCGGATTTTGATGCGGTGGAAAATGTGATGATGCCGCTGCTGATTGCCGGAATAAAACCGGAACTGGCGCGAGTGCGGGCAGAAAAACTGCTTAAGCGTATGGGATTGATTAAGCGGCTTAAACATCGTCCGGCAGAACTTTCTGGAGGAGAACAGCAACGTGTGGCTATTGCTCGCGCGTTGGCTAATACTCCCAAGTTGTTGTTGGCAGATGAACCAACCGGAAACCTTGATCCGCGGACATCGGCGGTGGTGTTTGCCGAGCTGATTGCTATTGTTAAGGAAACCGGTTTGTCGGCTCTGGTGGCAACTCACAACATGGAACTTGCCCGTCAAATGGATCGAATCGTGTACCTGCAAAACGGACAGTTAGTGGAAGCAGGTGGTGTGGGTGGTGTTAATAAAAATTTTTATTAGTAAGCAAGCTCGTCTAGCTGGTGACTAATACAGATTTGTCGGGCTGGCAAAATGCTCATGTACTACTATGTACACTCCGCTTTTGCCATCCTAAAATCTTATTATTCACGCACGCTATCCGAGCTTGCTAGAGATTGTGCCTTGTAGGCCTTTCCCTATTGACGGGGAAAAGGGTAAATATGCAAGATGATGATAAGAAAATGCTTGCAATTGAGGGGAATTGGTTGTATAAACTCCGCTGAATCGAGTGGTGCGGGCTAATTGGCATGCCTGACGACTCGTTATAATTCCAATATTTTTTGAAATTTGAAAGGGATTAAAATGCCTAAATTAAAAACTAAAAGTGCCGCTAAAAAACGTTTTGGCGTTACCGGCACCGGCAAATTGAAAAGAAACTTTGCCTTTAAGAGACACTTGCTTTTCAACAAGGGTACAAAAATGAAGAGACAGGCTCGCGGCACTCTGCTGTTGGCTGATGTTGATGTTAAAATCGTCAAGAAATTTTTACCGTATTTGTAAGGGGAAGCAAAGATGTCACGTATTAAAAGAGGTGTTACCGCTCACGCGCGTCACAAAAAAGTTCTCTCTATGGCTAAAGGCTTCAGAGGACGCAATAAAAACGTATTTAGAGTAGCTGTTGAAAAAGTCGAGAAGGCTTTGCAATATGCTTATCGCGACAGAAGAGCCAAAAAGAGAAATTTCCGTGCTTTGTGGATTCAGCGTATTAATGCTGCTACCCGCTTGCATGATTTGACCTATTCCCGATTTATGAACGGGCTCACCAAAGCTGGTATTGAGCTTGATCGTAAGGTATTGGCCGATATCGCTGTTAAAGAGCCCGAAACTTTTGCAAAACTGGTTGACCAGGTGAAGGCTTCTTTAAGCAAGTAATTGCTGAAAACAGCATAAATTTTAGAGAGTCTGCTTGAGCAATCAGGGCAGGCTCTCTTACATTTTAAATTATGGTGGAAAAATGGAAAACACAGAAAATCTCAAGACAGAAACTTTGGCGGCAATTGCTAAAGCATCGGATTTGAAGTCCTTAGATGAAATCAGGGTGTCGGTGCTGGGTAAAAAAGGCGCAATTACCGATATGATGAAAGGCCTTGCATCTCTCTCGGTTGAAGAAAAAAAAGAAATGGGAAAAAATCTCAATATTTTGAAAAGCGAGATTGAAAAAGCTCTGGAAGAGCGCAAAGAAACTTTGGCTGAAGCTGAACTGAATGCTAAATTGGCGCAAGAAACCATAGATGTTACTTTGCCAATACGTCCGGAACACCAAGGAAGAATTCATCCGGTTTCTAAAATCTATGAAGAAGTTGTGGCTATCTTTGGGCAGATGGGGTTTGATGTGGTTGATGGTCCGGATATTGAGGATCAATTCCATAACTTTAATGCGTTGAATACTCCGGCTAATCATCCGGCTCGCCAAATGCAGGATACTTTTTATATTCCTAATCCGGAAAGCGAAAATTTTGATGACAGCTATGTTGTGCGTACGCAGACTTCGGCCGTGCAAATCCGTACTATGGAGAAAAGACAGCCGCCAATCCGCATTATTGCTCCGGGACGTACCTATCGTTCTGATTATGATGCTACTCATACCCCGATGTTTCATCAGGTTGAGGGGTTGGTGATTGATAAAAAAACAACTTTCGCCAATCTTAAAGGGTGTCTATATGACTTTGTAAAGGCGTTTTTTGAGCTTGATGAATTGCCTGTGCGTTATCGCCCGTCTTATTTTCCATTTACTGAGCCTTCGGCAGAAATGGACATAGGCTGCAAAAAAAGCAAAACCGAACTCAAAATCGGAGCCGGCGATGATTGGTTGGAAATTTTGGGCTGCGGTATGGTTCATCCGAATGTATTGCGAGCCGGAGGTATTGACCCTGATGAATATCAGGGATTTGCGTTTGGCATGGGGCTGGATAGACTGGCGATGCTGAAATATGGTATTCCGGATTTGCGGACATTCTTTGAATCTGATGTGCGTTGGCTGAAGCATTATGGATTTGTGCCGCTGGATACAGCTTCTATGACAGGTGGTTTGAGTAATAACGGAGGATCTGCACGATGAAATTTACATTATCATGGTTAAAGGAGCATTTGGATACTCAGGCGAGTGTTGAAGAGATTTCTGAGACTCTTACTAAAATAGGGCTTGAAGTTGAAGAAGTTGTTAATCCTGCCAAAGGGTTAGAGGCTTTTGTTACGGCAAAAGTTGAAGATGTGCAAAATCATCCTGATTCTGATCATCTGCATATATTAAAGGTCAATGACGGCAAGCAAGTTTTGCAGGTTGTTTGCGGAGCTCCCAATGTGTCGTTAGGAATGGTGGGCGTGTTAGCTCATGTGGGAGTAATGATTCCGGCTTTTGGAGAAAAAATTGAGGTCGGCAAAATTCGCGGAGTTGAAAGCTTTGGTATGATGTGCTCGGAAAAAGAACTGGGCATAGGAGAAAATCATGATGGTATAATTTCGTTGCCGGAAGATACTAAAATCGGAGTGCCGGTGACTGAGGTTTTGAGTGTCGATCCGGTATTTGATATCTCAATTACTCCTAATCATGCGGAGTGTTTGGGAGTGTATGGGGTAGCCAGAGATTTGGCGGCGGCAGGTCTTGGAACTTTAAGACCCTTGAATATATCAAAACAAAACAACGCGTTCAAAAGCCCGATTAATGTAAAGATTGAAGATTTGTCAGCTTGCCCGACTTATGTAGGACGCTATATTCGCGGGGTTAATAATCGTGCTGAGACACCAAAATGGATGCGCGATAGGTTAACCGCAATCGGCTTGCGCTCAATTTCTCCGCTGGTAGATATTACCAACTATATTAACTATGATTTGGCGCGTCCGCTACATGTGTTTGATGCCGACAAGCTCAAAGGTGATATATGTGTGCGTATGGCTAAAGAGGGCGAAAAATTTGTATCGCTGGAAGACAAAGAATACGCGTTGGACAGCAAATCTTTGGGGATTTGCGATGATGAAGGGATCCAATGTCTGGCCGGAATTATGGGCGGCGCGGATAAAGGGTGTTTGGAAGATACTGTAAATGTGTTTTTGGAATGCGCTTTGTTTGAACCGGTTTGCATTGCTCGCACAGGGCGCAAATTTCAGATTGATTCGGATTCTCGTTATCGCTATGAGCGTTGGGTGGATCCGATGTCCAATGTTTCCGGTTCTGACTATGCTACCCAACTCATTTTGCAAATCTGCGGCGGCGAAGCTTCAGAGCAAGTGGTGGCCGGTGCTGAAAATTATATCAAAAAAACAGCATACTTGCGTCCGGAAAGAATGAAAAATTTTGCCGGAGTAGAGGTTTCTAAAGAAAAGATTATGGAAATCTTGAGTAAGCTCGGTTTTGAGGTTGCTGATGAAGGGGATAAAGTCAGAGCAGTTGTTCCGAGTTGGCGCGGCGATATAGAAGGCGAGCATGATTTGGTTGAAGAAATCGTGCGGATGATAGGGCTGGATGCTATTCCGGCGGAGCCTTTGCCGCATGATGGGTTCCCGAAGCAGGTCTTGACACCGGAGCAGCATCGGGTGGTTGCGGTTAAGCACGAATTGGCAGACCGCGGAATGTATGAAACAATTACTTGGAGTTTTACGGATTCCAAACTTTGTGAGGCATTTTTGACCGGAAAAGAAAAAGTTGCTTTGTGTAATCCGATTACCACCGAACTGGATATTATGCGCCCGTCCATATTGCCAAACCTTTTATTGGGGCTCAAGGGTAATATTGTACGCGGCTATCCGAACGTATCTTTGTTTGAGGTTGGACCTGCGTTCTACGGACGTAAGCCGATGGAGCAAAATATGGTTGCTTGCGGGATTCGTTCCGGTTCTACGGATAAAAAGAATTGGTATGGAGAAGAGCGTGCTTATGATGTGTTTGATGCTAAGGCTGATGCGTTGGCGGCAATTGCGGCGGCGAACGGGCCTTTTGACAGTGCACAGGTTTCTACAGATACGCCGCAGTATTATCATCCGGGGCGGAGCGGGGCTTTGCGATTGGGCAAAAATGTGTTGGCTTATTTTGGTGAGCTGCATCCGAGTTTGCTCAAAAAGTTCGGTATAAAGCAACGTGTGGTGGCTTTTGAGGTGATTTTGGATAATATTCCGATGCCGCGCGGCGGAGCTGACAAAGCTCGCAAAAAGCTTAGTTTGTTGCCGTTCCAGCCGGTTGACAAGGATATGGCGTTTATTGTTGATAAGACAGTAAAAGCCGCAGATGTGATCGCGGCGGCTAAGAATGCCGACAGGACGCATATTTCAGATGTTAGAATCTTTGATGTCTATGAGGGAGAGAATCTTCCTGAAGGCAAAAAATCACTGGCTTTGGCA
The DNA here is from genome assembly GCA_934255405.1 of uncultured Alphaproteobacteria bacterium. GTDB lineage: Bacteria > Pseudomonadota > Alphaproteobacteria > RF32 > CAG-239 > CAZU01. The sequence continues at coordinate 33,602 of CAKQNT010000015.1, forward strand.
TTAACTTTCCAACCGGTTGAAAACACTTTCAGCGATTCAGATATAGAAGTTCTGATGAACAAGGTCTGTGTTGAGATAGGAAAGAAGTTTGGAGGAGAGTTACGCAATGCTTAGGCAGGCAGCTTAGGCAAGCTCGCGATAGGCAAGCTCGTCTAGCGGCGCATCTAGAGCGATTTTACGGTGACAGAAAATGCTCACGTACTAGTCGTGTACGCTCCGCTTTTCAGCACCTAGAAATCACTCTATCTGTACCACTATCCGAGCTTGCTAGAGATTGTGCGTGAAAAAAAAGCTGAAAATTCATTTTTGAATTTTCAGCTTTTGTTTTTGTAGCTTTGTAAGTCCTCCCCATTGACGGGGGAGGTTTGGTGGGGGTGATCAAAAAAGCATCTTTATCTCAAGGTAAAAAATAACCTGTCGATAGTTGTTGAAAACTAGGCGTTAGCACTGGAAAAGTTTGCGCTTAGGCTATATTTATAATTTGAGAAAGTGCGACAAAAGGAGTAAAGAGAGTA
>CAKQNT010000016.1 GCA_934255405.1 uncultured Alphaproteobacteria bacterium
CGGAGCGTACAAAATAGTACGTGAGGACACTTCCGACCTGAACAAATCGCTCTAGATGGGCTGTTATACGCCTTCGCCCACTTTGCCTAATAAAACGAATACGGATCCACATCAACCTCCACCCTAACCGATGAAGGAACTTTAACCTTGGCAAGCCATTGGCGAAGAACAGTTTGAATGGGAATATTGCGCGCGGTTTTAAGCAATAGACGATAACGATATTTGTTACGAAGCATAAAAATCGGCGCCGGCGCCGGTCCTAAGGTGGTTATGTTGGCATCATTAAAGGCGGCCTGCCCCAACCATTGCGCGGCACGTTCCGTATCTCCCGGATTGGGACCGGAAACAATAACCGCGGCTAATTTACCGAACGGCGGCATTTTTAAGATTTTGCGAGATTTCTTTTCCAAATTCAAAAACTTGCTGGCATCATCTTTAACCAAAGCCTGCAAAACCGCGTTTTCCGGATACAATGTCTGCAGATAAACCGTGCCTTTTTTCTCGCCGCGTCCGGCTCTTCCCGAAACCTGCGATAAGAGCTGATAGGTGCGCTCCGAAGCCCGCAAATCGCTTCCCATCAAGCCCAAATCCGCATCGACAATTCCCACCAGCGTAAGTGCCGGAAAGTGGTGCCCTTTTGCCAATATCTGAGTCCCGATAAGAATATCGACATCTCCGGCCTCAGTCTCCTTAATGACCTTATAAACCTCTTGAAAATTGGTGGTAAAATCACTGGAAAGCACTCTTACTCGCGCCAAAGGAAAACGATACCTAACTTCTTCTGCCACACGCTCAACCCCCGGTCCGCAAGCCGTAAGTCCGGATTCTGAATGACACTCCGGACAACACTCGGGAATCTCTGTCATAAAACCACAATGATGGCAAACCAACTTATTGGCGCGGCGATGCTCCGTAAGCCACGCGGTGCAATTTGGACACTGAATGCGATGCCCGCAGTCACGACATATTACCAGCGGGGCATAACCTCGGCGATTCAAAAACAACATGGTTTGTTCGCCTTTATCCAAATTCTCCCTTATCTGCTCGACCAAAGTCGGTGCCAGCCACGAAATCCCCCAAGAACCTTTTATCGGCTTATCCGCCTTAAGATCTATAATTTTAATCTCCGGCAAAGAGGCTTCGGCATAACGGCTTTTTAGCACCAGTTCATCATACTTGCCGCTTTCCACATTAACCACGGTTTCCAAATCCGGAGTAGCGGTAGAAAGAATTATCGGAATTTCTTCAAATTTGGCGCGTACCACCGCCATATCGCGCCCCTGATAATTAACCAAATCTTCTTGCTTAAATGACTGATCATGGCTCTCATCAACCACAATCAAGCCCAAATCAGCATACGGCAAAAACAGTGCCGAACGCGCGCCGACCACTACTTTGGCAGCACCCTCGGCAATCGCTTTCCATGTATCGATTCTTTCGCGATTGCCCAGAGCAGAATGCCACTTAGCCGGCTTAACGCCAAAACGTTTTTCAAAGCGCCCCAGCCACTGGCTGGTCAGCCCGATTTCCGGCACCATTATCAACACCTGTTTGCCTTGTCTGATTGCCTCTGCCACCGCCTCAAAATACACCTCGGTTTTACCTGAGCCGGTAACTCCGTTCAGCAACGTGGTTCTAAATCCGTGCCCGACTTTGCGTACCAGATTATCGGCGGCGTTCTGCTGTTCTTCTGTCAGCTTCACTTGCTGAAAATCAACAATCGGCTCGGCAAATTGCCGCTTATCTTCAATCAGCACCGGCTTCAAAACCTCAGCATCTATCAGCGCTTTTATCACCGATTGCCCAACCCCTGCTCCGGCAGCAATTTCCCTCCGATTAAGCGGCATTGGCTTTAGGAGTTCCAACACCCTCCATCTGGCGTCAGAATTTTTGAGCTTTGCCTCTGCCAATGTTTTGCCCGAGAGCTCATAAAGCACGCTCATTTTGGGATCGTCAAACACCCCTCGCACCGAAAGCACCATCTTGAGCACCAAACCGCGATAAGCCATATTATAATCCGCGACAAACTCCACAAATTTTCGCAGATTTGCCGCCAATGGCGGAAGATTAATTCGCTCCAGCACCGACTTGATTTTTGCATCGTCAATTTGTGAAGATTTGCCTTTTTTCCAAACCGCGCCGACCAAGACTTCCTTACCGAAAGAAACACGCACCAGTTCTCCCAACTCAAAATCACCTTCGATCTTATAATCAAAAGGCTCATTAAATGGCAACGGCAACAACACGCCTACAATCACGCTTTTTCTCCTTAGCGGCTATCATAACAGCATCTATGGTTTTCTCAAACATTTTTTAACCTTATACAACTAAAATAACCAATTATGAAGACAGAGATTACATATCGGGCAGAAGCCGAAGTTCTGCAACTAATTAAACGCTGGCAAATCTGGCTCCGCGATGAACGCCGCTATTCCGCGCACACTCTTGATGCCTATAGCCGAGATCTTTCGGCATTTTTAGATTTTTTTGCCGAACAAAAAGGACGCGATATTGCGCAAAAAGACCTACAAACTGCCGATATCCGCTTGTTTCGCGCTTATTTAAGTAGCCGCTCTGCGCGCTATATTGAAAAATCTTCAATCGCTCGTGAGCTGTCTTCTATCAAAAACTTTTATCATTGGCTATTGCGCAACGATATTATGGAAAACGCCGCCATCAGCATTATCGGCTCGCCCAAAAAGCCCAAAGCATTGCCTCGGGCATTAGATGTTGATCAGACTTTTAATGTGCTGGATATAGCCGGAGATTTTTCCAAAAAAGAGTGGCAAGGGCTTAGAGATGTCGCCATTTTTACAATATTATACGGATGTGGTTTGCGAATTTCTGAAGCCCTGTCGCTCAATTACGGTGATATCGACCATAATAACTTCCTTAAGATTAAGGGCAAAGGCAACAAAGAAAGACTTGTGCCTCTGCTGGATATGGTTAAAGAAAAAATAAATGCTTACCTTGAGGCTTGCCCCTACGATATCAAAAACGGTGAACCGTTGTTTTTGGGAGCAAGAGGAGAGCGTTTGAGCCCGCGCATTGTGCAGCGGACACTGGAAAAGATTCGGCGTTATCTGGGCCTTCCTGACAATTTGACGCCCCACGCTCTACGCCATTCTTTCGCCACTCACCTTTTGGCCAACGGAACTGATTTACGTTCTATTCAGGAGTTGCTTGGTCATGCGTCCCTAACCACGACTCAGCGATACACCGATGTTCAAATCGAAACATTGCACAAAGAATACAAAAAAGCGCATCCGCTGGAAAAAGAATAATCACACAACAAAAAAGTTCCGATTTTATCAAACCGGAACTTTTTATATCCAAACAATCTGAGCAGATTACTTCAATTTCTTCTCAACGAACTCTTCATGCTTCTTAGACTTCTTGTCATATTTCTTCAAAGTCAGCTTTTCAGGATGAGTTCTGGGATTCTTTTCTGCCAGATAAAATGTTCCGGTACCGGCGGTACTTTCCAATTTGATTTTAACTTTTACTGCTTTTGCCATTTCTTTATACTCTTGTTAATATTAAGATTTAAAAACATTTAGGCGTAATATACAGTTTTTTGCGCCGCTGTCAACCATATTTTGCAAAATATTTATATTTTCAGCAAGATTGCGGCAATTTTGGGCTCCAGCCCGCTGTCTTCTCGGTTCTCTTGCCCGCAATCATTATCTTTGCCTTCTGTTATCAGCCACTCGGGATTCTTGCTTTCCGGCATCTCATACGTACAAATATCCGGCACCACCCCCGCACCTGCCAATTTTTTACCCGACGGCGTATAAAAATATTCACTGCTCAACGAGAGTGTTGCTCCATTAGGCAAATTTATCAGATTTTGAATCGTCCCTTTGCCAAAACTTTTGGTTCCGACAACTGTTGCGCGGCTTTGTTCTTGCAACGCCGCCGTCAGTATCTCTGCCGCAGAAGAAGTTCCCCCGTCAATCAAGACCACCATCGGCTTAGCGCTAAAAATATCGCCATCAGCGGAGTTATAATAAGTAATTCCGTTAGTATCTCTGCCTCTGACAGAGGTTACAATTCCCTCATCCAAAAACAAATCGGCAACCTCCACCGCCGCGGATAACTGCCCGCCCGGAGAAGAACGCAAATCCAAAATCATTCCTTTGGCATTTGGGTTATCTTTCACCGCCTTAACTGTTTCTTCTTTAGTAAAATTGTTAAAAGCCCCAATTTTCAGATACAAATTATCATCTTCCATTCTGGCGGCAAAATTGCGCCGATGTATAGCCCTTTCACTTTCCGGCAAGATTGATGAATAATATTTAGTATCTTTATCAAAATTTTTGACCGCATCAGCCATCATCAAATCTACCAACTCAAAATCACGCTGGCGGGCCGTCTCTGATTTTTGCATTGCCTCATCAAGCATTTTGCCGCCCAATTCAGTCCACCCCTGCACATCATCGGCATCTTGCGGCTTGCGCAGACTTTTTGCCAATCCTCCGCGATAATACAGGCTGATTTTATCAACATCGTTGCCTATCCGCAAATTTTTATCTACGGCTGAAATCCCTTTCAAAAAATACACTGCCGTCTGCTCGATGGTTATCGGTTCAACATATTGCGCCGGAATATACGAAAACAGTTGTCGCAGAGTGTCTTCCTCCGCCGCCTTAGCCGGAGCCGCACATAGCCATACTAATGCTATCAGCGCTTTGAACGTTTTTTGCACTTGCGACCTCCTGCTGATTTTTTCTTCTCCGCCGGTTTGGGACGATACCCTTTTTTAGCATAATACTCTTCGCCTTCTTCCGGATCGATATACTTAAAAATCAGCCCGCCGTTAATTGGAGAAGCTTCCAACAATTTGGCTTTTAACACATCACCGAAACTAAATTCCCGATTGGTAAATTTACCCCAAAGTTTGGTGTTTCCAAGTTCCAACACATAATCATCATCAGGCAACGAAGAAAGCGGAATCAAACCCTCCGCCCCCAGCGAATCAACCCGCACAAAAACACCTGCCGTAGAAATTCCGCTGACCGAAACCTCAAACTCCTGCCCTATTGCCGGTTGCAAATATGCCGAGACAAAACGCGCGGTCAAATCTCTTTCTGCATTCACGGCCTTACGCTCAGTCTCGCACAAATGTTTGGCAATATCCTCAAACTTTTTAGCCGCCCCGCTCTCCAATTCTCCGCCTTCCGGCAAATGCAACGCCCCTACCAAAGCTCGATGTATCAGCAAATCGGCGTATCTGCGAATTGGCGAGGTAAAATGCACATAGTCCTTAAGCCCCAATCCGAAATGCCCGATGTTCTTAGGGCTATATTGGGCTTGTGCCTGCATTCTGAGCACCAAATCACTTATTCCTTGTTGTTCGCCGCTACGCTGACATTTATCAATCAATTTATTAAAATGCTCCGGCTTAAGCGCAGCCCACTCTGGCAGTTTCATCTCAAAACTTTGCAACAGTTCTTCCATATCCGCCATTTTTTCCTCCGGCGGACGATCATGCACCCGAAACATAATCGGGAGCTTAAATTTTTCCAACGTCAGAGCCGCCGCGTTGTTTGCCGCCACCATAAATTCCTCTATCAAACGATTGGCTACCAGATTCTCTGCCGGCACAATTGACTTCACTTGCCCGTTTTTATCTACATTTATTTTCAGCTCTGTCGTCTCAATCTCCAAAGCTCCTCGTTTTTTGCGAGCCTTATCCAGCGCCAAATATGCCTGATACAAAGGATTAACATATTTTTCCAATTCCGGCATTTTACCGTCTATAGCAGCTTGCGCCTGCTTGTAGGTCAACCTTGCCGCCGAACGAATCACTGCGCGCTTAAACTCAAAACCGGTCAGTTTTCCGTTATTGTCTATACTCATCAGACACACCAACGCCGCCCGCGATCTGTTTGGCATTAAAGAACACAGATTATTGCTCAATTTTTCCGGCAGCATCGGCACCACCATATTAGGCAGATAAACCGAATTTCCACGCCGCCGCGCTTCACGATCCAACGCCGTTTCCGGTCGCACATAAAAAGATACATCGGCAATCGCCACAATCAGATTAAACCCGAGTGCCGTTTTTTCCGCCCAAACCGCATCATCAAAATCTTTGGAATCATCGCCATCGATTGTCACCAGTCCCACGCCGGTCAAATCCAATCTTTCGGCTGTTTTCATCTTTGGCAAAGCCGCCAGCTCTTGAGCAATTTTGTCATCAAACTCATAAGGAATCTCATATTTATCCAATATCAGAGATGCAGTCGCCTTATTTAAATCAAAAGTTCCAAAATTTTTAACCACTCTTGCCTGCTTAAAACGTCGCTCGCCCGAAAGCTCAACCCTAACAAAATCTCCATCTTTAACTTTGCCGCATTTTTCCAATAAATAATCGGTACGAGTATTTTTCTCAGATGACTTCAGATAAATTTTACCATCGCGCTTTTCAATGATACCATAGATTTTTTCACATTCCCCAAACGCTGTTTTGGTACGAGTAGTTGGTTTGACCCACCATAAACTGCCATAGTTAGAAACTTTTCCGACAAACTCATCACCCTCGCCCAACGGCGGTTTTATCTTGCGATTCTCCAACACCAACAAAGGTTCTTTCTGCCCTTTTGCCCGCGCCAACAAATCACCGCCCGCAGTAGTCTGAAAAACCTCAAATACACCTTCCGCACCATCTTTATATGCTATTTTAGCCAATTTACTTTTTTTCATCCGCGCAACTCCGCCTTTAGTACCGTATGATCTGATGGTTTAATTCCCGTGCGAGGCTGTTTATCCACCTCGCAAGACACCAACCTATCCGCCGCATCTGGCGATAGAAACAAATAATCTATCCGCATTCCCATATCATTTTGCAACGCCGCTCCGGCATAATCCCAATATGTATATCCGTTTTTGTTTTGATGCAGACTGCGGAACGCGTCATAATATCCGGTATATTGCAATTCCATAAGTTTACTTCTCACCTCCGGACGAAACAGCGCGTTATTCACAAATTCCTTAGGATCAAAAACATCGTCATCCCGCAATATCACATTAAAATCGCCGCCCAACACCACAGGTTGCCGCAGTTGCAAAAGTTCTTTAGCATGAGCAATCAAGGCATCCATCCAATTTAACTTATACACATAGCGGCTATCATCATCAGGATTATTATACGGTGGATTTCCATTGGGCAAATACACAGAAGCCACCCGCCATTTTTGCCCGTCTTTTTCAAATTCCGCCTCCAAATATCGCGCCTGCTCATCGGCAAAATTCGGCAAATTCTCCGCCATAATTTTCAGCTTGTGCCGGCTTAAAATTGCCACTCCGTTATAACTTTTTTGCCCAAGAATTTTTGCTTCATACCCTGCTGCCTGCAATTCAAAAAACGGAAAAGCATTAAACTCGGTCTTAATTTCTTGCACCAACACCACATCCGGCTTGGCAACGCTCAACCAAACCAACAGGTTTTCCAACCGCGCGTTAATAGAGTTCACATTATAAGTTGCTATCAGCATTATTAATCCTTTATTATCAAATTACCTATAGACTACAATAAAATTACAATGATTGAAAGCGAAAAAAATATGGCTTTAGCAACTTATGCAACTTCAAACTCCGCCTGTCGCGGACGTCAATACCCTGATTATGCCCAAGACCTCCGTTCTCCTTTCCAGCGCGACCGAGATCGTTTGGTGCACTCATCAGCTTTTCGAAGACTGGACGGCAAGACGCAGGTTTTTGCTTACCACGAAGGCAAAAATTATCGCACCCGCCTGACTCACAGCATTGAAGTTGCGCAAATAACTCGTACTTTGTGCAAAGAAATGCGCATTAACGAAGAATTAGGCGAAGCCATCGCACTGGCTCACGACCTCGGACACGCGCCGTTTGGCCATGCCGGAGAACGCGGCCTCAACAACGCCATGAAAAAATTCGGCGGTTTTGACCACAATATAAATTCACTCAAAATTATGACCGAACAAGAAATTCACTATCCGGAATTCACCGGACTGAATCTTACCTGGGAAACCCTTGAAGGCACAGTCAAGCACAACGGACCGATATCCAAAATCAGTAGTAGGTATCTCAAAAAGTTCAACAAGAACTTTAACTTGGAGCTCAAAGATTATTCTTCTTTAGAATCTCAGGTTGCCTCTTTTGCCGATGATATCGCCTATAACAACCATGACATAGATGATGGCTTCCGCGCCGGTTTCTTTAGCATCGATGAGCTGCGCCAACTTCCGTTTATCAATCAGACCATTGCCGACTTTGACCGTGCGCATCCCCATTGTCCGGACAGTATCCGTATTTATGCCATCACCCGCCGCATGATTGCCGACATGATTTTTGACCTTTTAGACAACACCAAAGCCAACATAAAAAAATACAGCATCAAAAACAGCGCTGACATCCGCGCTCAAAAACATTTTACTGCTGATTTTTCATTGACCATGCATAACAACATCGCCTTGCTTCATGGTTTTTTGAAAGAACATTTTTACACCGCCACGCCAATTGCCCGCATGGACATGAAATCGCAAAAAATCGTCGAGGACTTATTTTCGGTGTTTATGAATGATTATCACCTGTTGCCAATGGATATCCGCACTGATATCACCTCAACAACACCGGATTCCGAACTGGCCGAAACTGTATGTTCCTACATTGCCGACATGACCGATATGATGGCGGTAAACGAACATCAAAAACTTTTTGACGCCTACCGCAGATTTTAATTTTTGTTAATTGATTATAAAACATTTTTGCGTAATATTAGAGCATTAGAAAAAAATTAAAGGAGCCGCCGCTATGTTTGCCGATTTTGACAATGACCGAAACGATGATTTTTTGAATGATTTCCGCCAAAAATTAAACACCGAACCGCTGGAAAGTTTTGAAGAACGCAAAAATGAGATTAACCGTTCCAAAAATATTTTTATCAGCACCGTGTCGGGCATCGCTTTAGCCTCAATAGTTGGCTGGTTTGTGCTGGCTCCGCGCTACAATGAAGAAAGCACGGCAGAGATTCCGGTAGTACGCCGTCCGCAAACCGCGGTCAAAGTTCAGCCCGCAGAACCCGGTGGATTAGAGATACTCAATCAGGATAAATCTGTATATGATATTATTGAGAAAAAAGAAACTGCCGCTCCGGTAGTAGAGAATCTCTTACCGCCGCCGGAAGAACCTCAATTACCGACAGTTGTTGCCGCCGAAGAACCCAGTGCGGCTGAACAATCCGCTCAAAAAATTATTGAAAATACTGAAACCAAGGTTATTGCCAAGGTTCCTGAGCCGCAAGCAGCTCCGGTTGAAGCAGAAAAGAAAGCCGATATAACCATCAAAGAAGCCGCGTCCGCAGTACCGGCTCCGGTTGCCTCTGCTCCGGCTCCTGAAAAAGCCGCTCCGGCTCCGGTCAAAATTGAAGAACCGGTTATCAAAGCCGAAGTCAAGACAGAAGTCAAAACCGTAGCTGTCAGCGGGCCATGGCAAATTCAGCTCATCTCTTCCCCCAATCGCAAATCGGTAGACACAGCTTGGGACGGATTAATCAAAAAATATCCGATGCTCAAAGATCAACCGCGCGAAATTGAAACCGCTGATTTGGGCGCCAAAGGCACATTCTACCGCCTCAAAGCCGGCGGTTTTGCCGAACGCGGCGGTGCGGACAAACTCTGCAATGATATCAAGGCACTCGGGGGCTCTTGCATTGTAAAGAAGAAATAATATGCTTATCAGTATCATCGTCAACTATATTCCGATTATTCTTGCCATTGTCCTGCATGAAGTGGCTCACGGATATGCGGCATATTGGTGCGGCGATGATACCGCCAAACAATACCAACGCCTTTCTCTTAATCCGCTGCGCCATGTAGACCTGTTTGGCACCCTCATTTTACCCACCTTGCTGTTGCTCTCCAAAACCGGTTTTATCTTCGGATGGGCCAAACCGGTGCCGGTTAATTTCAGCAAGTTACGCAATCCGCAAGTTGATACTTTTATTGTCGCTTCTGCCGGTATTGTTATGAACCTGCTTTTAGCCTTCGTGTCCGCACTCTTAATCAAGGTTGTTCCCGATAGCAAATCTCTTATCTGCGGAATCATCACCTTGTTTCTTCTAAACTTCACAATTTTTAACATTGTTCTGGCTGTCTTCAATATTTTGCCGATTCCCCCGCTTGACGGATCAAAGATTTTGCTTGGCTGGTCAAACAACCTCAAAATTCAAAAATTTTTAAATGCTTACCGCGAAGGCACGCTGTTTATCATTCTGATAGCGTTTATTATTCCGCTACTCGCTCGTTATTTCGGCTATGACTTCAACCCGTTTGGCTCGTATATGATAAAAGCCTCACGCTGGGTTATCAGCGCCTTTATTTAGGAGAAACTGATGCGCCCGTTGCTTCCTGCCATACTGTCCTGCTCCGGCACTGCGTTAACCGATGAAGAGAAACTCTTTTTTGCCAACGTCAATCCTCTGGGGGTTAATTTATTTGGCCGCAACATCTCCTCTCCGCATCAACTGACAAATTTAATAAAAGAAATCAAAGAAACCATAGCTCGTGATGACGTTATAATTGCCGTCGACCAAGAAGGCGGACGCGTCCAAAGGCTCAAAGAACCTAACTACATTCCTTATGCTGCGGCGGCAACAATCGGTGCGCTTCCGCCGGCTCATGCTGCCCGCGCGGCAACTTTGCACGCCGAACTAATCGCTCACGATCTTCAAACACTGGGAATCAATCTAAACTATGCTCCGGTGCTTGATTTAGCATATCCGCAAACCACAAACGCCCTCAAGAGCCGTTGTTTTTCCGACAACGCAAACTTAGTCGCTGCGCTAGGCCGTTGCGAGGTTGATAAATATCTGCAAAATGGTATTATTCCCTGCATCAAACACCTTCCCGGACACGGACGCGCTCAAACCGATCCTCATCTGGGACTGCCGCGCATAGACGCAACATTAGAAGAGCTTGCAAACGATTTCTATCCTTTCCAGCAACTCAATGACTGCCCTTTGGCTATGACTGCCCATATAGTAATTTCTACCATAGATAATTCCGCACCGGTAACCCAAAGCGCCCAAGCCATTCAAACACTGATACGGCAGATTATCGGCTTTGACGGATTATTGATTTCTGACGCTATTGATATGCACGCTCTGCAAGGCACTGCCGGAGAAAAAGCCGCCAAAGCGCTCAATTCCGGATGTGATGTCATATGTTATGCCCTTGGCAATATGGCAGAAATGCAAGACATTGCTACAAATCTGTCCCCAATGTCGGATAAATCGTTAGAAAGATTTGCAAATGCCGCAAAAATCATTCATAATACACCTCAGGAACAGCCATGGCAGGAGCTGAAAACCGCATATAAGGAACTTATCGGCACCATTGCGCCCTATCAGGAAACTTATGATGCGACTGAGGTTCTAAACCGCCTGCTGCAAACAAAATAAAGGAGACAAATATGCTTACTTGGATTCTGATTGCAATTATCGTCGCCGCTCTTTTTGGTCTGATAAACTTTGACCAAATCCGCGAGAAACTAATTGCCGCTTGGAAAAAATATTGGCCCGAAGCTCAAAAATATCTTGATCAGGCCAAAACCAAGATTGAAGAAAACAAAAACAAAGAAGATAAATAATTCTCAAACGCCGCTCTTGCGGCGTTTTTTATTGAAAAACAGTAGCATTTTTAGAATTTTGATGCTATAATACATTATAGGTTTGAAGAATTGAAACCGAATTTGTTGTTGGAGAATCAAAATGAGTATCAGCGCCACCAGAAAAGTGGGCAGCTCAACATCGTCTCCTCGAGCCGACAGAGCTTATGCCCCAACTCAGCAATCTAAGTTTGTGGAAAATATAGATACCAGAAACAATGTTCTGGTACGCGATGATTCTGATAGCAGAGAGCACTCCGGACAATCCAAGCAACAAAAAGAGCAGCCGGAAGAGCAAAACTTCTCCCCCTCTGTACCCTATGTCAAAAACAGTATAGAAGCTCTGGCTGTCAGCGGCGTGTTTGACAACACCGACACTCCGAAAGAAAACGGGCAAAAAATCAGTGTTTATGACAACAATCAATCAATCATTCGCGATGAGGAAGCTGAACGCACCGGCCGCAATTACCTCAAACATTTTTACGAAAAAAACGAACATCTCATAGACGTTGATGAACTGATATAAGTATTATACTTTAGCCCCAAATTGTTGAGCTTAATTTTTATTTTTCATTGCGTCTTCAACTGCGTTTGCGCCATCGGTAGCCAGCTGTTTGCTGCCGTCTCCGACTTGCTCCATCACCGAACCGACAGTAGTCTGTTTGGTAATGTCGCCGTCATATATGCCTCGCCCCACCAAATAAATTACCGCCAGCAAAATGAGATAAAACAAATATTTTAAGAATGTACCCATTTTATAACTCCTTAAACAAACATTTCACCTCTTCAATAAATAATATCACTCCGATGTTTTTCAATCATTGCCCACAAAAAAAGCCCTTGGAATATCCAAGGGCTTCTAACCTTAAACCAACCGCTATTCTGCCGGTTTGGGAGCCGTTGCGTCAGCTGGCACCAAACTCTGCAAAGTACCAACCGCTTTTTTGCGTTTAAGCTTATTAACAAACTTCATTGAGCGCTGAGCATCCCACTTCTTTTTGCCCTCCTCACGCTGAAAAATCTGCTGATAAACTTCTATTGCCTGATCAAACTCAGACAACTTGGTCAAACAACTGGCCAACCCGTCATAAAGTTTATGATGATAACGATTACCGATAATCATCTGCGCTTTTTTATAACACTTAAGCGCGTCATTAAATTTCATCATCTTTTGATAAACAAATCCAATACTAATCCAAGCCTGAATCTCTCTGCTGTCAATATTCAAAATCTTGGTAAAACATTTGATTGCCGAATTATTATCGCCCATCAACTGATAAGTAACACCGACTCCGTTCCAAGCCTTAATATTGTTCTTATCTGCCGACAACACCTTCTTGAAAAAAGAAATAGCACGATCATATTGCTTGAGCTTCTGCAATGTTACGGCAACACTCAGCAGGGTTTGTGCGTGCTTATTGTCAATCTTCATCGCCTCTTCCAGCACATCCAAAGCTTCTTTATAAGAAAACATATGTTGCAAAGCAATCGCCTTGCCGTTCAGCGCCTCCAGCGAAGTTTTATCCAGCGCCACAGCCTCATTAAAGCACTGGATTGCATCTTTATACAATCCGCGCATACTTAGAGTAACACCCTTGTTATTAAGCACCTCTACCGAATTAGGATTAATCTGCAAAGCTTTGTCAAAGCATTCCACCGCTTCTGTGTAGCGGCTCAACTTCTGAAAAGCAAAACCTTTAGAGTTAAGGGACTTCCAAGAATCCGGCTGTTCTTTGATTGCTTCATCAAATTGTTCAACTGCTTCTTTATACATTCCCTGATCGAGCAATTCTTGCCCTCTTTTATAAGCTGCATTATCGTTTGATTTGACCATATTCTTTCTCTTTTCAATGATAAATTACAAAATAATTACAGAAATAAACCTATCACAACATCTGTTTTTTGTCAAGATTCCTATATTATTTTAAGCTTATCCGCAAAACTCCAATCCGTGCGAAACTCTATTAATTTTCCGCCAAAGCGCCGACAAAAATCTCGCAACCTGTCTTTTTTGGCGGCAAAATAACTCTGATAAGCGTTTTTAAAACTTCGATTTGAACTATCAAACACTAGTCTTTTTCCGGCATATTCAGCCATATATTCACCGGATTGGGGCGCTTTTTCTTCCAATATATCAAAAACGCTCACCAAAAACAGCCGAATCTTTTTAGCCAAACCGGCCAATTGCCGTTGCTCCTGTCCGCCTGCGGCATCAAATCCGCTGACAATAAATGCGGTTGCCTTGTTTTTGGCGTTCTGCTCCAGCATTTTTAATGACTTAAGCTGTGCGCTGTCTTCAAAATGCGGATTTTTCAAAATCTCTTCGCTGACTAAAGATATTTTTTTCAATATCGCCAACAACTGCGAACGATTGTTTTGCGGCTTAAACAGCCAAGAATTTCTGCCATCAAAAATCACCGCGCCGAATCTATCTTTATTCTCCAACGCCAGCCAACCGAGCAGAGCCGCAATTTTTGCGGCGGTTACTGATTTTAGTTCTTTCTTACTGCCAAACAGCATTGGAGCAGACAAATCCAACCAAACCCATATTTCATGATCTTTTTCTTCATTAAAGATTTTAGTATACGGGCTGTCTTTACGTGCCGTAACTCGCCAATCTATATCTCTGACATCATCTCCAAAGTTATAGCTGCGAATTTCTTCCAGCTCCATTCCTCGTCCCTTAAAAGCCGACCTTATATCTCCGGAACCATACGAATACTTACGATTCAACCCCTGCACATAGGCGGCATAGCGTCGCACCGCCATCAGCTCCTCCACTGATGCCGAAAGCCCATTGCCTTCTTGCTTTTTTGTTTTTGTGCCAAACCACCTGCGTATATTCATTGATTAAGCCCCTTACGGCAACGGAACCAGTTTTAGCAAATTGCTTATAACCGCATCTGCCGTTATTCCTTCAGCCTGCGCCTCAAACGATAGAATAATACGATGCCGCAAAATATCAAACACCACTGCCTGAATATCTTCCGGCGACACAAAATCTTTTCCTCTGAGCCAAGCATGAATTTTGGCGCATCTGTCCAATGCCAACGTTGCGCGCGGACTAGCTCCAAACATCACATATCCTGACATTCCGGCATCATATTTCTCAGGATGTCTGGTAGCCATAATCAGTTGCACCAAATATTCCTCCACCGCCTCGCTCATGTGAACTTGCAAGGCCTCTTTGCGAGCGGCCAAAATATCGCTTATTTCCAGAGCAACCGGAGCTGATTGAGGAGTTGCGGCAATCTCATCTCTTACCAGACGCAAAATCTTTTTTTCTGTCGCCGCATTGGGCTGATCTATTTTGATATACATCAAAAATCGATCCAATTGCGCTTCCGGCAGATTATATGTTCCCTCATGTTCAATCGGATTTTGCGTAGCCATCACCATAAACAGCTCCGGCAATTGATAGCGTTTTCCGCCAACACTCACCTGCCGTTCTGCCATGGCCTCCAACAAAGCTGACTGAACCTTAGCCGGAGCGCGGTTGATTTCATCTGCCAACACCAAATTGGCAAAGACCGGTCCCTTACGAAACTCAAATTCACCTTTAGAAGCGACATAAATCTCACTACCTGTAATATCCGAGGGCAACAAATCAGGCGTAAACTGAATCCGATTATACTGCGCCTTAATCGAAGACGCCAAAGTTTTAATCGCCTTGGTTTTTGCCAACCCCGGAGCACCTTCCACCAATGCGTTTCCATCTGCCAACAGGGTAATAATCAACTTATTTACCAAATCTTCTTGACCGATAATTCGGGCATCCATAAACTTTTTAAGTTCTATAATCTTATTGTGAACATCAGACATTTTTTATTCCTCTAGCCTAAAATGCGATTCAAAAAATTGTTATACTCTTCCAGCACCGAATTTTTCATGGTGTCATTGCCCAAAAAGTCAAACAATTCTATTGCTCGTTTATAGTGCGCCTTTGCACGCTCCCAATCTCCCTGTTCTTTATCAATAGCCTCAACTCTGGCCAGATAGAGCAATGATTCCGCCTCGGCATAGTGATGAGAAACCTTGCCATATAAATACACCGACTTCATCAGTGCTTTGCGAGCATTGGCAATATCGCGGATAATATAGCGCAAACATCCGATTGCCGAAAGTGCCGATGCCTCTCCAAGCAAGTCACCGTTTTCCCGATACAAATCTCGGCAGCGCTCCAATACTTCGTGCGCCTCATCATACTCGCGTCTCTTCATCTGGATACGAGCAATTGCTCGCAAAGTAGAGGCCTCTTTCAGAGAGACTCCGTCTTTCCGATACATCTGTGCCGCCTTTTTATAGGCTTTAAGAGCGTCTTCTTCGCGTCCGTCCAACAGATAGATATAACCTTCCTGATCAAACGCATCACCTTGCAAATCCCGATTATCAATTGCCGCCAACGCGTCATGAGCCTGTTTGATGTATTGCAGCGCCTTCAATGGCTGACCACGTTCGGTTTCCAGCTTAGAGAGTTTGATTAATACCTCACCATAAGTATTTTGCGCCAATTCCAAATCGCGTGTCAGCTCAATTGCCGAGAGCAACGCTTTTTCCGCGCGCTCATAATTATTCAGACTTATCTCCAATTCACCCAAGCGAGATAACGCAAAGGCCTCGCCTTCGGCATCGTGTTTTTCATGATACAATGCTGCAGATTTTTCATAAGCTGCTCCGGCCTCGTCATAACTTCCGGCATGCCAGAAATCATCGCCTTCCTGAAATATTTTGGAGGCTTCAGTCACATATTTGCCATCAACTGTACGCGGCATAACTCATTCTCCTTTTGACAATAATTCTATTAATATATATATTGCCTAAAGATTAAAAAAACAAGAAGATTAGCTATGGATGATATATTTGATTTAAGTTCCTCTGCCGCCCCGATTTTTGACAACACCTCTGCACTTATGCCGTCTTGCCCGTGGATTGACGTTCTGAATCCCGAGCAAAAATCTGCCGTGCAAACCACCGAAGGTCCGGTATTGGTGCTCTCCGGCGCCGGAACCGGAAAAACCAAGGTTCTGACCACCCGTCTGGCCTATATCCTCGCTAATCACAAAGCCAACCCTTGGGAATGTCTGGT
The DNA here is from genome assembly GCA_934255405.1 of uncultured Alphaproteobacteria bacterium. Lineage (GTDB taxonomy): Bacteria > Pseudomonadota > Alphaproteobacteria > RF32 > CAG-239 > CAZU01. The sequence continues at coordinate 16,736 of CAKQNT010000016.1, forward strand.
TGTTACTTTTACCAATCGTGCCGCCAAAGAAATGCGCGAACGAGTCGAAAACCTTATCGGCGATGCCGTTAATTCGGTCTGGCTCGGTACTTTTCATAGCATCTGCGTAAAAATTTTGCGCAATCATGCCGAGCTTGCGGGACTTTCTTCCAATTTTACAATTTTGAGTGAAGATGACCAAAAACGCCTTCTCAAACAAATTATGGAAACCGACAACATAGATACACAAAAATATCCGCCCCAATCTGTGCTGGACAAGATTTCTCGCTGGAAGGACAAAGGACTGACTGTAGATAAAATCGGCGCTGATTACAAAGACAATATCACCACCGAGCTCTATAAAAAATATCAGGCTCGCTTGCTGGAGCTTAACTGCGTCGATTTTGGAGATATTATTCTCTATGCGCTTAAGATCCTCAACGACAACAAAGATGTTTGCCTAAAATATCAACAACGTTTCAAATATATTATGGTTGATGAATATCAAGACACCAATGTCACCCAATACCTGCTTATCCGCCTGCTTTCGCAAATTCACCGCAACCTTTGCTGTGTCGGCGACGATGACCAATCCATCTACTCGTGGCGCGGCGCAGAAATTGAAAACATTTTGCGTTTTAACAAAGATTTTTCAGATGCCAAAGTAATCCGCCTTGAGCGCAACTATCGTTCCACCGCCAATATTTTGGCGGCTGCCTCGTGCCTAATCAGTCACAATCGCGGTCGTTTGGGCAAGACTCTCAAAGTTGCCGAAAACTCACCGGCAGGACGCGCTGAAAACGCCAAAATCAAGATTATCAGCACCTATAATGGCGAAGATGAAGCCAACTACGTCACCGAAGAAATATCCAATCTTTGTCGGCGCGGTTTTACCTATTCTCAAATGGCGGTTTTAGTGCGTACTGCGGCTCAAACCCGTGAATTTGAAGAAAAATTTATGGCTGAGGCCATACCTTATCAGGTTATCGGCGGTCTCAAGTTCTATGAACGTGCAGAAATTCGAGATGCCATGGCTTATTTCAGAGTAATTTTGCAACCGCACGATGACCTTGCTCTGGAGCGAATCATCAACAAGCCGGCACGCGGTATTGGCGCCAAATCCATAGAAAAATTTACCAATGAAGCCAGATTGCGCCGCACCTCTCTTTATGGCGCTATTGAACAAATGCTGTCCGAGGGTCTGATTAGCGGCAAAGCCAAAAACGCTCTCAGCGAGCTTTTTGGACTTTTTGCCGAGTGGCGCAAAATAATTTCAGCCGAAACTCCCGATGAAATAGCCTCCCGTGTGCTGGAAGACAGCGGCTATCTTGAGATGTTGCGGATGGATAAATCAGTAGAAGCCCCCGGTCGCATAGAGAACCTCAAAGAGTTGGTCAATGTTATGAGTGACACAGACAAATATCCCTCACTGGCTGATTTTATGGAACACGTCAGTCTGGTTATGGATACGGATGATGTCAGCATTGACAACAAAGTCCGTCTAATCACGCTGCACTCTGCCAAAGGTTTGGAATTTGAGGTTGTGTTTCTCCCCGGTTGGGAAGAAGGAATATTTCCGCATCAGCGCAGTCTTGATGAAGGCGGCTCTGAGGCTCTTGAAGAAGAGCGCCGGTTGGCCTATGTCGCCATCACTCGCGCCAAACAGCGGCTTTATATTCTAATGGCGCACAACCGCCGTGTCTATGGACAATGGCAAAACAATTTGCCCTCAAGATTTATTAATGAGCTTCCACCTTCCAATATAGAAATTTGCAATCAAAGCAATAACTATTATATGGAGAACAAATACAGCTCTTCTTACTCCGGCTGGAATTCATCCCCAAAACAGGAGAAAGCTCATGCTTATAACTCTTATTATCGAAACAGCAATAGCCATGGCGGTTATCGCACTGGCAATGCAAGTGTAATCGGCGCCAGAGTACATCATGAATCCTTTGGCGATGGCACCGTTGTTGCCGCAGAAGGCAATGCTTTTCAGGTTTGCTTTGACAATGGCACCATCAAAAAACTTATGGGCTCATACCTAACCAAGATATAAATAAAGCCTCCGTACGGAGGCTTTATTGGTTTGAGCTTACTTTTTGCAGTAGAAGAACAACGAACGATTAACCACAGTCGCTTTCATCCCCATGGTATCGCTGCTTGAAGACTTACTGCCATAACCATATTTTGTTTGCTTGTTTTCATTTTTGTTATACAGCCCCAACGACTTGTCTTCCAAGCTGTTTACCACCTCAAAATTGCCGCCGCATTGCTCCGATGCCAGAGCATAACAATCTCCGATATCTCGAATAGCACCATTACAAGTTGCGCGATAAACCATAACACCGTCACGCATATACATCGGCTTTACCGTAGCGCAAGCCGTCAAAAACAAAAATCCGATTAAAGCTAATTTTTTCATTTTATGCTCCCTTTTTGGTTGATACGCTATTTTTATACCAACTCCCCGCTATGTCAACCATAAAAAACACTTGACAATTTCACTACATATAATTAATCATACATATAAAGGAGCAAAATTATGAAAAAATATTTATTTATGTTGCTGATACTGCCTATATTTCTGTTAGGCTGCAACCGTCAGGAAGATAACTTTTCTCAAGAGAAATTCTATTTCTTTTATTCTGATACCTGCCAGCATTGCCACGATGCTCTAAAATATATAGATGCCCAATACCCCGAACTTACACTCACTATGATAAATGTTGCCAACGAAGGCGGACTTGAATTGCTGATTAAGGCCGCCCAAAAATTCAAACTCGGCAATCGCGTAGGCACCCCGCTTTTTGTTTGGAAAAACCAATATATTATGGGTTGGTCGCCGCAAAACGAAAAACTTTTTAATGAGCTTGCCCAAGCCTATTTGACCAGAGAATAAGCCATGACCGAACAACTGCCGACCGAGATAATGAAAAAAGCCGCCAAAGGCATCAGCTACATCTCTCACCCGTTGCGTCTGCGCATTTTGGAATATTTAGATGTCAACGGAGCGTCATCGGTATCTCAAATCACCGAAGCAGTTCGCGAAGAGCAAGTAATTGTATCGCAAAGTCTTAAGAAATTGCGCGAGGCTCATTTGGTCCAAACCGAGCGCCGCGGTATTTTTATCTACTACAAAATTCAAGAAGAATATCCGGCCAGCATCTTTTTTTGCATTCGTAAAATGTTTGGCTACATGACCGATAATTTTTATTTTTTGCAAGACGGCTATAAAGCCGTTTTACCTCGCGACTATACCACCATGGTCGCCAACCGTATCAAATTGTTTGCCAACTACGATAAAATGCGGATTCTTGAATACCTGCAGATTAGCGGCGAGAGCAATGTCAGTGACATTATCAAAGCCACAGATGGCGAGCAAATGAAGACATCGCAATACCTCAAACGTTTGAAAGATGATGGCTTTGTAACCTCCCGCCGTGATGGAAGGTTTATCTACTACGCCATCACCAAAGGCGTGCACGAAACCGCCATCTCCTGCATCCGCAAGCGTTATGATAATCTAAAAAACAAAGATGATTTTTGATTATGAAGATACTCTGAAATATCAATAACGATACCATCATCAAAAAAAATAAAGGGATGCCCGACACCCCTTTATTTTTATCCCAAAACCGATTATTTATCGTCTTTTAGGCAATTGTACCCTACCTTGATGAAGCCAAGGTACTCGGCGCCAACTTTGGCACAAATCTCCTTCACCGCTTCACGCCAAGGCTCTGTATATCGCACCAATTGCGGATCGGCTTCCGCAGAAATCACCACTGCCCTGCCGACTTCTGCCATTCCGCACGACACATACACCCCTTTGGTATGCATAACTCGTGCAGCCACTTCTTGCCAATCTTCCGCAATCTCCTTAAGCGGAAGATGTGACAAAGCCGTAAAACCGACAGTCGGTTCGCCATTCCCCGGCAAGCCTACACACAGTGTAGATTGTTTCAGAGATTTGCGTAGCTCATCAGCCTCCACAAGAATCTCCTCAGGATATCCTATCGAGCGATAAGCTCCGACAGGATCCCCACCTTTGGCACATCCCCAGCCGGTATGATACACACAAACAGCGGGATGCACTTTGTGACGCCAACCCAGAACAGCCTGCACTGCATCAGCAGCTTCATCCGGTGTAAGTAAAACGTCATCCCCCACACATCTCTGATCCACTCCGCAGAAAATTAGAGATGACATAATGTTGTTGCTATCGTTCACTGCTGCCATAGTTATACTATTTTAGCAACTTAAGCTACTATATTTCACAACGCCGATGTTTACTTGAATATTATCTGATTACATTTCCGTAATGAATTTTCGTTTTGGAATTCTACTAAGCCCAAATCTATCGAAATGGGGGGACGTGGCAGCAACAGCCAATGTGTCCAGTGACAAAAGCACCGAAAGGTCAATTCCTCTCTATCCAAACTACTCTTTTCATTCTTCCATATAATCAACAATAATATCTTTAGACATTTTTGTTGTTATTTCTAGTTTCTCAAGCCCCAATCATAAACTGCATAACTTTTTATGATTGAGATTTTACAATTTAACCGCACAAAAGAAAAACTATGTTTCTCTTTCGTATGCCTGCAGGGCTATAAAACCGCTTTCGCAGTAAGTATCAAGACAGCCAATCCCAATACCTCACATATATAGCCACCGTAGGTGGGTCATGTTTCATAATAATAAACATTTCTATATATAATCAGCCACTGCTGTATCATATTTTTGCGAGTCGCGCAACAATTATTATCGGCTCTACATCAAAGCAAGAGCCCAAAGCATTATCTAAGACTACAAAAAAATGAACGCCCGAACCCACTCTCCGTGGGTTCCAATCCGCTCTCGCTAATTACACAAAAAAATGGACGCCCCTTTCGGAGCGTCCATTTTTATTGGTAGCGAGAGAGGGATTACTTTGCGCTCCGCTTGAGTTGCACAGGCGCTCATCAGCCTAACGGCTGACCGCGATACCCCCGTATCGCTTTCGCTGGTAGTCGAACCCACTCTCCGTGGGTTCCAATCCGCTCTCGCTAATTACACAAAAAAAATGGACACCCCTTTCGGAGCGTCCATTTTTATTGGTAGCGAGAGAGGGATTCGAACCCACGACACAAGGATTATGATTCCTCTGCTCTACCGACTGAGCTATCCCGCCATCAAAAAACACGTACTTAATAATATTTATCCGCAGCTTTGTCAATAACTATTTTTATAGTTAGTATTTTTTTCTGCACCCCCTTAAAAATCACCAAACACAAAAATATATAATAGCTGTTTTCACAACCTATAAGGAGTTTCACCATGTACAAAATTTCTTTCGCTGTCGCTCTGACTGCTATCGGACTTTGCTACGCCGCTGTTGCCAATTCGCAAAACACTCAACCGGTTCAGCCCAAACCTACCCCTTCCACCGTATCTCAGGCGCAACAATTGCCAGACAATTCTCCGGTTGTTTTGCAAGGAACTATTGTTGCCACCGACAACACCGGCACCTACATTCTAACCGACAGCACCGGTTCGGTTAATTTGGAGATTGACGCCGATGATCTTTCGCAAATCGACCCCAGCCCCAACGATATTGTCATAATTCAAGGCGAAGTTGATAAAAACGGAAATCTTACCGAGATTGATGTTGAAGACATATCTTTAGCTCAATAATCACCTTTCGGGCCGCTGTCCACAGCGGCCTGTTTTTTTAGGCGCTCACATTGATTTTAACCTAAAATTAAAATATCATACCCTATAATTTGAGGTAGAATTGTTAATTATGGGGTTCAAGAAAATGGAGAAATCTACTTTTATCGGTGTTATCGGCGGTATTTTGGCGGTTGGTGTTGGTATGGCTCTCAAAGGCGCTGATCCTCATGCCCTTATTAATCCTGCGGCATTTTTGATTATTTTTGCCGGTACCGCGGCAGCAATTTTCAACGCCTTTCCGATGAAAGAGCTCAAAAAATTTCCCTCTCTGCTGAGAATCGTCTTTTTCGGTAAAAACTTTCCTAAAAAACAAGAAATTCTTGAACTTTTCGTTTCTGTTGCCAAATCTGCCAAACAAGAAGGTGTGATGGCGATTGAAAAACGCGCCAATGATGTGGAAGATCCTTTTATTCGCGCTACCATGACCATGGTTGCCGATGGTTTTAACGGCGAATTTATCAACAACGTGGTTGATGCAGAAATCAAACAAATGGAAGAACGCCACCGCGCCGGCGCGCAAATTTTTGCTCAGTGCGGTATGTATGCCCCGACTCTGGGCGTACTTGGTGCGGTTATTGGTTTGATTGCCGCACTTGGCAACTTGAGCGACATTGATCAACTCGGTCACTCCATTGCCGCCGCCTTTGTTGCCACTTTGCTTGGTATTTTCACCGGTTATGTATTGTGGCACCCATTTGCCAACAAACTCAAACAAATCAACGCCGAAGAAGTAGAAATTCGCAAAATGGTTTTAGAAGGTGCATTAGCTTTGCAAGAAGGTGCCTCTTCAATTGCTATGGAATCTCGCTTGCAAGCCTATATCCCGTTGTCTGAGCGCAAGTCTCTTCGCGAAAAAGAATAAGGAGCAAAACTTATGGCACCAATGGTCAAAAAAAAGCCGGAAGCCCCCCATCACGAAGAACACGCCGACGAAACCTGGCTTATTCCCTATTCAGACCTGCTGACTTTGTTGCTGGCACTGTTTATTGTGCTGTTTGCCTCCTCCAGCCTTGACAAGAACAAAGCCGCACAAATTCAATACGCTTTGGCCGCCGCCTTCAGTAACGCCACGGCAGATCCCTTGAGCGGCACCATTATCAATTTTTTGAACGACGCTCAAGACATGAGCCTTGAAGAAGATGGCGTAATTATCTCCTCCGACGCCCAAGGCGCAACGCTCGAAATGACCACTATCAATTTATTTGATAAAGGCAGCGTTAACATTAAGCCTGAAGCCATGCCTACCATCAAAAAGATTACACGGTTGCTAGATTCCAACAAATATCGTCGTTTTCGTATCGCCGTAGAAGGACACACCGATGATACCAACGAATCCATGATTGCCGAACTGCCTTCCAACTGGGAGCTCTCTGCCGCCCGCGCCGGAGCAGTGGTTCGCATCATGATTAACAACGGCATGGAAAGCAGCCGCTTTAAGGCCATCGGGCTGGCGGGAATTTCTCCGGCCTACCCCAACCTTAACCCTTATGGTGAGCCGATTCCCGAAAACCGGATTAAGAACCGCCGCGTAATCATCAGAATTGAATTTTAACGTATATTTTGGTATAAAAAATGAATTTACTAAGCCTTGTGTCACAGCCTCACGCTGTTATGTCCACTACTTGGATGTGGATAATTTTTGGAATCATCGTTGTTGCTTTGCTTTATCTGGACTTGTTTGTGTTTCACCGCCACGCCGAAGAGCCAAAAATTAAAGATACTTTAGGTGCCTGTATTTTCTATGTGCTGATTGCGCTGGTCTTTGGCTTTTTTGTAATTTATGAACGAGGACTGGAAAACGGCCTTCTCTACTACACCGGATTTTTGGTTGAAAAAAGCTTATCGCTAGACAATATCTTTGTAATGTCCGTAATATTCTCTAGTTTAGGCATTGCACGCAAATACCAACACCGTGTTCTGTTTTGGGGCATTCTCGGCGCCATCGTTATGCGCGGAATCCTAATCGGCGTTGGTGATGCTTTGGTCATTAAATTTCACTGGGTACTCTACATCTTCTCTGCATTTCTGATTTATACCGGTATCAAAATGGCTCTTCATCAAGAAGACGAAAATTCCGATATTCACGAAAGCAAGCTTTACAAAGTTTTAAGCCGTTTTTTCCATGTTACAAAAGAGATACGCGGTGAGCACTTCTTTGTCAAAGAAGGCGGCAAACACTATATTACACCTTTGTTTTTTGCCCTCTTGATAATCGAAACCATGGATGTGATTTTTGCCTTTGACAGCATTCCCGCCATCTTTCTGATTACCCAAGATGTGTTTGTCATTTATACCAGTAATATTTTTGCCATTTTGGGGCTTCGAGCATTATATTTCTTGCTAGCGGCGGCAGTAAACCAATTTACCTGTCTCAAACCTGCGCTCTCTATTATCCTGATATTTATCGGTTGCAAGATTTTTCTTCCTTACATCGGGCTGGAAATCAGCGCCATGCAATCGCTATGTGTAACTCTGGGGCTTATATCCGGCGGAATTATTCTCTCTCTATACAAACCGTCTTCAAAAGCCTAAAAACCGAAAAGCCTCCGCCATGGAGGCTTTTTCTTGGTGGCAATTCCTAAATTATAATTTACTATATTTTTGCTTGTGGTATCAATAGATAAAATATCCTTTGGAGATTCTGCCATGAACTCAGCTATCTGTCTGCACAACGCCACAATTCTTACCGGTCTAAGCATAATGAAGAAGTGCGCCGTATATATCAAAGGCGACCACATTGCCGACGTCTATAACGAAGAGCGTTTCAAACAAAAAAAATTTGGCTCTCACGTAAATATTATAGATGTTAAAGGCGCTTATATTTTACCTGGGTTTATTGATACGCACATTCACGGTATTGGCGGAGCCGGCGCAGATGATGCTGACTATAAGTCAATCTTAAAAATGTCTGAAGTTCTGGCTCGTTATGGCGTCACCTCTTTTATCCCAACCTGCTGCGCCGCCCCCAAAGATGAACTAATCAAAAGAATCAAGGCAATAGTCAAAGCCATGGGCAAAGAAAAAGGCGCGCGCATTTTGGGCATTCATTTGGAAGGTCCCTTTTTGTCGCCGGAAAGAATAGGGGCTCAAGCCCTCAACGGTATCAGCCCTGTTGACATTAAACTACTGGACGCACTATGGAAAGCCTCCAAAGGCAAAATCATCAATATGACCGTGGCACCGGAACTAAAAAATATGCGAGAACTGGCTCTCTACGCGCTGGAAAAAGGCATCATACTACAAGCCGGACACACCAACGCCACCTACAACCAGATGATAGAAGGTATGCAAGCCGGAATTATGCACGTAACGCACCTATTTGACGCCATGCGCCCTCTGCATCACCGAGAACCCGGAGTTGTCGGCGCCGCGCTTATTCATCCGGAGCTCTCTTGCGAAATCATCGCCGATGGCGTGCACGTTAATCCTGATCTGATTCAGTTATTACTCAAGAGCAAGCCGTTGAGCCAAATTGTAATGATTACCGATGCTCTGCCGCCGGCCAAAACCATTTTACCGCAAGATTCGGAACTTTATCTGGACAAGGTGTTTTATCGCAAAAAAGATCATGTTATAAACGGCTCTGCCATTTCAATGCTGGACGGTTTCAGAAATGTAGTATCTTACGGTGTGCCAATAGAAAAAGTCGCCCGCATGGCCTGCACCAATCCGGCACAGATTATGCAACAAACCAAAATCGGAATGCTTTTACCCAACAAAAAAGCAGATATTATTGTCCTTGATCAAGACTTAAACCTGCTTCACACCATTATTGACGGCAAATTTATAGAGGAGAAATAAAAATGCGCCTGATTATTAAAGATAACTACGATGACTGCTCCGTATGGGCCGCCAATTATGTTGCATATCGTATCAAATCTTTTCGTCCCACGGCCAAAAAGCCCTTTGTGCTGGGGCTTTGCACCGGTTCAACCCCGCTCGGTATGTATGCCGAACTTATCAAAATGTATAAAGCCGGCAGGATCTCTTTTGAAAATGTTGTCACCTTTAATATGGACGAATATATCGGCTTAGGCCCCAAAGATCCGCAGAGTTACCACTATTTTATGCAGGAAAATTTCTTTAAACACGTAAACATTCCGCAAGCCAATATTCACTTGTTGAACGGACTTACCAAAGACTATACCAAAGAATGTTCCCAATACGAAAATATGATTAAATCATACGGCAAAGTTAACCTCTTCATCGGCGGTGTTGGCTCTGACGGACATATTGCCTTTAATGAGCCGGGGTCTTCCTTAAGCTCCCGCACCCGCGTTAAAACTCTCACCTCAGAAACCATTGCGGCCAATTCCCGTTTCTTTGACAACGACAAATCCAAGGTTCCGACCAATGTTCTAACTGTCGGAATTGGAACAATTACAGATGCCGAAGAAGTTATGATTATCGCCAGCGGCGACAAAAAAGCCCGTGCCATTCACCACGCGGTTGAGGGCAGCATTAATCACATGTGGCCAATCAGCATACTGCAAATGCACGAACACGCCGTCATTATCTGCGATGAACCTGCTACAAATGAGCTCAAATCTGACACTGTTCGCTACTTTAAGGACATTGAGCAACAGCTTCGTCCCAAAACAAAATAAAATTTTGACAAATTAGCAAGTTAGCATTAGACTATATGCATCTTTAGGCAAAACACCTTATTTTATAATAGAGAGGTTGCAATGTTAAAACTTATCCGCGACTCATATAAATTGTATTTTCGCAGCTTTCCATTTATGTTTTTGTATGCAATTCCCTTGTTGCTGCTTACTATATTAAATGTATACTGCAACAATATTTTTACCTTTAACAACGGATTTATATATTTTTCTTATGCTGCCGCGCTGGTATTGCCCTTTGTCAGTGCCGCAACCGATATCAGCATTTATCGCCGGCTGTTTGGTTATAAGGTCATTAATCCGCTGAGTAGCCTGCGCGCATTTGTATTATACCTGCTGGCTCAAATCGGCATCGGTTTGGTTGGAACCGCCCCGATATTTTTATTCAACTACCTGCTGGTAATCGCCGGAGTTTCCGCCTTCTGGAGTCTGACTTTGGCAGTTTTGATAAACATCTTTGTTGGTTTTCTGTTTATGGCACGTTTTAATATCGTATTGCCTTTGATAATCCAAAACAGAATCCCCTCTCTGCACGACTTTTTGAGTTACACCAAACGTCCGCTCAAGTTTTGGTTGACAATTGCAACAACGGTTTATTTGCCCTATGTTGTCATCAACTATCTTTCTGCATCGTTAGAAGCGGTCAACACTGCTCTCACCAACCTGTTTATGCTTCTGTTTATATGCTTTAACATAACTTATATAAACCAGAATCGCCCAAGCCCGATTACCTATCATCATGATAAAGATGATGATGAAGAAGATACTTCGGCTATGACTCCGGTACCGGCGGTAAAAACCGCCCCCAAAAAGGCTGAAACAACTAAACCGGCTGCCCCCAAAAAAGCACCGGCCCAAAAACCTGCCGCCGTCAAAAAGCCGACAGCTAAAAAGGCGCCCAAAAAATCTGCGCCCAAATTAAAGCCTGTCATGGCTAAAGTCTAAACACTGACAAACCGAAAAACCAAAGCTGAAAATTCAGAAATGAATTTTCAGCTTTTTTTTGCACAATCTCAAGCAAGCTCGGATAGCGTGCGTGAATAATAAGATTTTAGGGTGGCGAAAGCGGAGTGTACATAGTAGTACATGAGCATTTCGACAACCCGACAAATCTGTATTAGTCACCAGCTAGACGAGCTTGCCTATCGCAAGGTTGGATAGTGGATTTTATAGAGTGATTTGAAAGGCGGCGACACCGGAGTTTACAAAAGGGTAAATGAGGATGTC
>CAKQNT010000017.1 GCA_934255405.1 uncultured Alphaproteobacteria bacterium
ACCGCTTTGTTTTTCACTCTATCTACACCACTATCCAACCTTGCTGGAGATAGTGCAGGTTAGTGAAATGCTAACTACTATTTTGTACGCTCCGGTACTTCCGCCTTTTAAATCACTCTATAAAATCCGCTATCCGATATGTTTGATTAGTCTTATACTCTGATGGCGTTTAAGATAGCGATAACCGATACTCCGACATCTGCGAACACTGCTGCCCATATTGAGACATCGCCAAAAGCGCCTAAGCCTAAAATTAGAAATTTTACTGCCAGAGCAAAGATAATGTTTTGGCGGGCAATGGCAACGGTACGGCGAGCAATTTTTATGGCGGTGGCAAGTTTGGTGAGATTGTCGTCCATAATTACCACGTCTGCAGCCTCAATCGCGGCATCTGAGCCAATGCCGCCCATGGCAATTCCAACATCAGCGCGAGCCAATGACGGGGCATCGTTGATACCATCTCCGACAAAGGCAACACTGTTGGGATATGTTTTGAGATACTGCTCGATTTTGGCAACTTTATCGGTGGGCAAAAGTTCGCTATACACTTTATCAATATTTAATTTATATCCGACTTTTTCGGCAATCTGGAGGCGATCGCCGGTGAGCATTACAGTTTGTTTAATTCCGGCGGTGTGTAATTCAGCAATGGCTTTTTCTGCTTCGGGTCTGATTTGGTCGGCAATCAGCAGATAGCCGGCATATTGCTTGTCTATGGCAATATAAATCGGAGAGCCGACAACTTCTGGAATCGGAGGTGTCAAGCCTAATGATTGCATCAGGCGCAGATTTCCGACATACACTATGTGTTCGTCAACAATGGCGCGCACTCCCAGACCGGAGAGTTCTTCAACATCACCGCTCAAGCGGGATAAATCAAGTTTGCGTCCATAACATTGTTTGATTGACAGGGCTATCGGATGTGGAGAATGTGCCTCGGCATAGGCGGCATATTCTAGTAGTTGCTCGGGCGAGATTTGTGATGGAACAATTTGCTCCACGGCAAAGCGTCCATAAGTGAGAGTGCCGGTTTTGTCAAACATCAAACAGCGGATTTTTCCCAGAGCCTCCAGATAGACACTGCCTTTTATCAATATTCCGTTGCGAGAAGCTGAACCAATGCCGCCAAAAAAACTTAGGGGCACGGAAATTACCAATGCGCAAGGGCAAGAAATAACCAAAAAGGTGATGGCGCGATAAATCCAGATGTTGAAGTCAAGCGAGCCCAACAGAGGAGGAATAATCGCCAAAGCCACCGCCATCAGAACCACGGTGGGAGTATAGTATTTGGCAAAACGAGTGATTAAGTTTTCTACAGTGGCTTTTTGGGCAGAAGCATTTTCTACCAGTTGCAGGATTTTGGCGACGGTGGAGTCTTGATAGATGCTGCTGACTTTGGCCTCCAGCGTGCCATTGAGATTAACGCATCCGGAGATAATCGTGTCGCCGGTATGAACATCGCGTGGCATAGATTCTCCGGTTAGAGCCGAGGTGTCAATTTCTGATGAGCCTTTGGTGATGACGGCATCAAGCGGTATGCGGTCGCCGGGGCGGACTAAAATTGTGTCGCCGATTTTGACCTTTTCGGGAGAAACGGTTTCTATGTTGCCGTTTTGCAAAAGATTAGCCGAATCCGGACGAATGTTCATCAGCGAGGCTACAGATTTGCGCGAGCGGTTAACCGCGTAGGTCTGGAAAAATTCTCCGACTTCATAAAACAGCATAACCGCAACAGCTTCCGGATATTCTTGAATGATAAAAGCTGCCGCGGTGGCAATGCTCATCAGCAAATTTTCATCAAAAAAACGCCCGTTGCAAATATTGCGGGCGGATTTGCGGATAATCGGGGTTCCGACAATCAGATATGCTAAAATCAAACAACTCAGATACGCTGCTTGCGACAAAGGCAGAATTAAGGCAGTCAAAAACAATATGCCGGCGGCAATAATTTTATAGAGGCGTTTTTTGAGGGCTTTGTTCATTTTAGTAAATCTCGCAATCAGGTTCAATTTTGGCGGCAATACGGCGAATCTCTTTGAGGAGAGAGGCTTCTTCGGCATCAAATTCAATTGCCAATTTTTGAGATATAAAACTTACACTAACAGAGCTGACACCGTTGATTTTGCCGATGGCGTTTTCCAGTTCGGCGGCGCAGTTGGCGCAATCTAAGTTTTCAATGGTATATGTTTTTTGCATGGTAACCTCAATTAAACGATTAAATATATGTTTAATTGTATTTCTAAAAGGCAAAGAAGTCAATAGTTATTGTGAGCAACGCATATCAAAAATATCGTCAACCGCTTTGTGAAGTAATTGAGCCGCCGGTGAATCAGAGAGGGTGTAAAACATCTCTTTGCCCTCGCGGCGGGACTGCAAAAGGTTTGCCTGTCGCAAAAGTTTGAGGTGGTGCGAAACCGCCGGCGCGCTCATATTGACGGCGGCGGCAATGTTGTTGACGCATTCTTCGCAATGGCAAAGCAACCACATAATTTTGAGCCGAGACGGATCCGCTATAAGGGCAAAAGTATCAGAAACTCGCTCAAAATCAGCGGGCAGAGGCATTCGCTTAATCATGTATTCGGTATCAGTGTGATGGTGGTGTAATTCGCTCATAATCAAATCCTTTTATTTGCGGCAAGCGGCAAAAATATCTAATTCCGGCTTGTAGACGGTTGTTTGGGTGTTGGTTAATCCCAAAACAGAGTGAAATAAGTTATCATGCGAAAATTTATTTTTTGCGGCGGCATTTTTTATGCAAGATTCATCAATGTTGCCAAGGCGCTTTTGGGTGTTAGATAGCCATAATAAAAACGGAATTTTGGTTTGTTCGTCCGGAGCAATGCTATAGGGTAATCCGTGCAGATAAATACCGTTTTCGCCCAAAGATTCGCCGTGATCGGAAACATAAATCAGGCTGCTCTGAAATTTGGGGTGGCGTTTGAGGATATTTATGACCGAAGATATTATGTGGTCAGTATAGACAATGGTGTTGTCATAGGTATTGATAATTTGTTCTTGGGTGCAGTTTTGGATATCGGCGGTTTCACAAGCAGGAGTGAATTTTTTGAAGTTGTCGGGATAGCGTTTGTAATAAGTCGGTCCGTGGCTTCCCATGGTGTGGAGGATAATTATAGAATTGCGTTGCAGTTTGGTGATTTTTTCTTCTAGTCCTTCCAACATAGCATCGTCTTGACAATAGTCAGAAAAGCAGTAGCGGCTGGGATTGTTTTGGGTAGTGTCTTCATAGTCGACGCGGTCGCATATCCCTTTGCAGCCATCGTCGTTTTCGCGCCAGAAGACATAATTGCCGGCGGATTGCAACAAATCAACCAGATTTTGGGTATGGCGGGCATCTCCGACTTTGAATTGGGCGCGCTCCTGATGGGAGAACATACAAGGCAAAGATACGGCAGTGGCGGTGCCGCAAGAGGAGGTATCGGCAAAAGTGATGATATCTTGTCGGCTCAGTTCGGGGTTGGTTTGGCGCTTGTAGCCATAAAGCGAAAAATTTTGCGCACGAGCGGTCTCGCCGACAATCAGAAGCAAGAGTTGTTTTTGAGATGTTGCGGCGGTGGAAATCGGCTGTGAGTCGAGAATCGCAAATTTGCGGTGAGCGTGAGACTGAAGTTTGTAGTATTTATTGACAGAATATATATAGTTCAGGGTGTTTACCAGTTTGCGAACCTCGCGATTGTTGCGCCCAAAGGCAACGTATTCTTTATAGGTGAGCGGAGCAAAGCAGGCAATAATCAATATGCATATTATGATTTGCTTGAGGCGATGCCAAATATCGCTGACAAAGGCGGAATAAATTATGCGAGTGCGGATTAGGCAGAGGGCGGGAATAATTGCCGTGATGCCAAACCATGCAAGGAACGAGCCGGTGATTAGGTCTGTGGCTTCGCGGGTATTGGTTTCTACAATGTTTTGATACATTTCCGCGTCAATGAATACGCCAAGCTTAAACATTGCGTAGTTGGCGGCGGCAGATAGGCATAGCAATATAAGGAGCGCCGGTTTGGCAATATATGGGACGATAATCAGGCTGAAAATAATAATTAAAGGAATAACCAAAAAAGCCGGCAAAGACAGCAGAAATAATCCGGCGGACCAATTGGATATAGAAATATGCTCATAAATAAAGCGCCAAAATCCCATGTTAAGGATAATGCCAAAATAGAGCGCGCATAGCAGAATCAGTTTTTGAGAAGATATTTTGAAGGAAAATTTTTGCATTTTTTCAGTCCTGTAATTATATCCATCAAAAACGATAATCGGATAAACTTATAATTACAAGTAATATTTATTAATCTATATATATTTTTGTTGACAAGGAGATAAGCTTAATTTATAAGGGCAAGTGTTGCGCCGACATAGCTCAGTTGGTAGAGCTACTGATTTGTAATCAGTGGGTCCGCGGTTCGAGTCCGTGTGTCGGCACCAGTTTCCAAGCCCTCGGTTATTCCGAGGGCTTTTTTTGTTAAATGTGACAAAATATTTAATCTCAGAGTTGCAATAGGCGAAAATTTGTGGTATATTAAGGATGTATAAACATTAAAAATTAATTATTATGGAAAAGAAAATTTTAAAGAAAGTTGTTGTTAAGGATTTTAATGGCAACGATGTGACGGTGATGCTGTTTATGGTGGCAGAGAAGGTAGCTCATGTAAGATGCGCAGATCTGCGTCTGGAGCGCTTTTTGACGTTGCTGATCAGCAACATCACGGAAGATAATTTGGCTGAAGTGGCCGAGTTCTTCTTCCGCAAGAAGTCCACGAAAGTGGATGAGCTTGCTGAGAGCTGGAAGAGGCAGCATGGCGTATCGGCGGTTGCGGCAGCAAAGACGAAAAGTCGCGTTGCGGTGAGACCGAGTTTGATGCGCCCGTTTGACCGGCTAGTCTATATCCTCGGGCACTACAAAGCGTGCCGCGGTGTCCAGCTCCATGTCAAAGAGACGAAGACGCAAGTGACGTTGCGTCTCTCGGTAGCCAGGATGTCCGAGTCGGCAGACATCACTAATGGTGATGTTCCACTGGCAAAGGACGTGGCCGCGGAAAAGCTCCTAAAACGCTTGGGTTTCTAAGCGGAGTGGAAAAAAAAGAATGACGGAACGGAGGTTTCGTCATTCTTTTTTTGTGGCTGAAGGGAAACAGCTTGTTTGCAAAATAGCAGAGAGTTGATAAAATTTAAGACCTTGCGCGCTGAAGATTAAAATAATCAGATTGTGAATATATTCTTATTGACGGGGTGGCTTATTGCACCTATATTATGAAAAGTTTGATTATAAGGAAAATAAAATGGCATCGTACAGCACCAAAAGAGTATTGAAAAAGGCCGTGTCTTGGGCAGGATTGTTCTTCTTTGTATTGGCAGCATATATGCTGTATCATCAGTTGTCTCGTTACAGCCTTGCGGATATTAAAGACGCGTTGCTTTCTATTCCGGCACACAATTTGGGGATGGCTTGCTTGGCTTCTTTGCTGGGGTATGTTGCCTTATCTTCTTATGATTATTTGGCTTTGCGTTATATTAAACGTAAGTTGGCGCCGTGGAAGTGGATATTTGCCGGATTTATCGGGTTTTCGGTTAGTAACAATGCTGGTCATGCTATTGTTTCCGGCGGCACAATCAGATATCGATTGTATACGCGTTGGCGTTTTAGGGGAACAGAAATTGTTCGGATGGTGACGTTTTCCGGATTTACCTATTTGGTGGCTTGTTTCTTTTTGATTATCGTGGGGTATTTTTTGACTCCTAATCATGCGTTTGGCGCCGGTTCGGTTTCTAAGCTGACAACCGAGGTGGTGGCGCTGATGTCGGCGGTTGGATTGGCGATTTATTTTGGCGCCAGTATATTTTATAAAAAGCCGATTATTATAAAAGGAGTGGAGTTTGATATTCCGTCGCTGCGCATGGCGTTGGCGCAGGTGTTTATTGGCGCCGCCGATATTCTGATGGCTTCGTTGGTGCTGTATTTTGCCCTTATCTCTTTTATTGACATATCTTTTGATACATTTATGGGCGTGTTTATTATCGCACAGGTTTTGGGGGTGTTTAGTCAGGTTCCCGGCGGACTGGGCGTGTTTGAGGGGCTGTTTATGTTTATTATCCCCGGAGAGCACAATCACGCGATATTGTTTGGAGCGTTGGTGGCATATAGAATCATATACTATTTGTTGCCGCTGCTGATTTCCGGCATTATGCTGTTTAGCTATGAGGGATATTTGAGATTGGTTAAAAAACAACGTCTTGAAAAGCTTAAGATTTATAATGCCGAGAAAATGAAAGAATTATAAGTATATCGGAGCCGCCATTATCGGCGGCTTTTTGGTTAGCCGTTATTGCCCAAATAATCACGCACCTGAGAGACAAAATAATCTTGCAGACTGACGGGGTCGGAGGTCATATTTTGTAGGTTTTCCAGTTTGCGATATCCAAAGGCGGCGCCGTCATCAATGCGAACTAGTACAACTTCCAACGGTTTGGACAGGCTGTATGTGTTGATAAAGTTATTTTCATAATCATTTTGATAATTAATTAGAAACAGATTGTATTCGTTAAGAAAATTACGATCATAAATCTGCTCTATTATCGCAATGGCGGTGGCGCAACTATAACAGGGTTCGTTGTTGAAGAACACGTAAATCAGCGATTTGTCATAGTTGTTGCGATTGGCGGCAAAGTATTCCTGCATACCGCCCTGCTGAGGGTGATTCTCTATCGCTTCAATTTGAGCCTGAGCAGAAATTGCCGTAAACAGACAAAGAGCAAAAATCAGTATACGCATTTGTCCTCCAATCAGAGCGGAGAGCAAGCCTCCTTAAGCCAATTTTTGGTTTCCGGATCCAGCAATGGCGAGACTTTTTGCCATATCAATTGATGATAGCGGTTGAGCCAGTCAAGTTCCGGTTGGGATAAGAGATATTTATCAATCAGCCGTTTATCAAGGGGGACTAAAGTTAAAGGCGTAAATTTGAGCATAGGCAGAGGCAAATTATCGGCATCAGATGAGCTTACATAGACAAGATTCTCAATGCGGATGCCGTGGCTGCCGGCAACATAATATCCCGGTTCAATAGAGGTGATATTGCCGGCTTCAAGCGGATATTTGCCTCGACGAGACAGAGATACCGGAGCCTCGTGGACATTGCCGAATACGCCGACGCCGTGTCCGGTGCCATGGTTGTAGTCTTTGCCGAAATTCCAGAGGCGAGAGCGGGCAATGGTGTCTATGGAGGCTCCTGATGTACCGGTCGGAAACAGAGCCGATGCGGCGGCGATATGTGCCTTTAGGACTTGAGTAAAATCAGCAATTATTTCGGCGGGGGCTTGGGAGATGGCAATGGTGCGAGTGATGTCGGTGGTGCCGTCAAGATATTGGGCGCCGCTGTCAAGCAACAAAACCGAGCCGGAGCTCAATGGTTGGTTGGTTTCGGGCTTGGGTTGGTAGTGAACAACGGCTCCGTTGCTGCCAAAAGCCGCGATGGTGGCGAAACTCAATCCCTTAAAATATTCTCCCTGAGCGCGCAGTTCATATAATTTATCGACAATCGAAAGTTCGGTCTGACCACGCCAATTATGTTCTAACCAATATAAAAATTTGCACATGGCTGCGGCATCGCGCAAATGAGCGTTGCGCATACCGGAAAGTTCTATCGGATTTTTGACGGCTTTCCAGCCAAGAATCGGATTGGCGAGGCTGCATATCCAAACCTTGTGAGCTTTCATCATAGATTGAATCTTTTTGGGGGTGGCATTGGGAGAGAGCCCGATGTCTTTGCCTTTGTAGGAGGAAAGTTCATCTTCGATTTTTTGCAAATCATTGGTAAACAGGCTGACTTCGCCATCTTTGTTAATCAAAGCAAAAGCCCGCAAAACCGGAGTGTCGGGCAAACAGTCAGAACGCAAATTCAGCAGCCATGAAACAGCATCACATTCGCTGATAAAAAAAGCATCGAGATTGTTTTCTTGCATAAATCCGGTTAGGTAAGAAATTTTTTCTTCTACAGATACGCCGGCAAATTCAATATCATGTTCAAAAATATTGGCTTCTTGAGGATAAATTCGGGAGCCGAGAATTTGCAGGTTGTCTTCAATAAATTTGTGTTTTTTGAGAGCGCGGTTCCAGAAGTCGGTTTCGCTGATGGAATGACACCATGGGTCATAGGCGATTGTCAGAGGTTCGGCAATGTTTTTTTGCAGCCAGGAGCCAATGCTTTCAGAAGTGCAGACAATTTCTATGGCAGTGGTGTCAACTTCTTGAGCAGCCTGAAGTTCATAGCGTCCGTCCACCAATAAAACAGCTCGATTTTGCAATACAAGCAAGGTTCCGGCCGAGCCTGAAAATCCGCAGATCTCTTTGAGTTTGTTTTCTTGAGGGAGAGTGGCTTCCTGCGACAAAAACATATTGCCGCGTGTAATGATATAAGCGTCCCAACGGCGGTTTTTTAGTTCTTTTTGCAAATCTGATAAGGTCATCTGTTTAATCCTTTTGCATAAGGGCGGCGCGCCAGTTGTCTAGCTCATAGAGCCTGCGGAGCGAGAGCTTTTTTTCATTATGGGCGGAGATAATCCAATCTGCCTGATCTTCAACAAATCCGGATAAAATCGCATATCCGTTCGGTGCCAGAGAATGTGCCAAATCCGGCGCCATATCTAACAACGGACGAGCCAAAATATTTGCCAAAATCAGGTCATAAGGCGCGTTGTCTTTTACAATGGCGGCTTTGTATCCGTCGCTTTGCGCAACTTCTATGCGCGAATCGAGTTGATTGTTTTGGGCATTGCTGCGGGTTACCAATACGGCTTCTTTATCAATATCAACGGCGATGATTTTTGCCTGAGGCCACAATCTGGCGGCGGCTAATGACAAAATTCCCGAACCGGTGCCGACATCTAAAATCCGTTTGGGCATAAAGCCTTGTTGATGTAACTCGCTGATTGCCTGCAGGCAGGAGCGGGTGGTCTGATGGTCTGAGCCGAACGCGGTGGCGGCATATATTTGCAAAGGGATTTTGTCTGTTTGCGGCATTTGCGTTTCGTGAATGCCATATATGCAAAAATCAGCGGTTTCAAAAGGGGCAAACTTTATGACATAGTCTTTGAGCCAATTGCTGCTTTCAAGCCGCTCTATTGTATATGGCGGAAGAACAATGCCGGAGTTTTGGGCGGCGGCGAGCATTTGCGCTTCGGCAAATTCTCCGGAGCAATATCCGACATATTCGTCATGTCCGTCATCAGCGTAGTTTTGCGCGTTGACTTCAAAATATTCATCTAGAAAAGTCATAAATTTTTCATCAACTTCCTGTTGCGGTCGGAAAGTTATTTGCCAGCAGCTGCTCATCATTTTAAGAGTTATCCCTGTTGTTATAAAATTATTTACTAAAGCGAGTTTATAGTATAATAATTAAAAATAAATTTAATTCTTGAGGTTGAGGCCGCAAATGAAAAAAATGTGTCTGCTGTTGTCTTTGGCAGTTTTGACCGGATGTGTCAGAGCCGGAAATTTTAATGTTTTGCCGCAGCGTAATGATATTTTTACTGCTTGGAACGGTTATCGTATATCTTTTAATGATAATGACGGGCCAAAGTTGATGAAAACAGAAACTTTTGAAGAAAATAATATTCAACCGAATGTGGCGCAAACAGTTAAAAAAGGCGCCTCGATACTCAGTAGCAAGAGCTATCAAAAGGAGTATTTTGCCTCTGTCTATCTCAAGCCCAACAAAAATGGTGAGCTAAACAGTTCTTCAATTCCGGTTCGCTTAAAAGCAGATAAAAAATACGAAATTATTGGCACGGTTATAATTGACGGAGAAGAATATCGGCTGGTTTCGAGTGAACTGGAAGATTATGCCGTCTTAATCAGAAAAGATGGGAGTTTTTATCGCCAAATCGGGCAAATAAACGGCAGTTATCTGGTGTTGGCGGATTCTGAATTTTTTCCCTATCCTAAAGACTTGAAAATGATTGAAGTCAAGAATACTTCAGTGACCCAAAGCGCTGCCGTAAGTGGCTTTGATGTAAAATATGACGGCGTCAAGTTGGACAGAGTATGGTTTACCTATCTTGACTATAGTCATGGTAATCCTAACAGCGGAATGTTCAAACAAATCAGTTTCCCCAACAAACCCGGTCTGATAAAAATCAACAATATCGGTTTTCGGGTTTTGAAAGCGGATGAGCGGGAAATTAGCTATATGGTGTTGCAATAATAAAAGTAAGGCAAGGTTGTCTAGAGGTTTTCTAGAGCAATTTGCGCAGGACGGCGACATCCTCATTTACTATTATGTAAACTCCGGTGTCGCCGCCTTTCAAATCACTCTATAAAAGCCACTATCCAACCTCGCTGGGCGCAAGCTCGCAAGAGCGCTGCCTAATCGTAAAAATAAGAAAAAGCTGAAAATTCATGTACTACTATGTACACTAGGATTTTCAGCTTTTTCATTTTTACTTCTATTCAGCGGCTCTATCGAGCTTGCTAAAGATTGTGCAGGGTTGAGGCAAGCTTGTCTAGCGCACATCTAGAGGCATTTAGTTCGGTCTCGGAAAATTCATGTACTATTGTGTACACTAAAATTTTCCTCGCCTTCTAAATACCTCTATCTGTACCACTATCCGAGCTTGCTAGAGATTATGCAATATAAAAGCAGTTTTATATGCTTATTGCAAAAATATCTTGCGCTTGGGGAATGCTTGATGTATAAGTGCACCGAGTTAAGATTTTTTTAAGGAGTAAATAGATGTCTGGACACTCCCAGTTTAAGAATATTATGTATCGTAAAGGCGCTCAGGACGCCAAAAAAGCAAAAGTGTTTGCTAAATTGGCTCGCGATATTACCATCGCGGCTAAAAGTGGTTTGCCTGAGCCGGATAAAAATCCTCGTTTGCGTCTGGCTATTCAGGCCGCTCGTGCCGAGAGTATGCCCAAGGACAATATTGAGCGTGCTATTGCCAAAGCTACCCAGACCGCCGGTGGGGCTGATTATGTTTCGGCTCGTTATGAGGGGTTTGGTCCCGGTAAGGTGGCTGTTATTGTAGAAGCAATGACAGACAATAAAAACCGTACTGCCGGCAATGTTCGCACTATCTTTGGTAAACGCGGCGGTGCGATGGGCGAAAACGGCTCGGTAGCATTTAATTTTGAACGTATCGGCTTTATTGAATATCCGCTTGCCACTGCAGATGCCGATAAAATGTTTGAATCTGCTTTGGAGGCTGGTGCAAATGACGTTGTATCAGATGAAGAACATCATGATATTGAAACCTTGCCAGATGATTTGGGCTCTGTAACCGAGGCTTTGGAAAAAGTGTTCGGTACTCCGTCAGCATCTCGTCTGGATTGGAAACCGATGGTCAAGACCGATATTAATGATGTTGAAACAGCTCAGAAACTTTTGGACTTTATTGAGGCGCTGGAAGATGATGACGATGTTCAGCGCGTATATCATAATGCCGAGATTTCTGATGAGGTTATGCAAAAACTGAATCCTGAGGAATAAAGGCAGTTTTTTGATGATTTAATCCGCTGTTGATTTATAATATCGGCAGCGGATTTTTTTATGATAAGAGGAAATATGATTAGAATTTTGGGGCTTGATCCCAGTTTGTCTTCAACAGGTTGGGGAATAATAGAGGTGGAAAGTAATCGTTTGCACTATGTGGCAGATGGTTTTATTCCGACTGATCCAAAGCAACCAATTGCGGAGCGTTTGGCACAGATTCATAAAGTCTTATGCGAGGTGATAGAGCTTTATAAGCCAGATGAAGCGGCAATTGAGCAGGTGTTCTTAAATAGTAATGCGGCCTCTACAATTAAACTTGGTATGGCGCGCGGTGTGGTTATAATGGCGCCGGCCTTGTTTAATATTCCCGTGACCGAATATGAACCGAACAAAGTGAAAAAAGCAGTGGTTGGCGTAGGCAAGGCAGAGAAATCTCAGGTTGAGACCATGGTTAAAATTCTGCTTCCCGGATGCAAGCCCAAAAATAATGACTCCTCCGATGCGTTGGCGATTGCGGTTACTCATAATTCGTATAGGGGCAACTTCGCTGTAGGCGAGCTCGCAGGGGGCAAGCTCGTCTAGATGTTTTCTAGAGCAATTTGTGCAGGACGGCGACATCCTCATTTACCCTTTTGTAAACTCCGGTGTCGCCGCCTTTCAAATCACTCTATAAAATCCACTATCCGAGCTTGCTAGAAATTGTGCCTTGTAAGTCTTCCCTCGCGACCCGTCAAGGGGAAGGTGCGCGATTGGATGGCAGATAGTTCTGTTTTTGTTCTTAAGTGCAAAAAGCGCTTGTGTTGGCAAAGCTTTTTGTTTAGGATACTTGCAATAGTAAGTTTGAGGATTAAATAAATGATTGCAAAATTGCGCGGTTTGGTAGACGGCATCGGTGAAGATTCCTGCATTATAGATGTTCATGGCGTAGGGTATCTGGTTTTTGCTTCCAATAAAACCTTGTCTAAATTGGCGCGCGGGGCAGAGGTTTCTTTGCTGATAGAAACCGTGGTGCGTGAGGACAGTATCTCTTTGTTTGGTTTTTATGACGCATGGGAAAAAGAGTGGTTTAACACGCTGACCAAAGTTCAAGGGGTGGGGGCTAAAGTCTGTCTGGCAATTCTATCTGTCTTGTCGCCTTTGCAATTGGCTCAGGCGGTGTCGGCGCAGGATAAAAATTCGTTTACTCGCGCCAATGGAGTAGGCCCCAAACTGGCGGCGCGCATTGTTACCGAACTGAAAGACAAGATTGTTGCTATCCCGACAACCGATATGGCTAAGGATTTGGATATGAATATTACTCCTCAAGAAGATGCCGCCGGTGTTGCCGATGTTTTGGTGGCGCAAGAGAGCGACCCTGATAAAATGGAAGATGCAATTTCGGCTTTGGTTAATTTGGGATATCAGCGTCTGGAGGCCTATAAGGCGGTTAATCAGGCGGCGTTGAAATCGCCAGATGCCGATATGGCGACGTTGATTAAACTGGCGCTTAAAGAATTTGCCAATAAGGACTAGATAAATGATAGATGAACGTATTGTCAGCCCGAAAAAACAAACCGAAGATGAAAACAATTTGGCGAATCCGGTAAACCTGCGTCCGCAAAGTCTGGCTGACTTTGTCGGACAGCGCAGTGTTTGCGAAAATCTAAAAGTTTTTATTGAGGCGGCCAAACAGCGAGGCGAGGCCTTGGATCATGTGCTTTTGTTTGGTCCCCCAGGGTTGGGTAAGACTACATTAGCCTCAATCGTTGCCAGAGAATTGGGGGTGAATTTTAGGGCAACTTCGGCGCCAATGATTTCTAAGTCGGGTGATTTGGCGGCAATCCTCACCAATTTGGAACGCAATGATGTTTTGTTTATTGATGAAATCCATCGTTTGAATCCGGCAATTGAAGAAGTGTTGTATTCAGCAATGGAAGATTTTCAGTTGGATCTGATAATCGGTGAGGGGCCGTCGGCTCGTTCGGTACGCATAGATTTGCAGCCGTTTACGCTGGTGGGAGCAACAACCCGTTCGGGAATGCTTTCTACCCCATTGAGAGAGCGATTTGGCATACCGCTGCGCCTTGATTTCTATTCGCCGGAAGAGTTGGAAAAAATTGTTACTCGCGGCGCTCATTTGTTGGGAATGCCGCTTTCCAGAGTTGGCGCACTTGAGATTGCCAAACGCTCGCGCGGAACTCCTCGCGTGGCGGGGCGGTTGTTGCGGCGTGTGCGCGACTTTGGGGCAGTTTGCGGGGCTCCGGAAATTGATGATAAGATTGCGGACAATGCTTTGCGCCGTTTAGATGTTGATAATTTCGGGCTTGATGCGTTTGATCGCCGTTATCTTAATTGTATTGTGCAAAACTACGGCGGCGGACCGGTGGGGGCAGATACTCTGGCGGCGGCGCTTTCAGAAGAACGTGACACAATCGAAGAGGTAATAGAGCCGTTTTTGCTAAAACTTGGATTTTTGCAGCGCACTCCGCGCGGAAGAGTGATTTCTGATTTGGGCTGCCAATACCTGGGGATTCCCAAGCTCAAAAAAGACAAGGCTTCGGCTCAACTGGATTTGTTGGATAATTAAGAGGTGAAAATGATTATAAAACCTGTTTCGCCGGCATTAGGCGAATTGAGAGATGGTGAGTTTTTGTTTCCGGTGCGTATTTATTATGAAGATACCGATGCCGGCGGCATAGTCTATTATGCCAATTATCTTAAGTTTGCCGAGCGTGCCAGAACCGAATATTTGCGAGCGTTGGGAATCCGTCAGCAAGATGCTCTGGAAGAGGAGCGCTGCGGTTTTGTAGTGCGTCATTGCGAAATTGATTATAAATCTCCGGCAGTTTTGGACGATGAACTGATTGTGTCTTGCCGGATTAGCGAATGCGGCGGCGCCAGCTGTACCATTCATCAAGAGATTACTCGCGGTGAAGATCTTTTGGCGACAATCGAGGTTAAGGCGGCTTATGTTTCGCTAAAAACCAAGCGCCCGACGCGTATTCCGGAAGTTATTAAAACACGCATCGCCGAAATTGCATAACTGCTTGTCCGTATGTCGATATCTGCTCTTGAGATTTAGGGAAAAAACGGCGTGCGCATGGTCAGTTGTGAGTGATTTTTTTTCATTTTGATATTTTAATTGAATTTTTATCTTTTTGTGTTATTTTGCAGGCAAATTTCTTTGAAAAATAACATTAAAGGTAAAAAATTATGGAAACACAGGTTATAAGCGAAGTTGCCAATCAGATGTCCATGTGGGATTTGGTGTGGGCGTCGGATATGATGACCAAAGTGGTTATGATTGGTTTGATTGCTGCATCAGTGTGGTCTTGGGCGATTATTTTTGAAAAGTTTGGTACAATACGCCAGCTTAAGGCTCGCTCTTATAAGTTTGAGGAAAAATTTTGGTCGGGTGGTTCGTTGGATCGACTTTATGATTCCATCGGCAATCACCCCAATGATCCGATGGCTTCAATGTTTGTGGCCGCTATGCGCGAATGGAAGCGTACTAATATTCTTAAATCTAAGACTGATCGCGGCTTGCGAGGTGTTTCTCTGCAACAGCGAATTGAAAAAGCAATGACGGTTTCTATGGACAAGGATTTGGACGCTATGGACAATCGTTTGGGATTTTTGGCTTCTACCGGTTCGGTGGCGCCGCTGGTTGGATTGTTTGGTACGGTTTGGGGAATTATCAACAGCTTTAATGCTATTGCCGCAACTCAGAGCAACTCTTTGGCCGCGATGGCTCCGGGTATTGCCGAAGCTTTGTTTACAACGGCGTTTGGTCTGATTGCCGCAATTCCTGCAGTGGTGGCTTATAACAAAATTTCTTCTGATATTGATCGATATGCCAAAAAACTGGAAAACTTTATGGCGGAATTTTCCAGCATATTGTCTCGTGAAATTGATGATACCGCCATTAAAGCAGATATGGCCGGAGAATAGCAATGTTTATGGCAACCAGTCCTCGCCGCCAATCGGTGCGATATCGCCGCAATTCTGATGTTAATATCACCAATCTGATGGATGTGATGATGGTGTTGCTGGTGGTGTTTATGGTAGCGGCGCCGTTAATGACTTCCGGCATTGCCTTAGATTTGCCTAAAGTTGGCGGTAAGGCAATGGAAGGCGAAGAAACTTCTATTAATATCAGTGTTGATAAAGAAGGCTATTATTATATTGGCAAAACAGAAATTCCCGCCGATGAAATAGTTGGCAAGCTGAATGCCATGCGCGAAGCAAATAAGGAACTTACAGTAACAATTTCCGGTGATACCGGCGCTGAATATGGCCGAGTTATCGGACTTATGGCAATATTGAAAGAGGCCGGATTTGATAAAGTCGGACTCAAAACCGAACCTCGTCCGCGCGGCAAAAAAAAGTAGCAAGCAGTTAAAGTTATGAATACGGCACTCAAAAAATCAATAGCTCTTCATCTGGCAGTATTTATTATCTGTCTGGTGGATTTGCCGTTGTTTTGGTGGAACAAGCCCACAGTCGGACAAGTGCCGATTATTGTTGACTTAAAAGATGTAAAAATTTCTGAAATGACTAATCTGCCGCCCAAAGCAAAAATGGGTGATGAAGATAAGGCGGCTAGTCAAATTAAACGCAAAATTGAACAGAAATATACCAAAGATGAGCCAAAGGACGAGCCTGCGCCCGAGCCAAAGGAGAAACAAGTAAAAGAAAAATCTCCGGAGCCTCCGGCTGCTAAGCCAGAACCGCCCAAGAAAGATCATTTGGTTGCGCCTGAGCCAGAAAAGAAGCCAGCGCCTAAAAATACGCCTAAAAAAGAGGTGAAAAAACCATTGCCTCAGCCGCGTAAACCTCAACCGCTAAAACCGGCTCCGGTTAAGAAAGAAGATACTCAAAAGCCTAAATTGGCAAATCCGCTAAAAAGCTTGTTGGCGTCGGTAGATGCTTTGGATAAGGCGGAAGGGGCGACTGATGCAACCGCGACGATTAAGGAAGGAACAAAAGTAAATAATATGGGAATCGAAGGCGGCGTGGGCGGTTCTTACTTTAGCGAGCTTTCTATTTCGGAAATTGATGCCCTTGCCGGACGTTTGCGTGCCTGCTGGAATCTGGATCCGGGGGCTCGCGGTATAGAAGATATGATTGTAGAAATTAAGGCTACGCTGAATCAGGACGGCACAGTTCGCAATGTAGAGATTTTGGATAGCTCGCGGTATGGCTCGGATACGCATTTTAGATCGGTTGCCGATAGCGCCAGACGAGCAGTTTATATTTGCGCACCATATACTATATTAGCAGATAAATATGCCGAAAAATATGATTTATGGCGTGTTTTGCGTTTGCGTTTCAATCCGCTGGACAATAGTGTTCAATAGGAGGAAATTATGGTAAAATCTGCATCGGAGATAAAATTGCCGTTGGCAGAAATAATGCGCGGCAGCTGGAATTATTGCAATGCTAATCCAAAATCAACAGTATTGTTTGCGGGGCTTAATTATCTGACATGCGCGGCTATGTTTTATTTGTGGAAAACCGTGTGGTTGTGGCCGGTGCTGGCTTTGATGTATGTTTTGTGGGGGGCTTTTTTCAGATATTATTTTGATCGCAAGCCATATTTGGTCATAAAACCGCTGTTTGTTTCTTTGGTGCCATCAACTAAAATTTTGGTTTTGAGCGTGTTGTCGGTGACAGCATTTTTGTTGCTGCCGTTTGCTATTCTTTTTATTCCTCATCTGCCGCCGGAATTTGTAGAACCATATACGGCATTTTTGCAAAACAATGTGCAGACGGATAATGAAGTTCTTAATGCCATTGTCAATTTGGTAATGGTATTGTTTTCTCCTCTGATATTTTATCGTCCGATGTTGGCTTGGATTTCCACGTTATTAGGGCGTAGCGGTTCATTGCGTTTTGCTTGGAACAAAACACGCGGCAATTATTGGGAATTTTTGCTTCTGGCCATCGTAATCGATTTAAGCATAAGTTTTATTTATAAAGCCGTTTTGCTGTTTGGTGGTAATATTTATATAGCTCTTCTGCCTCTGTCGGTGCTGATTGTGTATTATAATGTGGTTGTGGCGAAGGTTTGGGAGAGGTTTATTAGTGGCAAGCTTGCCTAGCCGGATAGGCAAGCCCGTCTAGCGGCACATCTAGAGGCATTTAGTTCGGTCTCGGAAAATTCATGTACTATTATGTACACTAAAATTTTCCTCGCCTTCTAAATACCTCTATCTGCACCACTATCCGAGCTTGCTAGAGATTGTGTAATATAAAAAGCTGAAAATTCATTTTTGAATTTTCAGCTTTTTTTGTGGGGTACTGTCATTTCGCGAGCGGCGATTAGCCGCGAGAAGCAATCTAATTTTATCAAGAAAATAAAATGAAATATTGATAGTTGTTGAAAACTTGGTAATAGAGTTTGAAAAACAACAGTTGTTAGTTATATTGTGAGTAAATAGTGACAAAAGTAGAGCTGTCATTGCCTTGTAAGTCTTCCCCATCGACGGGGGAAGATTTAGATGGGGGTGAAAAAGGAGCAACTTATTTTAATCTTAAGATAAAGATGGATTGCTTCGGTTCACTAAGGTTCACCTCGCAATGACCTTGTAGGAAAATGGCATTGTAGGAAGAGGAGCAAAAAGAATATGACCGGAAAGATAAGTTTAACTGCGAGTATGCGCAGTAACTTATTGAGCCTGCAGAACATCAGCAGGCAGGTCAGTTCTACCCAAAATAAACTTGCCACCGGCAACAAAGTAAATTCCGCCATAGACAATCCGTCTTCTTATTACACCGCGCGTTCATTAACCAACCGCGCCAATGACTTAGACTCCCTTCTTGATTCAATGGGGCAGGCGGTGAGTACCATCAAAACCGCCTCAACCGCAATCAGCACCGCGGCAGATTTGATTGAGCAAATGAGTTCGATTGCACAATCCGCCAGCGAGGTTATGGGCGGCGAGGTGCACAAGATTGATTCTTCTATGTCAACGCTGGAAATCCAACAGATACTGAACCAAGGCGGAATCATATCTCTGCAAGATGACATCACCCTTACCGACACTTTAAATATCAACATTGCCGGCACTACGATTGTCGGCAACGGACACAGTATCACTTACGCCGGCAGTTATGGTTTTAACGACCCGACAATAAACGGTAAACTGGTTAACAAAGTAGGTGACAGTGCCTTGAACATCGTTGCAGATGTCAAGATAAGCGGACTAACTATCAATTATTCCAACAGCGCGGCGCAGGGCGCGGCCATCAGCATCGCCGGCGCTAAAGCGGACATAGACAATATCACGATAAACGGTACAACCACAGCCAACAGACTATACGGCATACAAGTCCTTAACGGCGGTAAACTTAGTTTAGATAGCACAAAGAACATCAATTTAGGCGGCGATTATAGTCAAAAACTGGTAAACGGCAATCCCAATCTTTGGGCGGGTAAATATAATACTGATACGATAATAAAACAGATTGGTGACGATGGCGCGGCGGCAGCAGCCTGCAAAAATTACACACCCGATGCCTCTTTAGCCAACAATGCTGATTTTGGCAAAGGGCAATGGTATTTGCCAAGCATTGGCGAGCTAACCGATATGTATGGCTATGATTACAGCGCTATGGATATGACGACGGGAGGCGGCACTAGCGGTGCCATAGGCGATAATAAAGCCAAAGTTAATGCAGCGCTTAAAGCTTTGCAAGACAAAGGAGCCGATGCCAGGGTATTAAGCAGTTTTTATTTGGTCGTCTTCTGTGAATAACGATAACATTTCTTGGGCTCTCAGTCTAAGTAGTGGCAATCGTTATAACTACGGTAAGGAATATCCCGATTACGCCAGGCCTTGCCAGCTTGTAGAAAATTGCTTTAACCCTTTAACTCTTTCCGCCGAAGGCGGTAGCGGCGGCGTAGCCGCGCCAAAAATCGGCGATGTTATGTATGCCGATAAAACTTGGGGCTCAGCGGAGGATTATGACGGGAGCAAAAAAGCAGTCGGCATCATCACCCACATCAGCGAGGATGGCTCCTCAGCGACAATCGTCGCCCTCAAGGACATTGGTACCAGCAAGTGGCAAAATAGCGCCTATAGGGACGAGCAAGGCAATTACCACGGTACCAACATCACCGGTATTAATGACTATTACTACTCAACCCAAAGCAGGTTGTTGTCGCACGCGATGAATAGCCGCGGGGATATCGCTGTCAGCAACCGTGAGGTTGAGGCTCTTGATGTGTCGACAAGTTCGTACGCTAAGCAATACACTACGGCCTTAAATGCGTACGACCAGCTGATTTCCGATAGCAATTATCAGGGAATAAATCTGATTAAAGGCGATAGCCTCAAGGTTACTTTTAACGAAAACGGCAACCCCGCTTATGAAATTAAGGGTACGGATATAAGTTCTGCGGCATTGGGTTTAGATGTAGCACAATGGGAAACCTTAAGCGATATTAAAGCCAGCATTGAACAACTTAAATCGGCAGTATCAACGTTGCGCAAAGTGGATAGTGAGTTGGGCAATAATTACAGCATAATCCAAACCCGACAGGACTTCACTGAGAGCCTGATAAATATTCTCACCGAGGGCGCGGATAAGTTGACACTGGCGGATATGAACGAGGAATCCGCCAATATGCTGGCATTGCAAACAAGACAACAGTTAGCAATAAACTCTCTCTCACTGGCGTCACAAGCGGCACAGGCGGTGATGAAGTTGTTTTAGGCAAGCTCGCGAGAGGCAAGCTCGTCTATCTGGTGACTAATACAGATTTGTCGGGTTGGCAAAATGCTCATGTACTACTATGTACACTCCGCTTTCGCCACCCTAAAATCTTATTATTCACGCACGCTATCCAAGCTTGCTTGAGATTGTGCAGGACGGCGACATCCTCATTTACCCTTTTGTAAACTCCGGTGTCGCCGCCTTTCAAATCACTCTATAAAATCCACTATCCAACCTCGCTGGAGATAGTGTGTGAAAAAAAAGCTGAAAATTCATTTTTTGAATTTTCAGTTTTTTTTGTGTGGCACTGTCTTTGCGTGAGCGGCGTTAGCCGTGAGAAGCAATCCATCTTTATCTCAAAATTAAAATGGATTGCTTTGGTTCACTAACGCTCACCTCGCAATGGCGGAGTCTGGTCGGCAAAACGGGCGCTATCCCGAGCCGGCGGTGAATAACAACTAAGTCAGCATATCCAGTGCCGTGGGGTTATTTTATCAAATCTAAAAATTCAGTTTCGCTTAGGATTTTAATTCCAAGTTCCGCAGCTTTGGCAGCTTTGGAGCCGGCATCTGCACCTTGAACGACATAATCGGTGTTTTTTGATACTGAGCCGGCAACTTTAGCGCCGCAGTTTAGGGCTTTGGCTTTGGCTTCGGAGCGTGTCATTTGTTCCAGAGTTCCGGTGAAAACGATAGTCTTTCCGGCTAAAGGCGAATCGTAGTTGGCCGTATCAATAAATTCTTTAATCTCAATTTCTTGTAATAGGCGATTGATAATTGTAATATTGTGCGGTTCCTGAAAAAATTCAACCATATCTGTTGCCATTGAGGGACCAATGCCGTCAATTGATACCAGTTTTCCGGTTTCTTTGTTAATCATATCATTCATAAAATTTTCAAACCGGTTGTAGTTTTTTGCCAACAACAAAGATGTGGCGGCGCCAACTTGTCTGATCCCAAGAGCATAAATAAAACGCGGAAGACTGATTTTGCGTTTGGCATTGATAGCGGCAAATAAGTTTTCGACAGATTTTTTGCCCCAGCCTTCTTTGCGTTCAAGGTGAATTCCGTCTCCGGTAGAAAACAAATCATCTCCGCCGCGGTTGCGCTCCTCTAATGTGAAAATATCTGCCGGAGTGTGCAGCCAACCGGCACGATAAAAATCTTCAATAATTTTATCACCCAGTCCGGCAATATCAAAGGCATCGCGCGAGACAAAGTGAATCATTCTTTCTACAGCTTGTGCCGGACAAGATAACCCACCGGTACAACGGCGAACAGCTTCATCTTCTTCGCGAATGGCATGAGCGCCGCATTGCGGGCAAGTGTGAGGAAACTCAAATTCAGGCGAATCGGGGTGGCGTTTTTCAAGTATCACTCTGACAATTTGTGGTATAACATCACCGGCACGTTGGATTACCACGGTGTCGCCAATGCGGATATCTTTGCGCTTGATCTCGTCTTCGTTGTGCAGTGTGGCGTGAGAAACAATGACACCGCCGACATTAACCGGTTCTAAATCGGCAACCGGAGTGAGCGCTCCGGTGCGTCCGACTTGAATTCTAATATTGTTAATGGTGGTCAGTGCTTGTTCGGCCGGAAATTTGTGAGCAACCGCCCAACGCGGTGTGCGTGTTAAAAATCCCAGTCTTTCTTGCAGGGCAATGGAGTTTACCTTATAGACAACGCCGTCAATATCATAGGGTAAAGATGCTCTGATTTCCATTAGGCGGGCAAAACTTTCTTCAATTTCCCGAATATTGCGGCACAAAGTGTTGTTGGGGTTAGTCGGGAATCCCCATTGGCGCAAATGGTTGAAAAAGTCTTCTTGCGAATCCCAAACCCGCTCGGAGACTTCGCCCCAAGTGTAGGCAAAAATGCTGAGTTTGCGTTCGGCGGTAATTTTGGGGTCAAGTTGGCGCAATGATCCGGCGGCGGCGTTGCGAGGGTTGGCAAAAGTTTTTTTGCCTTCGGACTCGTATTTTTGGTTGAGGGCGAAGAAATCTGCCTTGGACATATATACTTCGCCGCGAACTTCCAAAACCTTGGGGGCATTGGCAATTTTAAGCGGCAGTTGGCGAATCGTTTTGAGGTTTTCGGTTATATCTTCACCGATGGTGCCGTCACCGCGAGTGGCGCCTTGCACAAATAGCCCGTTTTCGTATCGGGCAGAAAAAGACAAACCATCAATTTTGGGTTCGCTCATAAAAGGGATATCTTCCGCGGTGTTTAGGAATCTTTTGACTCCCATGATAAAGTCTTCAACTTCGGCAATGGAAAAAACATCGGCCAAAGAAAGCATCGGAAAACGGTGGGCGACCTTGGAGAATCCGCTTTTGACCGCAGAGCCGACTCGTTTGGAGGGGCTATCCGGACGAATAAGCTCCGGAAAACGGGTTTCAATATCTAAGTTGCGGTGCTTTAGACGATCATATTCGGCA
Source organism: uncultured Alphaproteobacteria bacterium (assembly GCA_934255405.1). GTDB lineage: Bacteria > Pseudomonadota > Alphaproteobacteria > RF32 > CAG-239 > CAZU01. The sequence goes on from CAKQNT010000017.1 coordinate 22,645, forward strand.
TCGCTCAAATACGGATCGTCATTTTGATAGTAAGCGGCATCGGCTTTGGCTATTTCGGTGGCCAAATAAGCCAATTCGGCGCTGGCTTCTTCTTTGGTAAGGTCGTTTATATCTTTCATCATGCTGTTTAATATAATATATCGGTGCTGAAATGCCATTAATATATAAGTGTTGTGCAGAAAATTTTGTGCCAAAACAAAACCCGCCGAGAAAGGCGGGCTTTGAGTAAAGAGAATCGAGTGTTATGCCGGAGCAACCACCATCATCATCTGTTTGCCTTCAAGCTTGGGCTCAGACTCGAGTTTGGCAGCAGTGTCCAAATCTTCAATCAAGCGCATCAAAATGGTGCGTCCCATATCATTGGCGCTGAGCTCGCGACCCTTGTAGCGCATGGTGAACTTCACCTTGTTGCCTTCGCTCAAAAACTTTTTGGCCTGTTTTACCTTGACTTCGTAGTCGTGTTTGTCGATCATCGGGCGGAGCTTAAGCTCTTTAATTTCAACAACTTTTTGATTCTTTTTGGCTTCGGCTTTGCGCTTTTGCATCTCATATTTATATTTGCCGAAGTCCAAAACCTTACATACCGGAGGAGTGGCTTGCGGTGAAATCTCAATCAAATCCAAACCGGCGTTGTCAGCTATTCTGAGCGCTTCCTGAATTGAAACAACACCGCGGTTTTCACCGTTTTCATCAATTAAACGAACTTCTTTTACTTTAATCGCTTCGTTAATGCGCGGCCCGTCATCATCGCGTACTGGCGCATTGGCATTCTCTCTTATTATGGTATCCTCCTGTATGTGTGAGCTAAAATATGTTAAATATCCTTGCGGAACAGCGAATATCATACAAAAGTAATAATTATTTTCAAGAAAAAAATAGGTATTTGTTTCACAAAGTATACATATATATAATATGAAATGGCTTATTGGTGTATACTTATATATATAAGGGCGCATACAAGAGAGTAGGGTAGGTGAAAACGAATCACTGCATATTAGCTGAACGAATCAGTGCAATCGACAACGGCTAAAACAGAATTTTTTTTCGAGTCAGGAGCGAAAAATAAAATATAAACAGGAATTAAGTATGATAAAACTGCTTGACTCTAAAATTTTTAAAATCTAATATTTCAGGTAATCAAGGGGTTAGAGCTTTTTTCAAAAAAACTTAAAAAAATGTGAAAAAATGTGTTGACAATGTTGAGTGATTATCCTATACCTCTGCTCACCGACGCGGTGATGCCGCAGAGGTAGTTATAGAAAG
>CAKQNT010000018.1 GCA_934255405.1 uncultured Alphaproteobacteria bacterium
CTCATTCGGCGTTTGCGGAAACGCGCATCCCACCACAGTCAAGCAAACACTTAGAATTAAAAACAATTTCCGCATTGTATACTCCTTATTAAATTTTGTAATATTAAATTTATTTTTAATGACCATTCTCTATCCTTTAATCCGGCATTCTAACATCGCGAAGAATTTTTTAATAATGTTGCCATGAAATTAGACTATCTGCCATTTGGCGGCGGCGGAGCATTAATTCCAGACTGTTTTTGTTATCTCTCATTTGGCTAAACGACGGAGAAATTCTCGCTCCTGGGCTCTGCGGTGTCCGTCCGGACAAATATCTCAGATGGGCGGCTTTATCCTTGTTGTTTTTTTCTACGGTAACATTTTGAGCCGAGGAAGCCGGAACTTCGGCGCTTGTGCTTTTAGAAGATGCGGACTGAGAGCGCTGAGCCTCCGGTATACCGGTAATCACAGGCTTGTCTAAATCAAGGATTTCTTTATATTGAATTTCTGAAACACGTTTATCTTTTGACCATTTCGGATAATTTTTCAGATAATCTTTCAGCTCTTTTTGCTCAGGAGCTTTTTGCTCTTTTTTCTCAAATAAGTTGGCTACTTTATCTCTAATCTGATCTCTCCACTGCCCCATCTTATCCGTACATCTTTTGGACAGACTTTTTTCTTCAACTTCCTCTCCAAATTGCTCTTCAATTTTCTTTATAATATCCATAATTTGTTTCGATTCTATAGGAATTTCTACATCTTTTTGCATATATTGTTTAAAATTGACACCTCCGATTGTGTAGGCAATATCTAATTGTTTTTGATATTCCGCCTCATTCCCCTCAAAATTTACGTTGCCAAACATCGAATACATTTGTGTCTTTTTAGTATGAGTCTTGGCATACGCCTGGGCATACTGATCCTCCCACATTTTTTGCGTGCCATTCATAATCAAGGACATATCTTTTTCAAAAGCTTTGGGTTTAGAACTGAAGGGATCGACCTCGCCTTTCTGCACCGCCTCTTTATAGAAGGAAAATCTTTTACCATTCTTATCAAAAACATTGATATCTCTGGTTTTAATATATTCTTCTCTTAAATGAACCAGTGTTGCCATATTGGCGGAGATTTCATCAGCCATACATAATTTATAATATTGTTCCGGGGAAACACTAATGCTATCAGCCTTAAATCCTTTGTTATTATTACTACGGTGTTTTTGTTCATGATAAAGAATGGCATCACGACCGTTTTCTTCCAAATCACGAAGCCTCTCATCGTTTTCATGATAGTTCAGTGTTATTGTATTTTTGTCAGGACTATGATACCCTAAAGTAAAATAATTAGTAGGTACTACGTCCAGTGTATCAACTTGATAGTCAATTTTTTTCGTCCAAAAGTCGTCCGTTTGTTTTTTAAGGTCACCTGCCAAAGACATCTTGTTTCTCCTCTATTGAAAACTATGCGCTTTCCATGACTACCGCTGACTTTACCAACCAGTCTTTTCTTTCAAGCACCAATTCATTGATTTGCAAAACTTTTTCAGGTTCAATATTTAATTTTGCGGCAACTTTTTCAATAAAATTGACTTCTGCATCACCTAATTCTTCGTCAACATGCGCCATTGTTAACAACTCACGTATCAGCAAAAGAGCTTTATGGCGGTCATTAATAGTATTTGCAATTTCAGTAAGTAAAATATCTTCACCCATTGGAGCATTAATTGCCGCAACCTTGTTTTTGATATTATAAATATTGACAATTTCATGGATGCATTCGCGCTCGTGGTCATCAACACGCCCATCTGATTTTATTAAAAAAATCAGCGCACGAACAAATGTTACTTTTTCTGTCTCGCTTAATTGTTGTATGTAATCGTCTGCCATTGCAATGCTCCTTTCTGATTAATATATCATAAAATTAGCATTAGTTATGTTAATATAATATTAAATTTTTACCCGTACGCACGCCCAACCATAAACCTAGCTTGAATTTCTTTAATTAAACATGAAGTTCAATTTTCTTTGCTAATCGCTTAAAATCCTCATAATTTTTAGTCCGATAGCTGCATAATGTCGGACGGCTTATTAGTTTTTGCTGTTTTGATGGGTTCACAAACTAATTATTTATTGAGAAATAAAAATTTATCTCTCATTACTGGATGGAGCACGATATATTGGCTTCTGTGTTGTTTTATTGGTTTTGCTCTTTGGGGAATATAATTCGCCCAGCGCCTTGCTATAAGAAGCAATATTGTTAATTCTGCACTCCAAAGATAAGCTTGCAATCGGATATAAGGTGTCTCCTCTGAATTGTTTGGGGCGCTGCTTGGGAGATGTCAGATATTCAAGAACAGAACCATCATCTGAATACAAGCAAACCAGATGCTCATCTCCGTTTAATGAATAACTGGCCAATATTTTATCATCGCGCTTATATTCCAAAACATCATTACCATATTTGTTTTGACGTATAGTAATTTTATTGGCCTTGGGCATAATCTCCAACCCACTGACATTGACATTAATTTCATTCGGTGGTGGTATAATATCATTAACTGATAATGACACGCCTTGCTCAGGAGGCACCAAATTTTTACTATGAATAAATCTTTCTTGGTGAGTTGCTTTTAGATAATTTAGGACAAGCTGCACATAGCTTTTAATTTCCTGATGTGTGTATTTTGTTGATAAATCCTCAAATATCTTATTGGCCCAAGGATTTTGTTTATAGTTGTGCCCTAAATACGCAGCACCACATTTTTCAGCTAAAAAGATATGACAAGCAAGCGCAGACAGTTGGCAATCATTCATCCCATTAAACTGTAAATTTCTGTTTAAAGATGGAATTCCTGAATACCCATAATAAGAAAAAGCCGAATCTTTGTTTTTCGTAAGCCAGTCGTCTTTTACACCTTCAAACCGCATCCCGATATTATTGAAAACATGAATATCCTCCGGCAAATTTGCGCCACCTTCAGGGCAATCTTCTTTATATTTATCTCCAAATTGTTTGTTTAACTGCTCTGCTATACTTCGGGCTTTGTCATATTCTCCAATGTATATCGTAAAAACCTTTCCACCGTCTCCGCCGTTTCCCATTTTGAAGCTAACTTCATTATCAATAAGAAATTTTACCGTGTCTTTAATTAGCGGATCTGAAACTGTTCTATTATCTTGATTAAGAAAAATATGCAACTTCCAAGCATGATTATCATCACAACTCGTTTGAAATTCCATATCTTTTGCATTTTGAGGAAGTGCTAAAAAGTCATCGAAAGAATGTACAAAGTTTATGTGTGCCATACGTCTTACTCCGCTACCTGAAGTAATTATAGCAGATAATACAATTAAATTCAATCAAATGCTTTTTTATCTGTTTCAATTGGGGCGATAACTTCATTGGCATATGAAGCATAAAGTTGACTGTTCTTTTCTTGAATAAATTTGTCAACATCGCTGTTTTAACTGTATATAAAAAAACTAATTACGGCCTCTTTTGTCTTGCGCCGCTTTTATTTGCATAACGCTCAGTTGTTGCGGCACCTTTGTTTGCGTTTTATTTTTAGATTTATCTGCCTTTGCTAAAATAGTATTAACACCCATTCTTAACTTATGGAAAAACCTTCCTTTTTCTCGCGGAGACAGATTAGATGCCTTTTGCTCTGCCTGCGGTGACACAGCGTCTTGTGATCGGGGCGTGACAGTTGTCGGCGCCGCCTCATATTGAGCCGGTGCCGCTATTTGAATTTCTTCAGCTTTATTTTGTGTTTGTTCAATAGCTTGCTTATCTCTTTTGGCATCAGCAATATCTTTTTGCTGCCCTCCAGTCGTATGGCTGGCGACATTAATTTCTTGATTAGTTATCACATCAGTGTTTTGTAATTCCTCTGGATGACGCAAATTTTTACTTTCGCCGGCAAATAATGCTGATTGTTTTTTAAGTAAGAAATCAATTTCTCTAGCAGGATGAACAATGCCTTTATCAAATTCTTCCTTCTGCTTTAAGAAACGGCTATGAACATCTGCTTGAGTAGTGTCAAACGTATCTTTCATCTCTGCTTGTCTGGAATTAAGAATGCACTGAATTGCTTTATCTGATTTATCGGACGAGGGAATGTACAAATCATGATTACGCCCAGAGGAATCTTTATAGGACAGATGCATAATCTTTGTTTTCAGCGGATTTTTTTCTGGCGTTACATACGTTTCTGAATTCCGATACAGTCCAAAATATTCTTTACCATCAATTGTAGACCTAATTCTGGGATTTATAAAACCATTTACAGCCTGCTCTTTGCTAAGCCTATGGTCTATTGGCTTTTGCATTTTTGAAAAGACCGGACCATTAGGAGTATTTTCTACAACATCGTACCATTCTTCATTTGGATTGTCGCATTTGGTATGCTGACAATCTTCCATTCCGAAATTGTCAAAAAATTTATCTTGGGGATTCTGTTCATATACATTTATAAAACCAACCTGAATATCTATGCCTTTTATTTTGCCTACTGTCGGTGAAACATACCAATCACCGGTTGCGCTTGTACCTGTGACACCCCCGACATTGGTTACCCCATCATATAGAGCGGCATAAGTGATATTAGGCGTCGCATACACCTTTCCCGTTCGACCATTTCGACTGCTAAGTTGGCAATAGTCATCAGAAACCATTGTACCAGAGAACAGATATTTATCTTTGGGAAATTTTGCCTCAAGTTCTTTTAATGAACCATAAGTTTGCGGCAATTCTTCAAAAGACTTTATACCAAGACGCTCAACAATTTTTGCTTCAGCTTCTTCTGATATTGTTTGGTTAGGATTACTTAAAGCTTCTCTCACCTTTCCGGCCAGCACTAATTTTTCCAAACCATCATCAACAATATTTTGTGGATAAGGCTCTTTTTTTACATCCTTAAATAATTCTTGAAGACTTGTCGGGATAACCAAGCCCTTAGAAATATGAGCCTTTTCAAAATCAGAAATCAGTTTCGGCATAACCTCCTTTGCGTCTTTAACCGTCATAATTGGCGAAAAAATCTCATACATTTCGGCATCTGAATTATTCCTTGATTCCTTATGAAGCAGCCACTGGTTTGTTGCATCTCCGGCAGATAAGCCATTATTTTTTAGAATAGCTTCTATTCCCTGTTTGTTGCTTTTGCTGGTCGGAATATTAAACATTACCAATTTGTCATCCGGCATATTTTCAATGCCCTCAATCCAATCTGCCGCTGTATATTGTTTTGGATTTTTGATATTGTCACGAATTTCTTGCGCAAAATTCTTAATAATTTTATCTTCTTCGACTGTGCTATTACTTTCGTTAAAAGATGCTTTATATTGTTCAATTTTCTCGGATTGTTCTTGTATCTGCTTTTGCAGGCGTAAAGTTTCTTGTGCAATCATGGCACTTGATTCACTTAATCTGGCGTCACAATTTTGCACAGACTCGGCATTCAATTCAACTATTGATTTTAATTTTAAATCCAAGGTATCAAATCTGGAGCTACTATCATTCTTTTGCTGTTCCAGTTCATTTAACTTTCTCGGCAGATTTATTTTTTCATATTTTGCAATAAAACCATCCAAACACTGGTTTGCTTCTTTAATTTTGCGTCCCTGTCTGATTTTATTAAAAAATCCCTTTGCTGGTTGTTTCAAATTATTAAAATTATATTGAGCCAAACTATCATTTTGAGGAACAAATTTTCCTGTTGCATAATATTCCTCTAATAATGATTTTACATATCTTTTACGTTCTTCTGGATATTTGGAAACGACCATTTCTATATCTTGAGCAAATTCATCCAGCTGCTTGTTAAAATCTGAGTCTTTTGCATAGATATCTTCTCTTGAAGAAAGTGTTTCTTCAAGAGTTTTTTTATCTGTTTCAATTGGGGCGATAACTTCATTGGCGTATGAAGCATAAAGTTGACTGTTCTTTTCTTGAATAAATTTGTCAACATCGCCGGCGGTTTCTGCAACTGTCATAAACTCATCAATCCAAGGACTTTGCCAAATTTCTTCTTTATGGGAGGGGGCAAGAATTTTCTTATGCTTATGTGCCCAGTCATCAAACATCATGGGAACCTCCTGTTTTTATTACTTTTGTATATGATACTATAACATAATATTACATATCTTACAATTAATTTTCAGTTAAAGAATTCCGGATGGGAGATGGTAGAAGAACAAGTGTTTAAGCCACAAAAAAAAGCATCGGGGAAACCGATGCTTTTGCGAGTAAGACAGCTTTTAGACAATTTTAATCACTAAGCTGTCGAAGGTCAAAAATTCCTGCGCATTTTAGTCAAGTAAGTCACAAGTTCATCAGCTTTGTAAGTTGCGCCGACAAGATGTCTCTGCTCTTCGCTGCCATAGCATTCTTGAAAATATAACTCTTCAAATTGGTCTAGAATGCCGTCATCTTGCGGGGCATACAGAACAAAGTAGCTATTGTTTAAGAACAACAAACGGACTTTATCGGCCAGAGATTCCTGATTTAAGATGTTTCTGACTGCGCTAAGCTGCGGATAAATCTCGTCAATTGCCCACTCATCAATATCGCGTACAGGATAATCGTTTTCTATGGTGAGCAAGCAGAGTTCACAAGAGGCCTGATTGGAAAGTTTATTAATAAAGACTTTCGCATTTTCAGGACAAACCGCCTTGACTTTTGTCTGCAGGCGTTCAATAATTTCTTCGGTCATAATAGTAGTTTTAAGTAGGACACAATGATAAATTTTCTGCTCACGACAATGCACTTAAAATATCGGGATGTCAAGGGAAATAGAATCAATCGCGGCGCGCGTTCTAACCATTAAAATTTAAAACACCAAAATAAAATATTACGAGGTCTCAGAATGCTTAAAATATACGAATTTTGCGGGAAAAACAAAGGCATCAATTTATTGGTGCTGGGAGCAATTCACGGCAATGAGACTGCCGGACCGCTGGCGATAAAAAAGATTTTGCAAAAATTAGATAGCAAGGAAATAACTCTGACAAGCGGAAAGCTGACTTTGGTTCCAATCTGTAATCCGCAGGCCTATCAAAAAAATGTCCGCCAAATTGAAGAAAACTTAAACCGTGTTATGAAAATGCACAAAAATCCACAAACATATGAGCAAAAACTGGCCAACGAAATATGCCCGTTGATTAAAAAAAGTGACATTACACTGGATTTGCACTCAACGCATTGCGAAGGTGATGAACCGTTTGCCTTTTGTGATTATCCCAATGAAATGAACCAAAAACTAATCAGCGGACTGAATATTAAATATGTATTGGAAGGCTGGCCGGATATTTATGGCAACAACACGGAAATACGAGACTTTTCTACGGAGCAATATGCGCATGAATGTGGAAAAACCGGAACCACTTTGGAGTGCGGATATCACAAATCTCCTTATGCAACCGAACTTGCTTATAATGCAATTGTCAGCACCTTGTCAAAATTTAAGATGATAGAGCCCCATGAAATCGCGGCATGCGAAAAGGCTCATATCTTGTTGCAAAAATATGTCATCAAGCAAAAATCCGGCAATCTGTGTCATCATTACAAACATCTTGACCCGCTAAAAAAAGGAGAAATAATTGCCCGCTATGATGATGGTGAAGAGTTAATTGCAGAAAAAAACTGCTATATACTGCTCCCCAACCAACAAGCAGGAATCGGCGCAGAATGGTATTATCTGGGGCAAAAAATATCACGCCCGTGATAGTAATTTTTGCGATAAGACAAGGGCCATAACATTGCTTTGATCTTCTTTAATCCATACCAGACTTTGGGTTGCTTTGTTAAATTGCGCCCCTTTGTAGCCTTCATTTATAATATATTGCATTTTGTTGAAAAGGCTGGGAATTTTTTTGTGAATATTGTCTCCCAAAAACATTGAATAAACATCTTTTGGCGGCAGCTTAAAAGCGTGGGCAGATTTTATATCTTTTTCCAGATAGATTACTTTGACGTCGTCCACAGGATCCTTGTCAACCTTGGTTATGGACATTCCGTGGTGCAGAGCATTAATCCAGCTTGCCGGATTATCAATGGCAATTTGGATAATGGAATGGGTCCGTTGAGCATCAATTGCATTAGTTTCAATATAGCTGAGCATTTGCTTCATCAAACTGGAGCCCCGATAGGTGGGATCAACTAAAATAGCCTCATAAATCACCAATTCTTCATTGGGAATGTCTGGTCTAAATTCCGGCATTTCTCTTTGTTCGCCGCTGTTTGGAGTGCAATAAACAGCTTGAGCAATTAATTTATCTTTGTCAAAAATTCCAACCATACTGGAATTTTCTTTGTTCAAATACTTCATATAGTCTTCTTGAGTTCGATTGAGAATAAAATGCTTTTCATCAGGGTGCAAACCGTCAACAATTCTTTGCTGCAGGTTCAAAACGTCGGATATATTGTTTTGGTGTAATTTTTTGATGACTAACTGTTTTTTATTCATAACTATCTCAATCTTATTCCTAAATTTTACAAAAAAAAGATTTGGACATTCCAAATCTTGCGACTTTTATCTGACAAGCGTGCCAAATCATCGTCGCATTAGGAATCTGCGTAAACGCAAAGATATATTAGTACAAAAAAACATAATAAAAATCAGTCCCTTTCTCTATATTTTGTCAACATAACATATTTATATGCTTTTAGCAATCATATTTTTCAGTAAATCTTACAACCTCTTGAGTTGACAAAAATTTCCATAAGCGGTATATATGGAGTTGTAAATAGTATTTATTAATTAATTAAAATTTAAAAAATGGAGACTTTCTTTTTTTCAAGCACTTTGCTTGTTCCCTTTCCCAAGACAGACAGCGATTATACATTTTGCTGGCTCGGGACGATTAACAGCGAGCGCAACAAGGTGGAAGTCATTGTCTTCAATACAGACAATACTTGCCAGTTTAAGCCTATTCTGGAAAAGTATCTTGCCAAGTTGATGCTGATGCGGCGCCGTGGCTCTATCAAAATCGGGCAGCTTAAGTTTGCCAACGAGCCTATAGAGGAAGAGCTCATGCAAATGCAAAGAATTAAGAATCAGATTCGTTTCATCAAATGCACGCTGTTTGAGATGGCGACAAGCATTTATGTAAAACATCCGGCGCAGCCTCTGCTTGACATTGTTGCGCAAAATCTGCACATCAAGTTAACTCCCCAAGATGTAATATATACATCTGGAGTATCTCGTGTAGAGAAAGGATAATTAACGAAGACGCCTTGTGTTTTGTAACACAGGCGTTTTTGTTTATGACAACTATTTAAGCCTAAAATAGAAAATATTGCGTATTTCCTTTTTGTTTACTTTTGTCAAATATAATGTTAGTATTAGTGTTGGGTAGGTTGTATTTTATGGAACAGACAAATGGATTACGCAAATTTATTAAAAGAAGAGTATCAAGCCGCCGGAACAGAGCCAGTCTATTGCCAATTGGGCATGGGATGTTCGTTGATGGTTCCACTCAGCTATAAAGGCGACAAAGAGCGGTTTGCTAAAGATTTGTTCAAACATGAACAGGAACTGCAAAAATACAAAGACTTTAACCGCCGGCAAAGTGAAGAGAAAAAGCCGCTCAAGCCGCAATTTATTTCCTGCGGAGAGGTGGCGGCGCTGGTTCCGGTAGAATTAGTCATAAATAACTACAATGATAAGGCGATTCAAAAAAGATTGCTCAAAAAAGCAATCAGACATTATAACTCCACACTAAAGAAGACTTTGCGTCTACGTAAGGAATATCCAGACAACAAAGTTGCAGCAAGATTAGACCGAGCTTATGTCCGCCATATGGAACTGATGCATGGAAAATATTGCGCGACTGAAGTGGCAAAATTTATTGGTAAATCTCTTAAATTTGCTGCTAAAGAAACTGCCCAGATGGCAGGAGGGTTAACCGGAGCCTTGCCGCTGGCAACTTATATGCTTTTAAAGAAGCATAATCGCATTGTTCCCTCGGCACATACGCTGAAACTTGAGCAAAAAATTGTGCCCTACATCCGCAAAGGATTGATAAAAGCCGCGGTTTTGGCAACCTTGGCTGGCGGCGTAAAGCTGGCAAACAATCAGGTATTTAATCAAACCAAAGTCGAACAAGCTGCCAAGCAAGCAATTACAGACCAAAGTCCGCGCTATAAGCTTGAAACCGATGCTGATTTTGAAGAATTCTATAATAAATGCAATGCATCGGCATTTTTAGCAACACTGCCGACAGAAACTCTGGTTACAAAACCTTATTGCGACGGCAACAAAGGCGGGGTTAACTCTATCGGAGCGTTTTATTACCTGCCCAAAGACGGCAAGCCGGAAACCTCGGAATGGATAAAAGCATCTGAATATTTTAAGGATAATCCCGACATTGAAATCAGCGGGCAAGAATTTTATAAGCTGATGTGCAGTTTTTTTGATACCAAAGAAGGCGGCCGACTGAAAAAAAATATTAAAAAGCATCTGATGGGCTGTGAACTCAGAACTTGTGAACTTGATGCCATTAAATCTGTTATGCTCAATAATGAGGCAAACGGCATTGAGCTGTGCAAATTTGTCAAAGAGAATTATCAGGATTCGATTAAGTGCGCCGCCAGAATTATGGAGTTTACCCCGCAGAGGGCTCAATTTACCAATGGGATTGCCAAACGGCGGGTTTTTGAGGCGGCAACTTATTTGAACTTGAATAACATCAACGGCAGACTGCCGGATTTTATGCAGAAGAAAATCGGCAAAGTAAGATCTTTGACCGCGGTGACTCAGTTGAAACCGCAAGAGTGCAAAGATGCTTTTAATGCTCTGCAAAAAGGCGATATTGAGCCTTTGAAAAAACTGACAGACCAAATGTGCAACTTTTGTTGCCGCGGGCAGACAGTATATGAAATCACTCAAGAACACGGGATTGAAAATCTGTGGAATGAAGAATCCCGCACCATAAATATGCATGACGCCGTAAAAGGAAGCAACGCGGTATTATATCGCGAGGCACAAGAATTGTGCAGCAAGCATAAATATGCCGAAGCAGGAGAAGTTTTTCAAAAACTTGAAGAAAACGGCGCCTGCGGAGCAGACTTGTATAATGACATGGCCGAAAACTACTATCATCTGGGCAAATACGAAAAAGCTATTTCTTGTTGCAAACAGACCTTAGAAACTGAAGAAACCGGAGCTTTTGCTCAGGCTAACCATATTGCCGGTCTGGCCTATATGAAAAGCGGTAATATCTCTGAAGCTATGGCAAACGCCAATCTTGCCCTAACCCGCGATCCGCAAAATAAAGAATATCAAAAAACCGTGCAGCAAATTAAGGCAATGGCTCTCTATGCCGCTAACGTCAGAGATTAAGCTGATATCCATAAAAAGGGGCAAAAGCCCCTTTTCTACAGCAACAAACCCACTGACAAAAATTTATAGCACTCTTCCGGCGGTGAGAGTATCTATTGATTTGGCGCCGGCTTTGTGCAGTGCTCTGGCACATTCGCGCAAGGTGGCGCCGGTGGTCAAAACATCATCGATAAGCAACACTCTCCGCCCCTTTATTTGCTCCGGACATTTGACGCTAAAAACATCACGCACGTTGCGCTGACGTTCCATGCCGGAAAGCTCTACTTGCGGACGGGTCTTTTTGTGGCGGATTAAAGACAAATTATCTGCTTTGATGCCGCTTAATTCAGAAAGCTCGTTGGCCAGCAGCGCCGATTGATTGTAACGACGTTTTATAAGGCGGGTATAATGCAAAGGCACCGGTATAATCACATCAATACCGGCATCAAATATATCTTTGCCGGCAACAAACATCATCTGTGCCAAAATTCTGGCATTTTCAGTTTTGTCGTGAAACTTAAAATTAAGAATCAGATTTTTTGAAACCTCATCATAAGCAAACGCCGAACGGCTAAGCCGAAAAAACGAGCGTTTGCGTTTAAGACAACGTCCACAAAGCAGCTTACCGCCATGTTCTTCCAAGAACTCAAACGGATGACCGCATTTATAACAATAAGGCTCGGTTATAAAATTGATTTCAGAAAAACAATCGGAACAAAGTCCGGTATTGCATTTGAGAATTTTGCCGCAACGCATGCAACGGGGCGGTAATAAACAATTGAGAATTTGTTCCCAAATTTTCATTTAAAGTTCGGCCAACCGCAAGTGAATATCATTAATATTGTCAACTACAATCATACCGGCATCGGACAAAGCGTCTTTTTTATCCTGCGCAGAGACATGACCACGAGTAATAATATCGCCGGCATAACCCATTTTGTGCCCAAAAGGAATGGCATTGCCGGCGACAAAAGCGATTACCGGTTTGCGATTTTTGCGCTCTTTGTACCATGCGGCGGCGGCTTCTTCAAAAGTTCCGCCCATTTGGCCAAGCATAACAATTGCCTTGGTCTTTTTATCGGCCTCAAACCGCTCTAAAATATCGACAAAGTCCATACCAATAATCATATCATCGCCCAGCCCGACAACGGTAGAAATCCCCTCTCCGCCGCGAGAAGTTTCAAGCACGGCCTCATAAGTCAAAGTTGATGAACGAGAAACAATGCCGACTTTTCCTATAGTGTGGATATTGGTGGGATAAACCCCCAGTCGAGATTCTCCCGGGGTGATAATCCCCGGAGTATTGGGACCGATGAGTTTGGTTTTGCTGCCATTCAGCATAGCTTTTATTTCCAGCATATCTTTGAGCGGAACACTATCAGCAATGCAAACCGCCAAATCAAGCTCGGCTTCCACCGCATCGCGCACGGCAGTTTTAACATTACCGGCCGGAACAAACATAATACTGGCGGTAGCGCTGGTTTCGGTAACAGCTTCAGCCACAGTGTTAAAGACCGGCACTCCCAGATGCAACATTCCGCCCTTGCCGGGGGTTACTCCGGCTACGACATTAGTACCATAGTCCAGCGAACGGCGAATATGAAATGTGGCCTGCGTACCAGTAATTCCCTGACAAACAACACGGGTATTTTTATCTGCCAAAATAGACATCAGTCGTTGTCCTCCATTGCTTTGACAAGCAAAGTTGCGGCCTCCTCGGTGGTTTCGGCCATAATTACCGGAAGCTTGGATTTTTGCAAAATATCTTTGGCTTCGTCTTTATTGGTGCCCTCAAATCTCACAACCAACGGAACATTCAGCCCTACATCTGAGGCAACCGAAACAATACCTTCAGCAATCAAATTGCAGCGCAGGAAACCGCCCAAGATATTTATCAAAATACCTTCGACCCGCGGGTTGGTCATAATAATTTTTATACCGGAGGCAATCTTATCTTTGTCTACACCGCCCTTGACATTCAAGAAACAGGCTGTGCCAACCCCTTTTTGGCGGAGCATATCCATTGTGGCCATGGCCGCATCGTTGCCGTTGGCAACGCACCCGACCGAGCCCTCAAACTCACTATAGGTAAATTTATCTTTGGCAGCCTGAAGCTCCCGCTCAGAAGCCTCATAATCATCTTTGAGGCGCAAAACATCGGCATGCCGATACAGCGCATTGTCATCAAAAGATATTTTGGCATCCAGAGCCATAAGCTCTCCGCCGCGGAGCACTCCAACCGGATTAATTTCTATCATAGTAGCTTCCTGCTCAAGAAAAGCGCGATGCATACCGTTAATCAGAGTGCCGAGATTTGAGGCCGCTTTGGCTGAAAGTTTCAAAAATTTTGACACCTGCCGCACCTGCTCTGGTGTGGTCTCGCCGTCCAAATCCAGCGGAACACGCAAAATACTGTCGGGACTGTTAATGGCCATATTGGTAATATCATCATTTTCGACAAGAGCCGCCAATAAGGTCAAAGATGCCTTAACTCGGTCTACAGCAAGACCAAGATAGAATTTTTTTACCACATCAAGATAAGCCTCCACATACAAACGGCCGACAAATTTGCCTTGCGGGCCGGTTTGAATGGTTACAAGAGTAGCTCCCAGCATTTGTTCTGCTTGACTGCGGATGTCTCGACGATAATCTATCCGGCGAATACCGCCTTCTGAACCGGCTGTTTTTTCTATAAAATATCCCAAATTGCGAGCGCCGGACTGAATTTGAGCTTTAAGCATCCACGGACCACGGGCAGATGCCTTGAGCGCAACCTTCTTAGCCTCGGTCGGAGTATAGGCTATGCCGCCCTTGGGAATTTTAATTCCGTATTCGCTTAAGATTTTTTTGGCCTGATACTCGTGAATGTTCATATCTTATAAAATCTCCGCGTAATTCTTAATCTTGCCAATCATAGAAAGCAGACCGTTGCGGCGGCTGGGAGACAAATGTTCTTCCAGTTTTAGTTTAGCAAAAATATCTTCAACTGCAACCGCTTTAATCTCCGATGGGGATTTGTGATTAAAAATCATCAAAACAATGGCTATCAGCCCTTTTACAATCATAGCATCGCTGTCGCCGGCAAAAGAAATTTTGCCATTATCATCTTTGGTTGGCACCAACCAAACCTGCGATTGGCAACCCTGCACTTTCCAGTCCTCGGTATGATATTTTTCATCCAGCGTTGGGAGTTTTTCGCCCAACTCTATAATATAGCGGTATTTGTCCTCCCAAGTGTCTAAAAACTCAAAATTATCTATAAGTTCATTAATATCCATTTTATGCCTCAAAATATCCTGCTATGAGTTATTTTGTAACATCTAATAAAAGACAAGGCAATAAAAAAAGGAGGGTATACCCATCAGGTATACATCTCCTTTTTCATAGCCAGTGCAGCTTTTATAAATGCACTAAAAAGTTTCAGTGAGTCAGCGTCACCCATTCTGGTCAATCGCTCCGGATGCCACTGAGCTCCAATTACAAAATCCTTATTCCAAGGATTTTTCATCTCTACTACTTCGATAACACCATCAGGCGCAACACCTGATGCAACCAGCTCTCCAACGTCTTTGTCAATAATCACCGCCGTATTGTGGCAGGAATTGACCTCTATCGTTGTTTTTTGCAAAATTTTGCTTATCTGCGATCCCTCAGCAAGGTTAACTTGGTGAGATATCTGATATGGTTTTTGCATATGCATAACAGTTTTTTCAGAACCAGCATTGATATTAACCTCAACTGATGCTCCAAAATAAACAGCCAGCATTTGCTCTCCACCGCAAACTGCAAACAACGGAAGTCCGCGTTCTTGAGCGTATCGGATCATTTTCACATAGGTTTTGGGACGAGGCTCGTAGTCTGCGTTGGCCGCTTTAACCAATCTGAAATTGCCGCCCAAAAGCAGAATTCCATCCGGTTTGGCTGCCGCAAGCTGCTCCTCTACCTTATCGTATGCGATAAATACCGGATACCCTCCTTGCATCACGATTGCATCCACATAATCCGGAAAGATGGTATAGTCTTTTTCCGCTCTGTCGGGATGACTGTCTTGAGCTAAGATAATCGCGATAACCGGTTGCTTTTTTTTGCGAACAATACTCGGCAGAACAATCTGCGGAATATCTCCCTTATCGAAACAGTGTTTGATTTCTTGTGATGTTATGGCCCAAAGCAAAACTTTTTCGCTTGGATACGCCATTTGTCGCATAAAAATATTTTGCACCATACTAATTTAATTAAGCAGGTAAGAAGTAGCATTTTTTTTGTTATAGTGCAAGCTTTTTCTGAAATTTTTGGCTACAACAACTCAAACATTGCTCTGGCGTCGTCGCTTAGGTTTTCTATGCTCCAAGCAGGCTCCCAGACTACCTTTACGGTAACAAAACCCACTCCATCAACAGCAGCCACTGCATCCGCCGCCTGTTGCGGCAAAATTCCGGCAACCGGACAAGTCGGAGCAGTAACCGTCATATCAATATCTATATCGCCGTTGTCTTTCTGCTCAATGCGATAAACAAGTCCCATATCCCAGATGTTAATCATAATCTCCGGATCCGATACGGTTTTGAGCGCCTCAATTATTTCTTCTCTTGTAGCTTTAGCTGAGCCATCAGGAAGAGTTTTTCCGGCATACGCAGTATAATCTTGTTGCATGGCGCCGTTTTCACCCAGCCCCATAGCTTCCAACAGCTGTTCTTCATTTTTATCAATATTATTTTCGTCTGTCATTTCTGCCCTCAGAAAAATGTTTTGGCCTTTTGCAAGGCGGCAATAAAGCGGTCAATATCGGCATGGTTGGTATAAAGCCCCAAGGACGCCCGAGCCAGAGATTCATAGCCCATGCGGCGAACCAACGGAGCCGCGCAATGATGCCCTACTCGCACCGCCACGCCTTCTTTATCAAGCAAAAACGCCAAATCCTGCGGATGAATGCCCTCAATAGCGATAGAAAATACGCCGCCCTTACCGGCCGCGGTGCCAATCTCTTTGAGCCCCTCAACCTCCGGCAGGCATTTATGCATATATGCAGTCAGCTCATCTTCGTGCGCCTTGATGTTATCCATACCCAAATTCATCATATATTCCAGAGCCGTGCCCAAACCGATAGCCTGCACAATTGCGGGGGTTCCAGCCTCAAAACGCGCCGGCGGCTCATCAAAAGTGGTGGCCTGATAGGTTACAACGTTTACCATATCTCCGCCAAATTGGTAAGGAGGCATAACATTGAGCAAATCCGCTTTGCCATACAAAACGCCTATGCCGCTGGGGCCATAGGTTTTGTGTCCGGAAAAAGCCAAAAAGTCACAATCCAAATCCTGAACATCGGTCGGCTGATGAACAACGTACTGACATCCATCAACCAAAACCTTAGCCCCCACACTGTGCGCCTCTGCAATCATCTGCTTGAGAGGAAATATCGTGCCCAAAACATTGGACATACCGGTAACAGCAACCAACTTGGTTTTGCCGCTTAACAGATTGCAAAACTCATTGCAATTAAAACTGCCGTCATCATTAATCTTAAAAATTTTCAGTTCAAAACCGATTTCATCACGCAAAACCTGCCACGGCACCAGATTGGCATGGTGCTCCGCCTCAGAAATCAGCACCTCGTCCATCTTGGTAAGAAATTTGCGTCCCCATGTTGCTGCAACCAGATTGATTGACTCCGTAGCGTTGCGGGTAAAGACGATTTCTTTATCGCTTTTGGCATTCAAAAACTTTTGCACCTTTTGGCGGGCGTGCTCATATTCGGCGGTTATTTCTTCCGAAAGAAAATACGAACCGCGGTGCACGTTGGAATACTCTTTGGTGTATATATCAACAATCTTGTCTATAACAACCTGAGGCTTTTGCGCGGAGGCGGCAGAATCCAAAAAGGTATTGGGTTTATCGTTAATAATCCGGCGCAAAACCGGAAAGTCAGAACGAATATTCTCGACATTGTACATTTTGATTCTTCCTAAACTGTATGATTGGCCTGTGCCCATAATTTAATCCATTCACGGATTTTTTCATTACCTATTTTGGCGATAACCTCATTCAGGTAGGCATCTATCAGCAATTGCTTGGCCTCTTCCAGCCCAATGCCGCGCGAACGCATATAAAACAACTGATTCTCGTCAAGTTCGCCGCTGGCGGCGCCGTGCGAACATTTAACATCATCGGCATATATTTCCAGCTCCGGCTTAACATCAACTTCTGCGGTATCAGTTAACAGCAACGCTTTGTGCAGCTGATTTCCCTCGGTTTTAACCGCATGAGGAGCGATATGAATCTTACCTTGAAAAACTCCTTTGGCATCACCGCCGACAACGCCTTTTACCAACTGGTGAGAAATGGTATTGGGAGCCAGATGTTCAATATTGGTAGTAGTATCTAAAGTTGCCCAGCCGTTCATTACATAGGCGGCGTTGACTTCGGCATTGGCGCCTTCAGCCAGAAGTTTTACTAAAGTCTCATTGCGGCTAAGGTTGGCGCCTCTTTGCAGGCAAAAACTATTATAAGAGGCATTGTTCTCCACCGCAACCACAGACAAAGCGATATGATCTGCCTTATAAGCCTCGTCTTGAAGTTTGCAATGTTGCAAGCGAGAAGAATCGGCAAGGTATATCTCGTTGACAACATTGGCAAAATAGCGAGATTTCAGCTCTCCGCTCCAGCTATGATACTCTACAAACGTGGCGGCAGAGTTTTTGCCGAGCACTATCAAATTGCGCAAGTTGAAAAACAAATTCTGCTCGTGCGGAGTGGTGTGACTAATCAAGGCAATCGGCTTTTTGAGCTCAACGTTGCTATCTACTTTGATATAAACGCCTTCATTTAAGTATGCTTGATTAAGCGCGGCAAAAGGGTGAGCCTTAACATCGGCCAGAGCACCCAGATATTTGCGGACTTCGGGTCTAAACAATGCCGCCTCAATCAGCGGCACAACCTCGACTCCTTGAGGCAGGTCTGAACCGGCAGGAGAAAAGAAACCGTTTTCAAAGCGGATTTTGTAGCAATCAAATGGCAAATCCGCCTCCCAATTGCCGGGGTTGGCAGGCTGAGCCGCAACAAAATCATCAGCATTAAGCTCGCGCGGTTTGGTATATTTCCAAGCCTCAGTTTTGGCGGTTGGCACGCCGGCTATGGAAAAAGCCTCTCGTCCGCTCTGCCGCAGCTCGTGCAACCATGGCAGCTCATCTCCGATAAGGTCAATATTTTGCAGTAATCCGGCCATACTATTTTTCTTTCACAAACTCGGAATAACCTTTTTCTTCCAGCTCTTGAGCCAAAGATTTGTCGCCGGATTTTACAATATGCCCATCGGCGTATACGTGTACAAAATCCGGCACAACATAATTCAGCAACAGCTGGTGGTGGGTGATAATCAGCATGGCGCGCTTGCCGTCACGCAGAGCGTTGACTCCTTCAGACACCACCTTAAGAGCATCAATATCCAAACCGGAATCCGCCTCGTCCAAAATTGCAAACGTCGGTTTGAGAATGGACATCTGCAAGGTTTCCAGACGTTTCTTTTCTCCACCGGAAAACCCGACATTGAGCGGACGTTTTATCATCTCGGCATCAACCCCAAGTTTGCGCCCTTCTTCTCGCACCATTTTGAGAAACTCCATGGTATCAAGCTCCGGAAGATGGTGATATTTGCGAATTGCGTTTACGGAGTGCTTAAGAAATGTGGCGGTTGGAACCCCGGGGATTTCCACCGGATATTGCATACACAAAAAAATCCCTTCGCGCGCTCTGTCTTCTGGTGACATTGCCAGCAGATTTTTGCCCTTAAAGCGCACGGAGCCAGAAGTTACCTCATAACCGGATTTGCCGCACAACACGTTGGACAGGGTTGATTTTCCGGCGCCGTTCGGCCCCATAAGAGCATGAATCTCACCTTCGTTAACGGTAAGATTAAAACCTTTAATAATCTCTTTTTCTCCAACCCTTGCGCAAAGATCTTCAATTTCCAATAATGGTGTTGTCATTTTATTAATTTCTCCCCTCTCCAGTCATTTATCCTACGCTCCCCTCCAGCGAAATATTAATCAGCTTGGCGGCCTCAATGGCAAATTCCATCGGCAGATGCTGCATAACCTCTTTGCAAAAGCCGTTAACTATCAGGCTGACTGCTTCTTCCTCGCCAATCCCGCGCTGTTGGCAATAGAACAACTGCTCATCGCTGATTTTTGAGGTGGTTGCTTCATGTTCCAGTTTTGCAGTCTTATTCCGATTTTCTATATACGGAACGGTATGAGAACCACAGGTTGAGCCAATCAACAAACTATCACACTGCGAATAATTGCGGGCATTGTCGGCGGCCGGACTTACTCTAACCAACCCGCGGTAGGTCTGATTGGAGAATCCGGCGGATATGCCCTTAGAAATAATTTTAGAAGTGGTGTTTTTGCCGATATGAATCATTTTGGTGCCGGTGTCTGCCTGCTGGCGATTGTTGGTGATAGCCACCGAATAGAACTCGCCGACCGAGTTGTTACCCTGAAGCACACAAGAAGGATATTTCCATGTAACGGCAGAGCCCGTTTCCACTTGTGTCCAAGAGATTTTGGAATTATCACCGCGGCAAGCCGCCCGTTTAGTTACAA
Organism: uncultured Alphaproteobacteria bacterium; assembly: GCA_934255405.1. Classification (GTDB taxonomy): domain Bacteria; phylum Pseudomonadota; class Alphaproteobacteria; order RF32; family CAG-239; genus CAZU01. The sequence goes on from CAKQNT010000018.1 coordinate 19,900, forward strand.
AATTATAAACGCCGCCTTTGCCGTCTTTGTCTCCGGGGTACCAGTTTTGCACAGTGGAATATTTAACCTCGGCATCTTTGAGCACAACAATCTCTACAATTGCGGCATGAAGCTGATTTTCATCACGCTGAGGCGCCGTGCACCCTTCCAAATAAGAAACATAGCTTTCTTCGTCGGCAATAATCAGCGTGCGCTCAAATTGTCCGGTGTTTTTGGCATTGATACGAAAATAGGTGGAAAGCTCCATCGGGCATTTTACACCTTTGGGGATATATACAAACGATCCATCAGTGAATACTGCCGAATTTAGGCAGGCAAAAAAGTTATCGGTATAGGGCACAACCGAGCCCAAATATTGGCGCACCAAATCCGGATGTTCTTTAACCGCCTCGGATATGGAGCAAAAAATAACGCCTTTTTCCGCCAGTTTGGTACGGTAAGTTGTGGCAACCGAGACCGAATCAAACACCGCATCTACCGCAACCACGCCGGCCAATACCTCTTGTTCTTTTAGGGGAATCCCCAATTTGGCATAAGTATCCAACAACTCCGGATCAACTTCTTCAAGACTTTTGGGAGCGGCTTTTTGTTTGGGCGCGGAGTAATAAGACAAATTTTGATAATCTATCTTATCATAATTTAGCTTGGCCCAATTCGGCTCAGTCATCGTCTGCCAAAACTCAAACGCCTTAAGTCTAAAATCCAGCAGCCACTCAGGCTCGCCCTTTTTGGCAGAAATCAGACGGATAATATCTTCACTGAGCCCCTTGGGCGCAGTTTCGGCATCAATCTCGGTAACGAATCCGTATTTATATTTGTCGCCGGACGTATCGGCAATATCGGTTATCTTATTCATGAATACTCTCTTTTTGCTTTCCTAAAACTAGAGTTTTTTTTGCGAAATTGCAACCTCTATTTAACGAATCTTTAGCTTTTGTACGGCTATGCTGGAGAGTGAAACTTGTTGGGATGAGGAAAATATGATATATATGGCATTGGCGTTTTTGGCACTAATCATTTTGCTGCTGACGGCTTATATCCTGTTGCTGCGCAATAAGCTTAAGCAAGTCAACCGCAATCTAAAAGAACTGATTAAAGAAAACGACAATCAACAGAGCAACCCGCAAAGCACCAGCGGCGATATTTATTTTAAGGTTGATAAGGACTTTAACATCACTTTTATCAACGAATCGGGAGCAGATGTTTTGGGTTATCTACCGCAAAACCTGCTGGGACAGCCGGTATTTGGCACGCTGATGGAGGACAAGTTGGCACAGCGAGAGGCTCTGGGCGCCGCGCTCTCAAAGATGAATAAGCATCAGTCTACTATCAATACTCGCACGGTTTTGCTCAAGAATGGCGGGCAAAAGCAACTGATGTTGTGCCGCGAACGCCCGATTTTGAACGAGATTTTGGAATGCGAAGGCATTAGTTTTTTGTGTAAAGATATTTCTGAAGCCGAGGCTTGGAAAGAAAACTTGTCGCAGTTTCAGGAGCGAGATATTTTTACCAATACCCTGAACGAAACCACCCTACTGGACAGGTTTGAGCATGATTTTCAGTTAGCCAAGCGCTATAACCGCCAATTTTCCTGCGTGGTGGTAGAACTGCGGGATATTTATGAATTTATAAGCAAGGGAATCGACTTTGAAACCGCCGACAAAATGCTCAAGGTGGTGAGCGATGTCTGCTTTGCCAATCTGACGCCAAGCGCCAATATCGGCCGAGTTGACAAGACCAAAATATTTATGGTTCTGAATGGTGCCGAACGCGAAAAAGCTCGCGCCATCGCCTTCAAAATTTTTGAAGAGGCAGTGCCGGCAATCCAAAAACTGCGGGTTGATAAATATAATGCTCAGATGATGGTCATTACCTACACCAACCGCCGCAACTTCAGCGATACTTATGACGGAATGCTGGCACGCATCCGCCGCCATATCAAAACCTCGCTTAAACACAGAGAGTATGGAGTGGTATCTTCTGATGACCGCGGCAACATTATTGAGCAACAGTAACAAAATATTAATGACTGAGTGTTAGCCTTGTGCGAAAGTTAACTTTTGTATGCGGAACAAATGTTTGGGTCAAAGTCTGTAATTTTGCGGCTTGTGCCGATTTTGCTATTGCTGAGCGCCTGCTCCGGCAACCGGATTCCGCTGTTTAATACCAACACCTGGTGGGGCGGCAACACTCCCTCCAGCGTGGTTGTGCAAAAAGGCGACACCCTTTATAGCATTGCCCGCCGCTATGACGTGCCTTTGCGCGAGGTTATCGAAACAAACAATCTGCGTCCGCCTTACGCCCTGCGAATCGGGCAGATAATCAGAATGCCAACAGCGCGCTATCATGTGGTGACCAAGGGCGACACACTTTATAACATCTCCAAACGATACAATGTGGATATGAGTTCGCTCAGCCGCGCCAATGATATTGATGCCCCATATTCGCTAAAAATCGGACAGCGATTGTTGTTACCGGGGACGGTGGTCAGCAAGCCGCAAGCGACCTCTTATGTTGCCAACACGCCCAAAGCGACTTCCACTTGGAGCAGTAACCATAGGAGCACAGCCTCGGCATCTTCATCATCAAGCAGCAAGAAATATGCCTCAAGCCAAAGTTACAGCGCGCCGGTCAAAAAACGCACTTCTAAATTTGCTTGGCCGGTAAGAGGGACGGTAATTTCCAAATTCGGACCGATTGCCAAAGGACGAAATAATGACGGCATCAACATTAAGGCGCCATTGGGAACCGCGGTTAATGCTGCCGATGCCGGAACCGTGGCTTATGCCGGTAATGAATTAAAAGGTTTTGGCAATCTTATTCTGATTAAACATAGCGACGGCTGGATTACAGCCTATGCCCACAATGATCGGTTGTTGGTGCGCAAGGGGCAAAAGGTGCGCAAGAACGAAAAAATCGCAACGGTCGGCTCCACCGGCGGTGTAAGTTCTCCGCAACTGCACTTTGAAATTCGTGCCGGCAAAAAAGCAGTCAACCCGATGAGCTATCTGCCATAGCAAGGCGAACCTTAGTGAACCGAAGCTGGGCAGCGCCCAGCGGCATTCACAAGCTGTTACTCGCTTGCTCGCCGTTGGCTCGGCGCTCGGGATAGAGTCGG
>CAKQNT010000019.1 GCA_934255405.1 uncultured Alphaproteobacteria bacterium
GTCTACTTGGGATATCTATTTCCCTTCCGCACTCCGCACTCCCGCCTATCATTACCGGTATCATCTATCATTAGCGGCTAAAACTCAACATATACACTTTAATCCTGCTTAATATACTCAATTTTTAATTGATTTAATATGGACTTGTTGCCGGCTCCTTTTATTAAACACAATGAATATTCAGCCAAATTTCACATAGTTGTATAAAATTTGCAATAACGATATCTTTTTAGTTGCAATTATAAAAAAATTCTCTAATATGCAACAAAGGTTGTATATTAGAGATAATGTTACTAATGGTAAATAGGAAGCGAATATGCAGGACGACACAATTCCGCTAACAAGCGAACAAAAGAAAAATATCGGACAGCGCATTAGGCAAGTGCGCATGGATAAAAACTACACCATCGAAGAATTGGCTGAAAAGATTCAGATGCCGGTCGAGTCGCTGCGCCGGATGGAAGATGGTGATTTTGAGCTGTACCGCGACAATATCTCTAAGGTCAATATTTTATTGTCTTAGCCAGTAAAACAGCAGTTTGCAGCTTGTTATACTCATTAGGTTGAGTTTCCATAAATTCGTTTTCCATATTCAAAGCCAAAATTATTGGCTGTTTATTGGCGATTTCTCTTCCTAAAACTATACTGTCACGATGTTTTAGCAGGTTTGCGCGTACAAGCTCAAGATCATTGATATACTTTTTCAGCAGACCGTTTCTTTGTCCGTATGCTGAAGTAAAATGCCGAATAGTCAGTAATGAGAGCGCAACCAACCCAATACACCACAATGATACTGTTGCCGCCATTATTACAACACTGAATATAATCAGCAGTGTTGCTGCGGCCTTACTGAGCAAGTTTATCCAAAATCCTTTGAACGGACGCAATAAGGTGAATATTCCGGCGCCTAAAGTTATTGTCGTGCATGCCAGAACAATAAATGTAAGACTGCTGTTTACCGCTAACGCCGCAATAAAGACCTCGCTTAAAATCAGCATTCCGAAACTGAAAAATAAATATCCGCTGTTAAGTTTTAATAGAAATGCGCGTATTGTCCGGTGTAAATCTTTTTCAATCTGCTTGGCTGCGCGTTGAAACTTCAACAAATTATTTTTGTTAACATTGAGCACCAACTCCCCATTGGTAAACAAGGCATTTACTGCTTTTTGTTCAAGCCGGCTCAAAGATTTAAGGTTATCTGTACGTTTAATCAGTAACACGGTGTTATCGGCCTGCTGAATATCAATAATATTTCTTTGGTATAGTTCCAACAGAAACGCGGCAAAAGATTTGGCATCAAAATTATTATATGCCAAATAACGCATTATTATCGCCGATTTTTTGAGGGTAAATTTCAGCTGTCCTTTATTTTTTTGAATATATTTCCATGATGCGGAAAACGACAGCAAAATTGCCATAAAAGCCACTATACTTATATATATGTCGCCATATTCATTAAAATATCTGTCAAATCTTTGGCTCCAACTTGTCGGTGTTAACAAATCTTCTGGCAACGAGAGCACAATATGCAGGCTCTCACCGATAAAGAGCGGGCGCTCCGATACAAAATTCCATACTGTCGGTTCTGTACTGATAATTGCGGCATCGTTCGTGCTCAGATTTTTATAGTGTCCGACAAAAGCGGCTTGTCCCAGAGGTTTGCCGCCCGCCGGCAGTCTGACAGACGCGCCGACCCGCGCAATAACCAGATTCCAGCGGCTTCCCGTAACGTCCCAATATAGCTCCCTAAAGTTTCCATAGTCCCATATCAGATTATCTGCCAAATATTCAAATTTATAGGTATAAACTCCGGCATCTAAATCATAGTCTTGTTGTGGAACAAACAGCAAACTATCTGTCGTTTCTATTGATTTATAAGGAATGTCCTGTCCGTTTGCCGATACATTGATAAGCGTATAATCAACTTTCTGCCGTTCTTTGGTGCGAGAAACTATATAGCGTGGCAGGGTAAGAGTTAAACCCTTCTTAAGTTTTTGATTGTTAGCCACAATTACTATGGTTTCGCTTATTTTAATTTTGCCGTCAGAAATGATATCAAGCTCGCTCATCAGGTATGGAATATGCTCTTTTGCCGGCACCAAAACTTCTTGGTTAGTAGGCGGTAGAGTGGTTTTTATAACCGGAAAATCTGGCTTGCTCCATTCTTGGCGCTGTATTTCGGAGGTATCTTCTGGCATTGGGGTGCCGATATCTTGACGCTGAGCAGCCTTATCCTGATTCTCCAAACGGTTCAGAGCATCTTCGTATATTTTTTGAAAGGTGGTTTTTTGCGTCTCGGTTTGTGCTTGCATAGCTTCTTGGCTGGGAATTACTGAGGAGTTGACAAAAGATACTTCTTCAAGCGGCTGCATAAGTACATTGGGAATGCGCTCCGCCAAGATATCTTCCATTTCATCTGCTGAAATATCTTTTACTTCCAAATTAGATTGCTGTGGTATTTCGGCCTTAGGCATCTGTGCCTGATCCAGAACTTCCGTAAGTTTGGCCTGCGCTATTGATAGGGATAAGCAGCTGAAACAAATTGCAAGAAAAATTTTTTTCATAAAATGCACCTTTGTTAATAAATAAAATATATTTGTAGTATAAACTTAAGTTATTAAAAAGTTATAAAATTTACATCTTAAGGAGTTTTTCTCATGACTAACATAGCTGCAATTATTCTCGGTGCCGGCAAAGGAACTCGTATGAAGTCAAGCTTGCCGAAGGTTCTTATGCCTGTAGACGGCAAACCGATGATTCGCCATATTATTGATACTTTGGAGGAGCTGAAAGTTGACAAGATTGTTACTGTGATAGCTCCGGATGGCGATTTGGTCAAAAAAGAAGTTGCTCCATACCCGACCTGCGTTCAGGAAAAACAGTTGGGAACCGGCCACGCTGTTTGTTCCGCTCGAGCCGAACTTTGCGGATATAAGGGAGATATTCTGGTCATTTTCGGCGATCAGCCGCTGTATACCAAAGATACCATCAAAAAGTTGCTCAAAAAACGCGCCGAAGGGTTCTCTGTTGTTTGTTTGGGATTCCGTCCTGAAGATCCCGCTCGCTATGGGCGCTTGATTATGAATAAAGGTAATTTGGAACGTATTGTCGAATATAAAGATGCAACTGATGAAGAAAAAGCTATCAACTTCTGCAATTCAGGCATGATGTGCTTTGATGGCGAAAAATTATTTGAAATTTTGGGAGCCATCAGTAATGACAATGCCGCCGGCGAGTATTATCTTACAGATGCGGTTGAAGTTGCTCTCCGCATGGGGCTTAAGTGCAGTGCTGTTGAGTGTCCGGTAGAAGAAGCCTCTGCCGCCAATACGCTTGAAGAATTGGCATATTTGGAAGAATTAGTTAAGAAAAGAAAGGCAAAAAAAGCAAAATAATGTCTTTTATCAAATATCATTGGTTCGGCCTGCTGACCGGTCTTGTCATATTCTTTTTTATGGGATTGTTCATTTTGGTGCTGCTTTCTCCGCGCGCAGATGAACAAAAAAGGGGCTTTATTCCTTGTACTGAAAATATGGCCGAACAGATTTTGGCTTGCGAAAACAATAAAATTATCTGCTTGCTTAAAGCTGTTATCGGCAATAGTTGGTGCGATGCCAAGGTTGTAGGGCGCGGAATAAAGAAGTGGATTTCCGGCGAACAAAAAGCTCCGTGGAGCAATTATATATTTATTCCGGAACTTCCATCAAACCATTTTTTTGATTCAGAGGCCGGAGCCGAATACCTGAAACAACACCCCAATACCAAGGCAGAAATGCAAAAGTTGCAAAAATTAAATGAGGAATTGGAAAATGCAGAAGAATCAGAACTCCAAATTACAGCAGACCAACAGCCGGAATGAACTGCCGGCGTGGGATTTGACAGATCTTTATCAGGGGATTAATGACCCCAAAATTGAAAAAGATTTGGCTGCTTATTGCAATCTTAATAAAAAATTAGCCCGCCAATACAAAGGCAAACTAAGCGAAATAAGCGCCGCAGATTTTTATAAATCTCTGCAGATGGTAGAAAAAGCAGGGATTATTGGCAATACCTTGGGGATTTTTGCGTACCTTAATATGGTAACACAGATGAAGAATCAAGCCGCGGTTGCTTTTTATCAGAATATAGATGAAAAAATGACCGATGCGGCAAAGCCGGCAATTTTTTATACTTTGGAAATTAATAAATTGCCCGATGAAAAATACAAGGCGTTGTTGAAAGATAAAAACATTGCCCGCTATAAGCCGTTTTTGGACAGGGTCCGCCGTTTTAAGGCGCATGAATTGCCGGAGGAGCAAGAAGAAATCTTCTTGGATAAATCAGTAACTTCCGGTTCGGCGTGGCGTCGCCTTTATGATGAGCATTCGGCAAAATTGGTGTATACGGTAGATGGTAAACAATACAACGATGCCGAAATATCCAAGCTTTTGCAGGATAAAGATGCTCAAATCAGAGAAAAAGCCGGTAAAGAATTAAACCGCGTCAGCAAGGAAAATTCTGCGCTCTTTACTTTTATCTATAATATGATTGTCAAAGATAAATCCATCAGCGACAATCATCGTGGTTATAAATCACCGGTAGCTTCGCGCAATCTGGATAATCAGGTAGATGACAAAGCGCTCAATGCGTTGGTTAGCTCGGTGCGTGCTCAATACAATAATATCTCCGACCGCTTTTATAAACTCAAAGCCAAATGGTTGGGAGTTGATAAGATACAGTATTGGGACAGAAATGCGCCGTTGCCGTTTTCTGACGATAAACACTATAGCTGGGAAGAAAGCGTTAAAATTGTGCTTGATGCCTACGCCAAGTTTTCTCCCAAATGGCAAAAATTAGCATTGCCTTTTTTTAATTCCGCGCATTCATGGATAGATGTTCCGCCACGTGACGGCAAGCGTAGCGGCGCTTTTGCTATGCCAATGCCGGAAAAATATCACCCTTATCTGATGCTGAATTTTGTCGGCAAGCAAAATGATGTTTTGACTCTGGCTCATGAGTTGGGGCATGGTTGCCACATGCGTCTTAGCATAAAACAAGGTGAACTCAATGAAGATACTCCCATGACTCTGGCAGAAGTAGCTTCTGTTTTTGCTGAGATGATGACATTTCAGTCTTTGCTGGAAGAGCTGGATGATGATAAGGCCAAACTTTGCCTGATTGCCGGCAAAGTTAATGATATGATTAATACCTCATTGCGTCAGATAGCTTTTCATTGTTTTGAAACCAGAGTCCATCAGGAGCGCAAAAACGGTGAACTTTCGGCCGAGCGCATAGAAGAGATTTGGCTGGATGAAATGCGCACCAGCTTGGGTGCACATGTGATTGTTGATGATGACAGCCGTTCCATTTGGCCGATTGTCAGCCATTTCTTCCATAGTCCGTTCTATGTGTATGCATATTCATTTGCCGACTGTCTGGTCAATTCCCTGTTTCAGGTCTATCGGGAGGGCAGTGTAAAGGACTTTCCGGAGAAATATATGAATATGTTATCGCAAACCGGCATCAAAAGGTATGATGTATTGCTTAAACCATTTGGACTTGATGCCAAAGACGCTGGTTTTTGGAACAAAGGCCTGAGCCTGATATCATCTTATATTGATGAGCTGGAAAGGTTGGATAAAAAGATATCCGCAGGTAAATAAAAAGCCAAAGGCTCCTAAACGCAGGAGCCTTTTTTATTATCGTTCATCAAAAGCATCTTTAGCCGATTGCATATATGATTCTGAGCCCCGACCGTTTCCCGCATAGCCAACAGAATAATGCTTGACCTTAAATCCATGAGGATTGTGTAAGTAAGTATTTTTGTCGGTATCAGCATTAAAATCCTCAAACGTAACGCGAATATATGCCCGCCAGACAGCTACGGCTGGAGACGGGTGATTTTTTGTTGTCGTTGCGGTTACAAATTCAGCCGCCCATAAATTTTTGGTCAGCTGTTTTACCCATTTAATGTCAACGTTTCTAATCATTTTTTGCACCATCAGCCGCGCCATCCGGTCATAATCCATCTTATAGACAAATTGCTGATATGCTCCCAATGTCGATAGCTGATAAAATTCTGAATCCGTGCTCCAACGATCGGCCATCTGGGCATAGGAGCGCGGAATTTCATGGCGCAGCTTGATATAACGGTGTATAGCTTCTTCTGTCATCATGCTTTCGGCATTGGTAAAAACCTCAACCGGTTGAGCTTGCCTCAGACTGCTGTTGTATTCTTGTTCTTCAAACAACGATGGTCGGCTGCTTTTTTGCGGCAGAAGTACATAAATTGTCATGGCAAGCATAATGGTAATACAGAGACTGAACACCCCGCTAATTACCATAATCCTAGATGTCCACAAATAGCGGCGCTCCGGCAGGGCTTCAATTTGCACGTCCTGCGGAAACTTACCCAGCTTATCGGGGCTCTTTTTATCTTTGTAACGGAAGATTAAATCAAACCATTCAGGCATAATCGGCGCCTCTAGTATTCATATCTTTGCGAGCGGGCATCCAGCGCCGTGTTCAGATAGCTCTCCGGCTCATCAGGCGTGCCGATATAAGAAAGAGAATAGTTCAAGACCAAGAAACCGAACGGATTAAGTTCTCGCTGCCGGCGATTGGCATAGTTAATATTGGTAAATACAACCCGCAGATAAGCGCGCCATATGTTGACAATCGGAGTAGTCTCTGCGGGGTAGTAATCCATTGTAATAAACTGAGCCTGCCACAATCCGCGTGACATAGGTTTTATCCATTCCACCTCTACCATTCTGACCAGAGAGCGCATCCTGAATTGCAAGATGTTGGTTTGCGCGTCATTGGTGGAAAAGTTTTGAAATACCGGACGCGATGAGAGCCAGTATAATTCATTGCCCGGCGCCCAGCGGGTGGTTAGTTCATCATAATCATTACTGATAACATGGCGTAGCAAAATATATTCTTCAATATATTGCTCGGCAATTAAATCCTGCACCGGAACCACTTTTTCCTGCCGCTCAATAGTATTCAGACGGCTAAAATAATTATCGGCCTGCAATAGCCGCGGAAAGGCGCCGCGCTGCGGCAGCAAAAGATAAATTGTGCTGGCCAGCATCATCGAAAAACAAATGCTTATACAGGCAAAAATAACCAAAAAGCGAGATGTCCACAAATAGCGGCGCTCCGGCATTGCGCCGACGTGCACTCGCTCCGGATAGGCACCCAATACATCGGGGCTTTGTTTTTCCTTGTACTTAAAAACCGTCTGCAGAATATCGAGCATAGATTCCCCTGGGCAAAAGTGGCGCTGATTTAAGTTTAATTATCTACTAAAAACTTATCTATTTTATTAATTTTTATACATCAAAGTTGAATAAAAGCAAATAAATACTGTTAATATGCAAATTATTGATATAATCTTCAAACATAGATAAGTGCACTTATAGGATTTGGTTATGAAAAAAACATTGCTTTCTTTGTGTGTTGCCGCATTGGCTCTCACCGCCTGTTCATTGTTTGATGGTGTGAATGAATCAAATACAATGGCGGTTCCGGCGCCGGTTGCCTATACCGATTGGGATAGGGCGATTCGTGTCGATGTTGATATGCAGACGATGTATGCCGCCACTCCGCGCAAGATAGAAAAGCCGATTGATATGTATATGGCTATGGCCTTGGCGCTCAAATATAACTACACGCGCCGGATTGTCAGCTATCAGCAAAGTCTTATGGAGGTTGGCAAGTCGCCGGCCAATCGTTTGCCGGAAATCTTTTCTTCAGCCGGATATGTCAATGCCGCCAATCATTCGGCAATGGATTCTGAGCTGAAATTGGCGTGGAATATCTTGGATGTCGGCACGGTCTATTATCAGACTCAAGATGCCAAGTTCCAGTCTGGCGTTGCCTATGAGCAGAGCCGCAAAGTTATTCATAACCTGCTGCAGGAAACCCGCGTTTTATACTGGAAAACTCTGACTGCTCAGCGCTTGTTGCCAACGCTTGATGATATGATAGAGTATATGACTCTGGAAGTTGATGAGCTGAACTCTCAGGCTAAAGAATTGGCGCAAAACGGACAAAGCCTTAGTATGCCTGATTTGGTTAAAAAACGTAAATATATGGAATCTGTCAAAAAACTTTCTGCGCTCAAGCGCGATTTGGAAACCGCTGAAGTCAGACTGGCATCTCTAATGGGATTCCATCCTTCTTCGGAGTTCAAATTGGTTGGCAAAGAATATGGAAATTTTGAGTTGCCTGATATTAAGAGTTCTCTTTCCGAGATGGAATGGCTGGCTCTGACCAATCGTCCGGAGCTGCGTGTTCGAGATATGGTTACCAATGTCGAAGAGGTTAAATCTTCTTTCCGCGTGCTGCAAAATCCGGGGTTGAACAAATATCGCAGCAATCCCAATTATTACAATCGTGCGTGGGCCAAAAAAGCGCAAAATCTCGGTTTAAGTATATTTGAAGATTTGCGCAATCCTTCTGAATCTGATTTGGAAAATTTGCGCCGCCAGCGTATGACCAATTTGGTGTTGAGTCAGGTTTATGTTTCATGGGCGCGCTATATGTCCGCGCTTGAGGATTATCAAATCAGCCACGAGTTAGCCAATGTTTCGGAAGATATTGCCGAAGATACCACGGTTAAAGATGGCAGCAAGGCCGAAAAGAGCCAATTGGAATCTGCCCGCGCCATTGAAGATGAGGTTAAGGCTATGCTGGCGTACGTAGATTTGCAGGATGCCTTGGGTAACTTGTACTCAAGCTTGGGAATGGACGCGATTCCTTATTATATGTTGGGAGAAAAACCTTCTAAGATTGCGGTATATTTACGCGGAGTGCTGGAAAAATGGCGCCATGGTGACTTTTTGCCAGATAATCGTCCGTATCTGCTTGAGGTTCCGACCAAGCGTCCGCCGGTTAATCTGTCTTCTTCGCGCCTGATGCCTGATATTACGGTGGAGAGCGGCCAGCAGATTAGTCTTACGATTCCTAAGGCGGTATTCAACAAAATGGACTTTGAAGGCAAGACAATTGCCAAGGCCGGCTTGATTGATGATTCTCCTTTGCCGGATTGGCTGTTTTTCAACGAAAAGACCAAAACCTTTTCCGGAACGGCTATGCCCGGAGCCAAAGGTGAATATAATATCAAAGTTTATATCACCGATGAAAAAGGTGTTACCGGATATTTAACTTTCAAGATTAAGATTGTTGATGTTTATGTTCCGTCACTAAAGGTTACCGGTTTGACTCCGGGGCGCAAAGCCACGATTCTCAAACGTTGCGTTGGTGCGCAATGCTCTGACGAATATGTCGCCGAAAGTATAATCGGCGAAGATGTGGCTGTTAATCCGCAAAGCCGTTAAGACAACAATTTTACGATTCGAATCCTCCTCTTAAGCAAGAGGAGGATTTTTTTATATAGATTCGAATCAAAATAAAGCAGATTTTACAAAATCGGTCTGGATTCGAACAACGAACAAAGTGAGGCGAGGGTAACAACTTGATTATGCCGCTGGCGCTGCTGTTGTGTAGTTATTGCTATAGCACGTACTGCAAAAGCATTCGGATTCGAACAACGAACAAAGAGAGTTGTGAGTAACAACTTGATTATGCCGCTGGACGCTGTTGTTGTGTAATTATTGCTATAGCACGTACTGTAAAAGCATTCGGATTCGAACAACGAACAAAGAGAGTTGTGAGTAACATCTTGATTATGCCGCTGGGCGCTGCCCAGTTATCCACGGGGATAAATTTTTTTTATGATTATATTATAATAAGATAGGTAAAAAACGGGTTTTTATTAACTAAAAATCAGTTGTTAGTTGGATTTAAATTTCGCAATATAAAGGGCATAGAAGGTGAGTCGTAAAAGGATCTTATAAAAAGTTGTGTATACAAGGTATTGTGTGTTTACTTTTTTTTAACACTAGATATGGTATACATAATGTCAATAACGACATTGCGGTAAAAACACTGTAGAAATAAGGAAATAACAATCAAATGTCTGAAAACAGCTTTGAAATGCCCTCCATAGCAAATGAGAAAATTAACATTGATAGTGTTACTAAAAGAGACGGTACTTTGGCGCCGTTTGACAGTAACAAAATTTACAACGCCATCAACAAGGCCGGTTCAACCACCGGAGAATTTGGAGAGCAGGAAGGCTGGTTGCTTACCGCTCAGGTTTTGAAAGTTTTGAAGCACAAATTTTCTGAGGCTCTGCCGTCTATTGAGCAGATACAAGATATTGTGGAGCAGGTTTTGATTTCTGCTAACTATTTTGCCACTGCTAAAGCTTATATTCTGTACCGCGACCAGCGCAACCGCGCCCGCACGGATCACAAGGTTATGGTAGATGTTGAAAGCTCGGTTAACGAATATCTGGAAAAGCTGGACTGGCGTATTCATGAGAACGCCAATCAGGGCTACTCCAACGGCGGCTTGATATTGAATATTTCCGGTAAGGTAACTGCTAACTATTGGCTGAGCCACGTATATCCGGCAGAGGTTGGCGAGGCTCATCGCAACGGCGATATTCATATTCACGACTTAAGCATGTTGGCGGCATATTGCGCAGGTTGGTCTTTGAAGAATCTTCTGCACGAGGGCTTTAATGGTGTCCCCGGCAAAGCGGAATCCGGTCCGGCCAAACACTTGTCAGCCGCTGTCGGACAGATGGTGAACTTTATGGGCACTCTGCAAAATGAGTGGGCCGGAGCTCAGGCATTTTCTTCTGTTGATACCTATTTGGCTCCTTATGTTCGTAACGATAAACTGAGCTACCAGCAAGTATATCAGAATATGCAGGAGCTGGTATACAACCTGAATGTTCCGTCCCGCTGGGGTTCTCAGACACCATTTACAAACTTTACGTTTGATTGGGTATGCCCTGAAGATTTGCGTGATAAACATCCGATTGTTGCCGGCGTTGAGATGGAATACACCTATGGCGATCTGCAAGAAGAAATGCACATGATCAACAAGGCGTATATGGAAGTTATGATGAAGGGCGATATCAAAGGCCGTCCGTTCACCTTCCCGATTCCGACCTACAATATCACTCCGGATTTTCCGTGGGAAGATGATAATACTGAGCTTTTGTTTGAGATGACCGCCAAATATGGTTTGCCATATTTCCAAAACTTTATTAACTCCGTTCTGAAACCTGGGCAAATTCGCTCAATGTGCTGCCGTCTGCAGTTGGATTTGCGTGAACTTATGGCTCGCGGCAATGGTTTGTTTGGTTCGGCAGAGCAGACTGGTTCGGTAGGTGTTGTTACTATCAACTGCGCTCGCTTGGGATATCTGTTCAAAGGTGATGAGCACGGTTTGTTTAACCGCATAGATGAGTTGATGGAGATTTCTCGCACTTCTTTGGAAATCAAGCGCAAAGTTATTCAGCGTCTGATAGACAATGGCCTGTTCCCCTTCACCAAACGTTATTTGGGAACCTTGCGTAACCACTTCTCCACCATTGGTGTAAATGGTGTAAACGAAATGATTCGCAACTTCACCAACGATGAACACAGCATAACCGATGAATGGGGCAAAGCCTTTGCTGAAAAGTTGCTTGACTTTATCCGTGCCAAATTGGTTACTATCCAAGAAGAGACCGGCCACATGTACAATCTTGAGGCTACTCCGGCCGAGGGCGCTGCCACCCGTTTTGCCCGTGAGGATAAGAAACGCTTTAAGGATATTATTCAAGCCGGCACCAAAGAAAATCCGGTATACACCAACTCTACTCAATTGCCGGTTGGCTATACAGATGATCCGTTTGAAGCTTTGGACTTGCAGTCTACTTTGCAGTCTAAATATACAGGCGGTACCGTTCTTCACCTCTATATGGGGCAGAGAATTTCTTCGGCAAAAGTTTGCCGTGACATTGTAAAGCGTGTGTTAACCAACTATCGCCTTCCGTACATTACCATTACTCCTACTTTTTCCATTTGCCCCAAGCATGGATATATTTCAGGAGAACACAAATACTGCCCGATATGCGATGAAGAATTGAAGGCACAAAAAAGAGCCGCAGCGTCCAGAAAAGATGTTGCATAGAGTAAAATTTAACCTTGGAGAACATTAGAAATGAATACTATCAACTTTGAAGATATCAAATTAAACGATGAAGAAAGACAACCTTGCGAAATCTGGACCCGTGTAATGGGTTACTATCGTCCGGTTTCAGAGTTTAACGTTGGTAAAAAATCAGAATTTTACTCTCGCGTATGCTTTTCTGAGAGCAAAGCCACTTGTGGTTGCGGCTGTGATGCTTTGGAAATGGCTGCCGAATAGCTTTTAGTGAAGATACTATGAGTGAGTTATTAATCGGCGGTGTTGAGACTTTCAGCACCGTCGATTTTCCTGAAAAAATAGCCGCGGTAATCTTTATGCAGGGGTGCCCTTGGAGATGTCCGTTTTGTTATAACAAGGCAATCCAAAAGATTGGACAGCCCACCGGATTCTTATGGCCAAAGTTTATTGAATTTCTCAATAGTCGCAAAGGCCGGCTTGACGCGGTGGTATTCAGCGGCGGAGAGCCGTTAGTACAAGACGGATTGGCAGAAGCCATGCAAGAGGTAAAATCGCTTGGTTACCAAATAGGTCTGCACACCGGCGGATATCGTCCCGAGCATTTGGCTAAGGTGCTGCCGCTGGTAGATTGGGTCGGGCTTGATATTAAGGCGCCGTTTGCGGCAGAAAGATATCAGGCGGTAACCCAGACCGATCATCTGGATAAGGTGCGGCAAAGTTTGGATTTGTTGCTCTCAAGCGGCAAAGACTTTGAGTGTCGCACCACCTGCGACCCGCGGCTGTTAAGTGTTGCGGATATATATGAAATTGCCGCGATGCTTAAGGCTAAGGGCGTAAAGAAATATTTTTTGCAACAGTACCGTCCGGTAGAAGGAGATACTGTCAGCACAGAGGCAATGTGTGAAAGCTTCTTTAAGGATCAGGCTTTATTAGATAATCTAAAAGCCAGCTTTGAGACTTTTGATACTCGCAGATAATTATTAATCGGTAAACATAAAAAGCCCCGCATGGTGTGTGCGGGGCTTTTGCATAGCGTTTGATTTTTATCTGCCGCCATTGCTAATTCCAAGTCTGGTAGCGTTGGTCTTGACAAAGTTTGCGGCAGCCTCGCGTCCGGCTTTTTGTTTTTTTCTGGCATCGCCTTTAGCATTATCTTTGGCGTTTGCGTACGATGAAACATAACTGTTTATCATGCGTCCCAATATCCGCGCCTGTTTTTCTTCCGGTTGAGACGCAAATTCGCCTTTGTTTTTCAATTTATTGACATTATCAAAAAGTTTCATCTCTTTATCATTAAGATTAAGCTTTTTGAAATCAGGATCATTTTTAAATTCTTCATATTCTTTGGTCGGAAGATCTTTAATGAATACCAAAGCCTCCATTTTGCTAACCGCATGATCCAGCCCTTCTTGGGTAGAAACATCAATATTAACTCCGCCCAAAGCGCTTCTGGTAGTTTCAATGGCTTTTTCTTCCTTCACTTTATCTTTGAGGCCGCGTTCTTCCATTTCTTTTTTCTTCTCCGCCAAGTTGCTGATGGTAACACCGGCCTTTTCGGCGGCAATTTCGGCTCTGGCCAAAAATTCAGGAGACTGTACCGTGCCCAGCTCAATCACTTTATTCCCGTTTTGCGACATTCCCTTCATTACCGCAACCAAATCATCAACTTGCGCTTTATCTTCTTTGCCGTCTTTGTCTTTTGCTGTTACATAGTAGTTGCTGTTATCCGTTTTCTCTACAGTAACCATATGTCCGTCATCAGAGTTTCTAAAGGTTGAGTCCGCATGCGAATGCTGTTCTGCCTCAGGGGCATCTTGAGCAGAAGCTTCAACCTTTTTATAACCTAAATTTGAAAAAATGGTTTCCAAATTGGTATAAGACTGGCTGCGTTCCGAATGTTCCGGTGCCGGAGTATCGTGCAAAACCGGAGTATCAGCTTTTTCTTGACCTTTGTTTTCGGCAATCTCCGTCTCAACAGATTCTTGCTCGGCAGTGTTTTCTTCTTGCTGATGCTTTGCTTGTTCTTCCGCCTCAAGTTGTTGCTGAGTTTCTAGTTCTTGCAAGTTATCCGGAGTGTGAACTTGTCCAGACGATGTTTGTTGCAGGTCTATTTCCTTCTGATTGCCTTGTAAGCTTTCTTCTTGCTCTCTGGTCCCATCTCTGGGAGCATTGGGTAACATATTATTACCGGTATCCTTGGCAATCGTATCGCTGATAATTCTCGTAAGTTCTGGTGATTTGTTAAATCCGCCGGCTTGCAATTGCCTTTTTATATATATAGCATACTCTTCTTGGTTTCTGAAATCTTGTTTTTTTCGTTCGCGTACAACCGCTTCAAGCTCTTTGCGTTGAGAAGCCGGGGCATGCTTCAAAATTCCCGCCAACCATTTACCTGTTGTTGTACTGTTATCCAAAGCATCTGTCTCGTTATTTATTGCATTATACCTGCTTACAATCTTGCTTTCGACATTTTGGATCTCGGGTGAATATTTTTTATTAACGTCATCTATTTTGGCGTTATATTTTTTTATTTTTTTTGCAATGGCTTTGTCTGCTTCTGTTAGCAGCCTTTTCATGCTTTTCAAGTCACTGCTGATGTATTTGATGCGAGTTGCAGAGCCGCCGTTTTCAATTTGAGTACTTAGATCCGCAATTTTAGCTTCTAATTGTTCTTTTCGGATTTTTATTTGCTCAACCGGCATCGCATAAATACTTTTCTGTTCTTGTGCATTTTTACGCCATTTATAAAATCCGGCAGCTGCTTTTGCATAATATTTTTTGGGATTATACCATTTTCTTGCGATGGCCGCTTCTTGATGCCGTTGTATTCTTAGGTTTATGGTTTCTCTATTAAGTCCCAGCTTTTGGGTTACAAAGTATGTTCCTTCATACCACAATTTTGCCAGTCTGAAGTTTGATTCTGCACAATGAGCTATAGTATCCCGAAGATCCTGATTTGTCATTTCGTACAGACGAGGAGCTCCCAATCCTGTCAGGTACTTATCGGTAAGTTTTAGATGCTCATTTTCTTGTTTTTGATTAATTTTAGCTAACTTTATGGCGGCTTTTTCAAGAGAGTGCCTTTTTCTGGCGCGATTTATTCTCTGAAGTATTTTCCAGCTGCTTCTATCCTGCGCCTCTGGCAACATAGACAGCATTTCAACCATGGCTTTATCTGTCTCAAAAGATTGTCCAAAGTTAAGTTTCCCTTTACTTTGCTGATCGAAGAACAAAATCAAGTCATTGCGGGTTAACCCGTCATAAGGTTTTTTTCCTTCGGCGATATTGTTTACAAATTTTTGCGTCAGGCGAGTTCGCTCCTGATCTTGAAATTCATTTGATTGGCTATAAAAATAATTCACATATCTATCTTTGTATGATTCGATATGAAATAACGGAGCTTCATTATCGCTGGACGCATAAAAACAATCGCGTAGTTCTCTGTCACCAAGATTATTTGTTTTGAGAGTATCAAAATCACCCACAAATCCATAATACTCATTAAGTTTGCCGGTTCTGGTTGCCTCTGCCAGCCTAACCTGTTCCTGATCAAGGTATCCTTGATATCTATCATCAGCTTTATACAGGGGAGCTTCATTGTTTTCCATAGCCATACCAATCTCCATCATAGCGATAAAACTTGTTCTTAGTATACCAAATCCTTTACTAAGATTCAATTAATGTTTGTCATGTTTTGTCTATTTAACAAAATTTTAATAATTAAAACAAAACCGCTCCAAAGAGCGGTTTTGCAATTGTTTATGCCTTGGCTGGAGCTGGCTTTTTGCGCGGTGGTCTGCTGCCAAAAGCCTTGCCCTTGTTAAACGGCTGTCCTCTTCCCAAAGGCTTTTTGCCGGTATGGCGCGGTTTTTGCCATGGCTTGTTTGTTTTGCCAAATGGCTTGCGTCCGGTCTGCTTTGGGGCTGGTTTAGTAGTCGGTTTCTTCCGCTCTTTAATCTGGGCTGTGCCGTCCTTAATCTGTTGCTCAACCTTCAAAATTTCCATAAATTTTGATTTGCGCGGTTTGGTCTTGTTTTCTTTGGTTTTGTCTACCGAAAAACCAAAGCCGCCCAAATCGCGTCCCATGGTATAATAGCGCCCATGAGCAAAAACCAACAGTCCGGCTTTTTCCAGAGCCAAACGGTTATCTTCTTCCAAATAGCGGTCATCAATATTTACATTTACAATTTCGGCGGTAAACATATCGTGAGTGCCAAAAGATTTAATATCGACAACTTTGCATTCCAAACTAACCGGAGCTTTTTTAAGCATTGGCGCCTTAACCACTTGGCAGGGCTCAATTTCAAGATTCATATCCTTAAATTTGTCGGTGTTTTTGCCCGATTTCACCCCGCAATAATCGCAGGCCTTTGCCAGTTCAAGTGTAGAGATGTTGATAACAAACTCTTTTGTTTCTTTAATGATGTCGTGCGAATATCTGCTCGGGCGAACCGATATATAGGTCATCGGTGGCTCAGTGTTGATAATGCCGGTCCAAGCGATTGTCAAAACATTGTGTTTTTCCATATCTCCGCAGGTTACCATAACCGGAGGCAGGGGGAATAGCATCGTGCCGGGTTTCCAAGATATTTTGCTCATTATAATCCTTCTTTCAGATTTTGTAAAATTTTCTTAAAAATAACTCAAATTTATAAATAAGCAATTAAAAAAATCCTCCGAGTTTTAATCGGAGGATTTTGTTTTGCAATTTTGCCGGCTACTCAACATTGCCGAACGGGTTTATCACTTTTTCATCCTGTGCCGCCCGCAGGTTAAACAGGTTGAGGAAAGCGGTGGAGATATAAATTGAAGAATATGTTCCGACAATTACACCCCACAAAATCGTAAACGAAAAGCTGCGCAATGTGTCTCCGCCCCATACAAACAAAGCCACTGCCGCCAGCAAAGTGGTAAGACCGGTCAAGATTGTGCGGGAGAAAATGTCATTAATACTCTTGTTGAGCAAATCGAACTGCGGCATTTTCTTAAATTTGCGCAGATTTTCTCTGATTCGGTCATAAGTAACCACCGTGTCATTGACAGAATATCCTGCCAAAGTCAAAATAGCTGCTACTGTAGTTAAGCTAAAGTCAAAATTAAAGAACGACAGCAAACCCACGGTGATAATCAGGTCATGAACCAGACCAATCATCGCGCCCAAAGCAAACTGCCATTCAAAGCGAAACCAAATATAGGCCGAAATCGCCAATACCGCAATTACCGAGGCGATAACACCGGCTTTTTTCAGCTCATCACCAACCTGAGGCCCCACCAGTTCAACGCGGCGATATTCATAATCGCTTCCCAATGCAGACTTAATCTGATTAACCACGGCCATTTGCTGTTTTTCATCCAGACTTTTGGCCTGAGCACGCAAAACCACTTCATTGCCGGTTTCGCCTATACTCTGGAGATTTATCTCGTCCAGATTAACCACCGACAGCTGTTTGCGCAGATTTTCCACATCGATTTTGTTTTCACTTCTGAGCTCCATCAAAATACCGCCCGAAAAATCGATTCCGTAGTTAAATCCTCTAATTGCCATGCTGGCAACAGAGAAGACAATCAACAACGCCGACAGAGCATAAGTCAACTTGCGCGGTCCCATAAAGTCAATGGTTGTATCTTTGGTAACCCATTTAAACATTTTCATCATGATACAATATCCTTATACTAAATTGGCAGTTTGGTTGGTTTATATTTGTTCAGCCACCATGTGATAATCAGTCTGGTAACCGTAACTGAAGTAAACATGGAGGTTGCAATACCAACCGCCAAAGTAACGGCAAAGCCGCGAACCGGACCGCTTCCAAAGTAGAACAACACAAAAGCGGCAACCAAAGTTGTTAGGTTAGAGTCGACAATAGTTGCCCACGCCTCTGTAAATCCGGCATCTGCCGCATCGCGTGTCGAGCGACCGGCTTTAACCTCTTCGCGCATACGCTCAAAGATTAGCACGTTAGCGTCAACCGCCATACCGATCGTCAGGATAATACCGGCAATACCGGGGAGGGTGAGTGTCGCACCCATAAAACTCAATACGCCGAGCATCAAAAACAGGTTCATAAACACAGTGGCGGTGGTAAATACGCCAAACAAACCATACGCGGCAACCATAAATGCCACAACAGCAATCAATCCGATGATAGAGGCGACAATGCCCTCGCGAATTGAATCTGCTCCCAAGCCGGCGCCGACAGTTCGTTCTTCCAACACCTCAAGCGGAGCAGGCAGAGCGCCGGAGCGCAGCAATAATGCCAAATCATTGGCAGATTTTACGGTGAAGTTTCCGGTAATAACGCCGCTGCCGCCCAAAATTGCGGTCTGGATTGTTGGAGCAGAGATAACCTCGTTATCCAGCACGATTGCCAATCTCTCGCCAACATTGTTTTTGGTGGCCTCGCCAAACTTCTTGCCGCCGAGGGAGTTAAACTTAAAGCTCACCACCGGTTGGCCTTCTTGGAAAGAAGGTTGAGCATCTACCAGATTTTCGCCGCCAACCACCGGCTTGCGGCTGATAACGTATGTTTCGCCCATAGAGCCCTGAACCAAACGAGAGGTCGCCGCCAGTTTGCCGCGTCGCGCGTCGGCTGCTGTGGAACGGCTGTCTACCAAGTGGAAAGACATTTTGGCAGTTTTGCCAAGCAAAGTCTTTACATATTCAGGATTCTGTAACCCCGGCAGCTGAACCACGATTCGATTGCTGCCCTGGCTCTGTATAACCGGCTCTTTAGTGCCTAATTCATCAATACGCCGACGCACAATCTCAATGGACTGATCAACCACTCTCAATTTGAGCTTATTGAGTTCCACATCGTTGTATTTAATTTCCAGCGTTCCGTCGGCATCTTCGGCAACATCAATGCCGGTGTCAATTTTTTTGAACAGGTTTGCGGCTTTGCTGCGGGCATTAATGTTGTCAATTTTTACTTTTACAACATCGGCGCCGGCGCTCAGATTTTGATATCTGATACGGTTTTCGCGCAGCAGTTGGCGAGCGGAATCTTCAATTGACGACATACGCTCTTTCAGCACATCGTCAATCTTAACTTCCAACAAGAGATTGGAGCCGCCTTGCAGGTCAAGACCTAGGTTAACCGGCTGCCACCATGATGGCAGCTTGTCGGTGTTGCTGATTATGTTTGGAACGGCAAAGAAAATGCCTAGTGCGCAGATGGCACCAATCATAATCACGCGGGATCTGGAAAGTTTATACATTGCAAATACCTTAATTATTTTTTGGATTTTTTATTGTTGTTGGCAGACTTAGGCTCTGGCTTGATGGCTTCGTCAACCAAATCGCGGACAGTGGCGCGGTATACCTTAACCACTACTCCGGCAGAAATTTCTACAGTTAGTTCATAAGGATCAGACGCGTCCAACACTTTGGCAATCATGCCGCCGCCGGTGATGATTTTGTCACCTTTTTTTATTGTTTGCAACAGCTGTTCGTGCTGTCTCATCTTTTTTTGCTGCGGGCGGATTAGAAAAATATAGAACACAACCATAATCAGCACCAGCTGAGTAATCATTCCCACGGTGGAGGTAGTACCTTGTGCGGCAGTAGCTTCAGCTGCGGCAAAAGCAGAACTTATGAACATTGTTTTCTCCTTAGATATATCAATTCCACATAACTATAAAACAAATCTCTCTGCTTATATAGGGCAAATTAAATTATTTCACAAGTTTTTTATGCAAAATTGTCATCCTCGGGCGTGTGGTTGTCTTATATCATGCACTTTTTGCTATTGCGCGAACGACGATTAGCCGTGAGAAACAATCCATCTTTATCTTGAGGTAAAAAATAACCTGTCGATAGTTGTTGAAAACTAAGTGTTAGCACTGGAAAAATTAGCACTTAGGCTTTATTTATAACTTGAGGAAGTGCGACAAAAGGAGCAAAAAGAATATGACCGGAAAGATAAGTTTAACTGCGAGTATGCGCAGTAACTTATTGAGCCTGCAGAATATCAGCAGGCAGGTTAGCTCTACCCAAAACAAACTCGCCACCGGTAATAAAGTAAATTCCGCCATAGACAATCCCAGTTCATACTACACCGCCCGTTCATTAACCAACCGCGCCAATGACTTAGATTCTCTGCTTGACTCAATGGGGCAGGCGGTTAGTACAATCAAAACCGCCACCACAGCCTTAGAAACCGGCGCCACATTCCTAGAACAAGCCGCGGCTGTGGCAAATTCCGCTTTAGAAACACCACAAACAATTCCCGACAAAGGATTTTTTACACAGCTGATAGGTGCTAATGATGCGGTTGTATCTAACGCTGAAGAGCTGGATCAGGCTTTGGCCGCCGGCAAAGAAACTATTGTTGTTTATGGAAAAATCAACTTGAATCATGCTATTCAGTTGAAAGATAACCAAAAAATGGTTGGTATTAATTATTTTGCCAATTTCACCGGCAGCGGTGACTATTTTTCTGAGCTGAATTATACCAGTAATGCTAAGGAAAATATGATTAATGTAGTCGGAAATAATACTAAAATCAGCAATCTTAATATTAACTACGACAATGAAGTCGGTGTATCTTTGGGTAATTCAGTTATTTTTGTTAGCTTTGCTAATGGCAAACCAACAAATACAAAATTTGCCAATTTAAATATTAATTTTCAAACGAATGGTATACCAAAACCTGGCGCAGCCTGCATTAAGACTTATGGTAAAGATGCGTCAGCAGAAATAACCGGTAATATAAAATTGCAAACACAAGCCTGGGGTATCTTTGCAGAAGAATCAAGTAAAATTGAGGTGATTGCAAATTTAGATATATCTGCAACCCAAGGAATTAATGCGCACAATGCTTCACGAGTTTTACTGAATTCCGAAACAATGCTGAAAATAAAAAATGCAAATGTTGCATTTTCTTTGGTCGGTGGCGCTGCTGCTATTGATATAGCTGATGGCGTTTATATAGGGATTTCTGAAAGTAATTATTTATATAATATAACTAATCGTATGGATGTCAAAAATAATATAATGTCATTATCCAAAGGTGTGGTCTTTGTCAATTACAGCACTAAGCAAGCTTACTATTTGGATGCAACCACTAACTTAACATCTACCAGTGTGGTCACTTTTAATAAATTTATATCAAATCAGATAACGAAAGATGTAGATTATAATCAAGTTGCACAGCAAATAGAAGACAGTTTTTCCGCTAATTATTCGGGGCTATTCAGCTGGCAAAATAAAACTAAACAATATGCCAACATTCTGAATCAGTATGATTCGGTGATAAAAGACGCCTCATATAAGGGCGTGAATCTGCTCAAAAAAGATAAGCTCAATGTGCGGTTTAATGAGAGCGGCAGCGCTGATTTAAATGTAAACGGCAAAGATATGTCTTCTGCGGCGCTTGGCCTTGGTAAAGTCGATTGGGCAAACCAAAGCGACATTGCCCAGAGCCTCAAAGAAATCGCAAGCGCTTTGAAAAGTATCAGAGCTTTTACCGCGGAGCTGGGTAATAATTACAGTATTATAACCAGTCGGCAAGATTTTACCGAGAATTTAATTAATATTTTGACCGAGGGTGCTGATAAGTTGGCACTGGCGGATATGAACGAAGAATCCGCCAATATGCTGGCATTGCAGACACGGCAACAATTAGCAATTAATTCCCTATCCCTCGCGTCACAAGCGGCACAGGCGGTGATGAAGTTGTTTTAGGCAAGCTCGTCTAGAGGTTTTTTAGAGCAATTTGTGCAGGACGGCGACATCCTCATTTACTCTTTTGTAAACTCCGGTGTCGCCGCCTTTCAAATCACTCTATAAAATCCACTATCCGAGCTTGCTAGAGATTATGCCTTATAAGTCTTCCCCATCGACGGGGCGCGAGGATAAAAACAACCGTTGCTCCGGTTGTTTTTACCGCAAGCGACGTAA
>CAKQNT010000020.1 GCA_934255405.1 uncultured Alphaproteobacteria bacterium
ATGCCGCTTTGCAGGGCGTGTTGATTAATAAGGGCGCAGATTCTACTGTGACTGCATAGGATATTGCCTAATAATCCCTAATCGGAATTGCGATGGAGCCTTTCTTCTGCAATGGAGAAAGGCTCTTTTTTTAATTTATCTATCTGTATAAGGAAACAAAATGGGAAGATATCTCAATGCTCTTGGCTATTCGCCTGAGGAAGAAGAACGTATGCATCGGCAAGCTTGTCAGGTGTATGATAACAATATTGCCCGCAATTCGGCTCAAATCTCGCAGCAAAATGCAAACCCCGTAAATAATCAAAGCTCTCAGCCGAGTATGATGGACAAAGCTGTGTATGGTTCCAACGCTGCATTACAGGGGCTTTCATTCGGCTTTGCCGATGAGCTGGAGGGTGTAGCCAGTGGACTAGGATATGGTTTGGGCAGTCTGGTTCCCAGATGGAACAAAACCGGAGAGTCTTTTTCTGATGCGTTTAAGCGCGGATACACGCAAACCCGTGATCTACGCCGCCAACAGCTGCAGGAAGGATACGAAAAAGCTCCGTTCATTACTCATGGAATGGAAACAATCGGAGCTGTTGTCAGTCCGCTGAACAAAATCGGACAGATTTCAGAGTTTGCTCCGCGATCAGCTCAATTAACCAACGGTGTAAAAAAAGCCATTGGCGGCGGTGCTGCTTATGGCTTAGGGGCAGGCGAGGGTGATATAGCCGACCATAGCAAAAATATTGCGTATAGCACTGCTGGCGGATTTATGGGCAATAAATTTGCTAACTGGGCAAAACCAGTTACATCAGCGCTGTTTATGAATAAAACGGCTCGTGGTCTTGCCAACAGTGCGGTAGAAAATGTTGCCGGCAATACATATTTATCCGGAGCCAAAAATTTAGAAGAATATTTACGTCAACGTTACGGATTTTAGTTGTATTAAATAATTATTGAGATATTATTATTGCACTCAACTAAAACTTTTAACTGTAATCAAAATGCTTCGTAACAGCCCTTCAATGCTAGATTATTTAAAGGATCTGATTCTAATTTTAATAATTTGGTGCAAAAATGCTATAGGGTTATTTGTTGGTGGCTTTTATATGTTGAGCTTTGGCCGTATTCTAGATTTGATGTTACCAAAATTATTAATTCCATGGTGGGGAGTTGTTTTTTTCTTATTTCAAATATGGCTGATGTACTATTACAGATATAGCGAAGAACGCATAAAATTGATGATAATATTTTCTTTGGTAGCCGTAGTAAATCATACTATCGCTATCATATACAATCCGCTTTTGCCGATATCATAAGAGTTTTAACTGTCCCGAGGTGCCAAACCTCGGGTATTATTTTAACGTTTATATAAAGGACTACATAATGGGAAGACATCTCAATGCTCTGGGCTATTCGCCTGAGGAAGAAGAACATATGCATCGGTGCAATCACCTTATGTTCGTCTTATGCAGTATTTCCTTGATAAATATTGACACTGCAAATAATAATTGCTAACCAATAATTATTATAATCACGTACGAAACAAAGGAGCAAAGATGAACATATTTATACTATTAGGAGCAATGATTTGCGCTTGTTTGCTTAGTTTTATCACGGCTCCTTTGCTTTCTAAAAAGGTTTCCAAATTTTGGTTATATGTCATCAATATTTCTTTGGGCGCGATAATTGTGTCGGTACTTGCCGTAGCCTATGGTCTAACGGAGGAACAGATGGCGGATATTGTCCCGTATCTGGCAATAATTATGGTGGCGGTTGTATTTGTATGCAAGAAAACTCCTCGCGGTGAGGAATTTCTTCAAACATGGTATGCCGTTGATGAGGATGCTGATGACCGAGAATATTTCAGCCAAAGAGATATGCGCGGCAAACCATGGTGGAAGTTTATGTTTATCCCCAGTTGGATTACGGTGATAATATATGGCGGCTGGATTTTGGGCTGGATATTGTATGCCCTGCTTACGCTTGAGCCCAAATATTTAATTATAAGTGCGTTTGGGTTTCCGATTGTGTTGCCGGTTATAATGCTTGCCAAAAAACGCAAACGCAATTATGACAACGGATATAAATGATTTTTAGGACCAGATTTTATGAACGAAGTTAAAGAAGACTACCTACCAAGCCTTTCAGACTGTATCAAGGGTTTGCCTTAATTTCTTGATTGTAACAAACTTAATGACAAATCTTATCCCTATGCCCTGGCAATGAGGATATTAATATGACCGGAAAGGAGCAGAGATGAAAGTTTTGCTAGCATTAGGAGCAATGATTTGCGCGTGTTTGCTTAGTTTTGTCACGACTCCTTTGCTTTCTAAAAAGGTTTCCAGATTTTGGTTATATGTCATAAATACTTCTCTCGGCGCAATATCAACGCTAATATTGATTGGATTATTGGGCATAAAAGAGGAGCAGGTACCGGATATTGTCCCGTATCTGGCAATAATTATGGCGGCGGTTGTATTTGTATGCAAGAAAACTCCTCGCGGTGAGGACTTTCTCCAAACGTGGTATGCCGTTGATGAGGATGCTGATGACCGAGAATATTTCAGCCAAAGAGATATGCGCGGCAAACCATGGTGGAAGTTTATGTTTATCCCCGGTTGGATTACGGTATTTGTTGCTGTAAGCTGGATTGTCGGCAGTTTGCTGTACTGGGTGTTCGCCGGTGATTATCAGTTTATGCTCGGCAGCCCGATTCTGCTGGTGGTTTTGGTGGTTATCTTCAGAGATGCCAAAAAACGCAAACGCAATTATGACAACGGATACAAATAAAACATTGTCATTTTTACAACTGTCCCGAGGTGCCAAACCTCGGGTATTTTTTTAACCATGCTCCCAATCGGGAGCTTTTTTTATGAAAGGAAATCTTTATGGATATGGATTTTTCCATGTTTGATAATGTGGCTGTTGATCGGCAATACATATTCATCCGGAGCCAAAAATTTAGAAGAATATTTACGTCAATGTTACGGATTTTAGTTGTATTAAATAATTATTGAGATATTATTATTGCACTCAACTAAAACTTTTAACTGTAATCAAAATGCTTCGTAACAGCCCTTCAATGTTAGATTATTTAAAGGATCTGATTCTTGTTTTAATGTGGTTGCTTAATCAAGTTATATGCTTGGCATTATGTGGATTCTATATGTTCAGTTTTGATCGTATTTTAGATTCGATGTTGCCAAAATTATTAATTCCATGGTGGGGAGTTGGTTTTTTCTTATTTCAAATATGGCTGATGTACTATTACCGATATAGCGAAGAACGCATAAAATTGATGATAATATTTTCTTTGGTAGCCATAGTAAATTATATTATCGCTATCATATACAATCCGCTTTTGCCGATATCATAAGAGTTTTAACCGTCCCGAGGTGTCAAACCTCGGGTATTTTTTTAACCATGCTCCCAATCGGGAGCTTTTTTTATGAAAGGAAATCTTTATGGATATGGATTTTTCCATGTTTGATAATGTGGCTGTTGATCGGCACGCTGAAGATAATGTCTGTGCTCGTTTTTATGATCGCAGCATTAAAACCGGACATCTGGATAAACATGGTTTTCCGGTGTTTGAAAATGTCTGTTTTTGCGAAATCCGCATTAAGGACA
The DNA here is from genome assembly GCA_934255405.1 of uncultured Alphaproteobacteria bacterium. Lineage (GTDB taxonomy): Bacteria > Pseudomonadota > Alphaproteobacteria > RF32 > CAG-239 > CAZU01. The sequence continues at coordinate 3,619 of CAKQNT010000020.1, forward strand.
ACAATACCGAGGTTTTTGATCAGCCGGCGGATTCCGATAAAATCAAACGTTTTCCGCAGGAATATGCTCGTTATCGTTTGTCTAAACAACAGGTACAAGACGGCACTCCGCTTGAACAATTTGCTTTTTTGAGTTTAGCGGAGGTAGATGCTCTAAAGTGCCGTGGTATCTATACGGTAGAGGCCCTGGCCGCAATGCCGCTCGAAAAATCCGCTGCTCTGGGCGTTGACAAAGAACGTGATTTGGCTCTCCGCTTTATGGAACAGGCCAAAGGCAATTCGGCGCTGGCGGCGTGGCAGCAAACCGAGGAAAAATATTTGAGCCGAATAAAACAACTGGAAACTGAAGTAAATTCTTTACGCGCTATCGTCAGAAAAGGAAAAAGATAATGAAGAATTTATTAGAAATATGTCAAGAGGCGGCCAGTCTTGTCGCAACCCAAAAGCCAGAGGATTTGTTCAATCCGGACAGCCAACAGGAGGCCATATTTTTGAGTGTTGCCAAAGACACTTTGGACAGCTTGCTGCGCTTTGGCGATTGGCAGGAGTTAACCAAAGAAGGCGAGATTCGCACTATCAAAAGCAAAACCCGCTATCTGTTGGCAGATTATTGCCCAGATTTTTATTGTCTAATCAACAATACAGTGTTTGTCAAAAACAGTGCGGAGCAGGTGGTTGGGGCGATAACTCCCGAGCAGTGGATGCGAGAAAAATACTTCAACATTGCCTCTTTGGGGCTAAAGTTTAAGATCCAAAACGGAATGTTCACCTTTTTAACCCCGCCGCCGGCGGATCTGAAAATCGTTTTTCAATATCGTTCATCGGCAATTGTTTTTGACAAACACGGCGATGAGAAATCCATACTTTCTGCCAATACCGATATTCCGATTTTTGATGAGTATATTGTCAAAAAAGGTATAGTTTGGCGGTGGTATCGCCGCAATGGTATGCCGTATGAAGAAGAATACAATGAATATGAACGAGAACTAAAAAATCGATTTGCCTCAGGGCTGGCCGCCAAAGATATTAATCTGGGCGGCTCTTTTTTTGCGGAAGAACTTGGAGGAGTATCTGTCAATGCAGCAACGAACGGTTAATCGAGGCAATACCTCTACCAACTACACTTTGCCGGCGCCTATCGGCGGGCTGAATGTGCGAGATAGTTTGGATACGATGAATGAATCCGATGCTATTGTGATGGATAACTATCTGCCGGCAGATACTAAAGTGCGCTTGCGCAGAGGATATGTCGGCTATGCCGAACTAGGTGCGCCGGTTCACACATTAGCCGAATATAAACAAGCTTCGGTTCGTCGCTTTTTTGCCTGTGGCGGTGGAGCTGTATGGGATATTTCCGATAAGAAAAAACTGCGCAAAGTCGCTGATAATTTTATCAACAACGATTGGCAATATTGCCAATTCAAAAATCGCCTGATTTGGGTAAACGGCTTTGATTTGCCTCAGGTGTTTTATATTGATAACGGAACCGAGCGCTGGGAAAACGCCACTTTTTCAGGCGATGGACTAATGCCGCAAAAGCTGGCGAACGTTGCTGTCTGCAAACAACGGCTGTTTTTTGTAGAAAAAGGCACACTGGCATATTGGTATTCCGATGAGGTTGGCAATGTGCAAGGCTTGCTCAAACGATTTGATCTTTCCACCGTTTTTCGGCATGGCGGAGAGCTCTTGGCTATAGCTCCATGGACACAAGATGGCGGATTGGGCATGGATGACCTGACGGTGTTCATCACCACCGAAGGAGAGGTGGCGGTCTATAGCGGCAATTCTCCGGATAATGCCGATGACTGGAGCCTGCGTGGCGTATATCGAATGAGCCGACCGATTGGCAGTCGTTGCGTTATGCAATATCAGGGCGATATTGTTATAATATCCGAGGACGGATATGTGCCTCTATCAAAAGCGCTGTCGTTAGACAAAGCCAACTCGTCGCAGTTTGCCTTTTCTGACAAAATTCGCGGTTTGGTGTTAGATCGTACCAAAACCAACGGCAACAAATTTGGTTGGCAGGCGATTATCTACGGGCGTGGCGGCTACGCGCTGTTTAATGTGCCTATTGCCCGACAATTTGAGCAGCATATAGTGAATGTTGCTTCCGGCGCCTGGTGCCGCTTTACCGGTATCAGAGCTTTTTGTTGGGGACTGTTTTGCAATAGATTGTATTTTGGCTCGGACCAAGGAGTGTATTTGTTTGATGAGGGATATTCTGACAACGGCATACCTATCTGCGGACACGTGGAACAAGCGTTTAGTAATCTGGGCAATCCCAATCTCAAAAGAATTCAGCTGATTAACCCGCGCACCAAGTCTTCGGCCAAATTTGCGCTGGTGGTATATACCAATATGGATTTTGCCGCCCAAAACCACAGCTACATTGAGAATATCGGCGACTATGGCGGTACCAAATGGAATAATTCGGCTTGGAGCACGCTGGCTAATCCTATCGGCACCAAATGGGCGACCCTCAAGGGTAAAATCCGTTCTCGTTGGATTGGCAACAACGCAACCGGTTTTAAGGCTGGTGTAGTCTTCAAAACCAAAACCAGAGGCAACTTAATCGAATGGTATGACACGGGGTTTAGGTATGAGCAGGGAAACAGTATCTTGTAAGGTGGTTGCAGATTGCGATGATAAAATCACCGATTGGGTTTGCAACGGGCTGAAAATCGGCACTGATTGGCTGGGCGCGCATTTAACTATCGGCTTTGTTCGGGGCGGCGAGCTTATCGGTGGACTTATTTATCACGATTGCCGTCCCGAACGCGATGTTTGGTGGACGTTATACACCACCGACAAGCACTGGTGCACCAAAAGAATATTGCGTTTTATGTTTGCGCTGGCGTTTGATTTTTATAAGTGCCGGCGCATAAGTATGCTCACCGGTATTAACAATGCTCAATGCCTCAAACTGGCCTATCGCTTGGGTTTTAAGGCGGAGGGTATCTTAAAGGGCTACCATGATGATGGACAAGATGCCGTCATTATGGCTTTGTATAAACACTAATCTAAGGAGATATAAACAATGTCTAAAAGTATTGGCAAATTTATGGGCTATGGAAATAACAAAACTGGCTATTTCGGTTCTGAAAAAGAAGTGATTGACTATCTTAACAAATATGACACCTCTTTGGCCGACAACACTTATAAAAATATGGCCTCAATCGGCAATCAGATGAGTTCGCAATTGGGCAACAGACCTGATTATGTTTATTCGGTAGATGGCTCAGATGCGGCTGCCCGCCGAGTGGAAAATGCGGTGTATCAAAACGCTGCCGACAAACTTTCTTCTCAGTTTGACAGTCGTCGGCGCCAGTTGGAAACCAGATTGCAGAACCAAGGGCTGTCAACCGACAGCGCCGCTTATCAGTCGGCGATGAACAATTTGGAACAGCAGCAGAACGATGCTTATACTCAGGCCGCATATCAGTCCATTCAGCAGGGGCAAAATGCTTTTACCAACAGCCTGAACAATCAGATTGCCGCCGGCAATTTTCAAAACTCCGCGCGCACTTTGCCAATTAATGAAATCTTGCGCCTGATGTCAAATACCAAGAGTGGTTACGATGTGGCGATGGACAAATACAATATTGCCAACAAAGGCGATATTCGCAGCGCCAAAAACAGTGCCGAAAACGCAGATAATCGCAACAGTGCCGGTTGGGGTGCCATCAGCAATGTTCTTGGCTCTGGAGTTTATATGTTTTCAGATGAAGATCTTAAGGAAAATATTGTTGAGGTTGGGCGTTTGTACAACGGGCTTCCGGTATATTTATATACATATCGCGGCGACAACACTCCGCGTATCGGGCTTTTGGCGCAAGATGTGGCAATGCATAATCCCAACGCGGTGTTTGTGACCGATAGCGGCTATCTGAAGGTTAATTATGCAACCGCCTGTTGCTAAAGGTTGTAACTTTGTTGACAGCTGGAATTAAAGCCTGTATATTTGCTGTATGTTAACTATTTTTCTAAAGGAGAAACTTATGGCAATACTACTTGGTGGGGCACTTGGAGCTCTGGCCGCAATGGGCATTATTCGCGCCCTTATGCTCTATTTGCTCAAAAAAATTGGGCGTCCTGACAGCTGGAAGACCGCTAACTTTGCTACTGCTGTAGTGAGAAGTTTGCTTGCTCTTCCGCAGTTGTGGGGCGGTGAATACGTTCTGTTGCAACTGGCTATAATCTTGTGCATATATACAGTCGAGCAGTTGGTGTGGTTTCTCTATGACTATATTCAGGTGCGCAGAGACCAGAAGCCTGCCGGTTGGGGGCTTATCTTCGGCATTGTTTGCGGAGGTGTGCTCTGGCTGGTGCTGATAAAATTCCTGACTTATTATATCAGTCAGGCGATAATTTCCTAGCAGTCTGATTTTTTAATTGTGCCGCCGGCTTTTTGAGCCGGCGGTTTTTGTGTATGGGGGAATAATGCTCAAAAAACGCAAATATAAATATATCGGGGCATTGGCCGCGCTCGGCGTGTTGGCTGTTGTTTCCGTTCTCAAGCCCGAGGCTGCCGAAAATGTAGCTCGGGCTTTTGTTTTGTTGTTTGGGGCGTGGTAATGTCTAAGCCGTTTGCCGTGCTGGCTGTGTTGGCGCTTTGCGCTGTTTGCTACCGTTTAGGGCAAATTCAAGCCGAAAAAGAAATTGTGGTCAAACAGGTGGAGGTTGTGCGCCATGTCCAAAAACAAAAAGCCGAGATATATGCTCGCCCTAATGTCGGCCGCACTGTTTTGCTTGAGCTCATGCAAAACGGCCGGTTCTGATTTTTGCCCGACCTATCCGGTTGCCGGCCCTTTGGTGGCGGTGGAGTTGGCGCAGGCCTCTTATCAGGCATATCCCAACACTTGGGAATGGCTCGGGCGTATCAATAAACTGCGGCAAGAATTGGAACTTTGCCGCTCTGATTTTTAACTTTTTAAGGGAGAAAACAAATGCCTTATGATAGTGAGGGAAATTTTACCAGAATTCATAACTGGGAAGATGATCGGGTCAATGATATAGAAATTGTCACCGACCATCACGATGAGGAAGATGATAATTTTGCCGATGCTTTAAGCTCATGTTTTTTGCGAGATGGGCGCTCGGCCATGCGCGGCGATATCAATTGCGGCGGCTTTAAGATTAAAAATTTGGCCAACGGAACATTGGCGACAGATGCCGCAACCCGCGGCCAGCTTAACAAAAATATTGAAGATCTGCGCAATGCGCTTACTTCCGCCTTAAACAATATGTATTCGCTTGGTGATATTAAAGCTTCTTTGCAAGCGGAAAACCATGACCATTGGCTTTTGTGCAACGGACAGGAGGTCAAACGCACCGAATATTCTGCGCTGTTTGAGCTGATAGGCACCAGTTTTGGCGCCGGAGACGGCATCAATACCTTTAATGTGCCGGATTATCGTGGCAAGTTTTTGCGCGGTTTGGGTGGAGATTCTGCCGAAGATATATATACCACGCAGGCCGAAGGATTGCCGGAAATTTCTGGCTCTTTTTATCTGACTGGCGCCAGCGGTTCTCATGGAACATTCAGCGGAGCTTTTTATGAAGAAAAATCATCAAATGGCTATGCCCACGGTTCTGCCGGAGATACCACCAATCCGATAGTCGGATTTAGGGCCTCTCGCTCCAGTGAAATTTATGGCAGTTCACGGCACGTAACCCCCATCAATCAATCGGTAAACTATTTTATCAAAGCCAAGGAGGAATAAATGACCGGACTTATTAATTCTCGTGGAATAACTGTGCGTCAGGGCAACAGTTTTGCCATAATCATGCGTTTCAAACTGCCGGACAGAGATTTGGATATCAGCGGAATGAAACTGCAAATGTGTGTCCGCGATGAGCAAGATAATTTGATATTGGACAAAGCAGGCGCGGTTTCTGACGCAGTGCACGGCACGGCGGTTATTGAACTTACGCCCCAAGATACCGATTTGCCGCTCGGACAATACAAAACCGACATCAAGGCCACTTTTGCCGATGGTCAGGTTCATACCATATACCCGCAAAACATCAATGCGGTGGCATATTTTAAGGTGACTGAGGAGGTTGGCAAATGACAGATAATAGCGCAGATATAATCGTGCTTAACGGCTCGGATAAGCAGTCAGTGGAGCTGCTGTGGCAACAAGAGGTGGTGTTGGATATTGATGCCACTCTTTTTTATATCAAATCCGGCGAAAAAGAAATTCAGACTTATGTAGAAACTGTTGCCAAACCGGATATCGAAAATTTCACTCGCCAATTTGCCGCGCCGATTGTTGCCGATGTCGTAACCAAACAGTCGGCAACGCTGATAAATTCTTATGTCGAGAGCACTACCAAACCGGAAATTATCACTTTTGCCGACAAGGCGTTGCAGCCTTATGTTAATGATGCTTCTCAAGAAGCCGGTGTTGCCAAAGAGGCGGCGGTTTCTGCTGCAGCTTCAGCCGAAAAAGCATCTCTTTCTGCCGACAATGCTTTTTCTGCGCAGACGTCAGCTTCTGCTTCGGCAACTTCAGCAGCTTCTGCCGCAGCAGCTGCTGCGGCAAAAGTACAAGAGGTTCAAAATATAGCGGTGCAACAAGGAGAGATAAGCGAGTTGCAACAAAAAGTCGCTGCTTTGCAGGCCTGCCGCTATGCGGTGGAAAGCTATCACAATGGCACTGAGTGGTATTGTCTGTATTCAGATGGCTGGATAGAGCAGGGCGGCGCCGTTTCCGTAGGCTCTGGTTGGGAGACCAAAAATCTGCTCAAACCGTTTTCCGATACTTTGTACTATATAAATTGTTATATGGTGTCGGGCGGTTCCGCTACCAATTTTTATTTTGGCGACAACAAACTCAATGGGAGAACCGCAACAACATTTACCATAGGCACCGGACAATCAGAAGATGCGGTTTTGGCTTGGTTTGCCTGCGGGTATTAGGAGAGAAACAAATGATACTAAATAAACCATATTCAAACCAAGAATACGCAGATTTTGCAGTCTATTGCAATAATAATGGTTGCTATATTGAAGATCGAGGCGATTACTTAGAAGCGGTGAAAAATCCGCAACCATTGCCGCTTTCTTTATCTGAGCAGAATGAGCTTATTCGCCGACAGCGAGAAAAATGCTTTGCATCAGAGGCAGATCCGTTGAAACATGACTATGATGAGGCGCTTGCCCGCGGGCAAACCGAGCTTGCCACCCGACTAAAAACGCAATGGTTGGCAAAAAAAGACGCTATCCGCGCCGCTAATCCGTATCTGCCTGAATACAGCGAAGAACAGAGCAGTTTGACAGAAACCGCTGGGGAGCAATAGCTCCCCTTTTTTTATAGGGACAATACACATGGACTGGGGATTATTCACCGGCTTAGCCGCTATTTGCGGAGTAATAGCCAATTTCATCCGCATCGGAAGATGGCAGGGCAATATTGAAACCAGAGTAGATAAAATGGAAAAAACTTTTGAAAAACAAGACACCAGATTGGAAAAGCTAACCGTATCGATTAATGAACAAAACAGAATTTTGACCGAAATCAAGGTCAAATTGAATATGCTGTTTGAAAAGAAAGGGCGCAAGAAAAATGCTTGATATGTACGAAATCTGCCAACGTTTGGCACAGCATGAGGGAATTAGACTTAGTCCTTATCGTTGCTCCAAAGGCAAATTAACAATCGGCATCGGCCGAAACCTTGAAGCAAACCCGCTCAGCAAAGAGGAGCTGAAAATTGTCGGCGACTGGCGCCACGGCATTACCAAACAGGCAGCGTTTTATTTGCTGCGTAATGATATCTGCCATACAGAGAAAGAGTTGCGCCGCCGGATTGCCTTTTGGGAGCAGTTGGACGATGAGCGGCAATACGCTTTGTTGGATATGGCTTTTAATCTTGGAGCGGAAGGGCTTTGCAAGTTTAAAAAGATGCTCGGATTTTTGTGGATGGGAGATTATAAACAAGCGGCGGCAGAATGCCTGAACAGCCAATATGCCAAAGACACCGGCCGCCGTGCCCGCTGCATTGCCGCCACCATCCGCACCGGCAAATATTCCCCGCAAATTTAACCATACCAAACAATTATTCTCTGTTGAATATTATGAACAATTTTATTATTATCAACGGAATAATGGAACAAGGTAATAAAGATGACTGAAGAAATATTGTTATTGCAAAATATTGCATGCTTGGTCGTGGCAAGCTGGGTAATGTTTGCTCTCTATTCCTATCTGTTGCGGCGCCAATACATAACAAGCAAATTTGTCCATGCCTTTGATGTTTCTTTAGGCGTTGCTTGCCTTGTTCCACTTTGCCTTGCTTCTGTCCAAGCAATTGTTGCTATTGTTCTTTTTCCAATTTTAATTTTTAGTGTTTTGCCGGTATACAATCCAAATTTTATTCCTTGGTGGCACAGAAAACATTTATTTAATTGTTTGTTGGTCTACTTGTTGCTGCTGATGTTGTTGTGTGCGGCGGTAGCATTTTTTAACGAGAATATATCTGCCGCAAATATTTCATTAAGCTTTGTGTTGTACACAATGTTTATATCGGCAATATTTTTCTTGAGTGAGCTAAAAAGGCAAAATGCGCAATTAAGCAAAAATACGCTATTTAACAATATTGTTAAAATCTATTTCAACATATATAGCATAGCCCTAATTATTTCAGCTGTTATAATCAGTTTGATATCAATCATGGTTATGGTTCTTTTATTAGCAGATGCAAAAGGAATGTCCAATGATATTTGTTTGGATACCGGCTATTGTCATGAAGGAATTGTATTGAATAATTGCTTTGACGATGGCACAGAGTGCGTGATTAACAAAGAAAATTGTGACAAAATGCAAGGCATTTGGATTGAACAAAACAAATCTTGCCAAACTAAAACTGTTAAACAAATACTGGGGGTAATTAAATGACATTCCTTAAACATTATAAAATGTATCGATTATTGCTTTTATTACCGTTGCTATGCGCTTGTTCGCCGTCTTCGGATAACAATAAACCATCAGAATCCGACGGCTGCGTTTTCCGCACTCCCTTCCAATGTTATGATTGCAATGCGCCGGAATACATAATGGTTGGTACAAAAGAAGAGTGTACTAGTCGTTGCCCTAACCGCGAAGTCAATTACAATGGCTCCGGCACCGGAAATAACTATGTTGTTAATTGTGTTCTTAAAGAATGTCCGGCAGACAAGCCGTTGCGAGGGTATTATGGCGGATGCTATTCATGTGATGATCCCTTAGAAAAAGATTTTTGGCAAGTGTCAAATTGTGAAGTATGCTCCAATCGATACGTTGATGAGCACGACAGGTGTCAGTTTAAAGATGGACGGCAGTTAAGTAGAGGAGATGATTTAGAATTTTACCCTGAACAAAAATGCCCTGCCGACAAACCTCTTCATCAGTGTAATAATGAGTGTTTTCCGTGCGATGTGCAGAAGGTAGTATTAATTGACAGTGAGTATAATTGGGGCAAAAAAGCAGAGCTTGATGCTGTTTGTCCAGATCGAATTATTATAGGCGATGTTGGAGGGAATCCACCCAGCTATCCGCCTTGCCCTAAAAATTACCCGATAATGGATTATAATGGCTATTGTTATTCTTGTGATGAACAATTTCCCATTGATTTACGATTTAATGAAGATTACTGCGGCCGCTTTTGCTCAGGCAAGCGATATGTTCCGCAATACAGCAGCCAATGTATTTTGTGTCCTCAAGACAAATCGGCTCTACGCAAAGAAGAGTGCAGAGCATGCGGTGGCAAGTTTATCAACAAAAAATGCCAATAGCAGGTAATTGAAAAGTTAATTAAGCCATTTTGAGCTATTTGCTATGCGCTTAATAGTCGATATTGCAAGTTCTTCCATCCAGAGCCATAATTTTTTACGTTATTTTTATTGAAAATTATAATTTTTTACTATACAACCAACACAATACAGCGCTACAAAAAGTATATCAGATAGCTTTAATGAATTAAGAAAATACGCAAGAGTCAATATGATATAGCCAAACGGTAGAGGCCAAATAAAAGGTTGTTATTGGAATGGGTATAGATATATTAGATGTTGAAAATGTGTAAAATATAATGAAAATTATATTGACTTTTTGGCTCGTGCATAGTATATATACTATATAAAGTCCGTTTGTTATTCGTAGCAGCGGATAAGGGGAGCGCGAGCTCCCCTGTTTTTTTAGGAGAACTAATGACTAGACGGGTTATTGCTTATATTGACGGTTTTAATTTATATTACTGCTCGCTCAAAGGGACGCCGCACAAATGGCTTGACTTAGTGAAACTATGTGAATCTATGCTGCAGCCTGATGATGAGCTAATTGCGGTTAATTATTTTACTGCCAAAATAAGCACTAACAGAGGCGACCCAGCTAAAGCTTTGCGGCAAAGAATATATATTGAAGCGATTTCTTTAAACCCCAAAATAAACATAATCTACGGGCAGTTTTCAACACACAAAACTCAAATGCCTCTCGCAAAGGAATGGGAAAAGGGGCGTATAAAAACCGTCGAGGTCATTAAAACAGAAGAAAAAGGAACAGACGTAAATCTTGCTGTACAGATGGTTGCTGACGCTAAAGATGATAAATTTGACTACGCCTTGCTGTTTAGCAACGATTCCGATATGGCTTATGCCGTTAAAATTGCCGTTAAAGATTGTGGAAAAATGGTAGGCCTTTTTGTTGACAGGCATGCAACCTCTTTTCCATCATTAAAAAAGAATGTTTTACATATCAAAAAACTTACTCCAACTATTTTTGCAAGCAATCAACTACCAGACAAAATAATCACTACTGAGGGGCGTACAATAAACAAGCCAGCAGAATGGGACCCTCAACCTATCTCCGCAACCACTGTATAATATAAAAATTTTTCAATAATAGCAGTCTCTATGGCTGCTATTATTTTTTGCCTAAAATTCAAGTATCTCCTCTTTGTTATAAAAACTTTTCAATAGACTAATTTTTTGAATATTAGAGGCTTCTACTCTTCATTCGTTTTTTATTGATATCAGATAAATCAAATGGGCAATCGCTAACTCGTTTTGGTCACCGCTATGTAACGCTTATTTTGCCGGCTGTCACCGGCTCACAAGCTAACAAAAGCATAATCTTTATCCTCGCCTTGCGGCCAATGTCGTTCATTCGAGCAAAAAAATAAAATGGATACAAAAAAAGTGCCCTGAACGGACACTTTTCGCAACTGGCGGGAGTGACGAGGCTCGAACTCGCGACCTCCTGCGTGACAGGCAGGCGCTCTAACCAACTGAGCTACACCCCCA
>CAKQNT010000021.1 GCA_934255405.1 uncultured Alphaproteobacteria bacterium
TTCAGTATCTGCTGGATTTCCAGCGTGCTCATCGTGGAATCTATTTTATGCACCTCGCCGCCCATAACCTCGCTGGCTGATTGAGCAATTGAGCTCATTTGCTCAATCAAATCTGCCGCAGTGCTGATTGCGGTTGAGGCGGTTTTGATGGTGCTCACCGCCTGCCCCATTGAGTCTAATAAGGAGTCTAAATCGTTGGCGCGGTTGGTTAGACTTCTGGCAGTGTAATAAGAGGACGGATTGTCGATTGCGGAATTTACTTTATTGCCGGTAGCAAGTTTATTTTGGGTAGAGCTAACCTGCCTGCTGATGTTCTGCAGGCTCAATAAGTTTCTGCGCATACTCGCAGTTAAACTTATCTTTCCGGTCATACTCTCTTTACTCCTTTTGTCGCACTTTCTCAAATTATAAATATAGCCTAAGCGCAAACTTTTCCAGTGCTAACGCTTAGTTTTCAACAACTATTGACAGGTTATTTTTTGCCTTGAGATAAAGATGGATTGCTTCTCACGGCTAATTGCCGTTCGCGCAATGACAGACCCCACAAAAAAAGCTGAAAATTCAAAATGAATTTTCAGCTATTTTCCTGCACTATCTTTAGCAAGCTCGGATAGTGGTACAGATAGAGTGATTTCTAGGTGCTGAAAAGCGGAGCGTACACGATTAGTACGTGAGCATTTTCTGTCACCGTAAAATCGCTCTAGATGTGCCGCTAGACGCGCTTGCCTATCCAGCGAGCTCGCCGCTAGACAGCCTTACCTACTTCTTAAAATAACTATGCAAATACTCCGGCAAATCAGCCACATTAATTCTAACCTGCTCCATTGTATCACGGTCACGAACAGTCACGGATTCCGGCTGATTCTCCAAGGTCTCAAAATCCACGGTAATACACAGAGGAGTGCCCACTTCATCATGACGACGATACGCCTTACCGATATTTCCGGTATTTTCCAGAGCCACGCGTCCAATACCCAATTTAAGCAAATTTTGCTTAATTTCATGACATTTTGCCATAATCTGCTCATTATTCTTTTTCAAGGGTATCACCGCAACCTTAATCGGCGCCAAATGTTTCTTAAGTTTGAGTACTATACGGCTGTTGCCATTACCCAAATCTTCTTCAGTATAAGCCTCAGTCATAACCGCCAGCACACCGCGATCCACGCCCATTGAAGGCTCAATCACAAACGGAACAACCCACTTGCCATCATCTGTCATAATACAGAGTTTTTGAGTTGAATCCGGATTTTTATGACAATGCGAAGTCAGGTTCATTTCCTCTTGCGCTTTTGTATGATTACCCAAATCATAATCCGTACGATTGGCAATACCTTCCAGCTCTTCCATACCATGCGGGAACTGATATTCAATATCGTAGCAGGCTTTAGCATAGTGAGCCAAATCAGCTTTGGGAGTAGTGTAGATATTCATATTCTCACGCTTTAATCCCTGCTCTTCCCACCATTTAATGCGAGCTTCTTTCCAAATCTCGTGCCATTTTTCGTCTTCTCCCGGCATTACAAAATATTCCAGCTCTGCCTGCTCAAACTCACGCACCCGAAAGATAAAGTTACGCGGAGTAATCTCATTACGAAAAGACTTGCCGATTTGCGCTATACCAAAAGGCAATTTGCGAGAAGTAGAATCAACCACATTCTTAAACTGAGTAAAAATTGCCTGCGCGGTTTCCGGACGCAGATAACCAAAACAAGAACCATCGTCAACCGGCCCGATATTTGTCTTAAACATCAGGTTAAACGGGCGCGGCTCAGTCAAATCCGTAGAACCGCAATTCGGGCATTTTCCGTCTTTGATATGGTCGGCGCGAAAACGTCCTTTGCATTTACGACAATCAGTCATCGGATCAGAAAAAGTATCTTCGTGTCCGGAATAGTGCAAAACTTTCTGATTAGTCAAAATTGCGGCATCCAAACCCTCCACATCATCGCGCTCATAAATCATTGCCCGCCACCAAGCGGCCTTAAGATTATTTTTGAGCTCAACACCCAGCGGACCATAGTCATACACCCCCTGCAGACCTCCATAAATATCAGAGTTCTGAAAGATAAAACCACGCCGTTTGCACAACGAAACCAATTGATCCATAGATGTAGCTGCCATTTTGACCTCTTTTTTTAATTAGCTAGTAAAAAATTAACTTATTTGTTTTATAATGTTTAATTCCAAAAAGCAAGCGGAGATATAAAAAATATGACAAAAGCACCCACAAAAGTAGCCCTGATTTATGACTTTGACGAAACTTTGAGCGTTACCTACATGCAGGATTATATTTTAATCCCCTCTCTTGGCATGACTCCGACCACATTTTGGAAAAAAGCCAACCAATGGTCGCGTGATAACTGTGCCGATCAGGTAACCGGCAGTATGTACTACTTTATCAAAACCGCTCAAGAAAAAGGTATTCGCCTCACCCGTGACTTTTTTTGCGATGCCGCAAAAAGCATCACCTATTTTGAAGGGGTGGAAGAATGGTTCGACCGTATTAACAAATATGGCGCCGAACGCGATTTGCAAATTGAGCACTACATCATTTCTTCCGGCTATGAAGAGATTATCGCCGGTGCCAGCATCCGCAAGCACTTTACCGATGTATTTGGTTGCTCTTATGCCTTTGGCGAAGATGGTACTCCGGTTTGGCCGGCTCGCGTGGTTAACTATTCCACCAAGACTCAATACCTTTCCAAAATCAACAAAGGACTAGGCAAATTAGAAGACCGAGCTGTTAACGAGTTTATGCCCGATGAAGAGCGCCCCATCCCGTTCCGCCGAATGATTTATTTTGGCGACGGCATGACCGACATCCCTTCTATGAAACTCACCAAAGAGCGCGGAGGCAACGCTATTGCCGTATACCAGCCCAAGAGCAAGCACAAAATGAACGCCATCAAACTTTTGAGCGACAACCGCGTAAATTTCGCCCTTCCCGCTGATTATCGCGATGGCAAACAACTTGACTCCGTGGTAAAAACCATTCTTGATAAACTTGCCACTGAACGAGATTTAGAAGAATTGCAGGCCAAAGAAGAAAAGAAAAAAATCATCAAACTTCCCGCTGGCAGAAAAAGAAAATAATTTAGTTCTAAAGCAGTTTTGCCACATCGGTAAACGCCACCGCCACACCAAACATCAGATTGGCGCCTGATTTGTTGTGCTTTTTATCTTCGGCTCTGAAATACGAAACATACGGCTCAACAAAAAACCTTTGCGCCACCATAATATTCAACTTGCCGATTGCCGAAAATTCATAGCGAAAATCGGTTGATTCATAGCGAGAATATCCCAGATATTTTCGATAATAACTTTCAAATTCAAACCGATATTTTTTGGCAAACGGATATTTATAAGTAAAGCCTATCTGTCCGGCGGTCTTAGTTTCTGCTCTGGCATAAGTCAAATCAAATTCTTCAACCATCGCCAAATGAAAATCCGTCAAGTTCCGCGCCCCATTTATCATTTTTAAGCCTTGCATCGCTCGCACCACTTGCTGACGTTTGGCTTGAGAATTTGAAGTAAATTCAGTCTGATATGCCGCATTAGCAAACGGCCCCATATCTGCTTTATTGGCAAAATGCCAAATTTTATAGATATACTCGCTGGTCAACAAAAGTTTATCCGCGTTTTCAGTATACTTATCATTGCCCTGATTTCCATGAATCCGGCTTTTTCCGTATTCGGCGTAGACCATATTATCAAAACGATATTTGGGCTGCTCATACTCCAAAGCAAACTCAAACACCCCTTTAAGAACGCCTTGAGTATTTTGATTAATTTCTGTATTTGGAGAACCCTCATAATCTCTATAGTTGCTAACTTTAGCCGTTCCCAAATCCAACCCCACACGCTTAAAGTCAGCATATAATCCGGCATTGTCATAAGCAAACGCCGGCAAAGCCCAAAACGCCATTATCAAACTCAGCCAATATTTCATAATCTTCCTCGTCGATACAGATATAACTGATATCTAATATCGACCAAAGATAATACAATCCCTATCAACTGATTTATCTTATTTGATGATTCTGAGTGCGCAAATAAGTGCTTGTCAATTGTGGCCCATGTTTGGGTTCGGCCTTAGCCAGCACAATTTCTTGCTCCTGAGATTTTTTCTGCACTCGAGCCAATGCCTCACGAACATTTTTCAGCCGCTCTGCAACCAGAGTATTTTGCGTTGGTTTATTCAGCAGTTCCTCAGCCGAAATCTCGGCAGATGCCAACATTCTACTCAAGTCAATAACATTGAGGTGAGTGCTCATAATCTTTTCCAACAAATGCTTAGCCACACGCTCAGAAGAAATCTTTGTATCTTTAGGCATCAAAGCCCAAGCCTTATTTTTATACCTACCCTTGTCCATATTTCGCAACACGCTGGCCTTGCTCTCTCTGCCATCGCAATAACTATAGTCACCGCTTCCAAAAAATGTTACATGTCCGGCCGGCTGTGCCTTTCCGTCAACCACCACTACCACATCCTGCAAAGCTAACAAATCCAACTTTTTGATATTGCCGACATCTTTAATTTTGCCGTTTTCCTGAACCTGCTCCACTGTACCAATCACTACAAACGGAGCATCTTCCCGTTCATCAACCCGCCGCCACCATTCTTTGGCGTAGCGCGATTTAGTTAGAATATTTTTTCCGGTAACACGGCACACCGTTTCGCGCACGCCGCGCAAACAACTGCCTTGCGGTTTTTTGTTGCCGCAAAATCTTTTAAATTGGCTTTCCAATCGTTCGCCCAGGCTGCCCGGTTCCATTTGCTGAAAATCCTCAGCCGTAAACTCATAATCTAAAAAAGCATCTTTATCAATCAGCCCTTTATCCAACAGCTCGCCGATGGTCATCTGTGACACCGCCTCCGTCGCTTTGTCAACATTCAACAAACTATCGCCAAATTCATAAGTGCGTCCGGCTTCGGCAAATGCGCTGTCATTAGGCTGCAATGTTTTTTCAATCCGATCCGAAAGATGATTATCAGTCGGAGCATCGGCTTTAGGACTTGCGGCAGTACCAGTCGGCAGCAATGCCAGCAATACCGCGCCTTTAAGATTGGTTCTGCGTAACCAGTCTTTGGTTTTGTCATAAAACTTTTTAAGTTTTTCGTTCAATTTCTCCGTTTTCAACATCTGACAACCCCTAAGCATCGGTTTTATTGTATAAAATTATACAACAAGCGCAACAAAAAATCAACCCTTTAGACAAAAAAAATTACTTTTTTTAAGAATAGCCATGAGATATTCCGCGATATGAGCTCATTGCACAAAATCATATTTAATCTTATACAATCGGCAGACTTTGCCGACAAATTTCAAGCCGCCGCACAAAATTGATATTTTAAGCAAAAAAAGTCTTGCCTTTATCTTTTTTTTATTCTACATATATCACTGCCGATAGCAATATCGACTTTACCACAATAATTGTTGGGGTGTCGCCAAGTGGTAAGGCATCGGCTTTTGGTGCCGACATTCGTAGGTTCGAATCCTGCCACCCCAGCCACATTTTGCAAAGGGCTTAAATTTCGGTTTAAGCCCTTGTTTTTTAATAATAAAATCGAGTTCGAATGTTACTTTTTCAAAATAGGCTATTTTTAGACTACTTCCGAACTACTTTCTTTAAATATCATTGTTTTTCAATAAGTTAACTTGGCTTAAATCCAGCCAGTCCTTCGGGATAATCTTTTGAAAAAAATCAAATTTAAAACCAGCCTAAAAGAAAAGTTCTTGAGGTTGACGACAAGTTATTTTTACTCAAGAGGCCAGACACTGGCGGCTATTGACCTACGAGCTCGGGACGGCCGGCTGCCGCTCCCATACTCTCCGACCGAGATACACCTACCACCCCGCACCAGTTAAGCTTAAAAAATGGCTAACAAAAATTGAAAGAGGTCTTTACGTGCGAGGCTTAAAAATGTCTTTGGCGTTTTGAGTAACCTAATTTAAATTATAAATGAGGTCAAAAAAACAGGGAAACCGAAGTCTCCCTACCTGTTTTGTCCTCATATTTTTTACCTGGGCATAGCTCCAAGGATTCTTTGAACCAACCGAGGTGCAAATGCTTCTCCCAGAACCGCTCGTTGTAGCTTATCTTCATCAAGAGTCCACGCAGGAAACGGAAAATCATACGGTAAATCATAGCCACGTAGAAGCTCCAAAACAGTATAAGCCCGAGCATCGCTATATGTACCATCTTCTTGAGGTCTTCCTGGGTGACAGGTAATCATTCCTCCCATGCCATCAGATTCTCTAAGGATACACGGAAAGGCATCTCCCCATTTAGGTCTCCGATATGCCGTTCTATAATATTCTTTTGGAGTTCCGTCCTTTTTGGTCGGTCTGTATTCTAGAGGATTATCAAAGGCCGTACAACCTGTTGCGGTGTGTCTCATAATTTCGATATCACGTTCAGGCCAGTACGGGGCAGTGTGATATTTCAGCTCATCTAATTTTTTACTCCAGATTGGATCATTCTCATATTTTTCAATTCCACGTTCTCCTGCTTCAAGGCTAGGCAAATCACCAATAGCTTTTTCCAAGTTTCCCCATTGCTCTTTGGGTAATATTGGTGGTAATTTCCATTCGCCTATTCTGGAGGCCAAAACAATCGCACGAACACGTTGCTGTGGGGTCGAACTATATTTATGCGCATCAACACGCTGATAAAAATTAACCATATATCCATGTGTCCGAAAAAATTCTTTCAAATATTGACGGATGTTTTTTCCTTCAAGCTCTGGCAGGATTGTGTCCGACGAATAATCTAAAAATTCGGGGACATTTTCGATCATAACCGTGTCAAAATTTCCTTTTTCAACAGCCTCTGTAACCTTCAAAATCAGACAATTACGAATATCTTCGTCTTTATTTTCACTCTGGTTGGCTTTGGAGTGCCCCTGACATGGCGGGGATGCCATCAAAAGCTTGGCGTTCAACTCTTTTGATTTAGAAATGAATTCCTCCATAGTTTCTGGCAAATTTACATCTTGAGGAATAACATGGCAGTGCTTGTACATAATTGATTTTAAATGCTTTATTTAAATTCATGCCTTATTCTTCAGAGAAACATTATTACTATTTGCAGTTATTTTATCAACCTGATCTTGCGGTATAAAAAATAACTTGTTGTCTTTTTTAGATAGATATCCATTTGAAATTGCCCTAACCAATTGATATTCTTCTTTATCTTGCGTTACTACTGTTGATCTGCTATTATAAAAATCAATCCAAAAAATTTCCTCGCCAATCAATGGAGCATAAAAAAGCAACACAGAGCATACAAATGCTGATATTTTCAATCTATCTGTATTTATATAATATACCAATGCAAAACAGCTTATAACATATAGCATGCTCCATTTGTCATTAAAAATATCTACAATTGTTGAATTAGATAAAAGAGATAAATGATATTTTATTACAAAGTATATTATTATCCAACTAAAGACTAGTATAAATATAGAAGCCCCTAAAAGTATGGAAATTAAAATATTGGCGAAATATACAGTACATTTACTTACTTTTTTATATGGTCTTTTAAGTTTAAGTCTTATTTGTGCTAAAAATCTTTTATATTTTGAATTTTTCCCTATATTTTGCTTTGCTCTATTTTTCTTCAGCTCCATTTTTTGTTCATATTGCTTTATCGGATATGAGATATATTCATCATCAACAAAAAAACCTGTTATTATATTTTGTATAGCTCTCCCAATGATACTTTTTAAACGAATTTCTTTATATATAAAATTATGCCAAAAATTTTCAGTATTCATTTTCGAAACATACAAAAATAAATCTTCACATATGCTCGGCGTTAAAATGAGTGGAATGAGAAAAGAAAGGAAAAACAATATAAGCGAATATAAAACAATAAAGGGGATTGTTCCGTATAAAAAATCCGCATATGTTAGAAAGGACAGATAATGGTAATCTGTTTCAAGAAAATATCCGAAATTATATAAAAAAGAAGCTACCAAAAAGACAACTATTACTATTGGCCTAAATCGCATAAAAGATAACAATTTGTCAATAGATGTTTCTGTTTTCCTATGGCTTATGCCAATATAGTTAATATACTGTTGTCGCCTTTTATACATAATTAACCCTTCAAATTATTAATAACATGCACTTTGTAGATAGGTTTATTTAACTAAAACGCAAGTATATAACAAATTTATTAAAGTTAAATATATTAAATTTTTTGCTCGGAAACTGCACGCAGTCTCCAGCCACAATTCAAAAATCGTCAGAAATGGCGATTTTTCTTTATAAATCAAGTATTTAAGCTGGTTCGAAAATTAGGCATTAAATATACCATACACCGGATAATCTTCGAACTGATTTTATCAAGAATCTAACACAATCAAGGTGTTAATATATTTAATTCATAAATTATAGTACAAAATTCAGATTCTATTTTTACTTTATTGTTTTTGGATAACCTGTC